>NZ_CP015772.1:2501215-3126518 GCF_001654455.1 Niabella ginsenosidivorans
CATTAAACGCTTTATAATCACCGCTCATAAATTTATCGAAACGGGTACCCCGGCTGCGGATGGTTTTCTGAAATGCAGCCAGGGCTTTTGAAATTTTGTCAAAGCTCCTTTTCTCTGAACCAAAAGCTTTTATAAATAAGCTGTCATAGCCCTTTATTCCGGCAAGCTTTTCAGGAAGTAAGGGCACGTCCATATTCATTTCGTGGTGGGCGCTTAAAGGCGCTACCATTTGTGATTCAAAATCATTTGCCCGGCCATCCCAGAATAATTTGGGATAGATATACACGTTTAAAAGGCTTTGCGTATTGCGGCTCCCCTGCAGGTGATCATTGCCTAAAGCCACTACTCTCCCATCCTGCCATGCCAGGTCAGGATCGTGACAACTGCTGCAGGAGATCTGGCTGGAACCGGAAAGACGGGGATCAAAAAAAAGGAACATACCCAGCCGGGTAACAGGGTCATTCTCTACCAGCATCCAGGTAGTATCTTTGGGAATAACCCCCATTTCATACCAGGTAACACCCGGATCGATAGCAGGTTCAGGCCATTGGCTCACAGGGCGGCTATATAAATTTCTCAGCGAATCAGCGTAGTGTTTAGATACCTGTGCAGAATGGTTGGTATATGAAAAAGACATCATGCCCAATACCACAATAATAGCAATGACTATAGAAGTTTTACGCATAGGGCTACAAAAATATCTGAAATCCTAAAGAAATATTGAATTGATTTTTGCCGCTCGCGGGTTGCTGTAGAAGTTTTCTATCCATATCACTATCTTTTATTTTCTGTAAAAAGCCTGCATTAAGCGAAACGGCGGAACCTGTTATTCCTAGCATAGAGGGCGTATAATATAAAAAGCCCAATTGACCATTAAAAAAAGTTGAGCCCCTGTAATCGTACTCAGGATAAACAACATTTTTTGTAAAAGTATTTACCTGTGTAGCTGCTACCGATAAATCATTTACCAACGGTTTAGTAAAACCGGGTTTGATGGTTATTTTAAATAGCTGGTTATTCCTGTAAAAATACTTCCCGGCATATACAGACACATCAGCAACCGTATTTTCATAAAAATGAGCGGCTAAAAAATCTTTTTTGGTAAAATGCTGTAACCCGCCGTCTATGCCCATTTCAGTGCTTGCTTTTTTTTCTTTTTTTAAAGTAAATAAATATTGAATCCCTGCAATATGTTCATCAAATAAATAGCTGGCGCCGTTTGACGAAGACATAAGTACGCCTGTACCTTCATTTATAATACCATTCAATGATATCTGATGAGAAGAGGCATCATTATCCGTATAAATAATAGCAGCCAGTTTTTGTATGGTCAGGTCATAGCTGCTATGCACGAGTTCTTTTATATAATTATTGACTACATCATCAAAATCACCCCCTGAAGGAATGGTATCAGCTGCATTCCGCAGGTTGAAATTCTTTCTGGCCGCAAAACTGCTAGAATAATTTGCTTTAACATTCCAGGCTCCGGTTTTTGTGGCAAAGCTGACGCCCCAGGCATCTATCCTGTCTTCCGATCGCGAATATGCCTGTGATGTGTACTGGGCAATATAGCCGTATCCGTCATTAATATATAACCGTCTTTCAGGATATTGCTGACTGGTGCGGAACATTTCATTTTTATAAACAATATCATACATGCCATCCCTTTTTCCCAAACTATACGTTGCTCCGAAAGTTATATTCCTGATTTGAAGAGTTATACCGGGAGTATATTCCAGATGAAAGAGCTTGCTGTCAGGCCGCGGATCAATTGACCCTGTTGACCAATGGTAATCGTAGTTAAGCAGTGATGTGATGTATAAATGTTTTATAACCGGGTAACTGATTCCCGCTTCAAAATTCAGGTTTTGCCGTTCATAATTACCGGCTTTCGTTGCAAAATGCGTATATGGCTCCCCGTTTTGCAGGTTGCCGCTTAAATTATTAGCAAGGCTGTCTTCCCATATTTTATCAAAATAAAACTTACCCATTATTTTAGCTTTGCCAAGCGTTGTAAACCCTTCGGTATAAAGCACCACGTTCTGGGTTTTGCAGGCAGTTACAGGGAGCTTAAAATTCCTGTTTTGGTTGGTATAGCCCAATTCCAACATAGCAGCCTGCGGTAGTGTATCCGCAACTAATTGCGTAAGGCTGCTTTGCATAAACTGTATTTGTTGCTGCCGGTAAGTGTTTATATAGAGACTGTCCGACTTCAGCCGCTTGCTACGTTCTGTTTGCAGGACTTTATAAAAATCAGGGCTGACAGATGACAAAGTATCCGCCAATACAGGTACCTGTGCATGAAGGCTATTCATGCACAGACACAAGCTTGCAAACAGGTATATTTTAGTGAATCGCCGCATCAATACTATTTCTCAAAAGACGCATCGGTTTTAGAAGGATCTGCCTTTGTTTTTGTTTCAAAATCATTGGAAGAGTTGTTGGTGTCCTGTAAAATCCTTCTGCCTTCTACTATTTTCACTGTTTTCCTGATCAGAGACTGGGAGGAGTATTGTCCTCCGGTTACAAACGTGCCTGATACATCTAAAGAAACAGGGAATCGTTTTGGTACCCGATTTGTTTCCAATGGCGTTAAAATTTCAACTGCATCTATAATATCCGCAACCTTGACCTGAGCACAAAAGCTGGCAGGAGAACCAGGCACTGAGTATCGGGGCCATTCATTAACAGGAAATGGTGTTTTTGTTTTAAACATAAAAAAATCTTCTCTGCCGCTGGCATCCATCACCCAGTCATTACCCTGGCGCACATGAACTACATCAACATTTTTAACATTTGGATTATCCACATCCCATTTATAAGGCGTAATATCATTTAGATATTTTATCAGGTTTATTTCAAAATCAGCTTTACTCAAATCTACAGATAAAGAAGGATCGATAATATTCTGCATAACCGGAACTCCGTTTGTTGTGTCATAGATAGCATAGGGAGCTGTATGGTTAACTGCTGTCTGAGCAATAATCATGCTCTTACCAGGTTCCAGCGGATGTTCTTTTCCGTTGCCCGGTATCATAAATAAATATCTTGCATATATATAATCCTTATTAGGATCACCAATATTTGCCGGCATCCCCGGAGAAGTGCTCCAATCTAAAGGCACACCGCCTGCGCTTATTTTAGTATTCGACTGCCAGGTATTCCCAAAATATAAACTATCTAAATAAATGGTTTGATTGGAATTATTGTAGATCTCAACAAATTCATCTCTGAAACTTGCTCCTGTTTTCGTATTAGACCCTGCATAATAAATCTGCTTAAATACCAGATCCCCGATCTTACCGCTTTGCAGGGTTAGCTTAATATTCGCATTTTCGTTCACTGCCTGTGTTGCCGTGGCATTGTAAGCCACGTTAGATGCAACAGGTATGCTGGTGGCGGCATAAAATTCCTCTGCCGTGTAATTTTTTGAAGCCGAAACCGTGTAATTGCCCGGAGAAACACTTTCAAATATGGCGATCCCGTCAGCATTGGTAGTGGCCGTATTTTCCTGGCCATTCACCAGGTTGGTTATTTTTACCGGGATATCTGCTTTTGATAACCCGAATGCACTGTCCTCAGTGGTGTATTCTATCTGAACACTTAACGATACAGCCTTCACTGTATCAATATCCGATTTCCGGCAGCTAAAAAAAACTGCCGCAATTAAAATGCTGAATAACAATAGTTGCTTTTTCATGTTTTATATTATGTGTAGTTATTACAATTGCAAACTGCCTCCAATCGTTATGCTTACCGGTATATAATTATACAATCCTACGGTCTGTGCGCCTTCGCCGTTTGAAATTTTATACGCTTTCGGTTTCATATTCAATACATTGAAAGCGCTTACAGACAGCCTTATTTTTTTATTTATTTCTTTAGCCACCCGCATATTAAAAGTCCAGAAACCTTTTGAGGGAATAATATTTTTTTCTGCATCATCCTTCTCCGCATCCTTTCTTAAATAAATAAAATCATCACTACGTGCCTCTTCGGGCGTCAATGGAATGTATTCCCCGGTATATAAAGTATATCCAACAGGATAAATATTTTGCGCATCCCATCGACCTTTTAATAATGGCTGATAATCAGCTATAATACTTACAACAAAACCAATACGGGGAATATGTGTAACTGAACCAAAATTGATTACCGAACTGCGGGACACCTTTTGTTTACTCAGATATGTAACATACACGGCTCCATAACGGGCATAAGCCGCATCAGAAGCTACCTGCGTGACAGTAGGATTCCCGTCTTTATACTCAGAAACCGTATATCCGCCATTCACTGAGAGGGAAGTAGCAATGACAGGAATGATTTTGGATTGAAATGAGAACTGAATCCCATAATCAACAGAGTGTAACCCGTTATTCATCCGGGTTCTGCTCAGGTCCCAAATTTTACCGGATGCCCCGGTTGGAAAATAGGTCAGCGTACTGTCTGCATTTATCTTATAATCATAAATGGGTACTGTAACAGGTATAAATTCATTGAAGGTATTGAACCCATCCTTATTATCCTTGTAATAAGCAAAAACAGAGGCGGTACCAATTTTGGAAGACGTATAGTTAATACCCTGCTCAAACTGATAAGTGACCGCATTTTTCAGGCTTCTGTTCTCTGCCGGTACCTTTTGAGTGTATACCAGGTATAAGCTGCTTTTTATATAACCGGTGTACAGGTTTAACAAAGGTATATCAAAATAGGTAGGTGAAGGATACAGGTGTGCTAAAGAGGGGGCTTTATATGTTATGCCATAAGCGCTGCTTATGCTCAGGTTTTTATTGATCGTATAGTTAAAAGAAATCCTGGGCTGGGGCATCAGTCTGTTGTTCTGAGTATTTAGCCTGAAACCGGCACCCAGGTTAAACCGTTTGGTAAACAGCCTGCCTCTGATATTATCCTGAAAATAGACAGAAAAATTATTTTCAAACTGCACACTATCCTCATAATTAAAAGGACGTTCATTTTGATTTGCCTGATTCACCCATCTGGGCGTATTGGGGTTTACAATATTTCCCTGGCCTTTATTACCGGAAGCATTAAATGAGAGACCAAAAGACAACTGGTGCTTCAGCCCCAATGTTGACAGCTGCTTTGATTGCATATCCATATTGATACTATATGAAATAGGCTTACCATCTATCTGTTCTACTGCCAGATACTGACCGGGAATAAAGTAACCTTCATAGACGCCGGTTGTATCTTTGTATCCTATCCCTTTGGGAGATTGATTCATTAAATACTGGTTATAGGAATCCTGCTGTCCAACAGAATAGTTTAACGCCAGGGATGCGTTATCTAAAAAACGTTTATTGAAACTGAAAGTGGTGTTATTGCTGAGTCTTATGCTTCTTCTTTTTGAATAGCTCATTACCCTTGCATCATCATCGGGGTCTTGCTTGATATCATCAAAATTTGATGAGGCCGTTATTGTAAACGAGTTCCGGATATTATCAGTGATATTTTTTGTCCACTTGATGCTTACATTAATATTATCATAGGTTTTTAGCTGATCCCGGGGATCATCGTTGCTGTTGGTATACCCTACGCTAAAATTTAATGCGCCTGCTTTTTTACCCAGATCAAAACCCCTGGACAAAGAAAAACTGCTGGATCCCCCATTGATATTTGTATTAAAGCTGTAAGGCGTTTTACCGGCTTTGGTTGTTATCAGTATTGCGCCATTTGTAAAATCGCCATACCTTGATGAACCAATGCCCTGGATAATTTCTATGCTGGCAATGTTGGACATAGGAATATCTCTCAGATCAAAGCCATTATAGGTAACATCTGATGCCGGTTTTCCCTGCGCATTCAACGCGGAACCTCCAAATCCACGGGAAGATAATCCACGCGATTGCATATCTGTTTCATTACTGATGCGGATGCCATCGATAAAAATGGCGATGCCAAAAGAATTATTAACGGCACTAAAACCATCCGCAGCTGTCCTTAATGTAATGGTTTGAGGTGTCTGTAGATTCGGCGGCTGCGTTTTCTTACCAGGTAATGCATTTATTATATCCGCCAGAGAAAATGCCTGCAACTGCCGTATGGCCTCTTCATCAAACACGATTGATGAAGCAGAATTCTGGTTTTTAACTACGCTTGTTACAACAACATTATTAAGGGTTAAACTCAGGTTTTGTAATATTATTTTTAAAATAAGCGGATAATTTTCGCGCCTTACAATTACTGTTTCGGCAGCTTTATTTATAAAGGAAGCCTGCAGCTCAATACTGTCGTAATTCAGCAGCGTTGCCGGAAACTCAAACTCACCTTTTGCGTTGGTGTTACGTGAAGCTATTTCAACATTATCGACGCTTAGCTTTACTGTTGCAAATTGTATGGGTTTTCCCTGTGTATCTTCCACTACTCCTTGTAAACCATTGCCATTCTGCGCATTCACTCCTGAAACTGCACTTGCTGTAATTAAAAGCCAGATACAGAAATATTTAGCGATAGTTTTGCCCATTTTCAGAACGCAAAAGTACCCTACCTTTTCACTTTGTATTTACGAAATGCGGAAAAATTTGTAGCAGGGTGGAATATTAATTGCGGGTGCGCCAATGTTTATCAACCACACCTTTATTGTTATGGCTTTTAGCTTTTTTCTGCAAATTTCTTATTGGACTGGCGTTAAGCGCCCGGCTCTTTATTCATCTGCATCGCCCAGCTGAAAATTGAGCTGCGGCTTGTTGGGATCAAGATCTACTTTTTCCGGTGTTGTTCCAAAGCGGGCTACATTATTCCCCGGCGTACGGTCAATAAGTTTTAAATATGGGTCAATACCTGCCTTTACCGGTTGCTGATGAACAGTAAATATAAATGTCTGCTCCGGCTGAACCATTTTTATCCGTTGTAGTATCAATGGATTTTCATTTCCGTTTGCCTTCTTTTCTGCAAATACACCGATATCCATATAATCATTTACCGCGGCCCTTTTTTGCTTACCCACGCTGTCTGCATAAAACTTTGCAGACCCGACGGTGAGCGTTACTTTATAGCTACCGTCCGGCAGCTTTTTATAATCCAGGGCCTTTACATAATTTTCATAGATCGTTATTTTCTCAAACAGGTCGCTGACCAGGTATTGCAGGCTGTCCGGGGTTGCTTTTTTTAAATCATTCACCAATTCAACGGAATTGGTATATAAAGGTCCGTAATATCGGTTCTTATTAATATAAGCCCTCAGTGCATTGTTCAATGCCTCTTCTCCTATAAAGTCCTTAAGCGCGTACAGGACCACGCTTCCTTTATTATAATGAATATACTGTTGGTTCTCACAAAGCATCAGCGGTAGCTCCCCTTTTCCTTCCAGGGTGCGGCCCCGCAAATAATGATCCATTTCCCTTTTCAGGAACCGGCGCATACCATCTTTACCATATTCCTTTTCCATAACCATCAGAGCGCTGTACTGGCTCATGGTTTCGCTCATGAGCACGCTGCCCTGCACATCGCCGCCAATTACCTGGTGCGCCCACCATTGATGCGCTACTTCATGAGCTGTTACATAAAAAGGCAGGTCTATCTTTCCGGGGCCTTCTTTTACTTTTAAAATAAAACCGATATCTTCTGAATAAGGAATGGTGTTTGGGAATGACTGCGCATATTGCCGGTAGCGCGGAAATTCTATGATGCGCACCTGCCGGTGCTGGTAAGGCCCGAAGTTTTTTGTATAATAATCCAGCGATCTTTTCACACTTTTGATCATCCGGTCCAGGTTGTATTCATGGCCCTGCTGGTAGCAGATCTCAATAGCCACACCGTTCCAATGATCTTTTTTTACCCGGTAGGCAGCGCTGAGGAAGGAGTAAAAATTCAGAATGGGGCTGTCCATCCGGTACTGGTAATAATGCCGCCCTCCGGCTTTCCATTCTTTTTGCAGGTAACCGGGCGCAAGGGCGATCTGGCCCTCATCGGTACTGACAGTCGCTTCAAAACGGATCCAGTCTGCATCATGAGAAATATAATTATACCTCCTTGCCAAAGTATCATCTACTTTTGCCATACGGGCTTTGGGCGGAAGCCCATAATCTTTGCGGGCCTTGTTCTCACCCAGTTCCAGCCTTGGGTCGTACCCAATCATCGGGAACAATGCATTGCTGATAAAAGTACCGTTGCTGACCACTTCTGAATGGATCCGGTCCAATAACCCGCGCGGGCTGTATACTACATCAAATCTATACACGATACTATCTCCCGGCTGAAGCGGCTGCTGTAAACGGAACAATTGCACGCCGTATTCCTGATCATTTGAAATAAGGGTTGCCGGAACCTGCAGCCAGGATTTTAAAAAACGGAACCTGCTTTTTTTGCCGGCTTCGTATTTTATATAAACAGTGTCGATGGGTTGACCTATTTTATTCTTTAATGTATAAAGGCCGCGGGCATGAAAACTTTTAGACTTTGTAAACAACTCCACATCAACAGTAACCGATACGATCCTGGGCTGCGCCATCCCTTCATATCTTTTATAACGCTTTTCAAATGCTGCCTGCAGCCCCTGCTGCACTTTGGGAGTGGATGCATCCTGCAGAATGTTCTGCTGATAAAAAATAAAGGCGCCGGTTCCTGCCGTAATCAATACCAATAGCGCCAATAATAGCCGGAAGCGAAATGTATTTGCTTCTTTTGACAGTCGCCATCTTGCCTTCAGCGATCTTTCTTTTCCGCGGGGGTACAATAAAATACCCAACATGCACAAAAGCCCGGTCATCCCCATCCAGTAAACACGGAAAAAGGGCCAGTTGATAAAATCGCCTCCGAAACCATTCATATCAGAATACGGTCTCATATCGCCGTTGCCATTAAAATCATAAAGATCCCCATTCCATTGCAAGAAAGAAAAAACGATCGGGAGCAACAGGATGGGAACCAGTGAAAGAAAGAAACCAAGGTACTTGTCGGTAGTAAAGCACTGGATGGCCAGACAGGCACCTATAATTACGATTCCTTCAAAAAAATCCCGGATCACGGCAACCACATACTGCCAGAGATCAACCGTACCGGATCCGGCATACAGCTGAAGCAGTATTCCCGTAAGCGCTGCTATGGCATAAAGCACCAACAGGACGAGCGATAAAGCCATGAGCCGGGACAGGAATAACAGGGAATTGCTTACCGGCGTTACACCGATGAGTTCATCCATTTTTGTTTCCTTATTCCTCCATATAACAGTGCCTGCTGAAAAGATAAGAAAGATCATTCCAAAGAACGGAAAGATGCCCATCACCATAGAAACGATCGTATGCGTAACCAGGTAGGTAGGCGCATCTGAGAACAGATCATTCAAGCGGACGGTGAGCACCAGCATGCCCAGGCACAATAAAAGAATGATAAAGAAAAAAGGCTTTTTCAGGGCCTTCCGGAATTCAAACCGGGTAAGGTGCAGGAGGCGCACCCACCGGCTGTTGCCCGAAAGGTTCTGCATAACCTTGGGGAGCCTGTCATATTTTTTTGCGGGATCAGCATTCCAATCTGCTTCGCTGGCCCTTTTGAAAAAACGCAGCGGCTGCAGGTATTGTGAAAAGTTAAACCCGGTATACCCTACTATACAAATAACAACAGCAACACCGATCCACAGCAGGCGGTTATAAAGCAATACACCGGTAAGCGGGATCAGGTTATTATTTTTTTCCTGTGGTGTCCAGTAGGCGGTTATATAACGAAAAGCTTTTTCACCCAACGGATCAAGCATTGCAGCAAGCATTTTATGATCCATATCTTCTCCAATGGCACCGGATGCCACAAGAACCACCATAAAAATGATCGCAAATATATAGGAGGCCATGGTGCTCCTGAGAAAGGTGGTCAGCGAAAAAAAGATCGTACCCAGCAATATGATATTAGGCAGGGTAAATAACAAAAAGGGCTGCAAATAATTCATCAGCTTAAAAGGCCCTACGCCGGGCTTCCCCACGCATAACAATGTGCCGGTAAGATATCCCAGGGCCAGACCGGAAAATACAAATACAGCTACCGCCAGCGAACCGGACAGGCGCCCCCAGAAATAACCGGCTTTTGAAATGGGTTTTGTAAAGAACAGCGGATATATGTTGTACTGATAATCTTTCTGAATGGCTGTGCCTGCAATTGAAATAAGAATAATGCATACCAGTATGCTGAAAATATTGCCACCGGTGCCAATGAGCACGCCGGCTACGGATGCAGCAGAATTAATGGTAACGTTACTGTCTGATTTTGCAGTAGCAAAGAAGCCGCCGCTTGCCAGCCCAATCAGCAGTGTCAGTAGGAACAGGATCCCAAAATAAATATAGGTAGCCGGTTTCTTAAAGCCGGTCTTTAGTTCAAAGGAGCAGATTTCTTTAAACATAGCAGCTTAGTTGGTGGCAATGGTTGAAAAATATACGTCTTCCAGCCCGGCCGTTACCGGATCAAAACCCTCTTCCGGCCGGTCATCCGACAATACATGGATAATGAGCTTCCCTTCTGAAATGTATTGCGAGATCACTTTGAATTGTTCCATATATTGTTTCAATGCCGTTTTTTCAATCACCTTCCGCCATATCCTTCCCTGGAAGGCTTCTACTGTTTTTGCAGGCGTTCCCTCCAGCAATATCCTTCCCTTATTCATTACCACCATTTTATTACAAAGCGTTCTCACATCTTCCACAATATGGGTGGAAAGAATCACAATCACCTGCTCGCCGATCTCGCTTAAAATATTATAAAAGCGATTGCGCTCCATGGGATCCAGACCCGCGGTAGGCTCATCAACGATCACCAGCCGCGGATTCCCCAGCAGGGCCTGTGCTATTCCAAAACGCTGGCGCATGCCACCGGAATATTCGCTCAGGTTCCGCCTGCGGGTTTCATATAAATTGGTCTGCTGCAGTAATGCGTCTACTATATCATTACGTTCCGCCCTGTCAGTAATGCCTTTTAATACCGCAAAATGATGCAAAAGATCCAGCGCAGTCACCCGCGGGTAAAAACCAAAATCCTGAGGCAAATAGCCCAATACCTTTCTTAACGCAGCTTTTTGGTTCAGTACATCAATATCGCCCAAATGAATACTGCCGCTGTCCGGATCCTGTAGTGTGGCGATGGTACGCATCAGGGTGCTCTTTCCGGCGCCGTTGGGCCCTAAAAGACCAAACATACCCTTGTCAATGGTAAGATGGATATTCTCAAGCGCTTTTAATGTGCCCCTGTAGGTTTTACTTAAATTGCGGATCTGTAGTTGCATCGGTCAGTTATTTTTTAGCTTTTCCGTAAAATAACTGAAAAAAATGAAAGCGCCTTAAAGATTTAGAAAAACAGGATACCTTTACAAAAAATTGAAATGGCTGAATATTCTATGGGCGAAGCGTTGAATGAGTTTTTAAATAAAAGCCGGATAAAAGGAGATATCCAGGCTTTGCGCATTGATGCCATATGGGAGGAGATCATGGGAAAAACAATTGCGCGTTATACAGATAAACTACAGATCATCGGAGAAAGGCTGATCATCTCCACTACTGTTGCCCCGCTGAAAAATGAACTGCTTTACCAGCGCGATAAGATCATCCGCCGGGTAAACGAGGCATTGGGACAAAACGTAATCAAAGAAGTGGTTATAAAATAACTATTACGGCCAGTGGCTTATAAGCGATGCTCTGCTATCTCCGCACCCTTGGATCAAACACCCCGTACAGGACATCGGCAACAATATTCATAAGCACAAAAAACGCAGCAGAGATCAGCACCGAGCCCATTACCACCGGGTAGTCCAGTTTGTCCAGGGCATCTACGGTAACCTTCCCGATCCCCTGCCATCCAAAAATATATTCCACAAAGAAAGCCCCGGCCAGCAGCTCGGCAAACCAGCCGGTAACCGCGGTTATAACAGGGTTCAATGCATTTTTTAAAGCATGCTTCCAGATGACGGCCCGTTTCTTCAGTCCCTTGGCATAGGCCGTGCGGATATAATCCTGGTCCAGCACATCCAGCATGGAACTTCTTGTAAGCTGGGTAATGATGGCCAGCGGGCGGATGCCCAATGTAAGGGCTGGAAGGATCAGGTTCTTCAGCGTCAGTGTCCTATGCCCCGTTACCGGATCAATATCAAACCAGTTGCCTGTAATATGCAAACCGGTGTATTTGGTCAGCACAAACCCGAAGACATAGGCAATAATGATCCCCATAAAAAAGGACGGGGCAGAAATGCCTACGATACTTGAAAAGATGGCTGTTGTGTCCAGCCAGGAGTTTTGCCGCACCGCAGCCACCACACCCAGGGGAATGCCGGCCGCTACTGCGAATGCCATTGCGGCGATCGTCAGCAGGATCGTTCCAGGCAATGCTTCCATCAGGATGCTTCCCACATTGCGTTTTGTCTGGTAAGAACGCCGGAGGTAAGGGATTTTAAACGCCAGTTTTTTTTCACCACCGATAAAAATCCCCTTCAGCCCTTTGGAGGCGATCTCCTCTTTATTGTGAATGGCAATGGGAGAAACATCGTTGATATAAAGCACAAACTGTTTCCATTTTGGCTGATCCAGGTATAATTCTTTGCGGATATTTTCCTGCGTTTTTTTATCGCCGGTCTGCCCCATTATGAGGCGCGATGGATCGCCGAAACCCTGGAACAGGAAGAACACCAGCATGACCACACCGGCCATTACCAGTATGCTGTACCCGATCTTTTTTAAGATATACTGAATCAATGTCTTTAATTTATTGAGCTGTTATATCTGTTAAATGATTAATTTAATATGCTCCCGCTGAATACGCTGATTGCTCATTTACCGTTCTGCAAAAATCTGTGCTCCTGATTTCCGGAACTGCGGGAATTCCACCGGATGTTTAAAGCTAACCTCCATTTATTTTACGGAGCTGGTATCAGCAGAAATCAGCTCCTGGTACGCTGGTGGCGGAACCACCGGCAATGCCTTCAGCACCTTCAATGCCGCATCCAGCTTTTTATAGCTCCATTTACCGGCTATGGTGCCTTTTTTCAGCAGGTATAAAGTAGGATTGGTACGGGCGGCCATCCGGATCATCACCCGGTCGCCCGCTAACACTTCAAGCCCTTTAAAACCGGTTGCTGCGATCTCCTGCTTTACCACCGGTGCCAGGCTGCTGATGATATACAGGGGTACTTTCTTTTTTTCTGCCCAATGATAGACGGGTTCAAAACCGTTCTTCCATTTTTCTACAGGTGTGGAAGCATCTTCATGAAACAGCAACAGCACATAGTTTCCACCGAGTATCTCCTGTGTAACATTGATGCCCGCGCTGTTCTGAAAATCAAATCCCCTGATCTCCGGGATGTTGTTGGTGCCCTTGCGGATCACTTTATCATACCGGTCAATGAATTTATAGGTGCTGTCATTAAAATCGTCCGGAAAATGATCCGCATTAAATTCTAATTTTTTGCCCCCTTTTTCATATACAAACGTGATCTCTGTACTGTCCGGGATGCTGTTTGCAGGCACTTTTGTTTTATCAGGAATATAATTTCCCGTTTTAAAAGGAAGGCAATCCAGCACCGGAAGATAGTGCAGGGTATACCATTGAATACCGAAAGAAAGTAATGCCAGAACTACTAATACCGCATTGGTAACACTTTTTGAAAAGACCGGCTGGATGTATTGCCGGTTAAAGAAAAGGAACAGGATCAGGATCAATAATACCACATCCTTGGCAAAAGAGGCGCCTGAGCTGATAGGGATACAATCTCCAAAGCAGCCGCAGTTGCTGAATTTGCCGGATAAATAGGCATACCCTGTAAGAAACGTAAAGAACACGATCAGCAACAGCAGCAGCCAACTGATCAGTTTTTTCTTCCAGCCCAGCAGTAAGGCTACGCCTGCTATGATCTCAAATGCGATCATCAAAACGGACAGCGTAAGCGTGATGCCGTCCAGCGCGCTCATCTTCCACAGGTCAAAGAACTCCTGCATTTTATAGCTGAGCCCGATGGGGTCATTCGCTTTGATCAATCCCGAAAAAATAAATAATATACCAACAATAAACCTGCAACTATTTACCAAAGCCTTCATCATCTTCCGGTTTTATGATTGCGCCCCGCCCTGCAAAATCAGTGCAAAAACAGCATAGTTAATAATATCATTATAGTTTGCGTCTATCCCTTCACTGATCAGCGTTTTCTGGTCATTGCCCAGTATCTGCCGGATACGCTGCAGCTTCATCAGTATCAGGTCCACAAAGCTTTCCTGGCTCATGCTGCGCCAGGCTTCACCATAATCATGGTTCTTATTTTCCATCAGGTCTTTCGCCCGGGCAATGTATATATCATAATACTTTATCACCTCTTCTTCTTTCAATTCTTCCGGTGCTTCTTTAGGAAGCTCCAGCTGAATCAGCCCGATCACCGCGTAATTAATGATGCCCTTAAACTCCCCGGCAATATCATCTGCAATCTTTTGCTGTTGCTGCTCCTGGATAGTGCGGATCCGCTGCGCTTTAATATAGATCTGGTCTACAATAGATATCGTTCTCAGCACCCTCCATGCGGTGCCGTAATCTTTGTTTTTTTTGAGGAATATATCCTTACATTCATCAATAACCGCATCGTATTGCTTGCTTGTTCTATTCATAATTTTTATTACTGAATGTTGTTTTAAAGAGACGGCTTTAAAGGGTACCTTATACTTTAAACCCCGGCAACATGTTATCTTTACGCCCAAAAATAACAAACAAATCCTGATGTTGACCCTTAATTGCCGGGGAAAGTTCATTTCGTTGCAAAAGCCGCTTGTGATGGGCATTCTGAACATCACTACCGATTCTTTTTTTACAGGAAGCCGCCATAAGACCGATACAGCCCTGCTCAAGAAGGCAGAAGAGATGCTGAAATCCGGTGCTGCGATGCTGGACATCGGCGGTCAAAGCACCCGGCCGGGCAGTCAATTACTGTCTGCAGATGAAGAGGCCGGCGCCGCCATCCCTGCTGTAGCGTTATTGCACCGTTATTTTCCGGAAGCGATCCTTTCCATAGATACATTCTATGGCAAAGTAGCTATGGAAGCCGTTGCAGCCGGTGCTTCCCTTATCAATGATATCAGTGCCGGAACACTGGATGCCAACATGCTCACTACTGTTGCCTCTCTGAAGGTTCCTTATGTGCTGATGCACATGCAGGGAACCCCGCAAACCATGCAGACCCGCCCTCATTATGAAAATGTAACGCTGGAAGTTCTGGATTTTTTTATAAAAAAGACGGGGGCACTGAAGGCATTAGGGATCAATGACCTGATCATCGACCCCGGTTTTGGCTTTGGAAAAACCAACCGGCACAACTTTACATTGCTCAGGCACCTGCAGGTGTTTTCTATGCTTGGGTATCCGGTGCTGCTGGGTGTGAGCCGTAAAGGTACTATTTACAAGACCCTGGGTATAACGGCAGCAGAGGCGCTGAATGGCACTACTGTTTTAAATACCATAGGAACCCTTAACGGAGCATGCCTGCTGAGGGTGCATGATGTAAAAGAGGCTACAGAAGTGATCCGGCTTTATGAGCGCTATCAGAACAGCTAAGAAAATGCTCCGGCAGTGCTCAATTGCTGCTCCAGGTACGCCAGTGGCATTGCACCGCTTTGCCGCCATAGGATTTTACCGCCTTTGAACAATATAAAAGTAGGCACGCTCTGCACCTGATAGGCAGCAGCAGCCTGCGGACTCTGGTCAATATCTATCTTTATAATAGAAAGCTGATCTCCTACTTTAGCTTTCAGGTCATGCAGCACAGGAGCCATCATCTTGCAGGGCCCGCACCAGGTAGCCGTAAAGTCAACCAGAACAGGTTTTTCACCCTTTATTAAAGATTGAAATGTTTCCGCCATTTTTAATCTTTTTGTTTCTGTAAATATAGCCAACAATCAGGCCCGTTCAAAACCGGATTTTGCAAACAAAAACAGCTGCCAGAACGTGGCAGCCGTTTTATTCAGTAACAGGATCTTTTATTTTTTACTGTCTTTTGCAGCATCCGGCACGGCAGGTTGTGCAGTTGCCTGTGGAGCCTGTTGAGGCGGTGTGTCGGCTACCCGCATAATCTCTACCTCAAAATACAGCGGCTCATATTCCTTAAACGGGGAACCAGGCGGCGGATTTTTACCGTAGGCAAGGAACCCGGGTATATAAATCACTCCTTTGCCTCCCTCTTTAAATTGCTTTACCCCGTCATCAAATCCCGGTATAGAAGAACCGTCTGTACCAACCTGGGCCGTAAAAGAATCGGGGCCTATAAATACAGCATCCCCCTCTACTTTTTTACCGGTGTACCTGAGCGTTACAAACTTCCCGTCTGCCGCCTGCTTGCCTGTACCGGGTTGATCTATTTTTACAAAGGTTCCTAAAGCGGTTTTTGTAGCAGTAATATTTTTCTTCTTCAGATAGGCCTCCATTTCAGAAAGCTGTTTTTGCCTGCCTCCTGATTTTTCAAAAGCAATGGAGTCCTCTCTTTCCTTTTGTTCCATCCTTTTCTGGAACGCCTCTCCTTCTTTCTGGTAATCCAGTCTTGCCAGGCTGTCTGACTGGAACACGTCCAGCACTTTAAGGGTAAAGGTCAGTTGGTCTCCCTTCTTCATAAACGGAGGTAGCTGGGCTTCCTGGGCAATTCCCTTTTTAATAAGAGAATCCACATACAGGATCACAACAGCGCTATCTCCTTTTTTAAGGAATTTATAGATCTCATCAGGTGCATAAAACGGCTGACCCGGCAGCTGCTTTATATCCTGAACCTGGGCATAAAAAGGGATCCTGCTGTAAGTATCTTCCAACAGGGTATCCTTTGAACCGGAAAGCCTTACGGATTGATTCATTTTTAAAATAGCGCCTGTTTTTGTGGAATCTTTGCTGCTGCCTTCATAGATCCTGTACTTTAATCCACTGGAAGTGGTCTTAAAACCGGAATTCCGGCATGCAGCAAACGCTAGCACTGTTAAAAGCATCAACCCCTGTAATTGCAACTTTTTCATTGGATATGCCTCTGATTTTTATGCACAGTAGTTACTTTTTCTTTTGTTCTTTCACGTCTTTGCCGGCTGGTTGTGAAGCAGGCATTTGCGGCTGAGGCTGTGCGGGAGTATCGGCCACATCTGTAATTTCCACCTCAAAATACAAAGGCTCATACTCTTTAAAAGGTGAGCCGGGAGGAGGATTTTTACCATAGGCAAGGAACCCGGGTATATAGATCACTCCTTTTCCGCCTTTTTTAAATTGCTTCAGGCCATCTTCAAAACCGGGAATACTGCCCTGCTGACCAATAGGAACTGTAAAGCTGCTTGCCTGGAAGGAACTATCCGTTTGTAAATGTTTTCCGTTATATTTAACCGTTACAAATTTGCCATCTGTAACAGGCGTGCCATCTCCCGGGTTATCTATTTTTACAAAAGTGCCCAGGGCTGTTTTTGTGGCAGTAATATTTTTCTTCGTTAAATAGTCCTGGACATCAGCAATTTGTTTTTGTTTGGCGCCTGATTTTTCAAAGGCAATTGAATCCGCCTTTTGCTTGGCTTCAGCCTTTTTCTGGTAAGCCATTCCCTCTTTCTGGCGGTCGAGCATTGCCAGGCTGTCATTTTTAAATACATCCAGCACCTTAAATGTAAAGATGAACTTGTCGCTCTTTTTTATAAAGGAAGGCAGTTGTGCTTCCTGGGTCAGTCCTTTTTTAATAAGCGAATCCACAAACATAACGATAACAGCACTATCCCCTTTTTTCAATTTAGGCAGTACTTCCATAGGGCTGTAATTGCCCTGGCCCGGAGGAACCGGCTGCACGGGCATATATTCAGGCATTGTTTCATAGGAATTGTACAATACGGTATCTTTTGAGCCTGAAATTTTTTGTATAACATTAAATTTCAGGACTTCGCCCATCTTAGCAGAGTCTTTGCTTCCCCCATCATAGATTATATACTTCAGCCCACTTGGGGTGGTCTTGTATTCTGCATTTTTGCAAGCTGTAAAAGCAGCGGCTGCAAGTACCACCAGGCCCAATGTTTTAAATTGTTTCATTGTTGTTTTTGTGTTATTTTATTGTAATAATTGTTCGTTTTCCTTTAATGCGGTTTTGAACTGCAGAATCGTTTCCTGGAGCGATTCTTTTGTACCACCCCCGGATGCATTAAAATGGCCGCCCCCGTTAAAGTATTTGCGGGCAAAGCTGTTGCAATCAAAAGTATCTTTACTCCGGAAGCTCCATTTCCGCTCTTCATCCCTGTCTATAACCAGGGCCGCCAGTTTGATCCCCTGCACAGATAGCGGGAAGTTCACGAGCCCTTCCGTATCACCTGTTTTTATTTCATATTTTAACAGGTCGTATTTGGGTATTGCAATTAATGCGGCATTATATTCATAAAAGAACTCCAGCCGGTGCAGGAATGCATTTCCCATAAAACGCAGGCGGTTTTCAAGAAAATTATCAAACAGCTGGCTGTGGATCTCTGTATGCCGGATGCCCTGCTCCATCAGCCTGGCTGCCATGCGATGCACGGCCGGCGTGGTAGCCTGAAAACGGAAAGACCCGGTATCTGCAACAACGCCTGCATATAAACAGGTGCTGATATCAATATCCAGCATGGCTTCATGACCTGCATCCTTAATAAAATCATAGACCATTTCACAGGTCGAGCTCTTATTAACATTACTGATCCCAAAATCAAAGGATCGGGCGTCCGGCTCCTGGTGATGATCAATCAATACTTTGATGCATGTTGCCTCATACAGATCCGCAGCAAAATTTTTAGTGCGGTGAAATACATTAAAATCCAGGCAAAAGAGATAGTCTGCAGCCGATAACAGCGGGCGAACCTTTTCTTTTTCCCGGTCATAGTTGAGCACTTCCGCCACGCCCGGCATCCAGTTCAGCCAGTTAGCCCAGTTAGTGGGCGAAACAACCGTAACCGAATGCCCCAGCTTTTTCAGGTAATGGTACAAACCTAACACAGAGCCCATTGCATCCGCATCAGGTTTCTGATGCATAGTGATGAGCACTTTTGCGGGTTGTTGTAATAAAGGATATATGTCTGCTATCGGCTTCAACGGGCGCAAAAATAGGTAAAACTACGCTTTTAGATCGACGAATTTTCCTAAATTTGCACCCCAAATTAAATATTTAACCCAATATGAGTAATCGTACTTTTACCATGATCAAGCCTGATGCCATGAAAAACGGGCATGCAGGCGTGATTATTGACCGCTTTATTAAAGAGGGCTATAAAATTGTAGCTTTGAAGGTCACCAGGCTCTCTGCTGAAAAAGCGGGTGAATTTTATGCTATACATAAGGAACGCCCCTTTTATGGAGAGCTGGTTCAGTTCATGAGCAGCGGTCCAATTGTTGCGGCCATTCTTGAAAAAGAAAACGCCGTGGCTTCTTTCCGGGAACTGATCGGCGCTACAGACCCTGCCAAAGCTGCTGAAGGAACCATCCGCAAGCTGTACGCGACTTCTTTAGGAGAAAACGCGGTGCATGGCAGTGACAGCGACGAAAACGCTAAAATTGAAGGAGATTTCTTCTTTAGCGGTTTGGAAAGAGTTTTATAATAAGAATACCTATTTCATAAAAAAACCGGCAAATGCCGGTTTTTTTTGTGAGATTACGAATTCGTAACTAATCCGGAATTACAGCTGATGACAGCACCATACCCTGTGGTAACGGGCGATGGAGCGTTTTCTGCGCCACATTTCTTTCATGTACCATTGTCTGATGGTAAAAAAGGAATAACAATGAAGGAATTGCCGTTATAAATAACAACAACAAAATGGAAAAAACGCGTTTCATAAAGTAAGTTTTTTAAATAGTTAACGTAGGATATTAAAATTTCGCAACAAAACAACAAAGAAAGTGTTAAGTTGCTGTTTACGGATTATTGTTATTTAATTAAATTTCTTAAACGGGACCTGGATTTATTAAATACGTTCCGTCCAAGATCAATGCCTTTTCTCCGCTCCTTCTGTTCCTCTTCCGGCAGGTGAATAAACTCCTGGCAATTGACACTGCAACACCCGTCATATTGTTTCCTGCACTCTTCACATTGTATGAACAACAGATGACAGGCGTCATTGGCACAATTCACATGTGTATCTGCCGGCTTGCCGCATTGATGACAACGTGCAATCACCTCATCAGTTACCCGCTCGCCGAGCCGTTGATCAAATACAAAATTCTTGCCATGAAATTTATTTTTGATCCCTTTTTCTTTTACCTGGTTTACATAATTAATAATGCCCCCTTCCAGGTGATATACATTTTTAAATCCTTTATGCAGCAAGTAGGCAGAAGCTTTCTCACAACGGATCCCCCCGGTACAGTACATAATGATATTTTTATCAATATGTTCCTGCATCATATCTACAGCCATAGGCAACTGGTCACGGAATGTATCACTGGGCACTTCAATAGCCTTCTCAAAATGCCCCACCTCGTATTCGTAATGATTGCGCATATCAATGACGATGGTGTCTGAAAGTTCTGTTAAACTGTTGAATTCCTGTGCATTTACATACTTTCCTTTTTTGGACATATCAAAACCGGGATCGTTTATTCCATCTGCAACAATTTTTTCCCGCACCTTTATATCCAGCACATAAAAGGATTTGCCATCATCATCTACTGCTATATTCAACCGCAGGTCTTCCGGAAGCTGATGGGCATAAAGCGCCTGCTTTAATTGCTCAAAATTGCCGGCAGGTACGCTGATCTGTGCATTTATACCTTCATTTGCAATGTAGATGCGCCCCAGTACACCAATAACCGACAACGCTTTATACAATTGATTCCGGTAGCTTACTGGTTCGTCAATTTTAAAATAATGATAAAAGGAAAGCGTTGTTCTGGGCGTAGTATCCTTTAAAATACGCTCTTTCAGCTCCTTTCTGGAAACACGGTTGTGTAAGGCCATGGTTTTTTGAAATTTGAATTACGCAAGCGTAATAATTAAATAATAATTGGACAGTTGCAGGCTGCACCAAATTTCGGCTGCAAAAGTACGGAAACAATGGCAGACTACCAACCCGATGGGTGAACCAGGATAAAATAAAACTAAAAAAATAGTTGTTAAACTAAGTTATTAGTTCTACCTTGCTGTCAAATTCCAATTTTTTATGAAACAACTGACGAAAGCAGAAGAACAGATCATGCAGGCTTTATGGCAAAAAGGCCCTATGTTTTTAAGAGAGATCCTGGAACTGCTGCCCCCGCCCAAACCCCATCAGAATACGGTGGCCACAATTTTGAAGATACTGGTAGAAAAAGAGTTTGTAACAGTAAACGTTTTTGGGCGCCAGCATCAGTATGTGCCGGCAGTAACCAAGGAAGCTTATTCCAAAAGAACCATAAAGCAGATGGTAAAAGGATATTTTGAAGGTTCCTTCAGCAACATTGTTTCCTTTATGGTAAAGGAGAATAATCTGAGCATAGAAGAATTAGAGACCCTGTTACAGCAAATAAAAGACCAGAAAAATGCCAAAAATAATCCCCTGCAAAAATCTACAAAATAATTGGTACGATTTCAAATAACCGGTAAATAATGCTTTTATGAAAACGATTGTTCCTTATCTGTTACAGGTATTTCTTTGCTCCGGGCTGCTTTATAGCTATTACCTTATTTTCTTAAAAAACAAAAAGTTTCATGGTTTTAACCGCGCCTTTCTGTTAAGCAGTTTCGTCATCAGCCTGGCAGTACCGCTTATAAAAATACCCTATTATATCTCTATAACAAAAGAAACAGGTGCAGGAGTGAAAGCGTTGGTAAAATACAACGAATTGCTGTTGCCGGAAGTGGTTGTAACGGCAACCGGGAAAACTGAATCTGGCTGGGGCCAATTCCTGTTTGTCATATATATATCCATCACCTTATTAATACTACTAAAAATTATTGCAGGCGTTATTGATCTTTTAAAACAGCGCTTACGCAATAACTCACAAAAATGGCAGCACATCCGGGTTATAGAAACAGGAGATCCATCGGCGCCCTATTCCTTTTTTAACTGGCTCTTCTGGAGCAGGAATATTGATGAAAACTCAGAACGCGGAAAAAAGATCCTGCAACATGAAATATATCATATACAACAACTGCACAGTATTGATAACATCCTTACAGAACTGATCACCGCGATGGTATGGATCAACCCGTTTTTCTGGCTGATCAAAAATGAGCTGAAAGCCGTGCATGAATTTTCTGCCGATGCATTTGCCAGCCGTAACAGCGGCACACTTGTATATGCCGAAATTCTTGTAACCGAAGCTATCAGGCAGAAACACAAACCACTTGTAAATTCTTTTTTTAACAACCAACTCAAAAGAAGAATCAACCTGTTAACAAAAACAACAGATAATAACCCGCACCGGTTCAGGCAATGGATGGCAGTTCCTCTATTCCTGATGATTTCCGTTTTGTTTATTGTAAGCTGTCAGCAGGCTGATCACAAACTACAACAAACAGCGGATTCCATAACAACCAACCCGGTTGCAAAAATACCCGATAGCAGTGCTACCGGTTCCGGCAAGATTTTAACAGGATCCACTGTTACTTTAAAGGATACGCCAACTATAGAAGTAAAAAAATTTGGCCCTCCAAAAGTTGAAAAGAAGGAACCTGAAATTTTTACAAAAGTAGACAAAGACGCAGAGTACTCCGGGAACTGGAGTCGTTTTTTGCAACAGCATCTCCGGGGAGAAGTACCGGTTGATAATGGAGCTGCCCCTGGCAACTACCTGGTCATTGCCCAATTTGTGGTAGACGTCAACGGTAATGTAAGTGATGTAAAGCTCATCAAAGATCCCGGCTTTGGCATGGGCAAGGAGACTATAAGAGTTATTAAACAATCAGGGAAATGGAAACCCGCAATGATGAAAGGCAAACCGGTAAAGGCCTACCGCAAACAACCCATTACCTTCCAGGTGCAGGAAATGTGATATCCGGCAAGTTTATTATTGTCAAATGATGCTGCAACAAAGATCTGATAGTCATCAAAAACTTAAGCAATTGAGTGTGCGTTTATTACTCGTATTATGCGTTGTCTTGAATACAGCGTATGCTCAAACCCATCAACCGCATCCATTAAATAGCGCGATCCGGAACCTTCTATAGCAGTAAAAGCCGGAACCTGCTCTTATGCTGTTGGCAGTAATTTAAAAACAACCTAACAATGAAACAGATAATCACAATTTTAATTTTATTAGCCAGTTCTCTTACATACGGGCAGACTTATAAAACTTTGGTTTCAGAAGCTGACGCTTTCTATAATAAAAAGGAATATAAAAAATCAGTTGAAAAGTATAAGGAAGCCTTTAAACTTGAACAAAAAAACGGGAATGATTTTTATAATGCAGGTTGCTCGGCGGCATTATCAGGCGACAAAGTGTTAGCACTTAAATGGTTAACCCTTGCCTTAAAAAACGGTTGGTCTAATGTCAGACATTTAAAGACAGACACAGATTTAACATCATTATATAACAATAAAAACTGGAACAAACTTGTTTCGGAAATGCAGGAAATAGTTGATAAAAGAGAAGCAGGCTATGACAAGCCTTTGCAAGCGAAATTGTTAGAAATTTACGATAACGACCAACAGATACGGAGACAATACATAACCGCACAAAAAGAATTTGGGCACCAAAGCAAACAAGTTGATAGTTTAGGTAACATCATGATGTATAAAGACAGTATAAATTTAATTAAAGTGACTGACATTTTAGATAAATATGGTTGGGTAGGTGCTGATAAAGTTGGTGGAAAAGCAAATCAAACCTTATTCCTGGTTATTCAACATGCTGACTTAAAAACTCAACAAAAATATTTGCCAATGATGAGAGAAGCGGTAAAAAATAAAAATGCAGGTAATAGTGCCTTAGCATTGTTAGAAGATAGGGTTGCATTAGGTGAAGGGAGAAAACAAATTTATGGCAGCCAGATAGGATATGACAATGAAACAAAAAAAAATTATGTATTACCGCTTGATGACCCAGATAATGTTGATAAGAGAAGAGCTGCAGTTGGACTTGGTTCACTATCTGATTATGTTAAACATTGGGACATAGTTTGGAATGTTGAAGAATATAAAAAAGAACAATCACAAATTGAAGAAAAACAGAAAAATGAAAAATAAACTTTTGCCACCACGGTATTTATGAAAAGCAGGCTGAACCTCATCAATTCAGCAACAGTAATTCTATTGAACTATAGAGCAAAACCAAACTTTTGTGCTTCGATTTCCCGAACTTCATAAATGCCCGGACCGATTAATTGCTGCCCCTAAAAAAATCAGCAGTCATTTATTGGCACGAAGCCTCAAATAGGCAGCGCCTAATGCAGCAAAACCAGCAACAATTCCGCCCACCAGTCCGGTAATAAGGACCAGCAATACCGGGCTGTTACCGATTCCCAATAACAGGCCGATTCTGCCCGCCAGGATGCCTCCGTTTGCCGTATTGATCAGTGCCGCTAAAACCACCCACAGCAGGAACACTGCAATAAAGCCGGAAAGGAAAGCACTGAAAGGTGCCTGGGGTAATAGGAATGCGATCACAAAGCCTGCTACTGCAATGATCCACCATGGGAAATAGACGCCGCCAACATAGGCCAACAGGGCCGTTACTATAATGCTTATAAAAAATTTCATACTATTATAAAAAAACGTTTTATCTGTTAAAATCCAATTTTCCGGGGTACTGCCTGCAGGTCTGTTGCAACAGCCTACCGCATTATTAGCTCTTTGAAAAGTTCATGATCCATTTTACACGCGCATCCCTGCTCTCCTCTTTTTTCATCAGCCATAACTGGTAATAATTTCCGGAAGCCCAGGTGTCAACAGCGTTATCATAGAAGCGGCTGCCGGGGTTACCGCTTTGTCCGCCCGGGTACACACCATAGGCTACCGTGGGCGTGCTTAGCTCAACGATCATCCTCCAGCTTGGACCATGACTTTTGGTTACAGCGTTGATAATATTTCCCCATCCCCCCACATTCAGGCTGGTACGCGCAAAGGGCATCAATGCATTCTTCAGCAGGTGATAAATGGTCACATCCTTATATTTAGCCCATTGCAGCCTGCCTTCTTTTTCTGTTTGTGTCAGCCCTGCAGCAGTTCTGTTTAAGGCATCCGTAACAACAGTGCGAATGGTTTCTGTTTCCCGTGTATGAATATTATCTGCAAAACCCATCACCGTTGTATCGCCCCGTTCCAGTATTTCCATTAATGTTTCTTCTGCCGGTAACTCTGCTTTAAACCCTGCTCCGCTGAACTCATCTTCCCAGATGCCTGCCGACAGTGAGTCCATCCAGTTCTGGTAGATCGTTTGCCCGTTGGAAGCCGGGTCTGCAAAAAGATCCCATCCTTTTACAATATCAAAATACTTCTTGGCTTCAGGAGTTAGCCCGGACATATCCGTGAACCGGATGAGCAATGGCACCATATCCCTGGCCGTTATATTGAAATAGTTATTCTGCAATTCCATCATGGTTTGGGCAGTAATGTTGTTCGCGCTGCCCAGGTATTGATCGATGGCCCTTGCCCTGGGTGTAATATACGCACCGGGAATATAATAAGGGTATGCAGCACCGGCAGGTCGCTGGTTGGCGCTGAACAGGTATCCCCGTTCCGGATTTACGGCGTGCGGGTTTTCTGCCTGTGGTATATATCCCTGCCAGTCATAGCTGCTGTCGGTTCCCGGCATGATGTATTGCCCCTGGTTCTTCCATCTTGCCGGAAATTTACCCTGCTGCCAAAGCGCTATAGTACCGGATTGGGAGGCAAAGACAAAATTCTGCCCCGGGCATTCAAAGGACTTTATGGCATTTACATAATCCTCATAATTTCTTGCACGGTTCAGAAAGTAAAAGGTTTTACCGTCATCCCCGGTGTGATGCGCCGTCCATTTTACAGCAAGGCCATTGTTCTTAGTAAGGGTATCCCTGAAGGTGGCATCATACATAACCGGGCCAAATACCGTATAAGCAACGGTATCGTATACAGTGGGCATTCCATTTACTTTTATAGTTTCAATACGCTGCTGGGCTGTTTTCCACTGGTTGTTGAACCAGTATTGCGTACGGCTGTCATCTTTAAACCGTATCGAAAAATAATCCTTCACATCACGCTGCGCATTGGTTACCCCCCATGCAACACTGTCGTTAAAACCAATGATCACATAAGGGCTGCCCGGTAATGTGGCGCCATATACCCTGCTCTCCGGCGTGCTTAGCTGCATTTCATACCATATGGAAGGAAGCGACAGTTCCAGGTGCGGGTCATTGCATAAAATGGGGACTTTGTTTACCGTTTTGCTGCCTGCTACCACCCAGTTGTTGCTGCCGTTGTCGGCATCCGGCGGGTATGCCTCATAAGCAGTTACCTGCTGCGGCTCTTTAAAATAGGCCGTGTCTGCACCTGCCGGCATTTTTGGATCAAACGGAGGCCGTATAAAGTCGGTACCCGGCGGTACAATAGGTTTTAAGGAATCGGGCACCTGGGGGTACAATGCATTGATCTGTTCTGTTGTAAAAAGGGAATGCAATCTTGTAAACGTAAGGTCTTTCTCCGTACCGGATGCCAGCATCTTTGCCATCATTTTCAAAAGCAGCGCCGTACGCAAATTGGTCCACTCCTCCGGTTCAAAATTTAGTATTTTATATTCCAGCGGAAGGTTGCTTTTTGTCAGCGAATGAATATAAGCATTGACTCCGTTGGTATACGCAGTATACACGGCGCGCGCCTTTGCATCTTTTTCCATTGCCTGCAACGAGTTCTCTGCTGCATATTTCATGCCCAACCGTCGTTGCTCCCTGTCATAGGCAATTGCTCTGGGGCCGGCAATCTCACTTACACGCCCTTCGGCTGCTCTTGTCTGCAGATCCATCTGGAACAACCGGAAACGGGCATGCAGGTATCCCTGAACAAAATACAGATCTTCATCATTATCTGCAAATACATGGGGCACCAGGCGTTCGTCAAAATACACCTGCACTTTTCCCTTTAGCTCAGGGAAGGAAAGATCGGCATTAAAAAGGGCAGCGGTATCTTCTGCATTTTGCCAGAAACCCGTTTGCGGGCTTAAAAAGCTTCCCGCAGGCATGGGCACTTTGTCGCCCAGGGGACGGTTCAGCAGATACACCAGTAAGCAAGTTATGGCAGCAGAAATCAGAAAAGGAATTGCTCTCATACATAAACCTTGTATCAGCAAGATACCAATTAAAAAGGAATTTAAAAAGTAGTTGCCAGAAGCACATTCGGGCTACATCAATGGCCAGTGCAGGCACGATGCATTTCTTTAGCAACAAGAAACACTCCTTACAGCCCCACACAAAATGGTACTGCTGCACTTAAATTGACGGCTATAACAGATGTACGGATTCTGACGATCGCATACAGGCATGTACTCTGTATTTACCCATGGTAATGGTAATGCTTCCGGCAAAGAATTTCAGGCAGCCCTGCGTTTTCTGTATCTTTAGTTGTTGTAAACAAATAACAGTTTTCTTAATGCACATCAGACAAATTCAATCCGGCGAGGCCATACAGGTGGTGCGTCTTTTTGATCAATACAGGATGTTTTACAAACAGGCATCTGACATTGCGTTGGCGCAGCGCTTTCTTGAAGAACGATTAAACAATAATGAATCGGTGATCTTTGCAGCCTTTGCTGAAGTGAACGGTACAGAGCACGCAGCAGGGTTTACGCAGCTATATCCCAAATACTCTTCTATGCGGGCTTCCAAGAATTGGATATTGAATGATCTTTTTGTAGAAGGCGCCTTCCGGAAAAACGGGATCGGCGCCGCCTTAATTCAGCGTGCCATAGCATTCGCGCGGGAAAACGGCGCGACCTTTATTCAGTTGGAAACAGCCTATGACAATAGTACCGCGCAGCGTTTATACGAGCAAACAGGCTTCCGGCAGCAACCACCCGAAACTGAATTTATTGTATACCGGTATGCGCTTGTTTAGAGAATGGTAAAATTTATAAAGGCGTATGGATCGACCGGTTTACCTGCTTATCTTTATAAAAAGAATACATATGTCCCTGTTGAATCAGAAAAACCAGAAAGGTAAAAAGAGCAACTCTAAAAAAACAGGCAACGCCACTGCCTCCAAATTTATACAAAAGCCAAAGAGCGCCGGTTTTGTAAGCAAACAACAGAACACCGGCTCACAAAGGGGAAGCTGATCAGTCAAACTGTTCCAGCAGTCTGAAATGTTTTTTTGCAGCACGCAGATAGGCTCGTCCTTTTCTGAAGGACCAGTAAGGCACGCCCTGCCTGTTGTTGTATCTGCTGATCCTGTAGAGCACTTTCCAGTGTTTTAAAATAACACCATAGGCCCGGCCCAGGCTCATATTGCAATCATAAATATGGTTCGGCTCGGCCCCTGCCCCGTTAAATTCCAGGATCATAAAATTCTTTCCCTGTTTCAGGTCTTCTATAGAAGTCGTTTTAATATCATAGCGGCCATAAAAAAAACTTTCATTGTAATGGCTTAACCGGTCAAACACCTCCACCAAACGATCATCTATATGATGATGCAGGTTGGTAAATTTTGCCCCGCGGTTATGATTGCCCGCATAAGACAAATAAAAAACCTCGCCCCGGGGAAGGATGCGCTCATAGCGGTGCTGATGGCGGTGTTCCATTTCTTCCAGGCGGTATTTTGCGCGCGGGTGCTCCGCTATCAGTTGTCTTAATGTATTTTTTCCATCGCCCTCTACCTGCAGTAATTCCTTGTGGATGAACCCGGACACCACTCCTTTTTTTTCCCAGGGATACCGGTAATAAAAAACACTTACTTCCACGGGATAGTCTACCTTTTCCTGAACAATATATTCCACAGGAATCCGTTCATGATATTTTTTCAATTGCTGCTCGTTCTCAATGACCCGGAACAGAATTCCTTTCATGCCTACATCGGGCTTAACAACAAAAGGGTATTCAAAACCCGACTGTTTGAGAATATGCAGTACCTTGTTAAATGCCTCATCATGCTTTATATAAATGGTCCGGGGTATAAATTCCGGGGGCAGCTGGTCATACATTTCCTTTTTACCCTCCCCTTCAAAGCCGCCAAAATCAATCGTGGGATTGCTGGGGGTAAAGAACCAGAAAGCCCGGCTGCGGATCGCATACCAGAGCCAGACCGGACTGATCGGGGCATAAATAACATTAAAGTTCCATAATTCCCAATTGATGATCCTGCTGAAAAACTTCCTTACACTCATGAATTAGCTACAAATATAATAACCACCTTATTATAACGTGGAATTATTATACCTTCGTAGCTATTGAAAGGGATCAATATGACAATACCGACTGTTGCGGAGTTTTTTGCCAGGGGAGAAACTCCCGATGTGCTTTTTTGGGTAGGATGTGCCGGTAGTTTTGACCAGCGTGCGCAACGTATTACCAGGGCTTTTGCAGCCATGCTTGATAAAACAGGCATTAAATATGCCATTTTAGGAAAAGAGGAACTGTGCACCGGCGATCCTGCACGCAGGGCTGGTAATGAATTCCTGTTCCAAATGATGGCTTATCAGAATATTCAAATACTGAATAACTACAATATAAAAAAGATTGTTACGGCCTGTCCCCATTGTTTTAATACCCTTAAAAACGAGTACCCGCAACTGGGTGGCAATTATGAGGTGATACATCATACCACCTTCCTCCAGCAACTCATAGAAGAAGGCCGTATAAAATTAAAAGGTGGCGGCTCTTTTAAAGGAAAGAAAATTACTTACCACGATAGTTGCTACCTGGGCCGCGCCAACGGGATTTATGAGGCGCCAAGAAAAGTGCTGGAATTGCTGGATGCAGAACTGGTGGAGATGAAACGCTGCCGCAGCAAAGGGCTGTGCTGTGGTGCCGGCGGGGCGCAGATGTTTAAGGAAGAAGAAAAAGGAAATGTGCGTATTAACATAGAACGCAGTAAAGAAGCCATTGATACCGGGGCTGATATTATTGCAGCAGCCTGCCCCTTCTGTAATACCATGCTGACAGACGGCGTTAAAAACACGGAAAAAGAAGACACTGTACAGGTATTGGATATAGCAGAGCTGATTGTAAATGAAATAGAATAATTGAAACCGGTTATATGGCGATAAATATTTCGGGCATCACCATCCATGCCACTCCTGAAAAAGTCTGGAACGCGGTAACAAAGCCCGAACTGGTAAAACAGTGGCAATACGGAAGTGATTTAAAAACAGACTGGCAGCCCGGCTCTCCGATCCGTTTTTCAACAGAATGGCAGGGGGCCCTTTTTGAACAATGGGGCACTGTGCTGGAAATACAGCCCTGTCATTTATTAAAATACAGTCTCTTTGCCCCCACGGCCGGATCTGGAAGACCGGCCGGAACATTATTTTACAATGATTTATCTGCTTACGGAAGACGGTGATGCAACCCACCTGGAGATCCGGCAGGCAGACAACAGGCCCGGAGCCATACAGGAAGCGCCTCAGGGAGAAGAGAACCCGGTTTTGCAGGCGTTAAAGAAAGTGGCAGAAACCAACTGACAGGCCCTTGTTGGCGTTATATTTGTACTATTATATTTATAAATGAACTTAGCATATAAACATCTTTTAGATCCCGGTTTCTCCCCTTACTCAAGGGTTTGGGTCTACCAATCCAGCCGGCTCTTAAGTTTGCCGGAAGCGCTGGAAGCAGAAGAGCTGATCAATGATTTTACCAAAAGCTGGGTCAGCCACAGCGATGATGTAAAAGCAGAAGGCTATCTTTTCTTTGGACAGTTCATTGTGCTGATGGCGGATGAAACCCATACCCAGGTCAGCGGCTGCAGCACCGATAGCTCCGTCCGGTTTATAAAAAAGCTGGGGGAACATTATAAAGTAGATTTCTTTGACCGGCAAAATCTGGCGTTTGTCAGGAACAATAAGATCGAAATTGTGCCCCTGCAACAGGTAAAACATGCATTTTCCGGAAATAGTTTAACGCCGGATACGCTTTATTTCAATAATCTGGTGCTCAATAAAGCGGAGTTGGAAAAGGATTGGATCATTCCTATAAAAGATAGCTGGCTGATCAAAAAGATCGGAGCCGCGGTATAGCAGCACCGGTTTTCCCGGAACAAGGCTCATTTTTCACGAACAAAGTCATCCAATTGTTAAAAAAACAACAATGCTTATCTTTGTTGCTCAAACACATTAAATAAGAAAACTATTTATGCCCAACGAAATTGAAGACTTTGATGCCGACTTAAGCGGTAGTGCTGGTAATGAGGACAAAACAGGTTGGTTCAAAAGAATCAAAAAAGGTATTCTTACAAAAACTTCTGAAAAAAGGGAAACGCAGGAAGGGCTATGGACGAAATGCCCCCAATGCAACTATATATCCACTCAAACAGAACTGAAAGAGCAATTATATGTCTGCCCTAAATGCGGGTACCATCACCGCATTAACAGTTTGCAGTATTATGAAATATTGTTTGATGACCAGCAATATACGGAGCTGTTCAACAATATCCGCGGGATGGACTTTTTAGATTTTACGGATTTGAAGCCCTATAAAAAAAGACTGGAGGATTTCTGGAGCAAAACAGATATGGATGATGCCATGCGTGTAGCAGTAGGAAAAGTAGAGGGAGAAGAAATAGTGATTGCCGCGATGGATTTTGCGTTCATTGGCGGGTCATTGGGAAGTGTTGCCGGTGAAAAATTTGCACGTGCCGTTGATTACGCCATCGCGCATCATTTACCCTTTATGTGCATCTGTAAAAGCGGTGGGGCACGTATGATGGAAAGCGCTTTTTCCCTGATGCAGCTGGCAAAAACAAGTGGAAAGCTCTCCCAGCTGACTGACGCGCGGCTCCCTTATATTTCATTACTTACCGATCCTTCTTTTGGTGGTATTACCGCCTCATTTGGAATGCTGGGCGATCTGAATATTGCAGAGCCCGGTGCCCTTATCGGGTTTGCCGGCCCCCGTGTAATCAAAGAAACGATCAAAAAAGATCTTCCTGAAGGATTCCAGCGCAGCGAATTCTTACTGGAGCACGGCTTTTTGGATTTCGTGGTCAACCGCCATGAACTAAAGCACCGGCTGGCAGTAGTCATCCGCCATTTCAGAAATTAATATTGATGGGGGGCCGGCGGCAATACAGGCAGCAGCATCGTTGCCACGCCCGCCTGAACGGGAACGGGTCCGGTTCAGCGTTCCGGCTATGTGGCAGCAATAAAACACAATCTGGAACCGGGTGCCCAAAAGTTTGTTTATAGTAGGTTGCCGTTCCGAAGATGTTACCCTGAGTTTTTTATTTGTGCTACAAAAACAATATGGCAATGACAAATCTTTCTATCGTCATCCTGAGCGCGTCCCGCGATAGCGGGAGAAGTCGAAGGATCTCTCTATTATCAAACACTTCAATATTTCAGAGACTCCTCCCCGCCTACCGGCCGGCAGGGGCTTCGCTCGGATCCGAACATTCGGATGACGAAAGTATAATTGATGCTCAATGCATAATTCCATTTGTCATTGGCAACTTGTTTCAGGGTCTGCAGTTTCAGAATCTATTGGTCAATGACAAAAGGCGTTTTTTGATCAGCCTCTTTACAAAATTGTATTCATTTTATTAATCACTCAGCAATTGAATCATTCACTTTCCATAAAAAACCGTTCTGCTTACTACGAATATTTTGTAGATGCTACCTACCAGGCCGGGCTGGTATTATTGGGCACTGAGGTAAAATCCTTACGTGAAGGAAAAGCCAGCTTTAACGACAGCTACTGCATTATTCATAAAGGTGAGATCTGGATCAAAAGCCTGCACATCTCCCCCTACTCCCATGGCACGGTAAACAATCATGACCCCGATCGGGACCGAAAATTGTTATTACAAAAGCGGGAAATAAAAAAAATAGAGGCAAAGCTTAAGGAAAAAGGATACACATTGATCCCGCTGCGCATTTACATGAACGACCGCGGCCTGGTAAAACTGGAAATTGGCCTGGCCAAGGGCAAAAAGCTCTACGACAAACGGGAATCCATTAAAAAGCGGGACGTGGAGCGGGACCTGAAAAAGTATTTAAAATAACGTTGGATCGGTCTGCCTCTGCCACAAGGAATATACTGCCTGAGCCTCAAATAAACAGGATTAAGTTCTTTAAAATAATAAACCTTTTACAGGCACCCTGAACGCATCCGCCAACCGGCAGGGCTATACTTCAGCATGACGGAAGTATAATTGATCTTCAAAACATAAGGGAATCTGTCATTAACAAGCACTCTGATTCAATACTGTCTAAAATGGCTATTAACGTTCAAACCCTTTGCTGTGCTGGTATTCTATGATCCGTAACAGAAAGCCCAATATTGTATGTTTATTTGTTTGGATGATTAAATAAACATTACTTCTGCTTCCCCTCCTTAATTGCCTTTATAATACTGACCGCATGTGCTCTTGAATTTTCAATAAACAGGCGATGCGTGTTCATGCCGCCACAGATCACACCGGCCAGGTAAATGCCTTTAATGCTGGTTTCATTGGTATCCGGGTTCAGTACCGGGCAATGCACATCATCATTACTTAGTTCAATGCCGATCTGTTTTAAAAACTGAAGATTGGGCTGGTACCCTGTGGCGGCAATGACAAAATCATTTTTTACCGTCACTAACCCTTCAGGCGTATTAATATCCACTTCATTTTCGCGGATGGCTCTTATGGTAGAATTAAAACAGGCTTTTATTGATCCTTCTTTGATCCGGTTCTCTATATCGGGCCGTACCCAGTACTTTACCCTTGTGCCGATCTCGGGGCCGCGGATCACCATGGTAACCCGGGCTCCTTTGCGCCAGGTTTCCAGTGCTGCATCTACCCCCGAGTTCATGGCACCTACCACAATCACATCCTGGAACGCATAATAATGCGGATCCTTATAATAATGCGTTACCTTGGGCAGCTCTTCCCCCGGCACATTTAATAAATACGGAATATCATAAAAGCCGGTAGCAATAATAATATGATCCGCTGTATAGGTATTTTTAACCGTGATCACCTCAAACAGATCCACCACTTTTGTAACCTGTACCACCTCCTCAAATAATTTTATGTTGAGCTGGTAGGCAGCGGCTACACGGCGGTAATATTCCAGCGCTTCGTCCCGCCTGGGTTTGGGGTTATTGGACACAAAAGGAACCCCTCCTATTTCCAGCCGCTCAGACGTAGAAAAAAAGGTCATGTTCACCGGGTAATTGTAAAGAGAGTTGACCAAAGCGGCTTTCTCCAGGATCACGTAACCGATGCCGGCTTTTTGCGCTTCAATAGCACAGGCCAGGCCAATAGGTCCGCCGCCGATAATTATAAGAGGGAAATGTTGCATACTGCAAATTTGAAGCATCAGAGGGCAACTCCCAAATTTTCCGGGAACTGTTTACAGCTTCAAACGATCAGTTACAGAAAAAATGCTTCAGAACAATTTATGGGTGCAGCTCTTTTTCATGCAATACCGCCCCTTCCTGTTCTGTCTGGATCGTTGTATGCGTAATGTGATAACGATGTTCCAGTAGTTCCTGCGCATCGCGCAGCACCTGCATAGCATCAGCATCTGAATGATGTACCAGGTGCGTGCTCATCATATTTACACCGGAGGTCAGCGACCATACATGCAGATCATGGATGCTGCAGACCCCGTTTATATTCAGCAGGTCAGTGCGCATCGCCACAAGATCAATTTCTCCGGGCACTGCTTCCAGCAGTACATTAACAGACGCCCTCAGCAGGCCCCAGGTTCTGGGAAGAATGAACAGCCCGATGCCCGCAGACAAGACCGAATCAACTGCGTACCAGCCGGTGAGTTGCATGATCAATCCTGCTGCGATTACTGCTATGGAAGTCAGCGCATCGGACAATACCTCAAAGTACGCGGCTTTCATGTTAAGGCTGGCACCGGAATCTTTCCGCAATACCAGGATGCCGGTACTATTTACAAGCAGCCCTGTAACCGCTACCAGCATCATGCCGGTAGTGGCCACTTCGGGCGGATGCAGGAAACGCTGATATGCTTCATACAGGATAAAAAAAGAAATAACGATCAGCACTACTGCATTGGTAAGCGCCGCCAGTATTTCCGCCCGGTAATAGCCAAAGGTTCTTCTACGGTCAGGTTTCCGTTCACCGTAGCGGATCGCCAGCAAAGCAAGCAGCAGGCCGCCGGCATCCGTAAGCATATGGCCCGCATCCGCCAGCAGGGCTAGGCTTTGGGTAATAATACCACCCGCTACCTCTGCAACCAGGTAGATAAAGGTCATTATCAGCACAATTTTCAGTTTTCTTTTATGCAGGCTGCTGTTGGACGGCTGTATTCCATGTATGTGCGCCATTACCCGGTATTGTTTATACAGGCAAGTTAGCAAATACCCCGCAGATAAGGAGACAGAAAAGGATCAAAAGCCTTGATTCACATGCAATAGTATTCTTTGGTATTCTGCCGTATCTCACTTAAATTTGCCACTCCTAAAATTTATAATAGACTAAGAATATGGCAAGGATTATAGCTTTCAGAGAAGCCCTGAGAGAGGCGATGTCTGAAGAAATGAGAAGAGACGATCGCGTTTTTCTGATGGGCGAGGAAGTGGCAGAATATAACGGCGCTTACAAGGTAAGCCAGGGCATGCTGGCTGAATTTGGCGAGAAAAGGGTTATTGACACGCCGATCTCTGAACTGGGTTTTGCTGCAGTTGGCGTGGGCGCGGCTCAAAACGGCTTACGCCCGATTATTGAGTTCATGACCTGGAACTTTGCCGTCCTTGCATTAGATCAAATTTTAAATACAGCCTCTAAAATGCTGGCAATGAGCGGCGGACAGATCTCCTGCCCGATCGTTTTCCGGGGTGGTAACGGTTCTGCGGGGCAATTAGGCGCGCAGCACTCTACGGCGTTTGAAGCGCTGTATGCCAATATTCCGGGCATTAAAGTGGTTTCTCCCAGCAACCCCTATGATGCCAAGGGCCTTTTAAAGCAGGCCATCCGTTATGAGGAAGACCCGGTAATGTTTATGGAAAGCGAGCAGATGTACGGCGATAAAATGGAAGTACCTGAAGAGGAATACTATATAGAACTGGGGAAAGCGGATGTAAAAAAAGAAGGCACTGATGTAACCATGATCTCATTCAATAAGATGATGAAAGTGGCTTTAGGCGCTGCTGCCGAACTGGAAAAAGAGGGGATCAATGCAGAAGTGATCGATCTCAGAACGATCCGCCCGCTGGATATGGACACCATCCTCGCAAGCGTTCGGAAAACCAACCGCCTGGTAATTGTGGAAGAGCAATGGCCCTTCGGCTCCGTTTCTTCTGAAATTTCTTACCGCGTACAGAAAGATGCATTTGATTACCTGGATGCACCGGTGCGCAGGATCACTGCGGCTGATGCGCCCCTGCACTACGCACCCAACCTGGTGGCTGCCGCCTTGCCCGATGTAGCAAGAACAGTGAAGCTGGTAAAAGAGGTAATGTACCTGAAAAAATAAAGAAGCACCTTTTATAAAAGGGATGTTGAATGATCCCGGCTGATTATATTTTATTGATTGAAAACTAAACAGAATTTGTGGCCAGAAATAAAAGTAACGATAGCCAGCACGAGATCCTGATCGTTGACGATGAGGCATCAATCAGGAAAACCCTGTCAGAGATTCTTTCCTTTGAAGGATATAAGATTGCTGAAGCTGTTGACGGCGAAGAAGGCCTGAAATTGTTTTCGGAAAAAACGTTTAACGCCGTGCTTTGTGATATTAAAATGCCAAAGCTGGACGGGATCGAATTTCTGGAAAAGGCCAGTACCATTGCGCCAGACGTTCCCATTATCATGATCTCAGGGCATGGCACCATTGAAACAGCCGTTGAGGCCGTAAAAAAAGGTGCCTATGATTTTATTTCAAAACCACCGGATCTGAACCGGTTGCTGATCACCATCCGCAACGCGCTGGAAAAAACCACTTTGGTGGCAGAAACCAAGGTATTGCGAAAAAAAGTTTCCAAGGTGCAGGAAATTGTAGGGAACTCAGCCCCTATTCAGAAAATAAAAGATACCATAGAAAAAGTAGCCCCTACCGAAGCACGGGTACTGGTTACAGGAGAAAACGGTGTGGGCAAAGAGCTGGTAGCCCGCTGGATTCATGAGCTGAGCAACCGTTCCAATAGCCCGCTGGTGGAGGTTAATTGTGCTGCAATACCAACAGAATTAATTGAATCAGAGCTATTTGGACACGAAAAAGGATCTTTTACTTCAGCTATAAAACAACGCATCGGTAAGTTTGAACAGGCAAACGGAGGCACCCTTTTCCTGGATGAGATCGGGGATATGAGCCTGAATGCCCAGGCAAAAGTATTGCGGGCCCTGCAGGAAGGAAAGATCACCCGGGTGGGTGCAGATAAAGACATTAATGTAGATGTAAGGGTCATTGCTGCTACCAATAAAGATCTTTTGCAGGAAGTGGAAGAAAAAAATTTCCGGCTGGATCTTTATCACCGCCTGAGCGTAATCCTGATAAATGTTCCTTCGTTGAATGAACGTAAGGATGATATTCCGTTACTGGTAGATCAGTTCCTGGATGACATCTGTAAGGATTACGGCATTGCTAAAAAAGGCATTGAGGAGAGTGCTCTTGAACTGTTGCAGCAATACAACTGGACCGGTAATATCCGTGAACTGAGAAACGTGGTAGAACGCCTGGTGATCCTGAGCGGTAAAATAATCACCGCAAATGATGTAAAAAGCTATGTTGCGATGAATTAAAGAATCAGGATAATTCCCGGTTGATAAAATTATGGCTCCTTTGCAGGAGCTTTTTTATTTGGCTGCCGTACCTGTTAAGGCACTCCCATCTGTCGACTTCAGACGGAAAAAGATCAGCCCGGCAATAGCGGTGATTGCTGCCATTGTAAGAAAGGTATACTTAAACACGGTAGCAGTATCTGAATGGCTGATCCAGGAAACGCTTCCGTATTTGGATAATAAATACGCGCTTACGGAAACCCCCAGGCTGATAGACAATTGCTGCATTACCAGCAGCAGGCTATTACCGGTGCTTGCATGCTCATTGTCCAGATCAGACAAAGCCAGCGTGTTCATGGCTGCCATCTGAATTGAATTGACTGCACCGTACAATACCAGCAAGGGGATCAATAAGGGCAGCGGGGTTTGCGCACTGGGAATGGCAAACAATCCTATAACCGTTGCTATAAGCAGAGTATTAATGATGAGCGTTCTTTTATAGCCCAGTTTTTTTACAATAGGCACTACCCATGGTTTAACCATAACCGTTGTAATGGCTGAAGGGATCAGCATCATACCCGAAACAATGGCAGGGTGTCCAAACCCTACCTGGAACAGTAAAGGCAGCAACAACGGCATACCGCCAATACCCAGCCTTGTTAAAAGATTCCCGAATACACCGATGCGCAGGGTACGGATACGGATCAGGTGCAGATCAATCAGCGGGTATTGCAGTTTTTGAAAGTGTACATAATAGGCCTGCATCAGCGCCACGCCCAGTACAGCAACACCAATAAGGTACCAGCCATCGATCACTTTCTCAGAACCCAGTTCTATGGCCATTGTTAAGCAGATCAATGAACCACTAAACAGCACCATCCCCCACCGGTCAAACGGCTTTTCCCTGTGAATATAGTTGGGCATGAACTTCCAGGCAGATGCCATTCCTATAATTCCAATAGGAATATTTATTAAAAAGATCCAGTGCCAGCTGGTAATGGCTACCAGCCAGCCTCCCAGGGTGGGGCCTATAATAGGGCCTACCAGCCCGGGTATGGTAATAAAATTGATCACGCCCAGCAACTTATCCTTTGAATAGGTGTACAGGATGGCAAGGCGTGCTACAGGTACCATCATGGAACCTCCAACTGCCTGCACCACCCGGGAAGCCACCAATGCTTCCAGCGTGGTGGAAAGCGCGCTTAACAATGAACCCAGTGTAAATAAACCTACTGCCCAGATAAAGATCCTGCGGGAGCCAAAATGGTCAGATAACCATCCGCTCAGTGGTATCAGCAGGGCAAGCACCAGCACATAACTGACCACTATAGATTGCATCGACAGTGGAGAGCGGTGCAGGTCTGCAGCTATGGAAGGCAGCGCGGTATTCAAAATAGTGCCATCCAGCGATTGCATAAAAATAGCCAGTGCCGCTATCCAGGGTAAATATTTATAAACGACCGGCGGGTTTTCTGATTTCAATTTCTGGAATTTAGTTCATTAAAACAAAACGGCATCATTTACGGATATATTCTACTACCTGTTATCATTTTGATGTACGGATCTTTAGGGTGCCACTTTTCACCCCTTCTGCGGAAGCTTCAAATGTAATAATACCGGGCGTTTCGGACGATTGCACCAGTGCGGTCAATTGTCCGCTGAATAGCTGCATCTGCGGAGCCTGGAACGGTTCAAGGCTGATGGGGTTTCCATTAGCCGCGGCTTTATAGGTACCGGATCCGCTTGCTTTAAAATGAATGGTCCTTGTTTCCTGCGAACAAAAATTTCCCTGCCTGTCAACGATCTTTACGGTGATAAATGAAATATCTTTTCCATCGGCCTTTATTGTTGTGCGATCCGCCGCAAGCTCAATATGATCCGGCTTTCCGGCGGTGCGCATTTCCTGTTCCGCAACCGGCCGGTTATTTTTGTCATAGGCAACTACTTTTACAACACCGGGTTCATACCTTGTATCCATCCACATCAGCCGGTAGCGTTTCTGACGATCCAGTTTTTTTGCGGAAGCTTCATCACCGGTGTTAAATACCGTAAAAGAAGTATCCTTTGTCCTTCTGCCCTGGCTTTTGCCGTTAATAAATAATTCCGCCGAAGGGTAACTCGTATATACAAAAACAGGGATCACCTGCCCTTCCTTTCCCGGCCAGTTCCAGTGTGGCAGTATATGCAATGTTTCCTTCTTTTTTTGCCACAGACTCCTGTACAGGTAAAACCGGTCCTTGGGAATACCGGCCAGGTCAATGATCCCGAACAGCGAACTATGATTGGGCCAGTCATAATAATAAGGAGTGGGCTCACCCAAATAATCAAAGCCTGTCCATACAAACTCTCCCATAGCGTACCGCAGATCGTCCTGCATGATAAAGTTATCTTCCGGCAGATCTGACCATGAGCAATATTCCAGGTCATATGATGAAGACTGGTGATTGGGATAGGTTTTCATAGCATAACGGGCAACCGGGAATTCGTAAATGCCCCTGGAACTTACAGTAGATACAGTTTCTGTTCCCAACAGGAGCTGCTGGGGCAGTTCCGGAAAATCTTTCTGATACAAAAAAGTGCGATAGTTAAAACCCGGTATATCCATTAACTGGGCCATACCGTTTGCAAGTGCTGCCGGCATATTATCCATACCCTGGGTTACTGGTCTTGTAGGGTCTTCCCGGTGGCATATATCCTGCAGGTACTTTGCCAGTTCCCGCCCCCTGGCAGTACCCTGGTCCGGTATTTCATTTCCGATAGACCATAGCACCACACTGGGATTATTGCGGTAATGATGCACCAGGTTCACCAGGTCTTTTTCTGCCCAGTCCTTAAAAAATAAATGGTACCCGTTCTTCATCTTGGGAGTTTCCCATTCATCAAAGCTTTCTGCCATCAGCAGCATGCCCATTTCATCACAGGCTTTTACCAGCTCAGGTGCGGGCATATTATGGGAGGTACGGATGGCATTGGCTCCCATATCCTTCAGAATTCTTACCTGCCGGCGGATGGCAGCTTCGTTCATTGCAGCCCCAAGCGGGCCCAGATCATGGTGGTTACAAACCCCTTTGAATTTAATATTCTTCCCGTTCAGGAAAAATCCTTTACCAGGTACAAGGCTGATAGAGCGGATACCAAAGGAAGTGGTATAAACATCCACCAGCCGGCCTTTTTTATACAGCCTGGAATATACTTTATACAAATAAGGGTGTTCCGGGTACCATAAGGAAGGCCTGGTGATGTTGAGCTCCTGCAGGTATCCGGAGTCCGGGCTGCCGGTCAAACGGGTTGTTACTGTTTTAATGATGTTTCCTGCTGCATCTGCAATAGCTGTTTGAAGAGAAAGCTCTGCATCAGCTGGCTGTTCAATTTTTGTACGGATCACCACTTTTGCCTGCTGCTCATCTGCTTCCGGTGTTGTAATATAGGTTCCCCAAACGGGAATATGCGTTTTACCGGTAACGATCAGGTGCACATTCCTGTAAAGCCCTGCGCCCGGATACCAGCGCGAAGACTCCGGGAGGTTCTCTAAACGGACCGCCACTACATTATCACCTTCCGGGTTCAGGTAAGGAGTAACATCCAGGTAAAAAGAATTATAGCCATAGGGCCAGTTACCGGCTTTTTTCCCGTTTACAAAAACGGTTGCATTGCTCATGGCCCCGTCAAATAAAAGGGTAACGCTTTTATTGCGCAGGTCAACGGGGCTTTTAAAATGCGTACGGTACCAGCCAACGCCGGTAAAAGGAAGGCCTCCTGTACGGCCGGCCATTACTCTTGCTTCTTTCTGGCCGTCCTGCCGGATGATCGTTTCCTGTTGATCGTTTTCCTTACTAAACGGGCCACAGATCGCCCAGTCATGAGGCACATGCACTGTTTGCCATTGGGTGTCATTATAACCGGCACTGCTGAATGCGCTGTCATCTTCCCGGGTAAATTTCCAGTTCTTTTCCATCAGGGTCTCGGCCCGTTGCGCCTTCAGGAACAGGGGGCTTACCAGAAACAGCAGTGCACAGATCTTTGTCAACAGGTTCATTATTTAAAAATATGCGTTACATGTTCAGGTTGTCAATTTTCACAGCGTTAAAGAAGCGCATATGGCGGCTCGTTACCAGAAACGATCAGAATTGCATGATGCCCAATCTTTGCAAGGCATAAAACATACAGGTTACATGCATGGATTGTATGAACCGGTTGGCGCGCAGCATTTCTTTAAACTGCTCCATGCCTACCAGCTCAATGTGAATTTCTTCGTTAGGATCCAGGTGTTGCTCTCCCGTTTTTTTACCACCGGTTGCCAGGAACATATGCATCCAGTTATTATTGGTAGAAGGATTGGCACAGGTTTTACCCAGGTATTCATAATTTGAAAATTCATATCCGGTTTCTTCCATCAGCTCTCTCCTGATGGCTGCTTCCAGGCTGGCGTCTGTATCATCCACACACCCGCCCGGAATTTCATAATGGGTTTCCCCTATCCCCTGCCGGTATTGCCTTTCCAGCAATACCTCGTTATTTTCAGTAAGCGCAAAAGCCGTTACCCAGGTAGGAAACTCATATACATAATAAGGATCAACGATCTTACCACCGGGCGTTTCGCACCGGTCTTTACGAACGGTAAACCAGAGATCTTTAAATAAGTATTCGGAAGCAAGTGTCTTCCATTTCATATCTGCCATTTTCTTCAAATTTACCAACCCCTTACCGGTTCCCTTTTAAGAATAACTTTTGATCATATCAGCCTATTGGCACATTAGCACATTATCAATGTACCTGTAACAACTCTACTTCAAACAGCAGCGTAGCGCCACCGGGAATATCACTCCCTGCTCCCCTGTCGCCATAAGCCAGATCAGACGGGATCCACAAGCGCCAGTGACTGCCTTCTTTCATCAGGGGAATAGCGATCTGCCAGCCTTTGATCAAAGCGCTCAGCGGGGCAGTAAACGGTTGGTTCCTTTTAAAGGAGCTGTCAAACTCCGTTCCATCCAGCAAAGCACCACGATAATGTGCCGTAACGGAATTGCTCACCAAAGGTTGCCGGCCTTCTCCTTCTTTGAGCACTTCATATTGAATGCCTTCCGGCAGCACCTGTACGCCTTCTTTGTTCTTATTTTCTTCCAGGAATTTTCTTCCCGCTTCTTTTTGGGCTTCAATTTTATTATTCATAAAATTCCTTAATTTGTTTTGTAAGCTCATATAATCAACGAATCATTAATAACACTATTTAATCTTCTCTCAGGTTCTTTCCTGTTAACTGAATAAAGACATCTTCCAGGTTGGCTTTCTTTACCTGTTTGGAGCGTTCAAAGCCAGAGGCCACCAAATGATCGATGAGGTTATCCGGTGTGTCCATAGCCACTATTTCGCCGGAATCTACAATAGCAATACGGTTGCACAGGTATTCTGCTTCATCCATATAATGCGTGGTGATAATGATCGTAGTGCCCTCTGCATTGATCTTCCGGATCAGCTCCCAAAGGTTTCTCCTTGCCTGGGGATCCAGGCCGGTGGTTGGCTCATCTAAAAAAATAACCCTGGGTTTATTAATGAGGGTGGTGGCAACAGAGAAGCGTTGTTTCTGTCCCCCGCTCAGGTCTTTAAATTTTGCTTTTGCTTTTTCCTCCAGGTTCACTGTTTTCAGGAGTTCCATTCCATCTACTGTACGGTTATATAGCCCCCCGAATAGTTCCACCAGCTGCAGAAGGTTCAGCCCCGGGTAATACCCGCTGGCCTGCAGCTGAACGCCGATCACATTTTTGATATTGTCCGGGTTCTTATCCAGGTCAAATCCGGAAACGGCAACTGTTCCGCTTGTTTTTTTCCGCAGTGTTTCTATGATCTCAAGTGTTGTGGACTTACCGGCGCCGTTGGGTCCCAGCAGCCCGAAGATCTCTCCTTCATACACGTCAAAAGAGATGCCTTTAACCGCCATAAAACCATCATAATTCTTTACAAGGTCCTTTACAGAAATAATGGGAGTTGCCATGCGCTAAAACTACAAAGAACTTATCAATTTTATTGTTTGCAATGAAAATTCTTTAACAAAATGAACGACCTTCGCTGGCAAAATAAAAAGAATGCAGGTTTATAAGTTTGGAGGCGCATCTGTAAGCAGTGCGGAACGGGTTTCAAATGTAGCGGATATTCTGGAGCAATGCGGGGAAGAAGAACTGGTCATTGTAATTTCAGCCATGGGAAAAACAACCAACGCGCTGGAGAAAGTGGCGGAATCCTTTTTTGCCGGCAAAAAGGATACTGCCTTACAGCTATTTGAAGAAATAAAGCAGCAACATATAACCATAGCCAAATACCTGCTGGTAACGCATTACCTGGCCTGCGAGGTACGGCTGAAGGATTTTTTTACAGAGGTGGAATGGATGCTGCATGATCAGCCTGTGCGCGAATATGATTATTATTACGACCAGGTCGTAAGCGTTGGGGAACTACTGTCTACCTGCATCGTCAGCTTTTACCTGAACGAGCGCGGTATTGTAAATGAGTGGATCGATGTGCGCGATGTTTTCAGAACAGATGATAATTTCCGGGATGCCAATATTGACTGGGAGTATACTCAACGAAAGATGAATGAAAATATCCTGCCTGTCCTGAAAAATAAAAAGTGGGTGGTGACCCAGGGATTCATAGGCGCTACCGATGAAAATGAAAGCACAACATTGGGACGTGAAGGAAGCGATTACTCAGCTGCTATTTTTGCAAACATGCTGAACGCAAAAGGGCTGACCATCTGGAAAGATGTAAAGAATGTCATGAATGCCGATCCTAAAGAAATTCCGGATGCCGTTCCCATTGAGTCGCTCAGCTATAATGAAGTGATCGAAATGGCCTACTACGGCGCACAGGTCATTCACCCCAAAACCATAAAACCCCTTCAGAACAAGAACATTCCTTTATACGTAAAATGTTTCCTGGACGCAGAACTGCCGGGAACCACTATACATGATCAGATCAGCAAAAACCTGCCTCCCATTATTGTTATAAAGCACAACCAGGTAATGATGGAGTTAAAGACCAGGGATTTTTCCTTTGTAGGCGATACCCATGCTTACCAGATCTACCAATGGTTCAATGAGCATTCCCTGCGGCCAACGCTGACCCAGAACGGCGCCATCAGCCTTACACTGGCTTTTGATAACTGGAAAGATAAGATTGCCCGGTTTTCTTCCGCAGCCGCAGAGCTGTTTGATGTGCACCTGACACCCGGCCTTACACTAACAACGATCCGCCATTATGATAACGAATCGCTGAAAAAATACATTATGGATAAAGAGATACTGGTCAGACAGCAGACACTAAAAAATATAAGGGCGCTGCATCGTTAAGCATTTAGTCGCCCCCGATGGTAACCGTCTGAATCATTTTTTTTGCAACCGGTTTTTCCCTTAGCATCGCAGGCGACCAGGTGGGCATCTGTTCCAGTTTAGCCATCAGCTCTTTGTCTACATAATCATCCACCCCCTTTAATACCTTAAAGTTAACGGGGCGTCCGTCTGTATCAATAATAAATTCCAGTTGCACGTATGCTTTGGCAATACTGTCCGGCAGATCCTTTGCCAGCTCTTTTCCAGCCTGCTTTAAATACTCAGCAAAAGCGGATGCACCACCGGGATATTCGGGCCATTTGGCCACTGCGTCTGCAACATGATCAATTTTCCGGTAGGTAGGCACAAATTTTGACTTGGGCCGTTGTTTGGGCAGGAACCTCGGACTGAGCGTTGGCGCATCATTAACAATGTATTCCCCGTTGTCACGAATCATAATTACCGGCAGCTCTTTGTGCTGCTCAAAATATTCAAAAGCCTCTTCCAGTTTTACATTCAGTGCTTTGTATTCTGCATCATTTTCCATTGTCTTCTTCAGGAACTCATAACTTCTCTGAACGCTGTAATTAATAGGAAAAATATGCACTGGTATATAATCCAGGCCGGCGCTTTTTGCACTGGCTGCTATAATGTACAGTTCATCAATCTGGTCATTTCTTATGGGAAGACAGCCCACTGTAGCGCATCCTCCATGGATAAAGATATCACCACCCGGCTTTGCCTGATCCGCCAGCACCTTATCAGAAGGGTTAGGATAATTCAGGCCCAGGGAAAGATAATAATTGCTGTTAGGATTAAATTCATTGATATAATAAAAGCCTTCAGGCACCTGATAATCTCCTTCAAAACGCTTTGGTCCCAGCGATCCGGCAAGTGCACAGATCTTATAGATCTTTAAAAGCTTATATTCGTCTTTTATAGAATTTTTCACCCAAACTTCCAGCTGGCTGTCGTATTTGAATGCCCGTATATATACATAGCGTGCCGGCCAGTCAAGCCCTTTTAGCTTAAACAGGCTTTTCAGGTATTCTCCTTTACGTTGAAAAGATTCTCTTGGATTCCGGTTATTGATCTGTGCATCAAAAAATGATCCGTAAGAAGCCGGAGATGTATAGGCGGTTTGTGTATAAGCGAAGATGGAAAATGCAAGAATCCCTGCAATAACTAAAAATAATTTTCTTCCTTCCTGTTGTAAAGCCATTTTATCAATAATAATTCGTCAGAAAATAGATCGCCGTTATCATAATTTATGAACTACAAAATTAATCAACCTTCTATAGAATCCGGTTAAATACAACACGCGATGAATATTTTAATATTTTGTTGTAAGTTATCTACAAAAATAGCATATATATGTTAAAGAAAATATAATGCGATCTTTTAATACCTGTTTTAAAAAAACAAGCGGATGCCCGGTCAATCAGCGATAATTTATTTTCAACTTATTACAAAGTATTAAATTTGAAATCAAATGATAGATTTACGATCGGATACGGTAACCCGCCCAACCCCGGCCATGCTGCAGGCCATGATGCAGGCCCAAACAGGTGATGATGTTTTTAAAGAAGACCCTACCATCAATCTGCTGGAAGCTAAATGCGCAGCACTTTTTAATATGGAAGCCGCATTGTTCTGTTCCAGCGGAACACAGACCAACCAGATTGCGATCAAATGCCATACAAGGCCCGGAGATGAAGTGATCTGTGAAGCAGAGGCCCATATTTACCAGTACGAAGCCGGTGGCATTGCCTTTAATTCCGGGGCATCGGTACGGTTGCTGCCCGGTGATCGTGGCCGTATTAATGCAGCACAGGTGAAGGCTGCCATTAACCCGGATGATGTGCATAAACCGCCCAGCCGCCTGGTGTGCATTGAAAATACCAGCAACCGGGGCGGGGGCAGTTGTTACCATTTTGAAGAGCTGGAAAAAATACAATCGGTCTGCAAAGAGCATCAATTAGCATTGCACCTGGATGGTGCGCGCCTGTTCAATGCAATAGTGGCAAAGAATGAAGCACCTGCACAGTATGGTAAACTATTTAACAGCATTTCCATCTGTTTTTCTAAAAGCCTGGGGTGCCCGGTGGGCAGTATTTTATTGGGTACCCGGGAGTTTATTAACCAGGCAAGGCGGGTAAGAAAGATCCTGGGCGGCGGTATGCGCCAGGCCGGCTATCTGGCTGCCGCGGCTATCTATGCCCTGGATCACCATGTTGAACGGCTAGCAACTGATCACCGGCATGCACAAATGATCGCAGAAGCTTTGGAAGCATCCCGTTGGGTGCAAACCGTTTTACCGGTAGCAACCAACATAATCATTTTTGAAACAAAAGCCATCACCGCAAAGGAACTGGTTGGCAAATTAAAAGCACAGGGTATTTTATGCAATGCAATTTCGGCCGACAGGATCCGTTTTGTACTGCACCTGGACATCAGCCCGCAAATGGCAGCTACTGTTATTAAAACCATCCAATCTTTATAATTAAACAGAAATATATGTTTCCCACTCAAAATCCATTAAAGACAAAAAGCTGGAAAAAATTAGCAGCACATGCAACCACCCTAAAAGAGGTGCACATGCGCGATCTGTTTGCTGCAGATAGCAAACGTTTTGAAAAATATTCCATCCGTCATGGCGACATTCTTTTTGATTACTCAAAGAACCGTATTACGGATCAGACACTCCGGCTGTTGCAGGAGCTGGCTAACGAAGCAAAGGTAAAGGAGGCCATAGCAGCAATGTTTTCAGGCACATTGATCAATGCAACAGAACATCGCTCCGTATTGCATATTGCCCTGCGCTATTTCGGAAAGGACGCTATCCGGAGCGAAGGGAAAAATGTAATCCCCGAAGTGCGCAGGGTACAAAGAAAAATGAAGGAATTTTCAGAAGCCCTACATTCCGGAAAGCACCTGGGGTATACCGGAAAGAAAATAACCGCCATCGTAAATATCGGCATCGGCGGCAGCGATCTGGGGCCTTTTATGGTTACAGAAGCGTTGAAACCTTATACTGTCAAAGGCATACAGGCTTACTTTGTGTCGAATGTAGACGGCACACAGATCGTGGAAACGCTTAAAAAGCTGAACCCGGAAACCACCCTGTTCCTGATAGCCTCCAAAACCTTTACCACGCAGGAAACCATGACCAACGCGCATTCCGCACGCGACTGGTTTCTCAAAAAAGCAAAAGATGAAAAGTATGTTTCCAAACACTTTGTGGCACTGAGCACCAATGAAAAGGAGGTAAAAAAATTCGGGATCGATACAAAGAATATGTTCGGGTTCTGGGATTGGGTAGGCGGCCGCTATTCCCTCTGGTCTGCCATCGGCCTGTCTATAGCGCTCGCAATTGGTTATGACAATTTTGAACAGCTTTTAAAAGGCGGCTATGATATTGACGAACATTTTAAAACAGCGCCTTTTGAAAAAAACATACCCGTGATCATGGCCCTGGTAGGGCTTTGGTATACCAACTTCTTTGGTGCGCAAACCGAGGCGATCCTTCCTTATGATCAATACATGCATCGCTTCCCTGCTTACTTCCAGCAGGGCAATATGGAAAGCAACGGCAAGAGCGTAGACCGGAACGGCAAAAAAGTTTCCTGGTCAACAGGCCCCGTTATATGGGGAGAGCCCGGCACCAATGGTCAGCATGCCTTTTACCAGTTGATCCACCAGGGCACCCCGCTTGTTCCCTGTGATTTCATAGCACCGGCCCAAACGCACAATCCCCTGGGCGACCATCATATAAAATTACTGAGTAACTTTTTTGCCCAGACAGAAGCGCTGATGAACGGGAAAACGCTGAAGGCAGTAAAACAGGAATTAAAGGAAGCAGGCCTGGACAAAGAGGCTATTGACAAGCTGGCACCATTTAAGGTGTTTGATGGCAATAAGCCTACAAATTCCTTCCTTATTAAAAAGATCACCCCGTATACCTTAGGGCAGCTGATTGCCCTGTATGAGCATAAGATATTTGTGCAGGGCGTGATCTGGGATATTTTCAGCTTTGACCAGTGGGGCGTGGAATTAGGAAAGCAGCTGGCCGGAAAGATCCTGCCGGTTTTAAAAAATGAAGATCCTGTAACAGGGCATGACAGCAGCACTTCAGGCCTTATTAACACGTACAAACAAATGCGTTAATTTCATAATAAAAGCCACTGTTACAGCCGTTTTTTTAGAATGAAACTTAGCTGATAAGCTCAAAAAAAAGCTATATTTGCCCATTAAAAACAATCTTATCTAAGATTCATTGAAATATGAAAAAAATTGAGTTAGAAATAGTGGCTTTATCTCATAGTATTACTCAAACTCATTCCTATGCAGTGGTGTTAGGTGAGGTAAACGGCTTAAGAAGACTGCCTATTGTAATCGGCGGCTTTGAAGCGCAGGCCATAGCGGTTGCATTGGAGAAGATGAATCCGAGCCGCCCGTTAACTCATGACCTCATGAAGAATTTCCTGATCGCGTTCAATATAGATCTGCATGAGATCATTATCTCTGATCTGCAGGAAGGTATTTTTTTCAGTAAGCTGATCTGCTCTTCTGAGCATGATACCGTTGAAATAGACAGTCGCACATCTGATGCTATTGCACTGGCTGTACGCTTTGGCTGCCCCATCTATACTTATGAAAACATCCTGGAAACTGCCGGGATTGTTATGGATGAAAGAGGCGAGCCAAGAGCCACAAGGGAAGAGGCAGTGGGCGCTACCACCACCACCTCCAATCGCGATGATCTGAAGACCATGAGCCTTGAAGAGCTCAATAATCTGTTAAACGAAGTGCTGGAGAATGAGGATTACATCCGTGCTATTGCCATCCGCGATGAGATCAACAGCCGCACAAAAAGATAACGCTCCCTGTGATCTTCTTTTCCAACTGTAAAGTAAATATAGGGCTGCATGTTACCGGCAAACGACCAGACGGGTTTCATAACCTTGAAACGATCTTTTATCCGCTTCCGGTATATGATGTACTGGAATTGCTGCCTGCTGCAACAACCCATCTCCACCTTTACGGGTTACCCATACCAGGTAATAAAGAAAACAATATTATTTTAAAAGCCTACCAGCTTTTGAAAAAGGATTTCCCGGCATTACCGGCTGTTCAGTTGCATCTTTTAAAAAATATTCCTGCAGGCGCCGGCCTTGGTGCCGGCAGTGCAAACGGCGCAACCGCCCTGCTCGCCCTGAATGCTTTTTGCGGACTGGAGCTATCTCAAAAACAACTGTTAAAATATGCATTGGCACTGGGCAGCGACTGCCCGTTCTTTATCATCAACCAGCCCTGTTATGCAACAGGCCGTGGTGAGGAGCTGACCCCCGTTACATTGGATCTGAAAAATTATACGCTTGTTGCAGTAAACCCGGGCATCCACATCAGCACGCCCTGGGCATTCAGCCATTTAACTCCCCCCTTCCCTGTTCAGTCCTTAAAGCTTATTGAGCAGCTCCCCGTCGATCAATGGGGGAAAAACATTACCAATGATTTTGAAACAATTATTTTTGCAGAATATCCTGAAATAAAAGTGATCAAAGAGCAATTGCTTGGCAAGGGTGCGGTCTTCGCGCTTATGACGGGCACTGGAAGCACGGTATACGGGCTTTTTGAAAATATTCCGCAACAGCTTGATTTTCCCGAAAATTATTTTGTAAAAACGGTTCCTTTGCAGCCAGATTTGAAATAATTATAATATTCGGAATCGCTGCAGCCGGCATTAACTATTTTTTGTATCTTTCCGGCATGCGTACAGCAATATTCTTATACCTTCCGTTTTTGCGACAGCATCTTGATCTGTTGAATCACTGACCGCTTCCCTGGTCCGGATGCTCCGGCATTTTGTTTCTTCTTTTATTTATTCTTTTTACAACTAATAAGTATGACTGCAATAGCACAAAATACAAGCACGTATTTTATGGATCTGGAAGCCGCCTGTGGCGCGCATAATTATCACCCTTTACCTGTAGTGCTTTCTAAAGGAAAAGGCGTTTTTGTTTGGGATACAGAGGGTAAAAAATATTTTGATTTCTTAAGCGGCTATTCTGCCGTAAACCAGGGACACTGTCACCCGAAGATCGTAGAAGCCTTTACAGAACAGGCAAAACGTCTTACACTGACCAGCCGTGCCTTTTATAATGACCAGTTAGGGCTTTTTGAAAAATACATCACCGGGCTTTTAGGTTATGATAAAGTATTACCTATGAATACCGGCGTTGAAGCAGTAGAAACCGGTTTGAAGCTCTGCCGCAAATGGGCTTATGAAGTAAAAGGCATTCCTCAGAATAAAGCCGTGATCATTGTTTGTGAACAGAATTTTCATGGCAGAACCACTACCGTTATTTCCTTTAGCAGCGATCCCTGTGCACGGGAAAACTTCGGGCCGTTCACCGAAGGGTTCCTGAAGATCCCATACAATGATCTTTCTGCCCTGGCAAAAGCACTGGAAAATAAACATGTAGCGGGGTTCCTGGTAGAGCCCATACAGGGAGAAGCAGGCGTTATAGTACCGGATGACGGCTATTTGTTCACCGCAAAAAAGATGTGCGCGGAGGCCAATGTATTGTTCATTGCAGATGAGATACAAACCGGACTTTGCCGTACCGGTCACTTACTGGCCTGTGGTGCAGAGCAGGTACGACCGGACATTGTATTGTTAGGAAAAGCGCTCAGCGGTGGCATGATGCCCATCAGTGCTGTTTTAGCAGATGATGAAATTATGCTTACCATAAAACCCGGCGAGCATGGCTCTACCTACGGTGGAAACCCTTTGGCTGCCGTTACAGCCATCGCTTCACTGCAGGTATTGATTGAAGAAAAGATGGCGGAGAATGCACTGGAACTGGGCGTTTTTTTCCGTGAACAGTTAGAGCAGCTCGGCGCTCCACAGATCCGGACAATACGAGGAAAGGGACTGCTGAATGCGATTGAAGTGGCATCAACGGATCCGGAAGCAGCCTGGAAGCTGTGCCTGCGGATGAAAGAGAACGGGTTACTGGCAAAACCCACTCACGGCGATAAGATCCGGTTTGCGCCGCCGCTCTGCATTACAAAAACGCAGTTGGAAGAATGCGTGGAAATTATCAGTGATTCATTAACTTGCTTAAATGAATAAAGCTTTATTCAATTACAGCTCTTCTGTTCTGGTTGGCATTATCGACGGCATTATTGTGCCTCTTACTGTATACTGCTTTTTTACCGGCCTTGGTAAAAGCCCGCAACAGGTAGGAAACAATACACTGTATGTAGCGTTATGTGCGGCCTTCCTGCTGGCGATCGGGGGGTTCTTTACCCGCCGTGAGGAATTATCGCATACACATGAAAAAAGAATACTAAAGGTATACAGGGGGCTTGATGTAGCTGATCATATTAAAGAGGACCTGATAAAAGATGCACAACGGGAAAATGAGGAATGGAAAAATGAGTGGCAGCAAAACGCCTTAGCTGTAGAGCCGCTGCCCCCTTTGAGCTATGCCGGGGCCATTTTTACCGGATACATCATCGGCAGCCTGGTGGTGTTAGCAAACGCCCGCTATTTCCGGCTCCCGGAGCTTTCTTTTTTTATGATCCCTACCGCAGTATTGCTGATCACGGGTTTTTATAAATACAGGTTATTTGGCAGGCCTGTTATCGGGGGCATGTTCCTGACAGCCGGCGGCGGGCTGGCTGCGGCAATGGGCGCTTACTGGATCGCGCACCTGTTTGCCTAGTACTGTGTAAAGCCTGATTTTTTCCTGCTGAATACGCTGATCCTGTTTCTGCGTCCGTCTGCGAATCTGCGGAATATGACACTGCCGGCCTGGTAACAGCTCCGTTTAGGTGCGCCCGCAGAACGCGCTGAATACGCTGATCATTTATTTTCAGCGCCCGTCTGTGGAAAAGATAGCCCTACACTTTATAGTAGACAGGACACTTAGGCTTCCTGTTCTTCATTTTCCTTTAATTCCATTTGAGGAAACAGGATCGTCAGCATCAGAATAACTGAGGCAGCCAGTGCCAGGTATAAACCAATCTGGCGTTCCGGGCAATCTCCGGCCTCGCACCTGCCAAACAGCAAAAAATTACGGATGGCCCAGCCAAGATTTAAAACACCTATTAACAGGTTCAGCCGTTTTGCCCATATCCTGGGTACCAGGGTAAACGCCAGTATCAGCGCATCCAGTATAAAATGGCCATAGGCCGGCTTTCCATACCGTGTGCCTGTAGTATCAACACCGGATAAGGTTAACTGCAGGGATGCTATAAAAGACCAGGGCATAAAACAGGCGATCGCAAGCAGTATTGCTGCCAGCAATGCGATCCATTGAGAACGGGTCAGAATCTTCATGCTGCAAATAAAGAACAAACCTGCTTATAAAACAAGAACACCCTTATGTAAAGGGTGTTGCAAGAATTTTATAGGATAAATGTGAACTGGCATAAGATCAGTACCAGGTATTTTATACAAATAACAGCTGTTTTATAAACCAATGGCTGTTATCTATAATATGTAAATATTATGCCAAAATTAGGCTTACAGCTGTTTTATTCATACATCTTATTGTGTTACAGCATGTTCTTTCAAAATTAAATTCATCTCCCTTTATTAAAATCATCCTCCCATAGCCGCAGGATGAGCTCATATATCTCTAATTTGCCACCCGTTAGCACTTACTTTAATAGTGTTAGAGGCTCTTCGGCTCTATCCCAAGGATGTCTATCCCAAGGATGCAATTAATACGTGTTACATTAAGGGTTCCTGCCATGCCTACTTCGGCGGGTAAACCTGCCTGCAGAACAAAAGTGGCGGCACGATCTCTCCCGCTGGCGGGGGAATTGAAAGAGTGTACAGCAACCAGCAGGTTCAAAAGGGGGTGGATCTTTTGTTACCCATTTACAGTAGCCCTGAAAATCTGAAGAGCGGATTGTGTCCCCGCCAGCGGGGGATAATAAACAGACCTTTAGATTGTTAGGTGACAGTAAAAAGGTTTGTCATTGCTACATCACTTTGCTGCGAGCAAATTGAAACCCAGGCAAACATCACCTTGAATCAGCCCCATTTATGTATCATTCTGAAATAATTTCTAATGGCTCTATTGATTGGTGTATTTGTAGCGGGTTTATGCATTTTTCCCATAACGGTTACATATAAAGGTTTGCTAAAAAATATTCCTATCTTGCAGTATAGCTTTATTTATTGGCGAAAATCGTACACATACCCGTTAACAACCCGTTGAGCGATTCAGAGCTTCTCGATCGTTTCAAACATCAGGAAGATGAGGAGGCTTTAGCCAGTTTGTACCTGAGATACAGCGATTTATTGTATGGTGTTTGTCTTAAATACCTGCAGGAACCGGAGGATGCCAGGGATGCTGTGATGAATATTTACCAGGAATTAAGGGAGAAACTGCCCAGGCATGAAATACAGCATTTTAAAAGCTGGGTATATGTACTGGCCAAGAATCATTGCCTGATGATCTTGCGGGCGGCCAAGAAGCATGTAACGGTGCATTTAGACGCCCAGGTTGTGCAATCAGGCGAATTTTCGCATCTGGATAGTATTATAGAGCAGGAAGAGACTTTTAAAAAACTGGAAAAATGCATCCAATCATTGCCCGGGGAACAGGAAAAGGCGATCCGGCTTTTTTATTATGAGAGTAAATGTTATAATGAGATTGCCGAATCTACCGGGCTGGACTGGAATAAAGTAAGAAGCCTGATCCAGAACGGAAGAAGAAACCTAAAAAATTGTATGGAAAAAAATGCCGGCTGACCCAACATATCAGTATACACTGGAAGATATTCAACGATATCTTAGCGGAAGCATGTCTGCCACGGAAATGCATGCCCTGGAAAAAGCTGCGCTGGACGATCCGTTACTGGCAGATGCCCTGGATGGTTACCGGGGCGCCCGGCCTTCTGTAACCGCGCAGCACCTGAACGAAATCAGAAGCCGTATCGGAAATGCAAGGCCGGTAGCAGCAACACCTGTGGTACCACTGGCCGCGGCTAAAACAAAATGGTGGCGTGCTCTGGCTGCCGCAGCCATTATCGGCCTTATGGCTTTAGGCGTCTGGCAGTTTATGAACCCTTCCGGGAACGGAAGGCCTGGCAAAGGAGAAGTAGCCCGGAACGAAGCTCCTGCCGTTCCGGCAACCACAGCCCCGGCGGCAACAGAAGAACCAACCGCCCAAACCGATAGTATAACAGTTCCACCGCCGCAAACAGGCACTGCTCCGTTAAGCCCCGCTCAACAGGAAAAATCGGTTGCCGGAAATCTGCGGAAAGCACGCCCGGTACCGGCTTCATCCCCCGTTACTGCAGTTCCTGCCCAAACAACGGCACTGCCCGATACAAATAATACTGATCGAACTGACCGCCTGTACGCGGAAGTAGCCATGACCGAAACAACAGGCCGGTCGTCGTTGCAGCAAACCAACGCCAGGCTACTGCCTTCAGTTCCTGTAAAAACAGGGTACCTCAGTAAGGGCCAAACGGTCATGAACAATACCGCTCCTGCTGACGCAAACAATATGCTGCTGGCAAAACCTGCCAACCGTTATTTTATAGGAAAAGTGCTGGATCCAAACGGCAATCCGGTTCCCGGAGCAACCATCAGCGCATCAGAAAACAACGTTACCGTTTCCAACACTGATGGCAGTTTCCGCCTGCCTGCCGGTGATTCTGCAGGTAATTTGTCCTTTGCGGCCGCAGGCTATAATAATAAAGTGCAGCAAATGCTGGCAGGAAAAGCAACCGGTATCCGTTTAGAGGAATCAAAGAATGAGCTCAACGAAGTTGTAGTGGTAGGATACGGCACTGCTAAGAAAAGGGCTTCTGCAAACATGGCTTCTTCTCTTAAAGTGGATACGCTTCCTTACAGGGAATCGCCCTATCCGCAAGGAGGCTGGAATAACTTCTATGATCAGCTTACCGTGGAAATGGGTATTAATAAAGCTACCGCCAGCAGGGATCTTCATTTAACGTTCACCATAGAAGATGGCATTCCGCAAAACTTTACGGTCATAAAAACCCCGGATGCAATTACTGCCCAAAAAGCGATCTCGATCATAAAAAAAGGGCCTAAATGGAAAATGGGCAGGAAGAAGAAAAAAAAGGTAGATCTGAAAATGAAGGTAGATTAATAGCTGCTCCCTACCGGCCGGCCTTCCTTGCCGGTAGCTACCCTGTATACATATCTTTTGCTAACAGATATAAGCGTTTCTGATTATTATACGCTGCTTTTTCTTGTTTTTCATCCGAATGTTCGGATTCCGGAACACAATTACGACTACTACAGCTAACCGGCTTTGCGGCGCCCGCCCGTTGAACCAACCGTTCGCCTGCCTGCCGAACGGCAGGCAGGGACGAGCCGCTTTTAATAAGTTCGATTACTTACTTTTCTTTCTGATCCTTTTTGTTTGCCCAGAAAGGATCGCAAAAAGGGCAGCCGGTTCCGAAATTCCGGAAGGTTACAGCACAATTCCGGCAGGGCACTACTATCAGCTTTAGAATATAGTGGTGTGTTCCGCCACAATTGACCAACCCGGGAGGGCGGGACGCTCGACTTTAGAATTTCTATGATTAGGCCCAGGCAGCTTTACAGCTATCCGAAGTTCGGATATTTTGCCCGTCTCCTAAAGGCTAATTACAATTACAGTTACTATACGCTCCCTGATAATATGAGAAAATAGTTGTAGGTACAGCGTAGCCGTTCCGTTCAGGCGGCCACCTTCCCGAGAGAAAACCTGTAGCATGCGAACAAAAATATCAGCCCGGAGATTTGTCCACACGATCCCTCATTACCTGATAGGCCTGCAAGGCAATTTCAAGCTCCTCATTAGTAGGGATCACCAGTATTTTTACTTTGCTGCTCCCCGATTGGATTTCCACCGGCTCCTCCGGATGATTTCCTGAAACATTTGCGGCTTCATCAAGCACAATGCCCAATGCAGACAAGCCCTCACAGGCATAATGCCGGGCAAGTGCATCATTTTCCCCGACACCGGCGGTAAAAATGATCGCATCTGCTCCATTTAAAACTGCTGTATAAGCACCAATATATTTTTTAATACGATGCCCGTACATTTCATAGCAAAGGAGCGCGTTTTTATTTCCTTCCTCATACAGCCGCCCTATATCGCGCGCATCATTGCTGCCCCCAATGCCCAGCATACCGCTTTGTTTGTTCAATACATTCTTAATATCCTCCAACGGTATTTTTAATTCATCCGCCATGTGAAAAATAACCGATGGATCAATATCGCCACTACGCGTACCCATAATCAGCCCGGCCAGAGGGCCAAACCCCATACTTGTTTCCACACTTTCGCCTTTTTCATTAATGGCGCACATACTGGCGCCATTACCCAGGTGAATGGTGATCGCTTTCAGTTTTTTATTATTTAAATACTTTACTGCCTGCCCATACACATACCTGTGGCTGGTTCCATGAAACCCATAAGAACGAATACGATCCTGCAGATAATACTTTTCAGGGATCGCATAGCGAAAGGCTTTTTCCGGTACTGTATGATGAAAAGCCGTATCAAAAACCGCTATATGCGCAGCATTTGGAAATGCCTTTTCCGCAGCATTAATACCGATGAGATTAGCAGGGTTGTGAAGGGGGGCTAAAGGGATCAGTTCCTCAATTGCTTTTTTTACTGCATCCGTAATCTTTTGGGTTTGGGTGTAATGCTCACCGCCATGCACTACTCTGTGCCCCACAGCATCAATATCATCTTTATGCTGAATGATACCGGCATCCTTGCTTACGAGCAGCCCGGAGATTTCATCAAAAGCAGCATGGTGATCCGGCATGTCAATATCAAGCGTCTTTGTAAGATAAGCCCCTTGCCTCATCCAGGAATGATTAATATTACCGCCTTTGACGCCGATCCTTTCGGCAATACCCTTCGCAAGCACTTTACCGTCTTCCATATTAAAAAGCTGGTATTTTAAAGAAGAACTGCCCGCATTGATAACCAGTATGTCCATAATTTCTTTTTAATCAGCAGATGCATACAGGACAATTTCAGCCCCTTCCTGCTGCCCGTTCTTTTCTAATTATTCGCCGACTGTATGGCAGTGATCACTACCGTATTATAAATATCTTCTATAGTAGCGCCACGGCTTAAATCGTTGATCGGTTTGTTCAACCCCTGCAGTACCGGGCCTACGGCAAGCGCACCGGTCTCCCGCTGCACCGCTTTATAGGTATTGTTACCGGTATTGAGATCCGGAAATATCAACACATTCGCCTGGCCGGCAACGGGGGAATCCGGCAATTTGCTTTTGCCAACCACCGGATCAACGGCGGCATCATATTGTATAGGGCCTTCTACCAAAAGATCGGGTCTTTTTTCTTTTACAATAGCTGTTGCCATGCGCACTTTTTCCACACCCTCACCGGTGCCGGAGGAGCCGGAAGAATAGGACAGCATTGCAATTTTAGGTGTTTCAATTCCAAATGCTTTTGCAGAATCTGCTGAAGAAATGGCAATCTCTGCCAGTTGCGCTGCCGTGGGGTTGGGCACAATAGCACAATCCCCATATACCAGTACCCTGTCGTGCAACAGCATAAAAAATATAGAAGAAACCGTTTTAAAACCCGGGCGTGTTTTTACAAACTGCAATGCCGGTTTGATCGTATGCGCCGTAGTATTTACTGCACCGGATACCATGCCATCGGCTTCGCCCTTGTATACCATCATAGTGCCAAAATAGGAAGCATCCAACATCAGATCCGCTGCAGCAGCCAGTTCCAGCCCCTTTGATTTACGTAATTCATACAAAGTATGATAATACGCTTCATATTGATCACTAAGCTCCGGATCGATGATCCTTATGCGTTCATCATCCCAATACAAGCTCAGCTGCGCCACCCTGGCTTTTACTGTATTCACATTTCCCAGCAGGGTTAAAAAAACAATTTTGTCTTTGGCCAGGTAGGATGCAGCGGTAAGGATACGGTCATCCGTGCTCTCCGGCAATACAATATGCCTTTGCAGTTTTTTGGCAGTTACCAGCATGTTATACTGGAACATACGCGGCGTTATACCTTCTGTTTTTACAGAATTTATTTTTTCATTTAATGCTCCGGTATCTACAGCTCCTTCAAAAAGATCCAGGCTAAGTTTTAACTTATACTGGTTGGCCGGATAAATACGCGATTTGATATTTGCTACTTTATTGGCTGTTTCAAAAGTCCCGGTTGAAACTGCCAAAACGGGCAGTGGCTTTTGAGATCCGTCAATGAGGTTCACAATGGAGCGTTCAGGCAACAGGCCACCGGAAAGTACGATCCCTGCAACGTTGGGGTAATGCGGCGACATATTGGCCAGCATGGTGCCCACCACAAGATCTCCCCGGTCGCCGGGTATTACGCACACGCAATCTTCCGGCATCCTGGCCAGGTAATTACCCAGTTGCATACCGCCGATAATGGATGTTTTGGCAATGGTTTCCAGTTTGTCGGCCCCAAACAATATATGGGCTTTTAAATGTGCGGCAATCTCCTGCATACTGGGTTTCGTGAGCTCTTCCAGGTAGGGGATCACCGAGACCACTATTTTATTCCGGAGCTTTTGTTCGATCATCTGTTGCACCTCAACCCTGTTCTTGGTGCAACGGCTTACAAAAAGGCCGATTACGTTAATATCCCTTGCAAGAAAGGAATGCACTTCTGCCACCACATTATTGACCAGTTCAGAAGTGGTATCAAAACCGTCTTTATCAACCAGCAATACCGGCATGGCAAGGGTTTGCGCTAATGAGGCATTAAAATCAACTTCAAAAACAGAGCCTTCTTCATTAAAATCGCTTCCTTCTACCAGTACGAAGTCAAACCGTGACTCCAGGTCTTTATAACGATTAATGATCTGCTCATAAACCTCATTTATTTTACCCTGGTTTTCCAGCTCACTTAATTCAGCCCTGGTAAACACATAAGCGTCTTCATACTTCATGTTTATTTTAAAATGAGTAAGAAGGGTATCAATATGATTATCTTTTAAGTCTTTGCTTTCAATGAGCGGCTTCAGGTAAGCCACTTTGGTAGTAGTACGCTGCAGCATTTGCATAACGCCCAGGCTGATCATTAATTTACCACTCTGTGCAGATGGCGAGATGATGTATACAGATCGGTTCATCGTCTAAATTTCAGCAAAAAAAATTGATTATATTTACAGTCTGCCCTGTCAGGACCTAAAAGATTTTTGAGCTCAGATTGCTTTTATTGCTACGCCTTCACAGGACTGCACAATTGGCAAAAAAAACAGCTCTGCATCAGCAGCCTATATAGATATCCCAGTCTGAAACAGGTTGCTCTTTCTGCTCAGCAAAATGTCTTACAGGCTTGCATCAGTAAGTCTGTAATAAATTTACCGAACCGGTGTAATAACAATTTTTCTGAACTCGATCGGGCCATGATCTCCCTGTATATAAATAGGTCCCGGTTCCCCTTCATTGCTGTCCAGGGCGCCTCCTGTAATTCCAGGAATCTCCTGGTTACAGATTACGGTTTTCCCATTGGCCACAACTGTGATCGTTCTTCCCACCAGTGTAATATCATAACTCTGCCATTGGTCAGGTCCTAAAGCGTTAATTTCAATCGGGGTTAAAAATCCGTATATGCCGCTAAACAAATGACTATCCGGGTGCTTGTCTTTGGGGCTGTCTTCGATCTGGGTTTCATACCTGCCTCTTAAATAGACACCGCTGTTGCTTCCCTTTTGATAGCGAAACTCAACGTGCAGTTTAAAATCCGTAAACTTCTGTTTGGAAATGAGGTTGGCACCGGAATGCGGGCTGGTCAATATGCCATTTTTTACGATCCATTGGTTCTCTCCCAAGGCTTCCCATCCCGTCAGGTCCTTACCATTGAACAGGTTCACCGGTTTGCCCCATACAGGTGCTGCATTGCTCTTCAGCCAGGGGGCCCTAACTCCTTTCCAGTTGTATTTTTTTCCTTCACTGGTTACAATAGTGCCCGCAATGCCATCCTCCCCCGTCATGGTTCCTTCAATCTCAAAATTCTGGTCGCCGCCTTCCCATTGAGGGGGGATTGAAAAATGAAAGTTTCCACCATTCCAGTATACCTGCGATACCGGCCGTGCACTTCCAACAATACCTACATAAGAGCCAACCAGGGCACGGCTTCCGGACAGGTTCACTTCCAGCCAGGATGGTTTCGGCGTTCCGTTTGCATCAATCGTAATATCCCACCTGCCTATTAATTTTGTTGAATCATCGGCAGCAGCCTTCACAGGAAGCGGAGCACCTGTAACAGCTGCAGCTTTATAAACGCTCCCTGCTGCTAACAGGGCAGAGATACCTAATACAAAAACAGATCTACGCATAAATTATTTTTTCAGTTAAATCAGTATGCCAGCAACAGTTCCAAAATGCAGCCGGCAGGAACAATAGTGATCGGAAAGATACAGATTATTTTTCCATCTTCAGAACTCTTAAAAAATTTCTGAACGGATCCATCAGTCCTCCGTCATTCCCGAAAAAGAATCAAAAACAGCCTTGAGCTCTTTTGCCTTATCAGGATACTTTGTAATAAGGTTGGTCCGTTCTGAAGGATCTTCCTCCAGGTTAAAGAGCTCTTTGGTGGCAGGGATCAATTCATTGGATGACTGGGTATGCCAGTCGGGCGCTTCGCGGTACTTCCACTGCCCTGCCTTTACTGCCTCCGGCTTACCATGGTTGACTATAAATATGGGCCGGTGCTGAAAATCCTTATCCTTCTTTTCCCCGGATAACAGCGCTCCAATATCCTGCCCGTCCAGCACCTTTCCTTTTGGCAGGGGAGCACCGGTCCACCGGGCTATGGTGGGTAAAATATCCACGTTACTGATGGGGCTGCCTGATTTTATTCCTGCCGGTATTTTGCTCTTCCAGTATACAATAAAAGGTTCGCGCACTCCTCCTTCATACGACATGGCTTTAGAGCCCCTGAAGATTCCGGCGGCACCCGCATGAAACCGTTTGGTGGCACCATCCCCTTCCATGCGGGGCGGGTAATCGCTCCATGGTCCGTTATCGCTCGAAAAAATAAGGATCGTATTATCCAGCAATTGTTTTTCTTCAAGCGCTTTCCATATTGCGGCAATGCTTTCGTCTATTTCGGCAACAACAGCGCCCAAAGGGCCGCCCGGCTTGTCTTTCAGGTAAGAGGCCTGTGCGGCAAAATAAACCGGCAGGTGCGGCATGTTATAGGCAAGGTATAAAAAGAACGGCTGCCCCGGTTGCTGCTCTTTAATAATACGGATGCTCTCATTGGTATACAGGCGTGTCAATGTTGAATCCTCCGGCCGGAAGACCTCGGGCACCCGGTTCCGGAAGATCTTTATTACTGTATCTGTTTTTACATACGGATGGCGATAGTCCTGGCTGTACAGCATTCCGTAAAACGAATCAAATCCCTGGCCGTTGGGCAGGTTATATGCCTGCTGATCGCCCAGATGCCATTTCCCTACCATAGCGGTCTTATAGCCATTTGCCTTCAGCATTTCGGCAATGGTCACTTCATTGTCCGGCAGCCCCAGTCTGGATCCCGGAGCGATCGGATCCGGCAGGTTATAACGGGACGCATAGCGCCCGGTTAATAACGATGCCCTTGAAGGAGTGCAGGAGGGACTGCTGACGATATAATTGGTAGCCATAAATCCCCTGCCCGCCAGCTGATCCAGGAAAGGCGTTTGTATAACCGGATTACCGTAACAACCCAGATCAGAATAACCCATATCATCAGCCAGGATAAAAATAATATTGGGCCGTTGCTGTGCAAATACTGCTACAGACAAAGCCACCGGCAGCAAAATGGAAAGAAGAAACCTGTGCATCCGCATTATATTTTTTTTCAAACGACATGAAATTTTTCAGGCCAAAATTACATAAAGGGGTCTGAAAAATTTCATCAAAGGTTCCTCTTGGCTAAAAACAATAATAAATATACAAGAGAAATGTAAAACTATTCATACAGGAAAACGGCTGTTCCTGATAATAAAGATTGTCAATGCCACAAATGCATTGATATTTGTGCAATTATGACTAACTACTTCACAGACTTGTTTGCACTCATATGATCCGCTCTTAATAAAAAGCATACGATACAATGAATATCTTTGTACCTGAGACCTGTTCATTAAAAACCTGTTACCGTTGAGGCAGTATAAAATGATATGCATGAAATGGAAGCTTATATATGTAGCAATCATCCTTTTCCCGGCCGTTCTTTCCTGTCATAAAAAGGAAAAAAGCGCTGGGGTATCACAAGGAGTTTCAGATACACTGGCTGCATACAGGAAAAGCACCTTAAAGAACATCCGGTACCATCTTCAGTTCAATATTCCTGAAGAAAAAGATAAAGACATTGTTGCAGGCGAAACCGTTTCCTTTACCTGCGATAAGAAACCGCAGAACTTCCTGGCGTTTGACTTTAAGGAAGATCCTGGTAAAATAAAAAAAATATGGTCGAATAACCAGGAAATACCCATTGTGTTTGACAAGGAACATCTTATCATAGACAAAGCATTCCTGCAGCGGGGCGCCAATACTATAAGGATCGATTTTATTGCAGGCAACGGCGCGCTCAACAGGCGGGGCAATTACCTCTACACCTTGTTTGTTCCTGACCGGGCGCGCACTGTTTTTCCCTGCTTTGATCAGCCGGATCTGAAGGCCGTTTTTACATTAAGCATCACCATTCCGCAAAGCTGGGCGGGTATTGCCAATGGAAAACTTACAGGTGTCTTATTAAACGGTAACCGGAAAACATTGGATTTTGCCCCTACCGATCAATTGCCCACCTACCTTTTTTCTTTTGCTGCCGGCAAATTCAACAGAGCAACAGAGCAATGGAAGGGCAGCGAGATCGAATTGCTTTACCGCGAAACCGATTCAGAAAAAGTTGCTACCAGCCTTCAACCCATTTTTGAGCAGTATAAAAAGTATGTTACCTTTTATGAGCAGTGGACAGGCATCCCCTTCCCTTTTCAAAAACATGGAATGGTGGCCATACCCGACTTCCAGTTTGGGGGCATGGAGCACCCCGGGGCCATCCTGCTGCAATCGGCAACCCTGTTCCTTACAAAAGATGCCACCGATGGCCAGTTGAATAACCGTGCCCAGTTGTTAGCCCATGAGGTAGCACATATGTGGTTCGGCGACCTGGTAACCATGAACTGGTTTTCTGATGTGTGGATGAAAGAAGTCTTTGCCAATTTTATGGCTGATAAGGCCACCATAGCCCCGGATAATGCACAGGGATTTGCATTGAAATTTCTTACAGACCACCTGCCTTATGCCTATGCCACTGATCGTACGCCAGGCGCCAATCCTATTCGCCAGCCACTGGATAATCTGGAGAATGCGGGCACGCTTTACGGAAATATTATTTACCATAAAGCCCCTGTTATGATGCGCCAGCTGGAAAAGCTGATGGGAGAAGATCCCTTTAAAACCGGCGTAAGAGAATACCTCAGGCAATATGCCTATAATAACGCCTCCTGGCCAGATCTCATTAACCTGCTGGCAAAGCATACGCCTGTTAATTTACAGGCATGGAATAAGGTTTGGGTCAATGAGCCCGGGCGCCCTGTATTTGATTATACAATCCGATATGAAAAAACGCAGATCGCAGCCTTTACAATTGCCCAGAAACCGGAATCCGGCAATGACCGGGTATGGCAGCAGTCGTTTGATATCAGCTTCTATTATGACAACGGGCTTGTAAAGACGATCAACGTTAACGACAGCCTGGCCCTTCAATCTATAGACAGGGCTTTTGAAAGAAAGCGTCCCCGGTTCATTCAGTTCAATGCATCCGGCTTGGGATATGGAGTATGGCCTGTAGATACGGCTATGTGCCCCCGTTTATTTACGATCAGGAATTATATAAACCGGGCTTCCGCTTATATTACGCTCTATGAAAATATGCTGAACAGCCGTTATAAAAATCCGGAAGAACTGTTACAGCTTTTTACATCCGGACTGAGCAGTGAGACAGTAGAGTTGAACATCCGGCTGCTTACCGGCTATATCAGCACTATTTACTGGGAGTTCCTTTTGCCGGCCACCCGCCAGTCGCTGGCAGCAAAACTGGAAGGTCAGGTTTGGACAGCGATGAACCAACAAAAGAATCCAAACAATAAAAAGATGCTTTTTGGCTGTTACCAGAACCTGTTTGAAACAGCCGGTGCCGTTAAAAAAATGTATACTATCTGGAATACTCAGCAGCCTCCGCCGAACGTTGTGCTGAAAGAGGATGATTATACCAACCTGGCATTTGCACTGGTCCTGAGAAGCAATGATCCATCTGTATTACAGCAGCAACTGAGCCGGATAAAAGATCCCGACAGAAGAAAACGGTTTGAGCTCATTATGCCCGCGTTGTCTGCCGATACAGCTGTCCGGAAGGCTTTTTTTGAAGGGCTTTCAAAAAGAGCCAACCGGTCGAACGAATCAGCGGTCAGCGTTGCACTCAGCTATCTGCATCACCCGTTGCGGCAGCCATCCGCAGAGCTTTACCTGGAGCAAACACTGGAGCTGTTACCGGAGATACAACAAACCGGCGATATCTTTTTCCCGGGGAACTGGTTACAGGCCAGCTTTGGCTACTACCAGTCAAAAACCGCATACGCTATTGTTGAGCAGTTCCTGCAAAAGCACCCCCGCCTGCAGGATCATTTAAAGGCAAAAATCCTGCAAAGCACAGACAATCTGAGGAGAGCCCGTACCATAGCCCGTTAAAATCATTGTTTTGCTTGCGTTTTCCATAAATTATTTCCTATCTTTAATACCCTTTGCTCTAAAAGCCGGGTTTTGATTATGAATGAAAAGCAATTCCAGTTTTCGTATAAAGTGTTCCGGAGCAGCAGCGAGCTGAATGAAGAAGATGCGGCGCTTTTGCAACTGGCACGCAAAACAACAAAAAAATCCTATGCCCCTTATTCCAGGTTCAACGTGGCCTGCGCTGCAAAATTAGCAAACGGGCAAACGGTGGTAGGCACCAACCAGGAAAATGCCTCTTACCCCGTTGGCATCTGCGCAGAGCGGGCATTGCTGGCTACTGTTGGCACACAATATGCAGATGAGCCGATTACGACCCTTGCGGTTTCCTACCATTCGCTTAATAGCAACAGTGATCATCCTATTTCACCATGCGGCATGTGCCGGCAGGCTTTATCCGAGTATGAAAAACGCGCAGGTAAACCCATTCGTTTATTACTGGCGGGAATGGAAGGCCCTGTTTATATCATTGACTCTGTAAAAGACCTGCTGCCACTGGCTTTCAGCGAAGACGACCTGGGAAATGTCTGATCCCTATCTTTCCCACGCATTATAAAACGCTTCTGCTTCCTGTGGCGCTGCATAAACAATTGCAACAACGGCTCCTGTATGCTCCTGAATATAAAACTTATAAGGTTTAAACCGTTCCATACTGTGCAATAGTGCCTTATAATATGCTTCGCCATTTGCAATACTACGGTCAAAATAAAAATAGCTGGCATGAGGGGCCAGACCCAATAGGTATTTAGTTCCCGAGTCTGATACCAGGGCTGTTACAGCTGTAACTTTTGTGTATGTATTTACAGTTATTTTATTACTGACTTCAGGAAGATATAAATCTTCTGTTTCAGTTTTTGTTTTCTTATTGCAGGCAATGATTAAAAGCAGCGCCAGAAACAGCATTAATAACAGACTGTTCTTCATATTATCAGGCAATTTTCGTTTCAGATCAAATATAAGTAATCATTAAAAAAGCAGGAGACCAGCCAAAAAGCAGCAAGGACAGCTATTAATAGCTTTTTTCCAGCTCTACGCCTACCCTTCCTGCAAAATTTGCAATAGGCACAGTTAATTTATATAAACTCATACTTACATGGATGATTGCAGGAAACTGCTCATGCAACAGTACTGCCAGCTCAGTCAGGAATGTTTCCAGTAACTCCCGCGGCCGTTGCATTTCAGCTTTTACCAGTTCATAAATGGCGGCATAATCCAGCGTATCCGCAAGATGGGTAATAATACCGTCTTCCCTGGTAAACGTAACCGCCAGGTTCATTTCAAATTCATTGCCCGTCTTCTTTTCCGCTTCATACAAACCATGATAGGCAAAAAAGCGAAGCTGCTCCAGGCGGATGGTAATGAGCTGCGACATAACAAAAATCAGTGAATGCCTTTTTCACCCAGATAACGCTCTGCATCCAGGGCTGCCATACAACCACTTCCGGCGGCGGTTACTGCCTGGCGATAGGTTTTATCCTGCACATCGCCGCAGGCAAACACGCCTTCCACACTGGTTTTGGAAGTGCCTGGAATGGTTTTAATATATCCCACGTCGTCCATATCCAGGAACCCTTTAAAAACAGCTGAATTCGGTTCATGTCCAATGGCTACAAAAAAACCGCTCACCGGAATCTCCTGCGTTTCATTGGTTTTATTATTTCTTACCCGAACGCCGGTAACCGTTTTATCGCCCAGCACTTCCTCGGTTTCCGTATTAAAATACACTTTAATATTCGGGGCTTTCAGCACCCGGTCCTGCATCACTTTGGAGGCACGCATTTCATCCCTTCTTACCAGCATATGCACATTAGTACACAATTTAGAAAGATACAAGGCCTCTTCAGCGGCGGTATCGCCTGCACCAACAATGGCTACTTCCTTGCCACGGAAAAAGAACCCGTCACAAACCGCACAGGCACTTACACCAAATCCGTTCAAACGCTCTTCACTCGAAAGGCCCAGCCATTTTGCAGAGGCCCCGGTAGCAATAATGACGGCGTCTGCCTCCATTAATTTTTCATCATCGATCCAAACTTTATGAGGCAGACTGGAAAAATCTACTTTTGTTGCAATGCCAAAACGGATATCTGCGCCCATTCTTTTAGCCTGTTTCTCAAAATCGATCATCATTTCAGGGCCCTGGATGCCATCGGGATAACCCGGGTAGTTCTCCACCTCAGTAGTAGTAGTTAACTGTCCACCCGGCTGCAGGCCCTGGTAAAGCACCGGGCTGAGGTTGGCACGGGAGGCATAAATTGCTGCGGTATAACCCGCCGGACCGGAACCTATTATTAAACATTTTACTCTTTCTGCTGCTGTACGCTCTGTCATAGAATTTATTTGAATATTTACAAAAATAAAGGGAAAAGGTTTACTGCCGGAACACAATACGGCAGTCTGCCGTGCAATACCTGTAAAGCGGAAGGCTTCCGTGCCACTATTTCAGCCGGAGAAAGGGCAAAAACAGGAAGCGAAAGGTGTTCCGGTAGGCGGCTTCGGCCTCCCTGTCCCTTAGCCGGCTGGTCAGTTCATTATGAGATAGCCAGAAATCGGCCACAATAAAGAGTTGCTTTATCAATGCCGGCCAGATCTCATTTTTCAGGTCTGAACGGAAAGTGCCATTCTTTACCAAACGCCTGAAGAGCTTTGTAAGCTCTTTGGTCCTTCTTTCTGTTACTTTTTCGTAATCTTCCCTTATAAAAGGGATCCGTGCAGCAATTTCCACAAAATGCAGAAAAATAAAGCGATACCGGTACATCAGCCGGAAAGACCGGGTGGCCAGCTCCAGAACCGCACCCATATCAACAGGCTCGCAGTCGCCAATCTGTATTATCTCTTTATCAAAACCCGCTGCCAGTTGGCTGTAAAGCGCTATAATGATATCGTTGGTATGCTTAAAATGATAATGAAGGTTACCGGGGCTTATTGAAATACTTGCGGCTATATGCCGGGTGGTTACCACATCGATCCCTTTACTGTTATAAAGCAGCAGCGCGGCCTGTAATATCCGGTTCTTTGTGTCCATTCTTCAAATTTAGAACAAATGCCCTAATATCTGATAATTTAGTACATTTGTTCTAAATTATCAGATCATGAGCAACTCCGCAACACAGGAAGAAAAGCAATCGCTTTACAGGAAACTACGAATAACGGTATTCCCTGTAAAACCTGGAGATCCTTCCCTGGTAAGGCTGGGTAAAAATACAGGGTTCATCGTATTTTTTGTAGTAGCGGCCCTTGTGTCTGTTGCTTTACTGGTTAGCGTAATCCTGGTTTTATAAAAATGAGCAACCTGTCCAAATTTTTATTTACCTGCTACTATTGTTCCTGGCTGATAATTCATTTTTTCCGATGGATTCACCATCCTGTTCCCTGGTTCAATAATTACCTGACGGATCTTGCGGCTGTTCCGCTAATAGCGCATATTGTTTTGTATGTGATCCGGGAATTTGTTGTCCATCATAATCACTATTGCCTTCCGCTATCTTACCTGCTGTTCATTGCCGTGTATACCTCCATTGTATTTGAAGGGATCATGCCAGCCCTTTCAGCCCGTTATACCCGGGATATGGGAGATGTTGCGGCTTACCTCTTTGGAGCGCTTTTCTATTATTTTGTACACCAGCGGAACTTCCGGAGCCCTATCTCATAACCGATGAGCCGTGCCTACGGCACTCAACTTCTGTATACGCTCTTTTCCTCCGGAATAAATTCCGGCGTTGTTTTTATGGAGCAGGTGTATGACCTTCAGAAAGCAAAAACAGAGTCAAATATTCCATGAAGGATCCTTACCGGGGGCGATGTATGAGAGGCATCGCCTCGCTTTACGAACAGATCGCACATTCAGTTCGTGGTATAGTACGGCAGAGCGCCACAGGCCCGGCCCATACGTTAACCACAATGCTTTTTGTCAGAAGATGGTGCAGGATGGTATTGCTGCGTAATACCGGTTTAGGAGCTGTTTAACAGGTGTTTCTTACTGATCCTGTTCCAGTTTTTTTTGGTAGGCCCTGCTTAGCCCATCGACCATGGCTTCATAGCCCTTTTTGTCGGCAAAAGCTAAAGGGTTGTATTTACTGAATGGAGGATGTTTTTTCTGAAGACCGAACTGGCTGGCATGCGAAGCCACCCAAAGATCAAACGACAGTTTTTTCAATGCGCCCAGCGTGTATGCATAATCCTGTGCTATTTCAGGATAAGCGGGCACTGCTGAGAATTTTTTTTCTGTAACAATCGTGGGCATATTTGCAATAAGCACCCGGTAGGTTCTTTCTTCATCCCTGGTGGTGAGCAGGTAGCTACAGGATCCTTGGGTATGACCGGGATGATGCAGCATTGTTAACCGGGTTTCACCCAGAATGATCGTATCTCCATCCTGTAACCGCTTGTCTGCCATAACCGGGGTAAACAGCGCTCCTTTTCCACCAAAAGCATAATCAGAACTGCCTCCGTCAGCCAGCACCGCAGCATCTTTTGCATCTGCCATCAGCTGTGCACCGGTCAGCTTTTTAATGGCCGCCATGGCACCTACATGATCAAAATGTGCCTGGGTGGTCAATAAAATTTTAAGATCCTTCCATTGAAATCCAAGGGTCTTAATATTTTTTTGTATAATCGGTACTGACCCTGGAAGGCCCGTATTAATAAGAATATTTCCTTTTGTGGTTGTAATGAGATAGCAGGCCAGGTCATACGTGCCTACATAATATAAGTTACCCGCAATACGGAACGGAGGATACGGCCTTGACCATTCCGGTGGTGTATCCTGAGGTGGGCGCAGTTTCTGAGACCAGGATGTACCTCCCAACAGAAGCACGCCCAGCAGCAACAGGCACCATCTTGCCAGTAATATACTTTTGGGGAATAACGGATAACGGGTGATGAGGGTCCTGCGGCGATGTGTCATTGCTGTTTTTATTTTTAATCTGCAAATTTCTTCCGAAGGGCATCCAGGCTGGATTGAAAGCTATTTTTTGGCTTACCGTTACCATTTTCCGGCCGGGACCGGTTGCCCCGGACGCCCGGCACTGAGATAGCAGAATCACTATTCTTCATGCTCAATGATATCCTTTTGCGCAGCACGTCTACTTCCAAAACGGTTACTTCCACTTTCTGGTTCAGCTTTACCACCTCATTGGGATCGCTTACAAATTTATTGGAAAGATGTGACACGTGTATCAGGCCGTCCTGCTTTACACCCACATCCACAAAAGCGCCGAAATTGGTAATGTTGGTAATGATACCGGGCACTTTCATTCCGGGTTTCAGGTCTTCTATTGAAGACAAACCTTCGGCAAAGCGAAACTCTTCGATGGCTTCCCGCGGATCACGGCCGGGCTTTTCCAGCTCCTTCAAAATATCTTCAATAGTATACAGTCCCGCTGTTTCAGTTACAAAATCCCTGGCTTTAATTGTTTTTCTCAGCCCGGGTTTTACGATCAGGTCGCTCACCGTGCAATTCAAATGACTGGCCATGGATTCCACAACCGGGTAGCTTTCCGGGTGCACTGCCGAGTTATCCAGCGGGTTGGCAGCATTGGGAATGCGCAAAAAGCCGGCGCATTGCTCATAGGCTTTTGGCCCCAGCATGGATACTTTCAGCAGTTCTCCCCTGCTTTTAAACGCCCCGTTCTTTGTGCGATATTCTACAATATTTTTTGCAGTAGTAGCTGTCAGACCGGAAACATACATCAGCAAATGTTTACTGGCCGTATTTACATCAACGCCTACATAGTTTACACAGCTTTGCACCACATTGTCCAGGCTTTCTTTTAAACGGTTCTGATTTACGTCATGCTGATACTGCCCCACTCCAATGCTTTTTGCATCAATCTTTACCAGCTCGCTCAGTGGGTCCAGCAAACGGCGGCCAATGCTGATGGCGCCCCGCACAGTAACATCTTCCTCCGGAAATTCCTCACGCGCCACTTCGCTTGCGGAATAAATAGAAGCGCCGCTTTCATTTACCATAAATATGGAGATGGGTTTTCCAAAATCAATACTGCGCACCAGCTTCTCCGTTTCCTTACTGGCCGTTCCGTTGCCATAACCAATGGCCTCAATATCATAATGGCGCACCAGGCGTTTAATGGCTTCCGTAGCCCCATGCCAGTCGTTTTGCGGAGGATGCGGAAAAATGGTTTCATATTTCAGGAACGTGCCGCTCTCATCCAGGCAAACCACTTTGCAACCCGTCCTGAAGCCGGGGTCAATCGCCAGCACCCTTTTATGACCCAGCGGCGGCGCAAGCAACAACTGGCGGAGGTTTTCAGCAAACACTTTAATAGCTTCTTCATCGGCAGCCACCTTACTGTTCAAACGGAACTCGGTTTCAATGGCTGGTTTTAACAGCCGGGTATAGGCATCCTCAACTGCCAGCGCTACCTGTTCAGACGCGGCCCCCGACGATGTAACCATTTCTTTTTTTAATGCGCCGATAGCCGTGTCCTTTTCAACTGCAATGTCCATGATCAGGTACCCCTCCTTTTCACCACGGCGTATTGCCAGGATCCTGTGCGAAGGGCATTTGGCTAAAGGCTCTTTAAAATCAAAATAATCCCGGTATTTCTGTGCCTCCGCATCTTCTTTTTTAGAGGTCAGCACCCGGGAAGCAATCACGGCACCCGCACTAAACAGGGAGCGGATCAATGTCCTGGCCTGCTCACTTTCCGCGATCCATTCTGCCATAATATCCCTGGCCCCCTGCAATGCATCTGCAACATCCTTTACCTGTTCATTCACATATCCTGCGGCGGCTGTCTCTACATTTTCATTACCCTGCGCAAACAGCAAGCCAGCAAGAGGTTCCAGCCCTTTTTCTATAGCTACGGAGGCTTTGGTTTTCCGCTTGGGTTTATAAGGCAGGTAAATGTCTTCCAGCTCTGTTGCATTGATGCAATGATCAATACGTTGCTTTAACTCAGGGGTTAGCTTGCCGGCTGCTTCAATTGTTTTCAGAACCGTTTCTTTACGTTTTTCCAGTTCGTCGTAATATTTGATCTTATCAATAACAGCAGTAATCTGCACTTCATCCATATTACCCGTAGCTTCTTTGCGGTAACGGCTGATAAAAGGAATAGTAGCTCCTTCTGCATGTAATTGTTCCACATTGCCTACCTGCTTTACCGGCAGCCCCAGGTCTGTTGCAATTTGCTGTATATACTGACTGTTCATTTTTTTAATAATTGGGGTGCAAATGTAAGCGCACAAACTATAGAAACAAAGCAATGTGCATAAGATTCCTTTTCCTTTACACAGTATATTTTATAAGAAAAGGCGGTGTGCAAATGCCATAAGAAACAGGAGCTACGGCCGGAAGCGGGTGGTGGCAAGCGCCCGGTTGAAAGTGCATTATAAGCAACAGCACACTTGCAAACAACATCCTTTAGCTACTTTTGATTATTTTTACACAGATGGATGCAATGAAGCTCTATATAAAAAACATGGTCTGCAACCGCTGCAAAATGGCGGTAAAGGCAACGCTTGACCGGTTGCATATTCCGGTGGCCGGCATTGAGCTGGGAGAAGTGAAGCTGGAGCGGGTTATAACTCCCGGTGAAAAAGAACAGCTGGAAGCTGACCTGAATGCACTGGGCTTTGAGCTGATTGATGATAAAAAAAGCAGGCTGATTGAAAATATCAAGAAAGAGATCATACAATTGGTGCATCACCAGGATGGTGAACTGAAGACCAATCTTTCAGACTACCTGGGCAGCAGGTTGCATCATGACTATAATTATATGTCGAACCTTTTTTCAGAAGTGGAAGGTACCACTGTTGAAAAATATTTTATCAACCAGAAAATTGAACGGGTCAAGGAGCTGCTGGTTTACGATGAGCTGACTTTAAGCGAAATCGCTTACCAGCTGAACTATTCCAGCGTGGCGCATCTGAGCAACCAGTTCAAAAAAGTAACGGGTTTTACCCCCAGCTATTTTAAGAACATCCGCCATGAAAAGCGAAAGCCACTGGATATGATATAAAGCTGGACGCCCGGCGGCACTTACCGGTCTGCCGCGGGGACCGGTGTTACCATCAACTACAGCATATAAGTAGTATGTCCGCCCGTTTGACCTGCCCGGGTTATTGGCGGACGCTTATCGGTTGAAATACTATGCCCCGGTACTCAATATTGTTATCCTTCTTACAATTGCATTTCTTTTAGAAGACCGGGAGCAGCATCGCATCATCCGGACTTTTTGAATGTTTTTGCACGTTTTCCGAGAGCAGGCGCCGCAAATTGAAAACCCGGCATGGCGATCTATTTACACTCAGCCTTAATTGGAATCTGTCATTAACAGCACTCATAAAAGCGTTGCCTTTAAGTTCATTCGGATGACAAGTTTTTTTTAATCGTCATCCCGACTTGTTAATTAGGGATCAAAATTAATGAGTAATGACAAGTGGTATCTTTGAAAGAAGCAGGTTACAGCAGCGTAGCCGTCGTATCGATTAGTGTTTTGTACCTCCTGTCGACACTTGCTTCAAAGAATGGTGCATTAATGTTTGGTGATACTGTTTGCAGCAGCATTCCCGTTTGGCACATTGCTTTTTTATTGAACCTCTTTGAGCTGTAACCTGCTTTTTTTAATTAATACTTAAAAAAGTAGTTATGTCAAATTTAGTCAGTTTTGAACAACACAATGCGTGTGCAGCCGCTATTGATATCGGCTCAAAGAAAATCTTCGTTTCCTGTGATGGGATTACGGTTAAAAGTTACGATACTTTTACGTTTAGCTATCGTAAGTGTATTGAAGATCTTAGGAGCCAGCAGGTGAAAAATGTATGTATGGAGGCTACAGGCGTCTACTGGATTGCGCTACATGAGCTGCTGGAGCAAGCCGGTTTCTGTGTATGCCTGGTAAATCCCAAAGAGGTAAAGCAGGTAAAAGGTCGGAAGACGGATGTAGCCGATGCCTGTTGGATGCAGAAAATGTTTAGTGCAGGATTGGTACGGCAAAGCTATATACCGGCCGGTAGATTGAAAGAACTCCGGATGCTAATGCGGGAGCGGGAAGATATTATCAGTATGGGCAGCAGTTATGTAAATAAAATGCAGAAGGCATTAGAGTTGATGAACATCAAATTGACGGAGGTTATTTCTCAGATTACTGGTGTCAGTGGTATCCGTATGATAGAGGCGATCCTTAGAGGGGAAAGGGACGGAAAGGTATTATTAAGCCTGTGTCACAAAAGTATAAAAGATAAAAAGGCAGACGAGGTATTGATGGCCTTAGAAGGCAACTACAATGAAAGCTGGCTGTTCTTGTTGGAACAGAACCTCAAGCTTTGGAAAATTCATGAGCAGCAAATACTCATAGTAGATCAGCGTATGGAAGTGTTGCTTTCTTTTCTGGAGCAAGGTAGTTCATTTGTAGCGCCGGTACATAAGGAGAAGCCCGTACGCCATCATAAGCCAATGATTAAGGATTTAAATCAAAAATTGCTCAATATATACGGTGTAGATGCGGGCTGTCTGCCGGGAGTAACCAACTATTCTATGTTGAAGCTGCTGGGAGAAACAGGTACCGATCTGAGTAGATTTCCTACGGAAAAGCATTATGTAAGCTGGTGCGGGCTTTCCCCTGGTCATAACCAAAGCGGCAGCCGCAGCAGGAAAGCAAAAATGAAAAACAGTTCCAGAGTGGGCCAGATATTCAGGGAGATCGCACAATCGCTGCTCAATAGCAAACATATAGCCATTGGAACATTTATACGCAGAATACGCACCAGGAAAGGTCCCGCAATTGCAATAAAAGCAGGAGCCAGAAAAATTGCTATTGCATTTTATAACTTACTGACTAAAGGGACAGCTTATTTAGAACAAGGAGCTGCTAAATATGAACAGCAATTAAAGCAACGCGAGCAACAGTATTTATTGAAACTGGCTACAAAACACAACTTGAAATTAGTTGAAATATAGTGCATTACATATCTTGTCATTGGCACCGAACCTGCTTTCAGCGGGTGCGCAGAGGGATCTCATCTGTTACAGAGATCTCTCCGCTCGTTCTCCGAACTCGGTCGGGACGACGATCTTGTATATTATTGGCTTTCAATACAATAACACACTTGTCATGAACAGCCTGACGAAGGATGATCCGGCTTCGCCAAGGGTAACATTTTGCTTATGCTGACTATTAATACTTTAAGAACTTGTCATGAACAGTCCGACGAATTATGAGCAGCAATAAACATCACTTCCGTCCGGACGATATATTCCCAGAGCTTCCGACGGAACGCCGGAAGGTGTTTTAAAATGAATGCATAAGCTCATCAGCAGTATAAAACCGATCAGCCTCTATTTGATGATGGCAGTAAGTGCGCCGCTGGGACATCTGTGAACCTGTTCCATTATACGCTCTGCAGATGCGCCATCTGCGTTGACCCATTTCCTCACCTTTGGGTCAAACACAGCCGGCAGCTCTTTCCAGCAACGGGTTGAATGCTGACAAAGTTCCGGCTTCCATACAACCGTTATCTGATCATTGCTGTACAGGATGCTCTTTGCTGTTGCTCCATCTTTTTTCATAAATGTGCGTACCTGAACATTATTTTCCAGGATCCTGGAAATGGGACAGGCTTTCGCAATTTCCTGCAAACGCTCTTTTTGCTCATCGGGTATTACTTCAGGAAAATAAATATCGCGATCAATTACCGTAACGGTTGTACCTTCTTTTATTTCCTGGTACATATTTACATTTACCCTTATCTCAGGAATATTCCATTCCTTACGCTCAATATACATTTTCAGCGTGATCAGGGTACAGGAAGCCAGGGAAGAGAGCAGCAAGGTGTACGGGTCGGCGCCTTTGTCCTGCCCGCCCTTTGAAACCGGCTCATCAGCTATAAAACTTCCATTCCGCCATGTAATATGGCATTGATAATTTGCGGTGCCTATTCCGGCGTTCACCGGTTTTTCCAATTTATATTTCATACCTGTGTTTTATATGGATGATTCAATAGTACAAATCTACCCGCTTTTAATCTTAACCTGGTTAACCTGGATTAACTATACTATAGCCCGCTTCAGATTTCCGGGCTCAGCAATGCCGGTCACAGCAGAAAACCCGGGGCTGAACGCAGAGAAACAGGAGCCGTCTTTTCCGCCGGTCGTTTACCGGTAAATCCTGTAAAAAAAACTCTGAATCCTGTAATGATCCGGCTTAAAACAGCACGGAACTTTGTAAAACACCTGTTTAAACAATTTTATATGGCAACAGATATAATTAATACAATAGCCATTCCGCTGGAAGGCATTAAAAATGAGCGCAGTGCTCTGGCTGTTGATGACAGCCTTGACTTAATAGCAGGTATCGCATCTCATAAGGTGTTACCGGATCGCCGAACGGCGCTCATCACTACAGCCGATAATGCCGCCGTATCAAAAGCAGTGCACAAGATCCGCCACCTGGGCTATACGGTTCCTGCCGCTCAGCAAAGGATCCCGGTGCTCGAAATGACCTGTGCTTCCTGTGCGGTCAGTGTGGAAAGCACCCTTAAATCCCTTCCGGGGGTTATTAATGCATCTGTCAACTTTGCCACTGCTATTGTTACTGTAGAATACCTGCCTGATGTGATCCATACAGCCACGATGAAGCAAGCCGTACAATCCATCGGCTATGACCTGCTGATTGAAGATGCAGGCAATAGCGATGCAACGATGGAAGCCATCCGGGAAAAGCAATTCCATACGCTCAGAAATAAAACCATCTGGGCGGGTACTCTTACGGTGCCCCTGGTAGTAATCAGCATGTTCTATATGAGCCTGCCTTATGCCGATTTTATTATGTGGGCGCTTGCAACCCCAGTAGTGCTTTACCTGGGCAAAGACTTTTTTATCAACGCGTGGAAGCAGGCAACGCACCGTTCTGCCAATATGGACACACTGGTTGCCATGGGCGCAGGTACCGCCTATTTGTTCAGTATATTCAATACTCTGTTCCCCTCTTTCTGGACAGCACGCGGAGCAGAAGGGCATGTTTATTTTGAAGCGGCCGCGGTGATCATCTCTTTTATCCTGCTGGGTAAATTGCTGGAAGAAAAAGCAAAAGGAAACACCTCTACAGCTATCCGTAAACTAATGAGTTTACAGCCCAAAACAGTTACACTGGTTAAGGAAAACAACGAGCAGGAAACTGTTCCTGTTGAGCAGGTAAATAAAGGGGATGTGCTGCTGGTAAGACCCGGTGAGCAGATCGCTGTTGACGGGCTGGTGATCAGCGGTTCGTCTTATGTTGATGAGAGCATGCTGACCGGAGAGCCTGTTCCGGTTGCAAAAAAGGAAAAAGAGCACGTATTTGCGGGCACTATTAATCAAAAGGGCAGCTTTCAGTTCAAAGCAGAAAAGGTGGGCGCGGAAACCCTGCTTTCCCAGATCATCCGCCGCGTACAGGAGGCTCAGGGAAGCAAAGCCCCGGTGCAAAAACAGGTTGACCGTATTGCGGGCATCTTTGTTCCTGTAGTTATAGTAATTGCGCTGCTCTCCCTGACCGCATGGGCATTTCTGAGCGGGGCAAACGGATTTACACAGGGTTTGCTGGCATTTGCTACCGTGCTGGTGATTGCATGCCCCTGCGCGTTAGGACTGGCAACGCCAACAGCTATTATGGTGGGTATTGGAAAAGCAGCAGAAAAAGGCATACTGATAAAGGATGCTGTAAGCCTGGAGCTGGCTAAAAAAACAACTGCTGTTGTGCTTGATAAAACCGGCACTATCACTGAAGGGCAACCGGTAGTGACCGGCTCGCTATGGTCTGAAGAGCATGCGTTCCCCCAACAGGTGCTTTACAGCATTGAAAAACAATCGGAGCACCCGCTGGCAGCAGCCGTTGTAAAGCATTTTGACGGAGCACCTACTACCCCGGTCAGTCATTTTGAAAGCATTACCGGCCGGGGCGTTAAAGCGCAGGTGGATGCCACTGTTTATTATGTGGGCAATAAACAACTGTTACTGGAAAACAATGTGCCGATACCCGATCGCTTTCTTAAAAAAGCGGAAGAATGGAGCTTTGCCTCCCAAACCGTTATCTGGTTTGCCAATGAGAGCAGTACCCTGGCAATTTTTGCCATTGCTGATAAGATCAAAGACACTTCCGCTTCTGCTATCAGGCAACTGACAAAAGCAGGTATTGCTGTCTATATGCTTACAGGCGACAATGCCGCAACGGCAAAAGCCATTGCAGCACAGGCCGGCATTCCCTTTTACCAGGCAGAGGTAATGCCAGAGCAAAAAGCAGCCTTTGTAAAAAAATTGCAGGAAGAAGGAAAAGTGGTTGCCATGGCAGGCGATGGTATTAATGACAGCGCGGCGCTTTCCCAGGCAACGGTAAGCATTGCAATGGGTAAGGGAAGCGATATTGCGATGGACGTAGCCCATATTACCCTCATTACTTCCGATCTGAATAAAATACCCGAAGCCATCCGGCTATCGCAACAAACCGTTGCCACCATCCGCCAGAATCTTTTCTGGGCCTTTATTTATAACGTGATCAGTATTCCGGTGGCGGCTGGTATCCTTTACCCGGTTAACGGGTTTCTTTTAAACCCGATGATCGCCGGGGCCGCTATGGCGCTCAGCAGTGTAAGCGTGGTAAGCAGCAGCCTGCTGCTGAAGTGGAAAAAATAATCAACTGTTTTATAAGATCATTTGTACGGTCTTAAAATTTAACAGGTTATTTACCTGCAAAGTGTTTTATAATGACGGTAAACTTTGGTAAAATGCCTTTTCTGCTTTATTTTCACGTAATAAATCAGTAAAAAAAATGGAAGACAATTATTCAAGAAGCACACCGGAAAGTATTTTTTCAAGACAGGAAGCCGTGGGTTCAAGGTCAAAATCTTTTTTGGCAAATGTATTTACCTATATGTTTGTGGCTCTGGGCATTACTGCCGTTGTTGCTTATTTTTTTGCAGCCAATGCAGAACAATTATTAGCACCAATTGTTTCTAACAAGCTATTGTTTTATGTAGTGGTTTTTGCTCCTTTGGGGTTTGTATTATTGATGTCGTTCGCCTTTAACCGGCTTTCTGCGCCTGTATTAATGATGTTATTATTACTTTATTCAGCACTCAATGGCATCACTTTTAGTTTTATTTTCCTCCAGTATACGTCCAGCTCCGTATTCGGCTGTTTTCTTACTGCAGCGTTAATGTTTGGAATCATGGCGGTAATGGGATATACTACCAAACAGGACCTTACATCAATGGGCCGTATTATGATGATGGGGCTCATCGGCATCATCATCGCAATGATCGTTAACTGGTTTTTAAAGAGCGACTCACTGGGTTATATTATCAGCTTTATCGGGGTAATCGTATTTACCGGTTTAACCGCCTATGATGTTCAGAAACTGAAAAGGATTGGAGAGGGCATTGATGAAGAAGGAAATATTATGGGCAGCGATGTAAAGAAGCTGGCAATTATGGGCGCGCTAAGCCTGTACCTTGATTTTATCAATCTCTTCCTGATGTTATTACGCTTATTCGGAAGAAGGAATTAAATTATGTTATAAAATATTTTCAGAGCCGGTTTGCTGCCGGCTCTTTTATTTTACAGACTATGGATCTTCAGCAACAATTATCTGCTTCCATTACCAAAGAGCAGGTTATGGCAATCGTAAACTGGGTGGGGGACAGCCGGGAACGGTTTGATGAACTGTTCCGGATCTTTACAACAAGTCCTTACCGCATTGTTCAGCGGGCGGCATGGCCCATGAGCTATTGCGTGATCCGGCATCCGTCCCTGATTGCCCCACATTACACCACCCTCCTCCGGTTGCTGGATGATGCGGCACAGCCTCCTGCTGTAAAAAGGAATATTTTAAGACTGCTGGATCAGGGAGCGGCAATACCCAAGAAATTTCACGGGCGCATTATGGATATTTGTTTCAGGAATCTTGAAGACCCCACTGGGGCCATTGCTGCAAAAGCCTTCTCAATTGGTGTTCTTTCCAAACTTTCTGATCTTTACCCGGAAATACTGCCTGAATTAAAAACAACAGCAGAGCTTCTGCTGCCTCATGCGTCTCCCGGTGTTAAAAGCAGGGCACTGAAAGTGCTGAAGAAAAAAAGAGGTCAATGATTACCGCGCTCTTCCTCTCCGGATCTGAACGGTAAAAGACTGGCCGGCGGAAAAATAAACAGGCTGGTTCAGACCGGTTGCATAATTGCGAAAACGGGGAACACTTATCCGTATTTCGCTGCCGTCAGCCGCAATAACACTACGCACCACAAAGCCTATTACAGCTTTTTTCCGGTTTCCGGAAGGCACCACATCCACAATTTTACCGATTGCCAAAGCGCCTTTTTTTATGAGCACGCCTTCCTCATCTGAAACATCACCAGCAACGCGCAACCGGATTTCCTTCCCATCCTTTGAGCGATCTTCGGAGCTTAGCGGCTCCCGGAGCACTACTGTTAAAACCGCTCCATTGGTCACCCTGCCGGGCCGGTGCCTGCGCAATCGCTCCATGCCGGAAACTGCTGCTTCTTTATTGATATCATCCCCGCTTATGGCATCGCCCAGCTCTGGTGGGGCTGCCGGAACAGGATTTTCTTTTTTTTCGGGTTCTTTTACAGGCGCTTCTTTCTTGCCGGCAGTTTTAGAAGCTGCAATCATTTCTTTTTTTTTTGAAATGCGCTCCAGCATTTCATTAGGCGTTTCATTAAATTGGATGGTGTCCGTGATCCTGTTAACCAGCTCAGACCTTAAGGCACTATCCGGGCTACCGGTCATTGCCGCCGGCTGCCAGTATTGATCATTCTTTTTTTGCATCGCCTGCTTATGCAGTTCCCCGCCGGGGCCCACGCGGCTCCGCCAGATCAGCAGGAAACTGATGATCAGGGAAAACAATAATACCATAACAGGCCATAAATTATTCATACGGACGGCCTTCAGACTGTCCGAGATTTTTTTCCTGAGCTGACCTGATAATTGCTGTACCGGTAAAACATTCTGTTTTTTCTTCTCAGGCTGATCTTTGAATGGTCTTAACAGCCCCGTCAATTGTGCCCGTTTTACCGGCTCTTTGCTGCTTTTTAAAATAGCCTGTTTAAATTCCGTGGCAGATAAAAAACGCTTATCTGCAGACCGTTTCAGTGATCTTAAAATAGCTTTTTGCAGGTCAGCAGGAACTGGTATGTGCAGGGAAGACAATGTTGCCGGTGTTTTTTCCAGCTTTGTCTTCATCATTTCAAAATCCGGCTGCCGCTCAAATGGCGGTCTGCCGCTTACCAGCTCATAAAAGATGCTGCCAACGGCATAGATATCAGAACGTTCATCGCCTTCCTGGCCTCTGATCTGCTCAGGCGCCATATATTGCAGTGTACCGATCGTTTTTCCATGGCTGGTCAGCCGTTCTGCATTCCGGATGCGGGCGATGCCAAAATCCGTGATTTTTACTTCTCTGCCCTCACTGATCAGGATATTGGCAGGTTTTACATCCCGGTGAATAATACCTTTCTGATGCGCGTGGGCCAAGCCCTCCAGCACCTGAGCAATAATGGCTACAGCCATTTCATACGGCATTCTTTTATACTCCTGCAGCCAGTCTTCCAGTGTGCGGCCTTTCACATATTCCATTACCATCCAGTAATGTTCTTTATGTGGTAGCCATGAATAAATATGGGTGATATTTTTATGGTTGAGCTTTGCCAGGGCAATGGCCTCCTGCTGAAAACGCCGGGCAGTACCGGCACCCGAACCCAGTGCAGCATCCCTTAGTTCCTTGATGGCCACCAGGCGATCCAGCATCCTGTCCTTTGCAAGGTATACAATGCCCATCCCCCCTTCGCCCAGCTTTTTAATAATTTTATATTGATCTGTTGACATGTTCATACCCGGGCTGTTAATTCTTTTGTATTGGCAATTTCATTTGCCTGAAGCTGCTTAAAATGCAGCAGCACCGCTGTAAAATTGTCAGCCGCTTTTCTTTTATACGCCAGGGCCGACAGGCTTTCCAGGGCAAAATGAAGGTCTGCTATTTCCATAAGGGCCTGTATTTCCCGGTTGTTTAAAACATTATAAACCCCATCAGAACAAAGGAGGAAACAGTCGCCCGGCTGAACAGCAATGCCCTTCCTGAGGAGCTGTGGTACCAGTTTCATATCACTGCCCAGGGCCTGCACCAGCATGTTCTTCATTTCATAATCTTCTTTTTCCTGTTCTGTGATCGTTCCTTTTTTAAATAGCTCATTAACGATGGTCTGGTCTTCGGTAAGCTGGTACAACCGGCTGTCTTCCACATGCCCGGCATACAGCACCCTACAACAATGACCGCACAGGTAAGGGAGCACCCCATGCCTTTTTTATATTCATCCTTTTCACCAGCCTTCTTTATGGCCGCATGCGCGCTGATCATCGCCCTTTCGATGTGCTCCGGATAGCCGGCCCCTGCAGCAGGCAATGTGCTTTGAAGCTGTTCTGCAACCACTGCACAGGCCATCTTACTGGCTACTTCACCGGCATTATGCCCCCCATGCCATCGGCAACCATTGCCAACAGGGTTCCGTTATGCGCAGGAAAACGGATCAGCAGATAGGTATCTTCATTATTGGTCCGCAACGGCCCTTTGTCTGAAATGGCTATAGCATCGCAAACGACCGGAAGCTCAGGAAGCGCTGCTGTTCCTGCTGGTATATTGTTTTTCCTGAAAAACATAAACGGATATGCTCATTATTTAATGACTTCCTGACGCCCCATCAGCTCTATAGCATATTTTATCGGAACAGAAAACGAAATGGCGGCTCCCTGGTTATTCCATGCACCGGCACTATAGATCCCCACCACTCTTCCCTTTTCATCAAACATGGGGCCGCCGCTGTTGCCTGCCCCGGTAGAATGAATGGTCAGCTGATAATAATCTCCGTATTCACTTTTATATTCATCGATCTTATCATTTTTCTCCGTTCCTCTTACCAGCCGGCCCACATTTCCATTACTTACCGTAGGCACCGGTACGATACTGATATTGGGATTTGCGTTAAATACATCCTGGGAGCGTTTCAGCACCAAATGCCTGGGCGCTATGCCCGGATACCCCATTACGATGGCCGGGTCCCCCGGCTGAATTTCAGTATAGCTGTCATAGAGTGTAACTGCAGGCAGGTTCTCAGGCAGGTCTATTTTGATCATTGCAACATCGTGCGTTGGCGATATCCGCACGGTATTGGCAGGTGTGCGCTGAGAGTTGTTGGCAAAGGTTACATCCATATACGTATTTATGCCCTTGTATAAGGGATTTGATCCCGGTACCCATGTGCCTACGTCCTGTGCCTGGATCATTCTGCCGGGATCAAGGACCAGCCGGCCTTTCTGATCTTTCTTTACAAGAACACCCGGGAACGCATAGCTCTGAAAATTATATTTGCTCAGCCAGTTGGCAGCTACATGCCTGTTGGTGGCGATAAAGCCTCGTTCGTCTACAACAAACCCGGTTCCACTGGCCCCGGCAATACCTATCGGGTCGCCCAATGCACCTGAAGGGATGCTGGTCTTTGAGGTCAGGTAAGGAACGATCCTGTTATCCGGGTTAACGGTGTATGTTCCTATGTATTGTACCTGCCCGTTTCTCTTCAGCGGCAAATACACCTGGTATAGTTCATCACCCGTAGCCGCCTGTGTCAGCCTCCAGGCAAATTCAATATAGACCACTTTATCCTGGTTGGCTTTTGCAATTTCAGAAGGAGTAAGACTGTTTTTGGGGCTTTCGATTTTTACTACTTCCTTAAACTCTTTTATATTTTTTTTCTTATACAATACATAGCCACCTGTTCCGGCAAGTAGTATGATAGCCAGCGCTGTAATGACAAGACTGGTACGGCTCTTCTTTTCTGACTGCCGGATGATATGCTGCATGGTTTGTTTTCCAATCCCTCCCTTTTCTCCACCGGCAGCGCTCAATGCAACCGTTTTCTTCCCGGTAAAGGAATCCGCAACGCGGGTCTTCTTCAGAGCCGGCTCCGGCCGCGGGCTTACATCAAATTCAATTTTAGGCCCGTTCTTTCCTATAGTGATTACGTCGCCGAACTTCAGCTGCATTTTTCCGGATACAGGCGCATTATTCACAAACGTTCCGTTTACACTGCCCAGGTCTTCCACAAAATAAATATCAGGATCCGTTGCATCGCGCAGGATGCAGCAATGCTCGCGGCTTACACGGTCTTCCTTTTCCGGGTCAAAGCTGATATCGTTGGCCCTGCCCCTGCCTACTCTCAGTAATTTTCCCGGCTCCAGCACAAAGGTTTCCTGCAATCCGGCCTTTGATCCGTTACTATGTTTAATAATTACATTGCTCATACTATTTACTTTACCAGGACCTGAATTCTGCTGCTAAGTTCATAGTAATGAATACCCGAAACAATCGGTAAATACCCGGATTTTTTATCTACCGGAATACCCTTAGAAAAAGTTCAGGGATTTTATGGAGCATGCGGAGATGCAGAGAATGGTTTTATACAGGATTGCCCCGGCTGATCAGCTATATATCCCTGATAGTACAGGGTATCATTATGGTTACTGATCAAATTATTTGCGCAGGCTTTATTTATTTTTGTTACACATGAATGCCATCTCCCGGGGCAGCTTCATCTGCCTGAATACCAGCAAGACCCTATGTGCCAACAACGCTTTTGTTCTTAACGAACGGAAAATATCCTAAAGAATAAAAAGGATACTAACTGCTTTTAACAGCATCGGTAATTGTTTCAATAATACCAATTAGATTCTTTTATTTATTTTGTAAACATAGGAGACTTTAAAAAGGTATTGTCATCCAGACGAAGGAAGGTTGTCAAATGAATTATGGTTCGACAAGTTCACCACGGCATTGCTCATTGAACGGATTTTAATGTAAAGGTATAATACATGCAGTACCTCAACGATTATTTAATATTTAATATTTAATACATGTCTACCGGTTTCGGGCCCATTTGCAGCATCAGTTTCCCTCCCCTGACAATATGCGCCCAGTCTATAAACGGGCGGTGCAAAGAGTGATTATTAAAGCGTATGGACTGCACGTAGCCATTTACAGCACTGTTTGCTTTTGCTTCAATAACAAAAGTTTTTCCCTGATAGTACCCCGGGTTTAAACGGATGGTGATTTTGTCAAATAGCGGGCTGCCCACTCCCATTTCCGGACGAAGGGAGGTGAGTCCTTTTACATCAAATAAACCGATTGAAGAAAGAACATACCAGGCGCCCAATTGTCCCTGATCTTCATCCTGACCGAAACCATAACCATGTACTCCCTCTGTACCATAAAACCGATTACAGATGGCTCGTACCCATTTCTGGGTAAGCGATGGTTTACCGGAAAAGTTAAACAGCCAGGAAACATGCAGGTTGGGCTGGTTCCCGTGGTTATAGATCCCTGCAATACCGGCAAAAGCATCAATTGTTGCGCCGCCGCCAAATAAGGATTTCTGAGCAATTGTAAAGATGCTGTCCAGCCGCTTATTAAAAGTTTGCTGACCCATTTTTTGCACCAGTGCTTCAATATCGTGTGGCACAAAATAGGTATACTGCCAGGCATTTCCTTCCTGGAAACCCCGCCAGGGCTGGGAAGGATCGAAGGGTGTAATAAATTTTCCATTTGCCAGCCGCGGCCGGACGAGCTTTAACGCCGGATCATAAACCTTTTCCCAGGCCTTTGATAAACGCATCAACTGCGCTGCATCCTTTGTCTTTCCCAGCAATTGGGCCCAATGGCCTACCGCATAGCCGCTAAACGCATATTCCAGCGTATGTGAAACAGAGAACTGCCATAGCTCTCCACCCCCTGTTCCTTTGTCCAGATGATTCACATACCCGTACTTCAAAAACCGGTCTACGTCTTTTTTACCTGCACCATAAGGACGATCCTTCCACTCCAGCTCATTTTTCCGCGCGGCCTCATAGGCCAGCCGCACATCAAAATCCCTGATGCCCGCCATATAGGCACTGGCAAAAACAAGTCCCATAAAATTGGTTCCCACTCCTGAAACATACCGGCTGTTGGCGATGCCATCACCCAGCCAGCCTGCATCTTTATATACCTGCAACTGGCTTTTGATAAAGTCTGAATAATATTCCGGATAAGCGAGTGCCCAAAGCTGTGCCAGGTTCCAATAAATACCCCAAACGGCATCCGTATTGTAATGCTGGTGCAGCGGCTTGCCGTTTTGACCCAGCGGAATCTGGCCGATAGTGCCGTCATTTTTCGGATAAGCCCCATTTACATCACTGGACAATCCCCTGCCCAGTACGGCATGATACAGTCCTGTATAAAATTTTATACGGTCTGTTTTCTTTCCCCCTTCCACATCAATCCGGCCCAGGTATTCGTTCCAGGTTTTTTTGGAGCGCGCTCTGGCCTCATCAAAAGAAAGCCCGGATGCCTCTTCGCTCAGGTTGCGCCTTGCATTTTCTATGGATGTATAGGACAACCCCGCCTTAATGATTACCTGCTCATTATTGCCTGTTGCAAAGCTCAGATAAAGCCCTGCGCCTTTGCCGCTGGCCCTAGTTGCGCCCGCCTTTACATCAGCTCCATTAAAAGCACCGCAGGCTGTGTATTTTTTGCTTACAACTGCCGAAAAATACATGGTTACAGAAGCTCCCGGCTGATATTTCTGAATGTATACCGGCAACGTGGTCACCCATCCTTCTACCCGGCCATCAGGCGATAAATAGACTTTTGCATCTTTTACCGGCCCGCTTTCTCCCTGCTGGTTGCCGATATCAAAGAGCAGATAGGCTTCCTTTGACGCAGGAAAAGTATAGCGATGAAAGGCCACTCTTTTTGTTGCCGTCAGCTCAGCCCGGATGTGATAATCTTTTAGCCATACGGAATAGTAGCCTGCAGTGCTCACTTCTTCTGTATGATCAAAACGCGAGCGATAACCACTGTCCGGAGATTCCAGCTTCCCCGGAACGGTTTGCAGCTTACCTGTAATAGGTGCAAACACAATGCCTCCGATCTGAAATTCATGAAAATTCGGAAAGCCTTCAATTGAAGTGTGCCGGTAATCATATCCTGTAGCATCCCAGCCATGCACATTGCCATAACTCCCATTGGTAGACGGAGCAGGCTTTGCCATACCAAAGGGGAGCGCTCCGGGTGTATAATGGAACCAGCGGCAGTGTGCCGTACCAATAGAGGGATCTACAAATTGTGTAAAGTCTTTTTGTGCCATTGACTGCCTGCAAAACAAAACACAGGCAATTACTGAATAAACTGCAAATGAACGCTTCACTATTTCTGAATATTTGATCAAGCAATAAATAAAACCTACCGGGCAATTGCAAACTCCTGTGCATACCAGCTTCCCGCCGCTCCGTATAATGTGGCCTGCTCCCCCAACATCGATCTTTTTACCGGTATCAACAGGAAACAGGAACCAAGTACGCGGTGCAATTCTTCCTGAAACAATTCATAAGCATGGGCAATATTTCCGCCGATCACAATCGCTTCAGCCTGCTTCATTTCAACAAACCGGCACAAAAAAATTCCCAGGTTCTTTCCAAACTCCTTAAAAAGCAAAGGAACCCTTGCATCTGTTTTTGCGAGGGCTGCAAGCTCTTTCACGCCTTTCAATGCAGCACCGGACGTGGCCCTGAAACGTTGTATGAACCATCTTGTTGATAAATACTCTTCGGCTATTCCCTCCAGGAAAGGAAGCTGCCACAGATCAGCATTCCGAGCGGTTCCGTTTTCATAAAAAGCCGTTCCCAACCCTGTGCCCAGTGTTATTCCTGCCACTTTCTGAAAGCCGGAGCGCACCGCTCCGGCAAATACCTCACCCTGAAGAAAACAGGCCGCATCATTTCTGATAAAAAACAGCCCGGGATCCACTTCCAATGCGCCTGCAAGCAAGTGCTTCACATTTAACCGGTACAACGCGTCATATTTGCCCTGTGCCGTCATCAGGCTGATGCCATTATCATAATCAAAAGGTCCCGGCATTGCCAGGCATATCTTTGAGATCACAGCGCCCTCACCGGCAGCCCGCATACAGGCACTCCAGGTTCTAATAACCGTTTGGGCGCCGGCTCCTGAATCCACGCGTTTTCTCACCAGAGAAGGTAAAATTATTTTTCGCTCATCCATATTGACCAGCGCCGCCGTTATATGCGTACCACCGATGTCTACCGCTAAAACCAGGTTATTCGTTGTCATTACGGATGCATTATTTGATTACCTGAATCCTTTACTATTATTTCCTGTGCAGCATCAGGCCGCTGCCCTTTCCATTCTGCTTCTATCTGTTCAAGCGATTTTCCTTTTGTTTCCGGAAGTAACCGGTACACGGTGATATAAGCAATTACACCAAATGCTGCAAAAATCCAGAATGTAGCACCCGTACCCACCGTTTTTAAAAGAACGGGGGTCAATTGCCCCACGATCGTATCTGCAACCCACATTACCATAATGCTGATGGCCATGGCTCTTCCCCGGATATTACCCGGGAAGATCTCGGCAGCAACTACAAATTTCAACGGTCCTATAGAAAAGGCGAAGCAGGCCAGGAAGGCCATTACACAGATCAGTAACCAGATCGTGGTGGTAGCGCCGGTTGCAAAACAAAGCCCTGTCAGGAAAAGCGTGATCGTTGCACCCGCCGTGCCCCAAAGATACAATGGCCGCCTGCCGGCGCTGTCTACCTTCCACATGGCGATCAGGGTGAAGATCATATTCGCAAAGCCAAAAACCACCTGGCTTAAAAGTGAATTATCCAGCGATACGCCGGCATTGCTCAAAATACTGGGACCGTAGTAAATAATGGCATTGATCCCACTAAACTGTGAAAACAATGGAAGTAATATTCCCAGCAGCAGGGCTTTTCGCCAGCGGGGCGAAAACAGTTCTTTATAAGAGCTGCTGCCGCTCTTAGCCGTCTGGCTCAACAGTCCGGCACCGGTATTCAGATCTTCTCCCGGAGCTATACTTTTTATAATGGCCTGTGCTTCTGTAGCCTTTCCCTGCTGTACCAGCCAACGGGGGCTTTCCGGAACAAAAAACAGCCCCAGTAAGAATAAAAAGGCTGGTATCATTCCCACTCCCAGCATTCCCCTCCATACTTCCCGGATAAAAATAAGACCCGGCCAGTTGTCTCCATCAGTTACCGGATGACCGGCTGCATAACTTACCAGGCCGGCATTGCTGAGATAAGCAATGAGAATGCCCAATGTTAAGGCAAACTGGTAAAAGGTTACCAGCCTTCCCCGGATCTTTGCCGGCGCTATTTCTGAGATGTACAGCGGCACTACATTTGAAGCCAGGCCAATGCCTGTGCCTCCCAGGAACCGGAAAGCAATAACACCGGCCAGTGATGGTACAAGGGCACAGCCCAGTGCCGATAAAAAGAAAAAGACTGCCGCAATAAACAATGGTTTTCTTCTGCCCCAACGGTCACTCAATTCACCCGAAACCACCACCCCTGCAATACAGCCAATGAGCGCCACCGAAACAAACCAGCCTTCTTCAAAAGCAGAAAGCGCAAACTGTTTCTGAAGAAAAGGAAGTACACCGGAAACCACCGCCATATCAAATCCAAAAAGGAAGCCGCCTAAAGAGGCCACAAGCGTGATCGTCAGAATTGAAGATCGTTTATTGAGTTCTTGCATGCGCAGAAATTGAAGGAGTTAAAAGTTATTGTGCTCTTTATTGGAGGACATAGAAGGAGGCGCGTCCTCAGGAGAACTGCCCCATTTTGTATTGGGCGCGGGTCCCATTTGCAATACCAGTGATCCGCCTGCTACCAGGTCTTCATGATAGAACCAAGGTTTTGTCAGCGGGCGGCCATTAAACTGAGCAGACTGTATGTACCGATTTTTATCAGATACATTTTTTGCAATAATGGTAAAGCGCTTTCCTTTGTAATAAGCAGGATCCAGCTGTATGGTTATTTTTTCAAACAACGGGCTTCCTATTTCATAGAAAGGCTTTACGGATGCGCCCCCATTGGTTTGAAATAACCCCATTGCCGCCATTACAAACCAGGCTCCCATCTGACCTTCATCTTCATCGCCCAGCCAGCCATGATAAGGAGTTGCCCCGTAATATTTATTCATGATCTCCCGCGTCCATTTCTGGGTAAGCCAGGGTTTGCCGGAGTAGTTAAACAACCATGCAGCCTGCATATTGGGCTGGTTCCCGTGGTTGATTGGTACCAGATCATACAGGTCTCCGTCGGCATTAAAATTATACCGGGCCGATTTTTCAAATCCCTTATCCAGGCGATCGTTGAACTCGCTCCTCCCCATCAGGTTCAGGATCCCCTGTACATCATGGGGGTTAAAAAAGCTGTATTGCCAGGCATTGCCTTCCAGGTATCCCGGACCGTTAAAACTGGTGCAACAGTAAGGCGACCAATCTTTCACCCAGGAGCCATCCCTACCCTTCATCCGTATATATTTAACAGTGGTATCAAAGACATTCTTATAGTTACCTGCCCGCTTAATAAATTGCCGGTACACATCTTCCCTGCCCAATGCCTTTGCAAACTGCGAAACGCACCAGTCATCATAGGCATATTCCAGCGTATTGGATACCTGCCCTTCCTCGTTGGGCACATACCCCAGTTTCATGTAGGATTCAAAATAACGGTTTCCTGCAAAACCATTCTCGGGTGTTTTCACTCCCGGAGTCGTTTGCTGATGGATCATGGCCTGCATGGCCAGCGCCGTATCAAAGTCGCGGATCCCTTTCTGGTAGGCGCCCACTATCAATGCAATTTCGTGAGAGGCTTCCATAATGCCCGAGTATTCAATGCCCGCAGGCCCTTTGGGCAGCCAGCCTCCGGTCTTATAGATCTCAAGCAGGGAATGTACCCACTTGCTGGTGAGGTCCGGGTTTACCAGCGCCCAAAGCTGGTTAAGGTTCCAGAACGTGTTCCATAAAGCATCACTGCCATAAACAGGATACCGGGGGTCCGTTTGGCGCACTCTTTCATTTACGTCAACATATTTACCATTTACATCGCTCCAGGTAGTACGGGCAACATAAGACCGGTACAGATTGCTGTAAAATTTCTTTTTATCTACTTCCGTTCCGCCTTCTATTTTTATTTTTCCCAGCAGGTTGTTCCATACTGATCTTGCATTCCGGCGCACCGCGTCAAAATCCCATTTAAAGGGGTCCATTTCCGCTTGCAGGTTCAGCTTTGCCTGGTCAATGCTCACCAGAGATATGGCTGTTTGCATCAGGATCACTTCTCCTTTTTTCGTTTTAAAATCAGCATACGCCCCCATAGGGCCCTTGCCGGCAACCTGATTCACATTTTTGTTTACGGTGTTACCTATCCATCCCCCAAACCCCTGTATTGGTTTGTTAAAACGCACCACAAAATGAACCGTATATTCATTCCAGCTCCACTTTTGTTTGGAATACCCTTCGATCTGTGTATCAGAAACGCGGGTAATTTTTGCGTCCAGGATATCTGCCGTATTTTCAAAGGGAATGTCCAGGTCTAACAGAATATGTGCGTCCTCCTCTTCCGGAAAAGTAAACCGGAAAAAGCCCGCACGTGTGGTGCTGGTCAACTCTGTATGAATGTTTCCGTTCATTAATGTAACGGCGTAATAGCCGGGGCTCGCTTTTTCCGATTCTTTTACGATTCTTGAACGATAGCCGGTTGTCCATCCGGTAGTAGGCCCGTCTGCCGGTCCCCTCCTGGTATTCAGTACCCCTACGGTGGGCATTACAGAAAGGCCGGCCATCGTCCACGAATGAACATGGCTAAACCCTCCGATATTATTTATGGAATATTCATAGCCTGATTTCCATACTCCTCCCTGGTTATCCGGGCTCAGTTGCACCATACCGAACGGCATAGTGGCACCGGGGTTCAGCATCCAGCGCGACTCGGAGGTGCCCAGCAAGGGATCCGCGTAATCAACCGGCTGTTTTGTTTGTGCAGCCGACAGCATATACAGAATAAGACCGGATAGAATAAAGACTGTTTTTTTCATGTGTATTTTTTTATATCCGCCCTGCAAACAGGAACGGTTGTTATACTTTTAAATGATCGATTGAATCCTTGATAAACACCCGTACCACCCGGGCTCTGCCCCCGCTATTGTTGATCAACGTGTATTGTTTTGCCGCTTCGGGAATCACAAACGTTTCTGCATAATGAAACACCCGTTCTTCCGTTCCGGCCTGTACCGTTACAGAAGTGCCTTCTACCAGCATTAATATATTACAGCTATCATTTGTTGTCAGTGAAATGCGGGAATCAAATTCAGCACGATGCACATCATAAAAATGGCTGGAGTGCGTGGGCAGATGGTACAGTTCCCAGTCGCTGCCTTCTTCAATCAGCCGGGGTTTGGAAATGAGCTCCTGTGTTACATAGTTCCCTTTGTATTCAAAACGCAGGTTATTAAAGGCATGCCCAATATTGATGGCCCTGGGTTCTCCGTTCAGATCTACCTGCAGCCAATCATACATTTTAAATGTAAAAATATAGGGTGTTGAGCTGATCTCCAGTACCAGATTACTGGCTCCTGAACTGTGCACTGTTCCGTTGGGAATGAGAAAAAGATCATGTTTATGCGCCTTATGTACCTGTACAAACTCTTCTACAGGTACTGCCACATTGTTTTTGTAACTGTTTTCCAGCACTTCACGGAATACATCGGGCTTAATATCCTCACGAAAGCCCAGATACACTTTTGCATTGTCCTTGCAATCCAGGATGTAATACGTCTCATCCTGGGTAATATGTTCTCCGAAGTTTTTGCGTATATAGGATAATCTGGGATGACATTGAATAGAAAGATTACCACCCTCCCATGTATCCAGGAAATCAAATCTTATGGGGAATTCATCGCCAAAAAAGCCCGCATGCTTACCAATGATCTCAGATCTGTTCCACAACATCAGAAAATCAAAAGCCAGTTCCAGCAGGCAACCACTGCTTTCCAGTACGATTCCGTTCTCAGGCACGATCAGCTCAAAGGACCAGGCATAGTTGACTTCTTCCTGGTTGAGCCCCGGTATCCGTTCCTTCATCCACTGACCGCCCCATGCTCCGGGCTCAAACCAGGGACGCACACGAAAAACGCTTTGAGCCATCTGCCCCAATGCCGCACGTATGTCGGCCGATAACGCCCAGCTTATTGTATGGATCCATTGTGTATCCCCTATAACTGAAATCTTATCCAGAATATTTTTCTTATGCGCGTTATGTACCACCCAGTCAACAAAATAAAAACGTTTGTACATCCTGGGGGGGAGCGCAGGTGCTGCGGACCCCAGATTGGTAACAGCCCCTGCCCGCATCCGGTATTGTATCTCATTCTTGGGCACCTCCAGGTATATCACAGGGGCATCCCAGCCGCAAAGGGCAGCTCCTGTTCCAAGCACAATGGTACAACCGGCTGCTGTAGCTGCCTGAACTGATCTCAGCCGGTCCGTTTCAAAAAAATCAGCTAGTGAACGGGTACAGCGTGTACCCCAGACAGCATTTTCTTCCCCTAAAAAGGGCTGTACCAGTTCATTGATCTGATCTTCCGGTTTTAAGTACTCATTGGTAAAAACCCAATGAACCAAAGCTCCTTCTTCCTGAAATGCTTTATTTAAAGAATTATATACATCTTCCCAAAGCACACCGCTATAACCATCAATCATCACTCTTTTCTCCCTGAGTATCCATTTTGCCAGTGATGCATACCCATCATAAATCTTACCGGCACCCATTGAATGGAAAGGATAAACAGAATAAGCGTCAGCAACCGGCTCACCGTTTGTCCAGTGTTGCGGCATCAGCGGCTGCCTGCTTTTCCTGAACAATTGTGCTGTTTTTTCTTCAGCTTCCATACCCGTCTTTGTAAATTCCGTCATAGTTTAATAGTTATTAGTAAGTAGTTCTTATAAAATAGCTTGTTTTCATTTTTTCTTTTCCCCGCGGTCCGGTGTTTGCTGCTTATCTGACAACTTATTGCTTTGTTTTTCTGAACTGATCCATAACGTCTGTATTCCAAACGGCAGGAAGGTCAGGAAGGGCCCGGCAGTTTGCATCATTTTTCCTTCTGCATTGCAAAGGTATATTGTCTTTGGCCGCCCATTGGGCCATATCAGCTGCGCTTTTTCCGTGCCGGAAGAAAATGAGCGCAAACGCATGAGCCAGCCCTCCTTATCCGTTGTTTTTTCGAGAAGCGACAGGGCCACTTGCGGATTACTGATGCGGACAAATGAACTGTCGGCCAGGTTTTCTTTTGCAGGAATGGCCAGCAGGGGGCGATGCTGTTCTGTACCAAAACGGAACGCTGTAACCGACCGGTACTCCCTGTGAAAAAGCAATGCATATTGTTGCTGCATCTTACCGCTCTGCTCCAGCGGAAAATTCGTATCCCAGTGATTGTTCAATGGCCAGGAGTAGAGCGTTTGGGAAGGCGTCAGTTTTTTCTTCCACCGGGAAAACTGACGGGCACCGTCAAGAATCGTTCCGCTGAGCTCTCCCCACTCAATCAGCGGCGATTCAATAGCAGTCCATGTAACGCCTCTGTTATCATCAGCAATATCTACCCAGCGCTGGAAGGTCATCCAGTTCCGGTTGGCGCCTTTCAGCTGGTTTTGCTCCGGGACTATGACACTCCAGGGCGCATCTACGTGCGACACACTTCCCGGCAGATGAAAAGCAAACCCAAAATGGATTCCTTCCTTTTCCCTGGTTCCTGTCTTATCAAAGGTATTCTTTATCTGCAGAAATGGCTGTCCTGCATACAGGCTTATTTCCCTGGTAAGTCCGTGTGTTCCCGGCGCTTGGGATTGCACCAGAACAGAAACCATCAATGGTCCGTTTTCTTTAATGCTCAAAACAGCAGCGCCAGAAGATACAGGCCGGCCAACGCTGTCATTGCCGTTGTACACACCTGGCAAATAATGATAACTGTTTAAGCCAACTGCCGGTGAAACATAATCATATCCGCTCTCCCGGTCGATGACGCTGATAATATTGCCGGTAGCCGTATCAATCTTCACTTTTATCCATTCATTACTGAGTGTTGAAGGTGTACCCCTGAGATGCGATTGCGCGGAAGAAGCCCCGCGTACAACGCGGTACAATTTTGAAGCAAGTGCCGGGATGCGGCCCGACCGGAACAGCAGTGCGCCGGTTGACAACCGTTGTGATGGAACTTCTTTTCCCGTAGCTACCTCAATCACTTTATCGCCCATGCTGCTTTTTTCTTTTTCAAGGGTCACGAATCCTTCACGATCCCAGGACAGCGTATTCACCACAGAGAACGATCCGTATGTAACGGACGGATCATCAAAGGCGTGCAGCAGCGCAACACTTTGTGCCTCCGCATCTGAAAAGAACGATGCTTTTCTTTTTTCGATCACTTTTGCCAGGGGCGCGCCGGGATGCTGATATCCCCAGGTATGTTCTGCGCTCAGCAAAATATTTTCCCAGGCGCTATCTGCTTTTTTGACCTCAGGAACTGTTTCCATTAGTGCTGCCAGTGTTCCGGCCTGCACCAGGTTTTCTTTGGCATGACGCCCCATGCCTACATGTGCGGCATCTGATCCCAGCCCGTTTGTCCAGAACTCGGTAAAATCGCCGCTGTACTCCGGAATGATCTTCCCGTATTTTTTTTCATACGCTGCCAGGATCTCCCGGGCGCCGGCAATCACCAGCCTGGGATAGGCATAAGTTTCGTTCCATTGCTTTACTGCTTCAGGAAGATCCGCATCAATCACACAATTATCGGCCATGGACCAGGTCATTACAAAATAATCATAAGGCGATCGTTCCTGTTCAAGCCGGGCCGTTTCCCTGAAGAGAAATGCATCTACAAAATGTTCCATCGGACGGGGAGTGCTTACCCTGTCATACCGGTCAGCATAGGTTTGCAGTATAGCCAGGCCATATTTATTTCCTTTTATGGTATAACCGATCCCATAAGGATAGGCCTGTAAAAAAAGGAGCTTGCTTTTGCCGTCCGGCCCCTTCCAGTAAAAAGGCTTATGCTCCCATATTTTCCGGAGATCATAATTATTGGGAAAGGAAATGAATCCGGTAACCCCATTCTGCACAGCCGCGGGTACCAGCCCCCAGGCAGCGCCCGGCACATCCATCTGCACCATGGAAGTGATGGGCACCTGTGTTTGTTTTTCGATATCATTGCTGTTCTTAAAGAAGCGCATCAGTTCTTCATCTGAACAGGTTGTGGTGTTCATATTGGAATGACCTGCATCTATTTGCACCCATCCTTTTTTTACGGCTTCAAAAAAAGCCTGCTTCTGCGCCGCAGTAGCTTTGGACAGGTAGGCTTTTACAACCCAGGTTGCCTCGGTATTCCATATAAACCGTGCCCCTGCAGGATAGTTGCTCGTTTTTTTCGCCAGATCTATTCCTACATCAATATTGCGGAGATGAATTTTTTCTACGTCCTCCTGTAAACCGGTGTATCCAATGTCTACATGTGCATGCGGATAAATGAAAACGGTCCAGTGGCGCGCTGCAGGAACCCGGATATCAGCCGAAAGCTTTATGCCACCCGACCGCACAGCAATGGAAGCCTTTGCTGCTCTATCAACCCCAACACCGGCCGGAAGCAACAGCGATAGCCTGCCCAGGGAATCTGTTCCCTTAAAAACCGTGGTTTCTGTTATGGAGTTGCATACAATTGTAACAGTGTCCATCCCTTTAAACCGGGTTTGTTTCAGGGTAAGGGTCACAACACGGCCCGGCTTTCCGTCACTCCGGTATTTATAAAACGGCTCCACTTTGTATGCAAGCAACACCGGATGAGCAGCAGTTGCCGATACAGTGATGCATTTAAAACAAAACACCGCTATAAGCACTACCAGAGAAAGAAGATGCCCTTTCTGATGTTTTTTAAAGGAAGGAAACTTGCTATTGCTATAAACAACCAAAATCAACGGGATTTTTATATACCAAAAACAGAATAAAAGCGGGTTCAGCCCTGCATACATTTATTGAACAGCAACCATTTTAATTGTAGAATAATTATACCTGTTGGTTCCATAGGCGATCCTGGACCCAACGCGCAAATACCAGTCTTTTTGCGGCAATTTACCAGTGGAGGTTAACGTGAGCGTTTGCCCCACAATTGCATTTCCGGCATCTCCGCTGTAGGAAATAATCGTAGAGTACCGGCTGTCATAATTATTATTTCCTACATATTCGTAAGGGCATAAAAATAAGGCCAGATTGATAATATGCTGCTGAAAATCCGGATTATGGGTTCCCCTGGTAACCCGCACCTTTACACTGACTGTTCCATCCGGGTTCAGCACCGGTTCCCCCACCCACTCGACCCGCAAAAAAGGGTCAACCATAAAATCAACGGTAGTAGCTCCTCCTTTTACATCCACCGTTTTAGTCTGATCATTTCCTGCCAGATCCAGCGGCACAAAAGCGCCTTCCGCCAGTATGTGATATGTTGCAGCAAACACTTTTGTATTTATGTAGGTGCCATCCTGTTTTGTGGCAAGATACAGGGGCGTCGGATTGTCGCTCCAGCTTATTTCCAGCAGCTTTATGCGGGTGCCTGCTCCGTTATCGCCAGACACCTCACTTTGCAATCCCTGTCCCGTCCCGGCATCCATTATCTGTCCCTGTAACGTTTCTGTAGGGCCGTCATAATTGTCTATCTTGTTGCATGCGCTGCTTGCGAACAGTAAAGTGAGCCCTATTGCTATAAGTTGTATTGAATTTTTCATATTCTGACTAAATTAATAACCGGGGTTTTGAACTATATTGGTGCTTTTTGCAATAACACTTGCAGGGATCTCCTGGTAATACCATCTCGGATCGAATGTATAACGGCTGTTGCGTTCGTCGAAACGATCATCAAAAAAGTATTTTCCGGTGTTTGCTGCGTAAATGGCATTCAGGATCCGATAGGTTCTCCCGTTCTGCTCCTGGTCATTGATGCGCCATCTTTTCATATCCCACCAGGTTTTGTTTTCAAATGCCAGCTCTTTTCTTCTTTCCTTCCGGATAACATTCACCGATGTCAGATCAGCAACAGTGGCAGGTGTGGCTCCTGCACGTTCCCGGATCATATTCAGATCTGTTAATGCCTGATCAAGATAATTGCCGCCTTCCCCCAACCTGAATAATTCATATGCCGCCTCGGCACGGTTGAGTAAAACTTCTGCATACCGGATTTCGATCCAGCTTTGTTCTGAGCGGTTTGTTGTAACTTCTGCTGTAGGTTTATTGGGGTCCAGGTATTTTTTTACCGTAAAACCCGAAATACAGCCGGCTACGCCGCTAATGTTTGTAAAAAAGCCGCTTGCGCCTGCGGGATTCATCTTGGTTCCGTCGGGCAGCGTATAGGGTGTCTGATCAGCAGAAGCGGAACTGACAAGCGTAGCTGTTGGGTAAGCAGCTGTGGAGTTAGGCGGCAAAAGGCGGTTTATCCCACCTTCAGCAGGTCCTGTATAAATACCCCGCCGGAGCTCAATACTCTGCCCCTTAAAAAGATCGCCCGGCAGGATTACAGTGCCTTTTAAGCGCGGTTCTGCAGCTGCAAAGGGTTCCATTGTATTGGCATATAATAAGTAGTGGCCATTCGCATCCGTGGTTTTAAACGTGCCGTCAGCGTTTGAAGGAAGCCCTTCAAATAACTCTACAAAATCAAGTGTGGGATTGGTTTCGGCGGAATAACCTCCGTTCCATAACTGACGGGGTATCTGATTGGCATCATACCAATGCACAGCATCGGGGTATTTATACTGCCTTATAAAAATATTTTCGGTACTGGCAGCATCTAAAAACAATGCAGCAAAATTTGCAGCCTGTGCATTTTTATCCGTTGCAGACCAACCGGTTTTATACAAACTGAATTTCCCGTTCAAAAGGTTTGCTGCTTCATAGCTGGCCTTAAAATAGCTACCGGCCTTATCCGCAGGTATACCGCAAACCCGTACGGAACCGTCATTTAACGTAATATTGTTGTACCTGGCAATACAACCAGCAAACAGCATGGCCCTTGACTTCAGTGCTGCCGCAGCATACCGGTTGGCCCTTCCCTTACTATTGGTTTCGGGTAAATTGGCATATGCAAAATCCAGGTCGGCTGCAATAAAATCATAAACTGCCTGTTCTGAAGAACGGGGTATTTTGTATTCTTCAATATTAGCCGTAATATCGTCTATGCTTTGTCCCGGCTTGGTAAGCACCTTATCTACAACCGGCACTCCTCCATAACGCTTTACCAGTGCAAAATAAGTAAATGCCCTTATGAACCTTGCTTCCCCCAGCCAGTTATTAACTGCATCCGGGCTGAAATTAGCGGCATATGAAGGAAGGGTTTCCAGAAAATAATTACATTCCCTGATCAGGGAATAAGCATCTGCCCAATACCCAAACGTTTCTGTGGCATTTTGCTGATCCCGGCTGATTGCCTCACCGGTAATAGCCGCGGGGGATCCGTAGAAAAAAGATTTGAATCCGGTGGCAGGGCTCCATTTAAAATCTTCCATGGGCACTTCGCTGTAGATACGTGCCATATAGGAAGTAATACCACTTGCATTCCCAAAAACATCAGCATCAGAAATGATGTTCATCGGAGGTACATCCAGGTCCTGTTTACAAGACTGCATAACTACTGTAGCGGCAATCAATAATAAATATATTTTTCTCATCATTTGCACGTTTAAAGTTTGACATTCAGTCCTACTGAAAAAATCTTATCAATCGGATAGGCGTATCCGTATTGCTGATCAACAGCGGAGATCGCCGATGGATGCTCCGGATCAAGATACCTGAGACCGGTAATTGTGAAAAGATTATAGGCGTTCACAAAAAACCGTACATCTTTCAACCCCACTCCTGCCATCCATTTACGGGGTAACTGGTAACCGAGCTCTGCGCTCTTCAGGCGCACATAGGCAGCGCTATGCAGGTTATGCAGGGTATTGGTATAGGCATTGGTTCCGGTGTATGAGTAATAACCGGGCACCCAGGAAGTTTGAGGGTCATAAGGGTCTGCGTTGGGATCTGCCGGATGCCAGCGGTCCAGGAACATGGTTAATGCGTTTCCGTTAGCCCAAAGCGGGCCTCCCAATTGCTCTGTATAAGTTGCATTGACCATTGAAGCGCCCTGGAACAAAAGGTTCAGATCAAATCCTTTAAACGAGACTCCCATATTCAGTCCATAAGTTATTAAAGGCAACCCTGTATTGGCAATAGGATGGCTGTCGTCCGCGCCGATCTGGCCGTCTCCGTTCCAGTCTTCATACCTATAATCCCCTACTACTGTCGAGCGGGGTACATATATCGGGCTGTGCTCTATTGCCTGGTAATTCTCAAACTGGCCATTTTCCCCATACCCGAAATACACTCCGTAATACCGGTTATTGTTGTTATTTAACCAATTGAGATATGAGTTGCCGGCAGCAGCTCTAACCACTTTACGGTACATAATGCGTGTAAACCCAAAAATCCCCCTCACGTTATAATACAGATCGCCTATATGATTCCGGTGATTGATCTCGAAATCGAAGCCCCGGTTGCGGTCACTGTTCAGGTTTTGCTGGGGCAAGGCCGCACCGACCACATCAGGCAGCGTTAACAGCTGCGTTGCTAAAAGCCCTGTCCTGTCCCGTATGAAATAATCAAAAGTGATTCCCAGCAACCCGTTCCAGGCATCGAGATCCAGGCCGGCATCAAATGTTTTTGAGGTGTACCATGTAATATTGGGATTGGGGATGCCCTTACTTTGCACTCCGTTTACAAAAACGCCATCAAATACAGCGCCGGCAGGCTGACCGGTAGCAGATCCGCCTGCCGGATAATTATAGCCCGATACAAACTGGTAGGAAGCAGCCCCGTCATCACCTGTTTTACCATAGGATGCCCGCAGTTTGAGATTATTGATAAAGGACATTGCGCCCAGGTTCCTGAAAAACCGTTCTTCGGATATCCGCCATCCTATTTCCCCTTCCGGAAAGAACCCCCATTGCCTGTCAAGCGCAAACTTGGACGATCCATCATACCGGAAAGCGAATTTTCCAAAATATTTCCTCATAAAATCATAGGCGACCGAGCCCACATAAGCCGAGTTTTTAAACGTAAAGGCATTGTTCTGACTGGCGCTCATGCTGCCCACCTGGTTCAGGCTGTTCCCCGCAAAAAGCTGATCTACGGGAATGGAAAGTTCTCTTTGCGCATAAAAATTATCGCCCCGGCGCGTACTTGTTTCATAGAGGAACAATGCGCTGATATTATGATTGCGGTACAGCGTTCTGGTGTAATCCAGTTGCAGGCGTGCCAGATCAGAAGGATACTCATATACTTCCCTGCGAACGGTACTGGGAGACTGCTGTGTACCTGTAACCTGGTAACTGTTAGTAGCACTGTTATAAGTGTATGTATTGTATGCCTTGTTAAAGATCTTGTTACTGTTCAATGTAAAATCATAGCTGTAAACGCCTTTTATGCTCAATCCCCGCACGCCCGGGATCTCATAATTCAAAGTGGCAGCAGACTGGAACCATTTGTTATTGTATACCTGGTACCCGGCTATATCAGCGGTTGACTGTGCAACAGGATGCAAAGGGTTGGGAAGGGTATTCAGGTACATCGGATTATCGTTAGCATATACCGGGTTTACAGGAGGCTGGTACCACATACTCCGGAACACCCAGTAGGCCGCCTGCATCGGCTGGTTTTTACGATCGAGCGTACCGGCAAGGTTCAGGTCAAAAGTAAGCCCTTTGGCTATCTTGGTGCTCAGGTTGGAACGAAGATTAAAACGATCATAATTCAGATCACCCGATTTTAAAATGCCATCCTGCTTCAGGTAGCCCAGGCTGACGAAATAGCGGGCATTTTCAGTGCCTCCCGTTGCACTGAGATTATGCTGTGTTTGCCCTGCCTGTCTTTTTATAGTGGCTTTTTGCCAGTCGGTGCTTTGTCTGGTGCCATTCAGATATTCCTCAATCTGCTCATCAGCATATACGCGTCTTCCTCCGTTTACGTTGTGCATGCTCTGTTCGTTTACCAGCGTCATATAGTCCACGGCGCCCACAGATTTAGGAAAGCCTGTAGGCACCTGTATACCATAAGTGGCCGTATAGTTCAATTCTAAAGTGCCGGGCTTTCCTTTTTTAGTAGTAATGAGGATAACGCCATTTGCAGCCCTTACACCATAAACAGCAGCGGAGGCATCTTTCAGTACCGAAATTGTTTCTACATCATTAGGATCAACACGGGCGATATCGGGCCGGGGAATTCCATCTATTACAATAAGTGGGTTGCCCATACCTCTTATATCATAGGAATTATTAAAAGCGCCCGGTTCGCTGGTATTCTGTACAATGCGCAGTCCGGGGACCTTTCCGGTAAGGGTATTTAAAATATTTTCATTTTTTGTAGTGGTAATCTGCCCTGCATTCAGGGTGGATACAGCGCTGGTTAAAGACAGCTTTTTCTGCGTTTGATAGCCTACTACAACAATATCATTTAAAGAGGTTGTGGCAGCAACGAGGTTTACGCGTAAAAAGAAAAAGGATTTTATAACCAGCTCCCTTGTGGTAAAGCCAACCAGGCTAAAAACCAGTTTCTGACCTGTTCCTGCCCGGATATGAAATTGCCCGGAACTGTCGGTGGTGGTTCCGGTTTGAGTGCCTGCTACAATAACCGACACTCCGGACAACGGAGTTCCGGACTCATCAATAACAATGCCCTGAACAACTTCACTCGTCTGGCCCGCAGCTTTATTCGTAATAAACCCGGAAACGATCATTACAAAAAAGGTAAAAAACAAACAGCGCAAAATCGTAGCCCGGGGCTTTAGCTGATGAAGTATTAAAGATCCATTAAGCAGTAAACAACTGTCTTTTGAGGACAGCCCGGTTCTTTTTTTCATAATGCAATCGTTTTTATTGACAAATTTTAAGCATTTAATATTACATGTACAAATGTACATACATTACAACAAATAAACAAAAAGGTTTTTTTCTTAATTTTAATTTTTTATGAAACTGTCACTTGATCATACCAATCACATTCCACTCTATTTGCAGGCAGAACAGCTACTCCGCGACCTGATCAAAGATCCTGAGTATGTAAACGGAAAGTTGTTGCCGAATGAGGTGGATTTAGCCAGGCAACTGGCAATTTCCCGCACTACGTTACGTCAGGCGATCAATAAATTGGTTTATGATGGTTTGCTGATACGTAAAAAAGGAATCGGTACCCGGGTTGCAGGTATTACCGTAAGTTCAAAATCCAATAACTGGTTAAGCTTTTCGCAGGAAATGCATGCCCGGGGCATTCCTATTAAAAATTATGAGCTGCATATCAGTTGGGTGATCCCGGAAGATGCCATCGTAAACTTTTTCCAGATACCCCCCGGGAAAAAAGTGCTCAAATTAGAACGGCTGCGCGGCCGCCCTGAAAACCCGTTTGTTTATTTTGTTTCCTATTTCCACCCTCGTGTCGGGTTGACCGGGGAAGAAGATTTCAATAACCCGCTCTATGAAATACTTGAGAAAAAATACCATATTATTGCGAACCTGTCCAAAGAAGAGATCAGCGCAAAAGCTGCGTCAAAAATAATTGCCGATAAATTAGAGATCGCCGCGGGAGATCCCATTCTCTTCAGGAAGCGGTTTGTTTATGACCAGGGAGACCGGCCCATTGAATATAACCTGGGATACTACCGGGCAGATTCATTTGTTTATACAGTGGAGAGCCGGAGGGAATAGGTCAGCGGTCCTCATCCCTGTACCGGGCCCTCAGCTGTTCCATGCTTTTCTTCAGCCCGGATATCCTTGCTGCGAAATGCCTGTTGTGGTACAGGTTCTTCATTTCATGGGGATCCTTCTTCAGATCATAGAGCTCCCAGGAATTGATCGGGCCGTAAAAATGCAGCAGTTTATAGCGTTTGGTGCGGATACCATAATGGGGCGTTAAGCCGAAGGACCGTTCGTAATAATGATAGTACATACTCTTTCGCCAGCCGGGATCCTTCCCGGTTTCCAGCAGTTTTTTCATAGACATGCCCTGCATATCTGCCGGAACAGGAATACCTGCCAGGTCCAGCAAGGTAGGCGCAATGTCCAGGTTCATTACAAATGAGCTGATCCGGCGCGGCTTTCGCAGTGCTGCAGGATAGCGGATGAGCATGGGTGTGCGGAACGATTCTTCATACATGAACCGTTTATCATACAACCCGTGCTCCCCCAGGTAAAAGCCCTGGTCCGACATATATATCACTATTGTATTACGATCGAGCTGCTGTTCTTTTAAATAATCCAGCACACGTCCTACATTATCATCCACAGACTTCACACAACTCAGATAATCTTCCATATACCGCTGGAACTGGAAGCGCACCACTTCGTCTCTGGTCTTTAATTTCCGGAAGGCCTCATACGCTTTCTGATAATGCGCATCCCATTGTTGCCGTTCTGCGGGAGTCAGGCGATCAATCTCCCGTTTATATTCTGCGGGCGCCCACTCATTCACTTTGGTAACCGGGCAGCTGTCGCAAGGAATCTTACTGTCATAACGGATGTCGAGGTCCCGGGCTACGGTGATCTGCTGCCGCTGCAACCCTTCCCGGTCCTTATAATCATCATAAAAATTAGCCGGCAACGGGAACTGCCGGTGCTCAAACCGGTCCAGGTATTTCAGCGGAGGCATACAGTTGCGGTGCGGCGCTTTATGAAACAATAATAAACAAAAGGGATCTTTTTTATTTTTGCCGATCCAGTCAAGAGACAGGTCTGTGATCACATCCGTTACATAGCCGCTATAGGCAGTGTCCCTGCCCATTTTTACAAAGGGCGGATTATAATAATGTCCCTGTGCCGGAAGGATGTTCCAGTAATCAAACCCTGTAGGATCCGACCATAAATGCCATTTACCGATAATAGCGGTTTTATATCCATATTGCTTCAGGATCTTTGGCAATGTTTGTTGTGCTCCGTTGAAAAAAGTGCCGTTATCCCGTAGCCCGTTGATGTGCGAATACTTGCCTGTCAATATCACTGCCCTGCTGGCGCTGCAGACAGAATTGGTTACGTACGCATGATCCATCACTACGCCTTCCGCCCCGATCCTGTCAATGTTTGGCGTTTGGATCAGGTTTTTCTGATAGGCGCTGATGGCCTGATAAGCATGGTCATCAGATACGATCAGGATAATATTGGGTTTACCGGTATGCTCATTTTGCTGCGCCGAACCAATAACCGAAGCCAGAATAAATATGATGAAGAATAAAAGCCTGGAATGCATATGACAATTTTGATTCAAATGTACATACATTTGAACATTTGTCAAAAAAATCTATGCTATGGTTCCGGTAAGGGAAGCCGCAGTATTGCCCGTTCTTCCGTAAGAAGGAGCATCTTCAAAACTTCCCTGATACACGGAACAAAGACCGTTGCAGACACTGCCTCCTGATCTTTTTACCGGGTTCTTTTTTATACCGGGAGCATTAAAAGAATCCTCATCACCACTGTAAAAGGTACGTAACATTTTATAGACGGGAACAGGTGCTGCGGCTGCTCCTCTGCTTAATGCCGGCGTTCCTGTTCACGGATAAGGCGGACGATCCCCTGTCTTTCTTCCAAACAGAACTCTTTACAACATAGCGCTGTTTTTCTCTGGTCTTTTTCAGCTCCAAACGCTCTGCTCAATGCTTTACACAGCGCAGCATCTTATCATCCAAGGAATACATCGGCCAGCCGCTTACTCTTTGACCCGTTGTTGTCAATACCTGAAACAGGGCGCACTGCTTCATCTGTTCCTGCCGGTGCCGGCCGGAAAAAGAAATATTAAAAATAATTGTCTACTAATTTGGTAGACTTATATTAATTATTATTTTTGTGCTCCAAATAAATACCTGCCCTGTTAAGAACAGGTAATTCTCAAATGATCTAATTTTTATTCAACGCGTATGTCCTTATTCACAAGATCACCAAAAGGAACGTTCCGATGTTGCCCCGCATAATGACGACTTACTAAAAAGGCCGGAACTGCGGTAACAGACTCCGGCCGTGACCAAATTCAAAGGCTTCAATGGACATTGAATGGCTTGTATTGCTACAAGCTGTGCACCTTATTATTTAATCATAACACAAATTTAATGAAAAGAGTACTATGTTTCCTAGTAGTGCTAACCATTCTAACACCCTTTTACAGTAACGGACAGGAGAACCCCCACCCCACAATCAATTCAATACTAAAAGGCCAGGTCTCCGATTCTGTAAGCAAGCTTCCTTTAGCGAATGTATCTGTTCAGATAAAAGGCATCACTAATGGCACTACAAGCGATGCCCGGGGTGCATTTACGCTATATACAGCTCAAAAATTTCCGTTTACAATAGTGGTAACCAGCGTTGGCTACGAAGCAAAAGAAATAGTAGCCACAGGATCTCCTATTGATGTATTCCTGAAGCCGGCTACCAGTCAGCTGGAAGATGTAGTGGTTGTAGGTTACGGCACACAGCGGAAGAAAGACCTGGTAGGCGCTATATCCAAGATCAGTGCTGCTGAGGTCAATAAAATACCTGTTGCCAGTTTTGATGCGCAGTTGCAGGGAAAGGCTGCGGGCTTACAGGTGGTTACCAATTCCGGTGTGCCGGGGGAAGGCATTTTTGTCCGGCTAAGAGGTACCACTTCTATTAATTCAAGCAGTGATCCATTGTATATCATAGACGGGGTCTTTGTAAACAATACAAGTTTGCAGACAACAAATTTAGGCGGCAGGACCTCTTCCCCGCTCGCCGATATTAACCCGGCCGATATAGAATCAATTGAACTATTGAAAGACGCATCGGCAACAGCTATTTATGGCTCCCGGGGTGCTAACGGCGTTGTAATTGTAACTACAAAACAGGGCGCTTATAAGTCCAAAGTAAAAATAGACCTGAACGTATCAAATGGCTGGGTTGAAGCCGACAAGTCGGTATTGCCCAATCTCCTTTCCGGTCCTAATGCAGCTACTCTGGTCAATGAATACTGGGTCAATTCAGGGCATCCGGAGCAAAGCCCGTTCAGGCCTGTGTCTGAAGGTGGTTTAGGTGCCCCGGAAGATCAAAAGACCTATGACAGGCTGGGCTTTTTGCTTAGAAAGGGCTACATCCAGGATTACAATATCGGCATACAGGGTGGAACCGATAAAACCCGGTATTATTTAGGCGCCGGATACACCAACCAGGATGCGTTCTTTAAAGTAATCGGGTTTAACCGCGCAAGCCTGAAATTCAACTTTGATAATCAGCTCACCTCGAAAATAAAAATCGGTTTAACCAACAGCCTTTCCAGAAGCTACAGGAACCAGGCCCGTTTAGGGGATGGGCCTCAGGGGCGGTTGTGGGGATCTGCTATTACAGGTGCAACATATAGTCCCACGCACGATGCATCGGGCGCCCTGATCGGGTTAGAAAACACTTACTCCCTGGTAGATAATTATGATGTGAATACAACCAGCTTACGATACATCGGCGGCGTTTTTGCAGAGGCCACTCTTGCAGATGGATTAAAATTCAAATCCAGTGTAAGTGCAGATTATAATTTATATGACGAATACCAATACTGGAATACCAATACATCCATCGGCTCTGCTGTTGGAGGAAAAGCAATCTCTGCCATTACACAAAATACCGCATGGATCAATGAACAGGTATTATCCTACAATAAGCGGATCAGTGATCACAACTTTTCTGCCTTAATAGGAAATACGTTACAAAGTAATGAATTGAAATATACTTATGCCGAAGGGAACGGGTTTGCTAACAATAATTATAAACTCATATCCTCAGCAGCATCCACCCTATCTTCAGATGACTGGACAAAAAATACAATCGTGTCCTATTTTGGAAGACTGGCTTATTCCTTTGCGGATAAATACTTTGGTGAGTTCAGTATCAGAGCGGATGGTTCCTCCAAATTCGGCGCCAACAACCGCTGGGGCACGTTCCCGGCATTTGGCCTGGGTTGGCGGATTAAAAATGAAGCATTTCTACGGGATGTAAAATGGGTGAATGATCTGAAGTTCAGGGCTTCTTATGGCATAACCGGCAACCAGTCCGGGATCAATGATTTTGCAGCAAGAGGACTATGGTCCGGTGGCAGCCCCTATGCTGATGTGGCCGGTACTCCCTTAGCAGGAATTGGCCCTCTGCAGTTGGGCAATGATGATCTGAAATGGGAAAAGACAGCACAGACAGATGTTGGCCTTGACGCCGCTCTTTTTGATAACCGGCTGTCAATAACCTTCGATTATTATTATAAGTATACTTCTGATCTGCTGCTTCAAAAACCGGTGCCGGCAACTTCCGGCTTCTCTGAATACTGGGCTAATGTAGGCGAAGTCAGTAACAGGGGTTATGAGCTGAATATAAATTCTGTAAATATCCGGAAAAATCATTTCACATGGAATACAAGCCTTAACATATCCGGGAATAAAAACAGGATCGAAAAGCTACCGACACAGATCACAAAATATACCCGTGACTGGGTGATCCTTAAAGAGGGCTATTCCCTGAATTCATTCTGGCTGTATGAACAGTTATACGTGGACCCCAACACGGGCAACCCTGTATTTGCGGGTCAGGATGCAAATGGCACTGTTACCGCAGACGACAGGAAAATCCTGCACAATTTTTATCCAAAATTTTATGGGGGCATAACGAACAGCATCACATTTAGACAGTTCGACTTCAGCACGCTGTTCAGCTTTCAGTACGGCAACTACAACCTGAACCTGCAACGTTTTTTCTTAGAAAGGAACCCTGGCACAGGCGCAGATGCCACATTATTAAAAAGATGGCAAAAACCAGGAGATATTACGGATGTTCCGAAACTTACTTCCGCGGGTTATAATTATACACTGGATCAGAACAGCCGTTATCTGGAAGATGCTTCCTTCATAAGACTGAAACAACTATCAATAGGATATACGTTACCAAAGGAAATTGTACAGCGGCTGAAATTATCCAACCTCAGGTTTTATTTTATAGGCGCCAACCTGTTTATTCTTACAAAATATACCGGGGATCCTGAAACAAATGTGACTTCTGACCCCAATGCACAGGGGCTTGGCGGATTTGGAACTCCTCCACAGCCAAGAAGTTTCCAGTTTGGTTTTAACCTGACTTTCTAAAATCAATTTTTTAAAAATAGTTAAGATATGAAAAGAATAAAAGGTGCCCGGTCCTATACGCTGTCAATGCTATTATTGCTGCTGGGGCTTTCTTCCTGCAAAAAGTTTTTAAATGTAGAACCAAGAATAGCAACATCTGACCTGGTAACGATCGTAGATGAAAATTCCGCAGCAACAGCAGTAAGGGGCATTTATAACGAATTACAATCTGATGATTACTATGGGTATAATTATCCTATGATCATTAATCTATCCGGTGATAATGTGCAGTATACAGGAAGCCAGGCCGTTAATAAAACACTGACGTCACATACGCAATTAGCAGATCTTGGTCCGTTAAATACGGTATGGGTAGCTATATACAATACCATTAACAGGGCTAATAATGTAATAGCAAAAGTGCCGGAAGTTCCCTTAACAACCACTTTTACTGAAACGATCCGGAACCAGTTAATCGGTGAGGCTTATTTCATCCGCGCATTGGCTTATTTTGATGTTGTAAGAACCTGGGGCGGCGCCCAGCTTGTATTGGAACCTACGTTATCTGCAAACAGCATAAAGGATATGCAAAGAAGCAGCATCCCGGAGACCTATGCACAGATCCTGAACGATCTGAAAGCGGCTGAGGCCTTACTGCCGGAAACAACCAACAGGATCAGGGCTACAAAAAAAACCGTTTGGGCGTTGAGAGCCAGGTACCATTTATATCAAAAGGAATGGGCTGATGCCATCGAATATGCATCCAAAATAATCAACGATCATCAGAATTACACGTTAGTGAGCCCTTATAATGCCTTTTTTGCCAATAATGCTTCCAACACCAGTGAATCTATATTTGAGCTATACTATAATACGAATGTTACCAATACCCAGGCATATAACTGGCAGCCTTCCACAAATGGCGGAATCGGTTGGCAAAGGCCTACTGATGCAATAGCTGTAGTATTGACAAATGCACAAACCGGGGGTGACAGGAAAGCGCTTGTTACAAGCGTTTCCGTTAATGGCGCGCCCACCTGGTACGGCAATTTATATTACCGCACCAATGGAACGGATCCCGCTTATATTATAAGACTGTCCGAGATGTATCTGATCCGGGCTGAAGCTAAAGCGCATCTGGAAGACCTGGCAGGTTCCTTAGCAGACCTGAATACCGTCAGGAACCGCTCACACATTCCCGATGCCGGTGCCACTGATCAAACGGCGCTGCTCTTATTAATTGAAAATGAGAACAGGGTCGAGTTTGCGTTTGAAGCACACCGGTGGTTTGACCTGGTGCGTACCGGCAGGGCATTACAGGTATTAGGGTTTACTGATGCCACCAAGCAATTGCTGCCAGTTCCCTACGCCCAGATCTTAGTGGATAAGAGTCTTAGTCAAAACCCCGGTTATGAAGATTAGTGTTCTTCATTCCAATCTATTTTATCAATGACAAATGTGCCACTATTTTGAAAATCGGCCTTTTTTTCGTCATGCCGGGCGGAGTGCAACGAAGCCCTTTCGGATGATTGTGCCCCCCTCCCGGAGGGCAGTCAACGCAAATAAAAAACTCAATATGACAAAAATAAATACAACCGTTAGCTGGCGACCTGGCGAAATAAAATTATTTCGCTTTGCCTGCCTTTTTTTTATAGTGCTTTCGATCCCTTACGACCCCAATTTATACAAAAGCTTATCCAACCCGGGCTTTTCATTTGCGGATGTTCTTCAACTGGCTACTTATCGTACCAGCTTTATTCCGGAAAGCTTAAAAGTGGGAACACACCTGGAAGGGTTTTATAACTGGGGCATTGCTGCAATCATTGCTTTATCCGGCACCTTTATCTGGAGCGCCCTGGTCAAAGAAAAGGAACGTATCAATTATGAGCAGCTCTATTACTGGCTGCGTGTATTATTGCGGTTCAGGCTGGGCATTGCTTTAATCTCCATAGGGATACTAAAACTATTCCCCATCCTGTTGCCAAAGCCTACTTTAAGCGATTACAATACAGAATACGGCGACCTGTTGCTATGGAAGATCTATTACCTCAGCACTTCTGTTACCAAGGCAAACTATGTATTTTCTTTAGGGTTCTTAGAAATTATAGGCGGGGTATTGCTGCTCTTTAGAAGAACTGCAGCTATAGGCGCCGGGCTCCTGATCGCTGTTCTTGCCAACATTGTTATCGTAAACTATGTATATGAAATCGGGGAACAGGTGTACAGCTCCTTCCTTTTATTAATCGGAGTTGTACTTTTTGTATACGATTTCCCCAGGTTTTTCAACCTGCTGTTCAGACAAATAAAAAGTGAGCCTGATCCTTTTGTGCCCTATTATAACAGGTCTGTAGCCCGGTACAAACCGTTTTTAAAATCGGTGTTGATCATCGGTTTTCTTGTATACGGAATTGCTGCTTATTCCAACTGGAAAGCAACCAATTACCCCTACCCGGCAACAAAGGGCATCAATAATATCCGGGGATTGTATGATGTAAAGAGCTTTATAATTAATAATGATACCATTGACTATTCCCTGCTGGATCCCATAAGATGGCAAAATGTTGTCTTTGAGTCATGGAATACATTAAGCATCCGGAGCAACGAACCAGTAACCATTGACAGCACAAAACCAGGGATCGTATGGCAGTCAGACCTGAACCGCAACTTTGAAAAAACAGGAAATGCAGGGCGTCATTTTTACAGGTATCTGTACAAAAAGGAAGCTGAAAACAGGTATGCTGTCCAGCTCTTTGAAGAAAGCAGCCATACAAAAAAATATGCTCTCAGGTTTAATATCCTGGACAGCATCATTCATGTAAGCGGAGTTAATATGCATGGAGATTCTGTTAAGGTGCAGTTAGCGCGCATTCCCAAAACCTATTTAATTGAAAAAGGCCGCAGGAAACCCATTAAAATTTATTAGCTATGACTATCATAAGTACGCATAATACGATTCAGCCGCTTCATACCGGGAAGCCTGCATGGAGCAATAGCGAGAAATTTTTCTTTAGGATTGCCTTCCTGTTCTTTATACTATTGATTGTGCCCTTAGAAAAAGAATGGTATGCCCGGCTGTTTTCAGATTTTTCATTTTATAAATTATTGTCAGCACTGGCAGGCGCCCGGCCGGGATTGATAGATATTCATACAGAAAGCGGCAAATGGGGTCTTGCCTCCTATACCACCTGGGGTGCATTTTTGGCCGTCAGTATTATTGGGGCTATTATCTGGACCTTTGCAGCACAAAAGAAAGGCAGAAAAGAGTATAATGTATTGTACTATTGGTTACGGGTGTTTGTGCGGTACAGGGTTGCCATCGGGTCAATAGCTTTTGGTTTCATTAAATTTTTCCCGATGCAGATGCCCTTTCCTTCCATCAGCAACCTGCATACCAATTTTGGGGACTACGCTCCTTTTAAGCTTTACTGGCAGTCTGTAGGGCTTTCTCTCTGGTATGAAATATTCCTGGGCACTTTGGAAATTCTTATCGGGGTTCTGCTGTTTTTCAGATCTACTACTGCAATAGGCGCCATATTAACTGCCGGTATATTTTACAATATTGCCCACGCAAACCTCGGATATGATGGCGGCGTGCACGTTTACAGCTCGTTTTTTGTTATCCAGGCCCTGTTCCTGTTGGTGCAATATATACCTGATATATGGAAGCTCTTTATAAAAAGGCAAACAGTTGTACCCAATCATTATTACCCGGAATACACTTCCCGCTCAAAGCGTTTTTCTTATATACTGACAAAATCTGTATTTATCATACTCTTTTTAGTTTTTACAGGGTATAACCGCTATGATTTACATTATAACCAGGGACGGCTTAAAGAGCCCATAGTTCCCGGTTTAAAGGGATTTGAGGGACATTACCTGGTAAAAACATTTTTAAAGAACGGCAGTCCGCTTTCTTATTCTCCCCTGGATTCCGTAAGATGGCACGATGCCGTTTTTGAAAGATATTCTACATTTTCCTATAAAGTATACAAACCCTTTCAAATCAGCATTGGGAACGGAGTTCCGGATGGTTCGGATATTTTTAAGGAATATGAGTTTACCGGCAGGGCCGGAGGCCGTGTTTACCTGTACTATGAAATTGACTCATTATACAATGACCTGTATTTAGTAGATAAAGGCCAGAACTTTAGTACCAGGATCAAAAAGAAATTAGCCAATAAGGATTTCCTCAATTTAAAACAATTATATACCACTCCATTAAAAGACACTTTAGGCATCCTGCAATGGCATTATGTAAAAATTAATGAAAACGCAATAGAGCTTTCCGGTTTAGACCAGCACCAGGATCCTATAAATGTTGTACTGGAACGGATACCTGAGGTTTATACCACGGGAAAAAGCTGGTATTCTGAAAATAAGAAGTTCACCTATTAGTATAAAAACAATAAAATATGAAGCAATTTTTATTATTGTGGGGCCTTTTATATTTTTTAAGCGGAGCTCATGCCACTCCTACAAAGGTCACTATCCGGGTAAAGGCCAAAGATGCGAAATTTATCGGAACTGCCATTGGCGGGGCTGCGGTAGTAATAAGAGATAACCGGACAGGAGCCCTATTGGCAAGTGGTATTACTACGGGAACCTCCGGCGATACAAAATCCATATTACAGACGTCCTATCAACGCTATCAATCCATTACAGATGACAAGACTGCAGGGTTCGTTGCTAACATTGACATTGATGCGCCCACATTTGTAGATATAGAGGTGGTTGCCCCGGTAAGCCGGAGAGGTTCAGCGATCAAAGGCAGTACCCAGATCTGGGTCATTCCAGGGAAAGATATCCTGGGCGATGGTATTATACTGGAACTGCCGGGACTGATCCTGGACATTCTGAACCCGACAACCCATCAGATCATCAGCTCTGATTCTATAAAAAACAATTCACTTCCGGTTCGGATAAGCCTTACAATGCTTTGTGGCTGCCCCATCAGTAAAGGCGGGGTTTGGAATGCGAACGATTTTGAAGTAAAGGCAGTATTAAAAAAAGAAGGGAGTCCGATCGGGACCTTTACGCTTCAAAAAGCAGTGCAGACAAATATATTTGAAGGGAACCTGCCTGTTAAAGAAAAAGGCAACTATCAGGTAGTAGTATATGCTTTTCAGTCCAGGAGCAATAACAGCGGGGTGGACCTGCTCAATTTTGTCATCCAGTAAATCATCTTCAATGAACAGACGTCATTTTTTCAGGACGACCACTCCTGTTGTTGCCAGCGTTTTTTTTGCACGCAAGACGCTATCTGCAAGAGCAACAGGCGGCTGGCACATTGAGCAATTTTTTGATAAGGGCCTGGCCCAGTTCACCTATGCTATTTTGTTCAATAAAAAACTTATTCTTATAGACCCGGCCAGGGATGCCCGGCCGTTTTATGACTATGCAGCTGCACAAAAAGCTACCATCGTTGGGATCATAGAAACGCACCCCCATGCAGACTTTATCAGCAGCCATGCTGAAATTCAACGTAAGACGGGTGGCAAAATATACGTTAGTGAAAAGCTCAATGCGCAATACCCGCATCAGCCGGTAAAGGAAGGTGATCGTATTCCTTTAACTGAAAAAGTGCAATTAAGGATTATAGAAACCCCGGGGCATTCGCCGGATAGCATCTCTGTTATCCTGCAGGAAAACGGAACCGACAGGGTTGTATTTACCGGAGATGCATTGTTATTTGGAGACGTAGGCCGCCCCGACCTGAGAGAATATGGCTCCAATGAAAATGAGCAGCGTACTTATTTGGCAAAGGCTTTATATCATACCCTAAATGAAAAATATGCACCCTTAAATAATGAGGTGATCGTCTACCCTACACATGGCGCGGGTTCCCTGTGCGGAACAGCCATCCGCAATGTAACTTCCAGTACCATCGGTTATGAAAAGCAAAATAATCATGCCTTCCACCATGCAACGGAAGCAGCTTTTGTATCCGCATTATTAAAGGAGCTGCCGTTTATACCCGGGTATTTTCCCTATGATGTGGAATTGAACCGCTCAGGCGCTGCCGATCTGAAAGAAAACATAACAAAGGTCAGATCGTTTCCGGTAAATCACCCCGTTCCCCACAATGCCACCGTAGTGGACATCCGTTCCAGGGATGTATATCAACACTCCTATTATACAAATGCCCTTAATGTGCCTGATGGAGGCAAATTTGAGACATGGCTGGGCACGGTGATTCCTCCTTCTCAAAAGTTTTATGTAATTGGGCAGGATAACAGCGCATTAGATGTGGCCATAAAAAAACTGGCAAAAATCGGGTATGAAACAAATATTGAAGGGGTGTTTATATATGACCTTAAAAAAGAAATCCCCACTTTTTTAGATGGAAAGCCATTTAAGCTTAAGGATGCCGGTAAGTATACGATCATTGATGTGCGCAATCCAAATGAATACAAAGCCGGCAAACTGATCGCATCTGCTGTCAACATCCCTTTACCCTACCTGGGTAAAAGGCTTTCAGCTGTTCCTACAGACAAACCGGTTGTGGTGCACTGTGCATCAGGGTACCGCTCAGCCATTGCTGCCAGCATTTTAAGAAAGCAATACCCCGGCTTACAGATATTAGATCTGGGAGAAGCCATTTATCAAATTCAAAAGGAGGAGGCGCCTGATACAAAATAGTGCTGTACATACAGCTAAAACAAAGGCATCAACGGGTATTGAGTGGCTTATAAAATACATGTTACACGCCTTAATTATTTAATCATAATACAATATTAATGAAAAGAGTACTATGTTTCCTGATAGTTCTAACCACTCTAACACCATTTTACAGCAAAGGGCAAAATGAGCCCCAACCCACCATTAATTCCGTATTAAAGGGCCAGGTCTCCGATTCTGCAAGCAAGCTGCCGTTGGCTAATGTGTCCATTCAAATAAAGGGCATCACCAATGGCACTACAAGTGATGCCCGGGGTGCATTTACGCTATATACGGCTCAAAAATTTCCGTTTACAATAGTGGTAACCAGCGTTGGCTACGAAGCAAAAGAAACAGTAGCCACAGGATCTCCTATTGATGTATTCCTGAAGCCGGCTACCAGTCAGCTGGAAGATGTGGTAGTAGTGGGTTATGGTACGCAGCGGAGAAAGGACGTAATAGGAGCTGTGTCAAAAGTAAATGCCCAGGAAGTAAAAACATTTCCCGCAGCCAGCTTTGATGCACAGTTACAGGGTAAAGCCGCCGGTGTGCAGATAAATACTTTTTCCGGAACCCCCGGGGCAGGCATTAAGGTACAGATAAGGGGAACGGCATCTATAAACGCGAGCAATGCACCACTCTATGTAATTGATGGATTAATTGTTAACAACAACAGCCTGTCTTCAATAGACCTGGGTGGAGGAAAGGTCACCTCTCCTCTGGCAGATTTAAATCCGGCTGACATTGAAAGCATCGAAATTTTAAAAGATGCAAGCGCCATTGCCATATATGGTTCCAGGGGCTCAAACGGAGTAATCCTCGTTACAACCAACAAGGGGGCCTATTCTCAAAACCGGGCACAAATCAACCTCTCCGCATCTCATGGGTATCAGTGGGCAGACAAGAGCAGATTGTGGAAATACACAACCGGGCCGGAACATGCCATGTTGGTGAATGAGCAGTGGATCAATTCAGGCATAGACAATCCTGCGCTAAATCAGACCTACGAAAACAGGCCTTTTCGCCCGGTTGATGAAGTAATTAATGGCGTGCCGGGGCGCGGTAACCCGGAGGATCAGCAAACTTATGACCGGTTAGCCATAGGGTTGCGCACCGCTCAAAATAATGACTATCATTTGAGTATTCAAAAAGGAAATGAAAGTACCCGTTATAACCTGGCCCTGGGCTATACGGATCAGGAAGGGATCATGAAACCCGTAAAATTTGACCGGTACAGCTTTAGATATAACCTCGAATCAAAACTAAACAAATTTATAACCATTGGTTCGCTCAACAACCTCTCCTACTCTTTCAGACAGCAGGCAAGGGAAGGCTCCGGTCAACAGGCCAGTTATACGTTAGCCATAATGCATACCCCTACCTACCTGCCGCTTTATAATGATGATGGCACTTTGGCCAGGGGATCAATTTACGAGAATATTTATAATCTTATAGACCTGAATACCACCAACATTTCTACAAGAAGCATCAGGTATTCCGGAAATCAGTACCTCGAAGTTAAAATATTACCGGAATTAAATTTCAGAGCCACATTCGGGCTCGATTATGATTATTATAATGACCGGGAATTTTTTAGCGATAAGACCATTATTGGAGGCGCTCCCAATCCGCTGGGGTACAAATATGAGGGCATTACAAATTATAGCCTGCTGCAAAGCGAACAGCTGTTTAATTACAATAAAAGTTTTGGAAGCGGGCATACAATAACCGCCCTGCTGGGAAGCAGCTTCCAACAAGAAGATTCAAAATTTACAAGCGCAACAGGACAGGGATTTCCCAACAATTCATTTCAGCAAATTTCAGCAGCTTCTGTCAGAACAGCCACGCAATCACAGTCACGCTCCACACTGGCTTCTTTCCTATCCCGTATCAATTATAATTTTGACAATACCTATTATGTTGAAGCGTCGTTACGGGCAGATGGCTCATCCAAGTTTGGAGCTAACAACCGCTGGGGATATTTCCCCGCGGTTGGTTTCGGATGGCGCGTGAAAAATGCTGCCTTTCTTAAAAATACTGACCGGATTTCAGAATTGAAACTGCGGCTAAGCGCCGGTAGTTCCGGCAATCAGAACGGCATTAACGATTATGCGTCCCGTGGCCTGTGGACAGGGAATGCCCAATATGCGGATGATTTAACCAGTGGATTTAAGGCAGGTATTGCACCATCACAATTGGCAAACCCGAATTTAAAATGGGAAAAAACAACTTCCTATAATCTTGGTTTAAATATTGGTTTTTTTGATAACCGCTTAAATTTTGATGTAGACTTCTATTACAGATATACAACCGACGCCTTATTACAGCTGCAGGTGCCGGGGGCTACCGGTTATAACAGTATGCTTGCAAATGCCGGGGAAATCAGCAACAGGGGTATTGAAGTTGCAGTATCATCACTCAATATTAAAAATGCAGCCTTTCAATGGAGAACAGATTTCAATATTGCATCCAACAGAAACAGGGCGGAAAAATTGCTCGCTCCCATTACGTTTGAAGCCAGGGAATACAGAAGAACAGAAGAAGGTTACCCTTTAGCCAGTTGGTGGCTATATGAACAATTGTACGTGGATCCTCAGACCGGGAATGCCGTATTTTATGATGCTGACCACAACGGAACCTTAACAGCAACCGACCGCCGTATGTTAGGCAATTTAATTCCAAAATTCTTTGGGGGGCTTACCAATAATTTTTCATTCGGGAACTTTGATGCCAATATCCTGTTCACCTTCCAATATGGAAATCGCGTCTACAATTTCAACAGATATATAATGGAAGGCGGCGGAACAAGGGATGCTTCAAGGGCTATTTTAGCAAGCCAGCTAAAAAGATGGCAAAAGCCGGGCGATATTACAGATGTGCCAAGGGTAACCAGTGTAGGCTATAATTACACGATTGAGCAGAATAGCCGTTTCCTGGAGGACGGTTCGTTTATAAGGCTGAAAGCCGTTTCACTGGGGTATAACTTATCCAATTCACTGACAAACCGGTTAGGATTGCGTGGAGTACGGGTATTTGCATCGGGTTCAAATCTTCTTATTTGGACCAAATATACGGGGGCAGATCCCGAATCTTCCAATGATGCAGGTCAAAACCTGGACGGGTTGGATACGGCAACCCTGCCCCAGCCTGTTGGTATTTCTTTTGGTATTAATGTAAAGTTCTAATACAAAAAAATTTATTTATGAAAAGGTGGTATTCAGTATTTCTTATCAGCGTGGTTCTTATCAGCTTTTTTGCTTCCTGCAAAAAATTCCTAGATGTTGAATCCTTTGATGCTATTTCTGATGAAAAAACGATTTTCGATAAAGCCTCAGCAGAAACTGCTGTCAGAGGGGCGTACAGCGCTGTATCCCTATCCAGCTATGGAAGTTCTTTCCAGACTACCATTCTCCTGGCCGGAAGTGATATAAAATCATTGAACAATGCGCAAACAGATCTGAATATAATCAATCACGATTTACGATCTGATATTGCTTTTTTAAGCACTTATTGGCTTAATTTTTATAACGCAATTAATATATCGAATCATATTATTGAAAAAGTGCCTTTGGTGAACGATGTTGCACTGACAGATGAAATACGTGATCAATTTTTGGGAGAAGCCTATTTTATAAGAGCATTGTCCTATTTTGACCTGGCCAGGGTTTTCGGAAATGTGCCTATATACCTGACGCCTACATTAACTATTGAAGATAAGCTGGGCGTACCACAAAGCAACCAGGCAACAGTATATAACCAGGCAATTACGGATCTGAATCAGGCTATCGAATTATTGCCCGCTTCAGTAGTCAGGAACAGGGCCCGTAAATCCACAGCATACGCCCTCCGGGCCCGTGTAAATTTGTATCTCAAAAAATACCAGGAAGCAGAAAATGATGCCACAGAGGTCATTAACAATACAAGCTATCAATTAATAAAGCCTTTCAAATTAGCAGGCGGTACCGCAGAATCCATTTTAGAGCTCTCCTATAATGATAATAATACAAACCCTGCTTTTGGCTTATGGAATACCAGCAACAGGGCCTTGGAGCCCAAAAGCGAAATCCATTCATTACTGAACGACAAAAATATTGGCGGGGGAAGAAAAATATTATCGGTACAAAGCAGCCTGGGCATTGTTGGCGCCATATGTCCCACCAAAACATCTCCGGCATATCTTATAAGAACGGCAGAAGTTTATCTTATCAGAGCAGAAGCCCGTGCTTCCAGGCAAACTCCGGATCTTACAGGTGCACTGGCCGATTTAAATGCGGTGAGAGAACGGTCTGAAGTACCATTAGCAACGGTGAAAGACAAGGAGGGGCTATTACTGGCTATTGAAAACGAAAGAAGAATTGAATTTGCCCTTGAGCCCCACAGGTGGTTTGACCTGACGCGGACGGGCAGAGCGGCAGCAGTTTTAGGGGCAACAAATCCTCAAAAATATATTTTTCCTATCCCGGAAAGTGAAATTCTGGCGGATCCTTCATTAGTTCAGAACCCAAGTTACAACTAAGATTCCTCACTCTAACTCCACAAATATGTCATCAACAAAAAATTTTCTTAACAGGTGGGCAAAACGGCTCAATTCCATAGCACTAGCCGGATCAGCAACAACTCCGTGGCGACCCTGGCAATTGAATCTGTTCAGGTTCGCTTTTATTTTTTTACTCATCTTAATTATTCCTGTAGACTGGAAATTTTACAGTGACCTGTATCATACCAAATGGGCCAGTTTACATGTTTATGAGCTATTAAAGCTTTCAAAATATATGCCCGATTTTTTCGCATTAAAGGATCACCAGCCGGAATGGGGGCTTAAAAGCTTCTCCTCCTGGGGCCTGGCAGCCCTTATTGCGATAGCAGGAGCATTCATTTGGCGTAAACAGCAGCCGGATAAAAAAGAATATGTTGTTCTTTATTATTGGCTGCGGGTGCTTGTTCGCTATCGCCTGGCCATTGCACTATTTGCATATGGGTTTATAAAACTATTCCCATTGCAGATGCCTTACCCATCGCTGAGCAATCTGCTCACAAATTATGGCGATTTTTTTTCCTGGAAAATATATTTTCAAACTTTAGGCATAGAGCCCAAGTATGAATCGTTTCTAGGGTTCGTGGAAATTTTAGCAGCCGTGCTTCTTTTTAACCGGAAAACCACCGCATTTGGAGCCGGTCTGATAATCGGGTTCCTTGGAAATGTGGCGGCGGCCAATGGCTTTTATGATATCGGCGAGCATGTGTTTAGTACGTTCATTGTACTACTATCCGTTTTTTTGCTGGTATATGATGTGCCCAAGCTATATACCCTTTTAATTAAAGAAAAGAAAGGGATTGCCAGTAAATTCAAACCCGTTTTTTCGGAACCCGTATTAAAGCGGATCAGGTTTTTCGGAAAGTCTTTTACACTCCTTTTTGCCTTGCTATTTGGCAGCCTGGCCTTATATAGTTTCATTTACGATCCATATAAAGTTCCCAAAACCCCGGGCTTGACCGGGGCCTATGGTTTTTACAATGTAAAGGATTTTGTCATTAACGGCGATACGATCCCCTACTCCAAAACCGATTCGACCCGGTGGCAGGATGTGGTCTTTGAGAAATGGTCAACAATTTCGGTTAATGTTAATAAGCCTTTAAAAATAGACCTGTCGTCAGGCGATGGTTATTTTGAAAATGACATAGACCGTAATTATGAAATAGCCGGGTTATCAGGCAGGCGTTATTTCTATTACAAAGCCGATACGATTAATAAAAAATTATTGCTACAGAATAAAAACAAAAATTACAGATATGAGAAATTAAATCTTTCGTATACGATCCCAAGCGACTCTGTTATTATCCTGTCCGGCATCAATGAAAGAAACGATTCAATCCACGTTCGTTTAGAGAAGAACAATAAGAAAATTTTAATGAAGGAAGGCCGCCGCCGGCCGGTTAATATTTAAGATTATTTTTTATTGGCAGCTTATCATAAACTATAAAAATTTAAATTATGTCTGAATATAAATTTACTGCATCGCAGGAGTTAAGTAACGATCACCAAAGGCCCATCTGGACCAATTTCCAGAAAATAGCTTTTCGGATAGCGTTTATTTATTTTCTTTTATTATGCATTCCGACCTATTCCAATTTTTATAAAGAATTATTTGGCCTTCACCTTTCTAAAATAACGTATAATGATGCCCAATCAATTGTTGCATTCTGGCCTCCGCAAATAGTTTTAATTGAATCGGAAGAAGGCGTATTTGGTCTGTTGAACTATATAAATTTAATACTGGTCTTTTTATTTTCCGTTATAGCCGCATTGATCTGGGGGATTTTTGATAAAAAAACAACAAACTATAGCAAATTATATTATTGGATCCGTGTTTTAGTTCGATATCGGTTAGCCTATGGCATGATTGGGTGGGGATTAAAAAAAGCATTCCCGATGCAAATGGTGTTTCCAACAATCGGAATGCTTAACACTCCCTTTGGAGATATGGCGGAGAAAAAACTGTACTGGTCGCATGTAGGAGTTTCTTTCAATTATACAATTTTTCTGGGCTTTGCGGAAATCATTCCGGGGCTCCTGCTGCTGCACCGGAAAACAGCCGTACTTGGCGGTGCACTGGCGGCCGTAGTCTGTTTCAATATTGCGCTGGCGAACCATGCCTATGATGCAGGGGTTGCCGTTCCTGCAGCATACTTTTCAATATTGGGGATCTTTATTGCATGGTACGATTTACCAAAGATCTGGAGTCTTTTGGTAAAAGAACAGGATGTGGAAGCATATAAATATTATCCAAAGTTTACGTTAAAATGGCAAAGATATCTGCGAAAGGGGTTAAAGCTTTTCTTTAATACATTATTCGTGCCGGTTACAGCTGCATTGTGGGCTTATGGCTTTTTTAACGGGAACAACTACAATATACCCAGCACACCCGGGCTTGCCGGTACAAAGGGCTATTACTCAGTTCCGGAATTCAAGCTAAACAATCGGTACATTGCCTATAATCCAAAAGATTCTATACGCTGGTCTGATGCCACTTTTGAAGCCTGGTCGTCTTTAAGTTATAAAACCAATCGTCCTGCCATTATTGACCGGATGATCGGCTATTCTCCATTAAGGGTAAAAGGCGATAAAAAAAATACACAATTAAATCAGGTAAATACCCAGGACTCCGATGAACTATTAAAAGAAGGCAGGAACAGGGACCTAGGTGTTACACGCTGGGAAGTAGGGGGAATGTCCGGAGAAAGAAGATATTTCTTTTATCGGGCAGATACGGTCAACCATATTCTCAAATTGCAAAACAAAAACAAGGCATATAAACACGAAAAACAAACGCTTGCCTATAATATTGATGACAAAGGTAAAATAACGTTATGGGGAATTAATGAATTTAATGATTCTATTTTTGTAAGGCTGGAGCGTATTAATAAAAGGTATCCGCTCGTGGAAGGGCGCCAAAGCGCAAATCAGGTATATTGATTTTCAATCTGACAATAAAAATGAAAGAAAAAATTATCATAGCAGGGGGAACCGGATTCCTGGGAAAATCAATCATCAGAAGGTTCAATAACAGCACCACTCAAATAATCGTTTTAACAAGAGGCCCTGCTGCTGTTGAAGATAATGTGCGCTATGTAAATTGGGATGCCAAAACCTTAGATAACTGGGCCGGGGAATTAGAAGGAGCAAAAGCTATTATTAATCTGGCCGGCAAATCGGTAAATTGTCGTTATACACGAAAAAATAAAAATGAAATTATCCGTTCAAGAGTAAATGCAACGTATATCATCGGCAAAGCAATCGAATCATTAAAGATCCCTCCGAAGGTATGGATCAATGCAAGCTCTGCAGCTATGTTTGGAAACAGCGATACTGAAACAAAAAATGAAATATCTTCGCCCGGAAACAACTTTTCCGCAGAAGTGTGTAAAAAATGGGAGGCAGCCTTTGACAATAGTCAAACGCCATTGACAAGAAAAATTGTATTGAGGATTGGAGTCGTACTTCAAAAGCAAACTGGATTATTGCAGCCCTTTGAACGCTTGGTCAAACTTGGTTTTGGCGGGAAAATAGGGACCGGAAAGCAATATATATCCTGGATACATGAAGCCGATTTTTTAAATGTAATTGAAGGTAGTCTCAAAAATGAAAAGTATAATGGTATCATAAATTGTTCCAGCCCGCAACCCGTTACTAATAGTGTATTCATGCAAGCTCTGCGGGATGTATTAAAACCTAAAATTGTGCTATCGAATATTGCCTGTTTTGTATATATAGGTGCCTTAATAATAGGAACAGAAGCTGAGCTTGTTCTCAAAGGCCGCAGAGTGGTATCAGAGAAATTAGATAAATACAATTTTAGGTTCCGTTATATCGATATAAAAGAAGCATTTAAGAATTTATATAACCAATGACCAATGAGTGAGAATAGATTTGACGCCATTGTGGTAGGCTCAGGCCCCAATGGACTGGCGGCAGCCATTACGCTGCAGCAGGCGGGGCTCTCAGTGCTGCTGGTGGAAGGAAAAGATACCATCGGAGGCGGTACAAGAACAGAAGAGCTAACCTTGCCGGGCTTTAAGCACGACGTTTGCTCTGCCATACATCCCATGGCGATCCATTCTCCATTTCTGGCCTCCCTGCCACTGGAGCAATATGGTTTGGAATACATTCATGCTCCGGTTGCTGCAGCCCACCCGTTTGATAACGGGCATGCAGCATTTGTAACCACATCCCTGACCGAAACCGCAGCCGCCCTCGGCATTGATAAAAACGCCTATTATAACCTCATACATCCCATAGTAGCACAATGGGATCAGATCATAGACGATATACTGGCTCCCCTTCGTTTCCCGGCGCATCCGTTGCAGATGGCAGCTTTTGGTATCCATGCCTTACAGCCGGCTTCCCGCATTGTAACAGGGTTTAAGACCAGGGAAGCCCGGGGACTATGGGCCGGGATGGCGGCCCACTCCATTCAGCCTTTACAACGCATAATCACTTCAGCCATCGGGCTGGTGCTCATGGCCGCTGCCCACAGGAAGGGCTGGCCCTTGCCAAAGGGGGGTCTCAATCCATTACCAATGCCATGGCTGCTTATTTTTTATCACTGGGAGGTAAAATAGAAACCGGCCGGTGGGTCACCTCCATAGAAACATTACCTTCGGCAAAAGCCTATTTATTTGATGTAACCCCCAGGCAATTGCTTCAAATAGCCGGGCACCGGTTATCGGGTTTGTATAAATGGCAGTTAAAAAGATATCATTACGGCATGGGCGTATTTAAAATAGACTGGGCTTTAAATGGGCCGATACCGTTTACAGCAGCGGCCTGCAGAAAGGCCGCTACCATACACATCGGCGCCTCTTACGAGGAAATTGCCTATGCAGAACGCCAGGCAGCTAAAGGAGCGGTTGCTTCAAAACCCTTTGTATTACTGGCCCAGCAAAGCCTGTTTGACAATACAAGGGCACCTGAAGGCAAACAAACCGCCTGGGCCTACTGTCATGTGCCCAACGGGTCACAAACCGATATGACCGCAGCGATCGAAAACCAGGTAGAACGTTTTGCTCCGGGCTTCAGGGATATCATTCTTGCGCGGCATACCATGAACACGGTGGCTATGGAAACATATAACCCTAATTATATTGGCGGAGATATTAATGGCGGAACCATCGACATCAGCCAGCTTTATACGCGCCCGGCTTTACGGTTCCCCCCCTACAGCACTTCTGAAAAAAATATTTATTGCTGTTCTTCCTCTACCCCACCGGGAGGCGGTGTACACGGTATGTGCGGTTATCATGCGGCCCGGGCAGCATTAAAAAGCGTCTTTCATCAAACTTAATTCCTTATGTCATCAGTTAAACAAAAGATAGCACTTTCCGAAGACTGGACAATAGTAGTGCTGGGCTTTTTAATTATTTTTCTGGCCCTGTGGGGGGTAATCATTGATGCGCCCTTGTTTACCTGGGATAGTTTTTCCGAATTATCACTCAATGTATTGAATAGGGCTAATCTTCTTAAAACAGGTATCCAGTTCCTGTTTGTTTATGCTATCGCAATAGCAGGTACAATGATCATGGGTAAATCCATACAGGGTATGCTAAAGTCCTTTCCTGTTATTTATGTGCTTACAATAGTGGCCTTCATCATCGGAGGCAACGGCAAAGTAAAGCTGCTGAACATGGAAACGGTGATCTTTTGCCTGGGGATCGGGTTGATCGTCCGTAATTTTTTTACCGTGCCTGCCTGGCTGCAGCAATCGCTGGCTTCCGAGTTCTTTGTAAAGATCGGCCTGGTGCTGCTGGGAACCAGCGTTATTTTTTCGGACATATTAAAAGCCGGGGCCTTAGGCCTCATACAGGCGCTGGCAGTAGTGCTTTCTGTATGGTACTTTTCTTTTTGGTTATGCAAAAAATTAAAAGTAGACAAAGAGTTGTCCTTAATGTTATCAAGCGCCGTTTCTATTTGTGGTGTATCGGCTGCAATAGCAACCTCCGGCGCCATAAAGGGAGACGCTAAAAAACTCTCATTAGTCGTTTCCCTGGTATTAATAACAGCGGTGCCCATGATGATCGCTATGCCCTGGATCGCCGGATGGCTGGGGCTTTCGGAGGCCATAACCGGTGCGTGGCTGGGCGGCACTATTGATACCACAGGAGCTGTGGCGGCTTCAGGATCTTTAGTGGGCGAAACGGCCTTAAAGATCAGCACCATTGTAAAATTTTCCCAGAACGTATTACTGGGTATTGCAGCTTTTGCAATATCGGTCTACTGGACATATACAAAGAGCACCTCCAAACAGGCGGCTGTTGAAAAACCTACTTTAAAGGTCATATGGGAGCGGTTCCCGAAATTTGTGGTAGGCTTTATACTGGCCTCGGTGATCTTTTCCTTCTTTTTAGATCCGGGTGTTTCCGGGCAGGTCAAAACGCCGTTAAAGAACCTCCAGGGCCTGTGGTTTGCCCTGGCCTTTACCAGCATTGGGTTAGAAACCAATTTTAAAGATCTTGTCGGCATTCATAACCGCAAGCCGGTTATCGCATTTCTGGGAGCACAGTTATTCAACATCTTTACCACATTAATTATTGCATACTTCCTGTTTGGATAAAGCACAGTTCTTTACATATTTACGACAACACTTTTAGAGACGATCAAAGCCTGCCGAATAAAATAAATGCATGCCTGACAGTCCGGGGGCCTTTCCGGTTTATGCCGGTATTACAAACCGGAATGTAGTGCCCCTGCCCTGCTCACTGATCACATCAATGGCAGTGTTATGCAATTCCAGTATCTTTTTCACGATCGCTAATCCGATGCCCATGCCCTTTTTAGGAGCTGCTTCTTTACTAAGCTGCTTATATCGCTCAAAGATATAACGCTGATCTTCCGGTGCAATCCCAACCCCCGTATCTGCAACCTGTACTTTTATCCCTTTTTCAGCAGGCGACAGAATGATCCGGATAGTGCCCCCATCAGGTGTAAATTTCAATGCATTGTCCAGCAGGTTTTGGAACACCCGCTCGGTAAGGGCAATATCTGCAAATACCATGGGCAAATGCTGTGCAGTATCTAAATCAAGGCGGATAGAACGCTCTGTTGCTTTTAGCTGATAGGACATTAAAATATCTGAAGCCAGTTCTTCCAGCAAAAAAGATTCCTTCTCAGGGGTTATCAGGTTGGCTTCCAGCTTTGCATACTGGAAAAGCTGGTCTACAAGGCCCGACAGCTTTTGAGCACTTCCATGAACAATGGCCAGATACCGGTCTTTATCCGTTCCGGCAAGGGTGTTTTTTTTAATCATAAGCGTTTCAATGTAGCCCTGCATAATGGAAAGCGGCGTACGAAGATCATGCGACACATTAGCAATGAGTTCCTGCCTGAACTTATCGGTGGCAGTTATCTTATCGATGTTGCTTACAATAACATCTGCCATTTCATTGAAGGTAGCAGTAAGCAAGCCCAGGTCGCCCCTGGCATTTCCCTCAATGCGGGCCGAATAGTCGCCTTCTTTAAAACGCCGTACCACAGCTGCAATTTTCCTGATGCTGTCTGTTATGAGAAAGAAGGTTACAATACCCACAATAAAAGCAACCGCCAGTGCTGCAAAGAAAATATATGCACCTAAGCGGATGTATATATGGTTATTCAAAGCCGCTAATACTGCCCGCTGCTTTTCACTGGCCAGCACAGCATATACATAACCATACAGGTGCCCGTTCTCGTATATAGGCGCTGCGGAAAAAATAGATGGTTCGCCCGGGAGTTTTGGATTGTCGCCCAGAGGGCGTTCCCCGTCCTTTACAGCCAGCCATCTTTTAACAGCAGCAATATTCACCCGGCGTATCTGCACGGTAGTGTCCGGTACCACAAAATCTGTTATATTCCCGGCAGTATCCAGTAAATACACTTCTACACTGGGATTGGCTACCATGGTAGAGTGTATGATATCGTGCGTTACTGCGGTATCCGGCTTCCCGTTTTTTATCGGCTGCGTAAATGTTACCAGATGTTGCGCAATATCGCCATATAATTGCTGGTGCGCAGCCGTATAATAAGAGCTGGAGAACCTGGAAGCGATCAGCACAAATACCAATCCCAATACCACTAATACGATCGTAAATACAGCAGCAATTTTCCAGAACAGCAGATTGCCTTTTATGGATTTACTCTTTTCCATTATAATTCTTCGTTAAACCTGTACCCGATGCCCCAGGTAGTTAAAATATATTTTGGTGCTGAAGCATCGGCTTCAATTTTTCCCCGTAACCGGTTGATGTGGCTGTTGACGGTATGTTCGTAGCCCTCAAAATCATAACCCCATACCAGGTTCAGCAACCGTTTACGGCTGTAGCTTTTTCCGGGATTGGATGCCAGCAAAACCAGCAGCTCAAATTCCCTGGGCGACAGCTCGACCCGAAGCTCATTTAATGTCACTTTCCGTTTGTCAAAATCAATCTCCAGTTCATCGTACCGGATAACAGAAGGCGTGCTCTTAATGCCCTCCTGCGATGCATTTTCCTCATTCCTTCTGAAAATAACTTTTACACGGGCTATAAATTCCCTTATACTAAACGGTTTTGTAAGATAATCATCTGCTCCTGTCTCCAATCCCATTACCTTGTCAATTTCCTCAGAACGGGCCGTCAGCATCAGAACAGGCGTATGACGATCGGTCTGCCTGATCTTCCTGCATACTTCCATACCGTTCAGTACCGGCAGCATGAGATCCAGGATGATGAGGTCAAAATGATTGCTCTTTGCTGCAAGCAAACCCTCCTGCCCGTTGCCGACAGTATATATTTCACAACCGAGGTCTTTTAAATGAACTTCGAGCAGCTCTACAATTTCCCGGTCATCTTCAATGATTAGTACTTTTTGCATTTGTTATACAGATGAATAGCACAAATTTCAGTAAAAAACAGGTCAAAAGGCCGCCGTGATACTTTTGTTATAACTCTGTTACGTCTTTGGGAGATTAGGATTGTTCTTTTGTTTCAGAATAAAACAGCAGCCGTCATCAGTAAAAGCCTGCTCAAAAGTATGATTACTGATGGCGGTACCGGCAGCAAGCGGTATACTGCGCATCATTAAAAACAATAAAAACAAGCAAATGAAAAAGAGCATCCTGAAGTCGTTTATGGCTTTATCCATCGTAACCCTGCTGGCATCCTGCGATAAAGAGGATATGCCGCAGGCGCAATCAAAAACCATTACTGTTGAAAATGTACTTGACAGCAAGCCCCTGGTTGAGTCCGGAACCTTTAAGGGAAACGGCACGCCCCCGGTTATTCTGCCCGGGCAATCTGTATCCTTTTCATTTTACGCTGCCAAAGGACAACGTCTTACGTTTGCGACCATGTATGGCTGGAGCAATGACCTGTTCTTTGCGCCGGAAAATCCGGGTATTCAACTGTATAATGATGACGGCAGCCCGGTTACCGGCGATGTATCTGCACAAATAAAGCTTTGGGATAACGGAACCCGGGTGAACCAGGTACCCGGCGCCAGTGTCATGCATCCGGACACTGCAGAAACTACTCCAAAGAATATTAAGGAAGTGAACGGCACCGATGATTTCGGTCATAATTATCTGCCTGCATCACAACTGATGCATGTGTCGCTTAGCTATGGCGGCAATTCCGGATTTACCGTTACTATTAAAAATATTTCGGGCGGCACTACTAATGAAACGCCCTTCAGTCCGGGCGTATGGGCCATTTCCTATATTGCCGGTGGCAACCTGCTGTTGCCGGAACCGGTATATTCAGCCGGAAAGCCCACAGCTAACGGTCTTACGAACATTGCAGAAATGGGCGATATAACGATGCTCAGTGCCTATCTCACCGGGCACACCGGTATCTTTACACCGTTATCTCCCGTTTTGGTTGTAGTATACAGCGGATCAGAAAATCCTTTTTATAAAACCGGAGAAAAAGATCGGGGGGAAGGCCTGAAGGAACTGGCACAAAAAGGAAATGCAGCAGTACTTGCAGCAGCGCTGAAAAGCAAGGCAGGTGTAAAAAATGTTTATGTGCTGCAGGACCCGGCAAATACGGTGCTGCTACCCCAGGTAAACGGCGCCAGCGGAGGCAGGGTATCCCAGCAACTGTCGCTGCAGGAAGGCGATAAAATTGCCATAGCTACCATGTATGGCTTTTCCAATGACTGGTTCTTTGCCACTACCGGAAACGATATCAGCAGCGATCAGAAAGGAGATGTTTCTGCAACCATAAGTTTGTTTGATGACGGTACAGCCGTAAACCAATATCCCGGCGCAGGGGTTACCCAGGCCAATCTGGCCGGTACACCACTGGAAGAGAATAAACCGATTCAGATGGTTCCCAATCCTAACCCCTTCAACACATTGCCTGAAATAAAAGATATGATCAAAGTAACCCTGCAATAGAACGGGAGTACGCTAAACGTTTTATGACCTGTGCTGGGCCTGCTGTTCAGCATGATCACTCAAAAACAGGATGCTGTACATCTCTGCGGAGCCCAGCCATTTTTTGGTTGGGTTTCATAAACCGGAGCACCAGTTTTTGAATGAAGAATGGATTGCCACAATGTTTACCGGCATTTTAGGGCACTTGTCATTAACAGGTACTCATAAAAGCGTTGCATTTATGCTTATTGGGATGATAATTTTTTTAACCGTCATCCCGGGCGCAGCCGAGGGATCTCTAATATTATAGAGATTTCTCCACTCCGCTCCATTGTCAGAATGACGTTCCTTATGTAGATTCATTTCCAACAACTTACAACACTTGTTATTAACAGGCATATAAACAGATCCAGGCCTGCGGCCGGGAGGTTCTTTAAAATGGTGAACCTTTTTCGCATCCCGGTTTTCAATTTGTCCGCACCAAATTAATGCAGCATGACCAACCTTCTTACTGGCAAACGGAGAAACATTTTAAATATTTTTATTTAAGCGGCTTCATTTCATTAAAATATTTTATGAAACATAAATCTTTATTAAAAAGATAAAGAAAAAAACGCTTAATTATTTTAGTATTCTAAGAGCTACGCTTATCTTTAATGCTGACTCTGTTCCGGTTCACTCACGTTTTAAAGTCCATTCAACAATATGAATCGTAGAAAATTTATCAAAAACGGTGCTGCTTCCCTGGCTGCTTTTACCATTGTGCCCTCATATGTTTTAGGCGGGCCAAAGCATATTGCGCCAAGCGATCAGCTGACAAGGGCCATTATTGGTGTTGGCTCTATGGGGCAAAACCATATTGCTTATACGGATGCGCGCCTGGTGGCTATTTGCGATGTTGATCAGAAACACCTGGCGGCAGCGCTTGCCAAATGTCCCTCGGGAACAAAGACCTATCACGATTACCGCGAACTGTTGCAGGATCCTGCCATCGACATTGTGCATATTGCCACTCCGCCGCACTGGCATGGAATCATGAGCGTAGACGCAGCAAACGCGGGCAAAGATGTATGGTGCGAAAAGCCGATGACCCGTACTATTGGTGAAGGTAAAAGAGTGCGTGAAGTTATCCAGCAAAATGCGCGCATATTCCGGCTGAACACCTGGTTCCGTTTTACGGATAATTTTTATGGGATGAACACTACTGTAAAGCCCATTAAAAAACTGGTAGAAAGCGGGTTGCTGGGATGGCCATTGAAAGTTACGGTAAACGCTGCAACCGGTTTTAACTGGAAATTTTTCTGGGTAGGTAAACATTCCCTGGAGCCGCAACCGGTGCCGCCGGAGCTGGATTATGATTTCTGGCTGGGGCCGGCTCCTTATAAACCCTATAACCCGCACCGCGTGCACCAGACGTTCCGGGGATATTGGGATTATGATGGTGGCGGTCTGGGCGATATGGGGCAGCATTACCTGGATCCCATTCAATATTTTCTAGGAAAAGATCATACCAGCCCTGTAAAAATTGACGTGGACGCCCCGGAACAGGATCCGGATGCTGCCGGCACCTGGAAACGCATTGAACTGACTTATGAAGACGGTTGCAAAATTGTGCTTGATGGTGAAAACAGGGATGTAAACGCTGCTTATATAGAAGGCCCGAAAGGCAAGGTATATAACGGTTTCAAAACAACCATTCCGGACCTAGACCGTAAGCTGGCCGCGCTTCCTGATCCCGAACCGCAGTTGGGCGACTTTGCACAGGCAGTAAGAACCCGCCAGAAATTTGCGTTAAATGAAGATAACGGGTTCCGCTCTTCCACATTGGTCAACCTGGCCATTACCGCCGTTCGCCTGGGAAGATCTTTACAGTTCGATCCTGTGAAGCTGGCATTTGTTGATGATGCTGCCGCCAATGCGCTTATTCATCAGCCCATGCGTGGCCCCTGGTCCATTTAATAATCGATCAACCATTCAATAACAAAATAGCTATTATAAAATTTTCATCCCGGCAGCTACCGGTATTATACCGGATAAATGCTTCCGATTGCGGAGCCAAAAACAAAAAATACGACACGAATGAAAAAGTTTGCAATACTGCTTTCCCTGTTTTTACTGCTAACCGGTACCAGCAACGGCCAGTATAAAGGCGATGTAAGAACCACAGAAACCAAGGTGGCAGACCTTTTGATGAAGCTGCCTCCCCAAAGTTCCGGTGAGCTGGAAGCAGCCATGCAGGAGTTGGTGGCCATTGGTGCGCCGGGGTATAAAAATATCATTGCAAAGATTCAGCCGCCCGGCTCCGGTACAGATATTGCTGCACGCTATGCCATAAGCGGCTTAACAAAATATCTTGGAAAAGGAAGAGATAAGGCGCAACAAAAAACGGCAGCGCTGGCTCTCGCTGAGGGCATTAAAACAGCCAGGAATGATGAAGTACGCGATTTCCTGCTGCAGGAATTGCAATATGTTGCGGGTGATGAGATCGTACCTGTTGTAAAAGGATACCTGCTAAACAGGCGCCTGAGTGATCCGGCCGCCCGTGTGCTGGTAAGGGCAAACACCACTACATCAGCCAACGCGCTCCTGTATGCATTATCATCGGCAAAAGGGAATCAGCAAATGATCCTGATCAAAGCGCTGGGGGATCTGAAATATGCGCCGGCCGCAAAAAAGATACAACAGCTCTATCCTTCTTTATCCGATGCAGGTGCTAAAAAAGCCGCCTTATATTCCCTGTCGGTCATTGGCGACCCCCAATCTGCACCGTTACTAAAAGCGGCCGCGCAGAAAACCGGATATAAAGGAGAAGCTACCAATGCAGTAAATGCCTATTTACGCTACCTGAACCTTCAGGTAAACAAAGGGCAACCATCGCAGGCTGCAGGAGCAGCTAAAGAACTGCTGGCCATGAACGGCCTACAGGAGCAGTTCAAAAGCGCCGCACTATCGCTCTTATACAGTGCTTCCGGTAACAACGCGCAGCAGGAAATCATTTCAGCCTTAGCCTCACCGGATATCCAATACCGTGCAGCAGCGGTTAACCTGCTAAGCGATCATTATACCCCACAAACGGCAGCAGCCGTTCAGGATGTGGTAAAGCAAACAACAGATCCCGGCCAGCAGGCAGAGCTGCTCTATATTTTTGGAGAGCATAAAGATAAAAACGCGGTTCCTTTTTTAACAGAGCTGCTGCGCTCCGATAATAAAAAGATACAACTGGCAGCTATTGCCGCTATTGCAAAAGCCGGGCAGGAACAGGCGATTGCTCCTTTAATCGGAACGCTGAAGTCTGCAGACACCGAGGTGCTTGATGCCGCAAAAAATGCACTGCTCACCATTAAAGGACCGGAAGTTGCCCGGCAGGCTGCAGCAGCTCTTCCTCAGTCGTCCGGTGCTGCACGTACTATTCTACTGGAAATTGCTGCGCAGCGCGGGGGAGCAGAATATGCACCTGTTGTTTTTGCTGACGCAGCAAGTGCCGATCCAGCTACCTACCTGGCAGCTGTTCAGGCGCTTCCCTATGTTGTTTCCGGTGGGGATGAAAATAAAATTGCAGCGCTTTTAAATAAGGCGCAGGCAGCAGACGCGGTCAATGCCCTTCAACAGGCATTATACGCATCCATAAAAAATAAAAAAACAAAAGCAGACCAGGTGGGTATTATACAGGGGCTGATGCAGGAATCAGGCAGCAGCAAGACCCGTTATTATAATGTATTGGCAGCCATTGGCGGCAGGGAAGCCCTGGATGTGGTAATGAATGAATTCAAAACCGGCGATCCGCAGCAAAAAGAAGCGGCCGTAACCGCATTGGCAAACTGGAGCGATTTTACCGCGCTGGATGCGCTTTACAACATCAGCAAAGACCCTGCGAACAGTGCTATGAAAGAAAAAGCGCTCAACAGTTTTATTGCAGGCATTAATCAATCAGATAACCCGCTGGATCAGAAAGTGCTTCTGTTCCGTAATGCTATGGACCTCGCCACCAATACCGATCAGAAAAAACAGATCCTGTCCGGCATCGGGCACAACAGCTCTTTGCCGGCCCTGGTCTTTGTTTCAAAATACCTGGATGATGCGGCACTACAACAAACCGCAGTTCAGTCTGTAATGAATATAGTGCTGGACCACACCGACCTCTATGGTACCATTGTTGAAAACATTGTTAATAAGGCAATCGCGCTGAATAAGGATGGCGACGCTTCCTATCAAAAAGCAGCATGGGTAAAGCAGCAGGCCAACCTGCCCAAAGACCCGGGTTTCGTTGCCATGTTCAATGGCAAAGATCTCAGCGGATGGAAAGGCCTGGTAGGCAACCCTATTTCCCGTGCAAAAATGACCCCGGAGCAGCTGGCTGCCGAACAAAAAAAGGCAGATGAGCAAATGCGTAAAGACTGGAGGGTTGAAGATGGGAAACTGGTGTTCGACGGAAAAGGGTTCGACAACCTGTGCTCGCAAAAAATGTATCAGGATTTTGAGTTGTTTGTAGACTGGCGGATGGAGCCTAAGGGAGATGGAGGTGTTTACCTGAGAGGATCTCCGCAGGTGCAGACATGGGACTCCTCCCGCAGGGAAGTAGGCGCCCAGGTGGGTTCCGGCGGCCTTTACAATAACCAGAAACACCGGAGCACACCACTGGTATTTGCAGACAACCCGATCAACGAATGGAATACGTTCCGTATAAGAATGGTGGGCGATAAAGTGACCGTTTACCTGAACGGCAAACTGGTGACTGACAATGTGCCACTGGAAAATTACTGGGACCGGAACCTGCCGATATTTGATAAAGAGTCCATTGAATTGCAGGCGCATGGTACCCGTTTGGAGTTTCGCGATGTATATGTACGGGAACTGGCACGTCCCAAACCTTATGTATTAAGTGATGCCGAAAAGAAGGAAGGCTTTGTGCCGATGTTTAACGGCACCAGCCTGGATGGCTGGACAGGAAACACTACAGGGTATTTTGCGCAGGATGGAATGATCGTATGTGATCCAAAAGTTGAAGTTCCTGAAGGCACTACAAAAAATATATACACAGAAAAGGAGTACAGCGATTTTATTATGCGTTTTGAGTTTCAGCTGACGCCTGGTGCTAACAACGGTCTTGGCATAAGGGCGCCCCTGCAGGGGGATGCCGCCTATGTAGGAATGGAGCTGCAGATCCTGGACAACGAGGCTCCTATTTATAAAGACCTGCACCCCTATCAATACCACGGGTCTGTTTACGGAATCATCCCTGCCAAAAGAGGTTACCTGAAGCCCGTTGGGGAATGGAACTATGAAGAAGTAAGAGCGGTTGGCAATCATATTACCGTGATCCTGAATGGTACGGTAATACTGGATGGCGATATTGCGCAGGCAAGCAAGAACAATACAGAACCGGCTGATCATAAACAGCATCCCGGCTTGTTGAATAAGACCGGGCACATCGGGTTCCTGGGTCACGGATCACCTGTAAAATTCAGAAACCTCCGGATCAAAGACCTCAGCAAACAATAAAAAGCTGATACAGAAGTTCTTGATACAAGAGGCCAACCAAAAAGTCCCTTTTGTCACGCTGAATTCCCGCCCGGATGGCCCCGGTCTGACGGGCATTTCAGCATCTAAAATGGTGCCTGATTGTCAACAGATTCTGAAACAAGTTCAGAACAACACTCCACTACAGGCAGACCTTTTGGTCAGTCTCTTTTTATAGTGCTGATTTACATTTGATAAAAGGCATTATACGAAAACGATTTTTATTTCAAACCTAAATGTCGTGTCAAGCCTAAATTTTCTTCCGCAGACTACGCTGAATTACGCAGATAATCAAAATCATCCTGCGCTTTTCCGAGAACCTGCGGGAAATATTACCTTACACATTATAATTGACATTACACTAGATATTCCCTTATCAGAGAATTAATATTCCGGTAAACTGCTTTTAATAATTTTGCAGATCAGTATCATTTATAAAAATGAGGTCATATGCAATCCATCCTTGTCCTTACCGATTTTTCTGATAACGCCTTTTTAGCAGCTGAATATGCCGGCATGCTTTCCAGGAAATGGAACAGTAAACGTATGGTGTTATACCACGCATACCACCCTCTGCCAGCAATAGCAAATGAACTGGTAACGGTAGTAGTCAACGAAGACCAGCGTCCTGAAATCCTCCATAACATGGAAAAATGGCAGGAGTCTGTGCAACAGCTTGCCGGTCCGGGAACAACGGTCCGGTCATTACTGGATGATGCGGATCTGGAGGAAGGGATCCGACGGATCGGGAACAATGAAAAAACAGATCTTGTTGTGATGGGTATTACCGGAAAAACCGGCTGGGAAAAATTGCTTGTAGGCAGCAATACCATACGCGTTATGGAAACATGCCCCTATCCGCTATTAATTGTACCTCCCGAAACAAAGATCAGCCTCCCCGAAACAGTACTGCTGACCACTGATCTCAAAGACGTAAAAGAAAAAACAGCGCTCCCCCTGTTAGAAAAATTCCTGACAGGTATGCAGGGCCGGCTGCTGGTTCTGAATGTAGCAAAAAAGGAAAGCGATGCCATCGATCTGAGAAAAGAGATCAGTGCCCTCCATACCCTGCTGGATCAATATCACCCCGAGTATCATTATATTGATCATCCGGATGCGGCAGAAGGCATCAATAGTTTTGCTACAGACCACGCTGCAGGGCTGATGATTACTTTACACCGGCAGCAAAGCGCACTAACAGAGCTGCTCCAGAAAAGCATATCCAGAAAACTGGCCTGGCATACCCGGATCCCTTTGCTGGTTTTCCCAGTACAGTTTTAAGAACAGGGCCGGCCGCAGCTGTGATCACTTTTGTACGCAGCTTTGTAAATTCATTTCTAACAAACCCCATTAAACTTCGCTGCTATATTTTTTGGGCTTTTTGCCGATGTGCTTTTCAAATACCCTTGAAAAATGACTCAGGTTTTCAAATCCCAATTGATAACCGGCTTCTGATACGGACAGCTTTTCACTGCGTAAAAGTCTTGCGGCTTCCTTCATGCGCAGGTGCTGGTAGTAATCATAAATCCCCATACCAAAAACCTGCATAAAAACTTTGCGCATTTTCAATTCATTCATCCCTGCAATTTGCTTTAATGCTGCAATAGAACTGGGTTTGTGCAATGATGAAACAAGCTTGTCACGTACTTTGTAAATAGATGCTATGTCCTTTTCGCTGAGTCTTCGGTGAGGAGATTTTTCCCGTTTGCCCAAACTTTGAAACAAATAAAAAAGCAGTTCCATTGCTTTCAGCCGGTAATGATAACTTCTGAGCGCGCCCGGTTCCTCTTTTTTCACAATGTCATTTACAGTGCGTGCAATGTCATCCGTCATGATTTCTTCTATTAAAAAGTCATGACGGGTCTCAAATAAAAACTGAAACTGTTCAGCATCATTTTTTAAAAAGCTTTTAAGATAGTCGGCACTGATCAGCACAGAAACAATCTTTACATGGGAACCCTTTTTAAAAAGACTGGTATATGAGAACGTAGAAGGAAACACCCGTATGAATGGCTTTTCATCCTGCGTTGCTGACTTCCTTTTTGTAATTGCCGGGCCATTATTATTCAATACATCTCTGAAGAAAAAGCAAATACTGTTCTTGATATATTTTGGCGCAGTTGTCGGGCGTGTAAACGTTTTCTTTACCGTATAAGAAGCAAGGAACATAGCCATGTCCGGCGAAAAATCAAAGCTTTTCTGATAGTGTAGTTCCAGATACTGAACCGTCTCTCCTATATGATAACCTATTTTATTTACGAATTGAAGGATATCCTGTTGATCATTCTTTGCCGGCATAATTTTTACGACTATTATTAGTAGTTAATGTGTTATTTTATTTACAAAGCTACATTCATTTTTGCAGGATAAAACAAAAGTCAGAAATGAAAAAACAGGTTTTAATATCAGGAGCAAGTATTGCAGGATTAACATTAGCGTACTGGCTGAACCGGCACGGCTATAAGGTCACCGTCATTGAAATTTCAAAGGGCCTAAGAAAAGGCGGCTCACCCATTGATGTAAGAGGCAAAGCCTTAGATGCAGCAAAAGAAATGGGCATACTGGAAAAAATTAAAGCAAGGGAATTTGTACATACTGATGCAATGGTAAACGCCCAAAATGAGCCGCTTGTTACTTTTTCGTTAAATGCACAGGCCGAATACCGGGGGGATATTGAAATTCACCGCGACGATTTAGTGGATATACTTTATGGAAACATTCCGGCAAACACAGTCGAATTCCTTTTTGAAAACAGAATTGAAGAGCTTATTCAGCAAAAAGACCAGGTTACAGTAACATTTAAAAACGGGAAACGCAGCAATTTTGACTTCGTTTTTGGAGCAGACGGAACGCATTCTGCCGTAAGGAAACTTGTTTTTGGTAATGAAGCAGCATATTCAAGATTCTTTGGTGCTTATTTTGCCATAGCTGAAGCCTCTGGCATAAAAACCGGCAGGCCCCATTCCGGAGCCGTAATGTACCAGGAGCCGGGCAAGCTGGCTGCGCTTTATCCTTTTAAAAAAACGGTCAATGCCTTACTTGTTTTCAGGTCACCTAAACTAAATTATGATTACAGGGATATGGCACAGCACCGGCAAATTTTAAAGGATCATTTCCAAAACAGTTCCTGGAAAATACCCCGTATTTTAGACACCATGCTTCATTCAGACAATTTATATTTTGATGAAGTTTGTCAGATTCACATGCCTGCCTGGTCAAAAGGGCGTGTTGCTTTGGTTGGGGATGCCGCGCATACCGCAAGCTTCCCCACAGGGATGGGCACAAGCCTGGCAATGCAGGGGGCTACAATTTTAGCGCAGGAACTTCAGGCATCAAACGGGGATTATCAATCGGCATTTTCAAACTACTATGCATCCTATAAACCCTTTGTGGAAAGCATTCAGGCAAGAATTATCCGCGGGTTGGATTGGTCAGTTCCTGAAACGCAGCAAGGGATTGAGGCAGCGATTAACCGGTTTAAAGGATAAACAACATTATTATATGGGAGTGATATTTTAATCCGTCCGAAAATTTTTCCAAAGACGTAACACTTTTTTGTTGGTCTATCATGAATTTCACTTTGTGTTATATCCCGCTGACAACGCAGACCTCCCGCCTTTGGCGGAAGCGCAGATGAATGGTTGCCAGCGCTGTTCCCTGCCTCGCCGGTTTACCTACCGATGGCAGGCAGAGCGGTTTCTGCGGGAACACTGAACGGCACGGGTTATTCTTTTAGTTCTTCAGGCTCCCCGCTGTTGCAGAATGCGCCGTTAATGCCAAGCCTCCTGAACATCTACCTGTTTTTCAGATCATACAGTGGTTTATAGAGTTCTCCGGCAAATTGAAGGATGTTTTTATGCAGGGCTTTTAATAACGCCACATTAGCATTTAGTGAATGCTTGGACAAGGATAATATCTTTTCAACCTGTTCTTTAAAATCATCCGGTTTTAAAGAAAATCCATCCAATGTATTAAATGCCCTTTTATCCCCTAAGGGATAGCAATTGTTGATTGCGAATAACGCATTTACTATGTTCTTTACCGCCCTGGTAATACAGCCTGCAACATTATAAAGATCTTCCTGTATTATGAACCCCTCTGCGATCCGAATGGTAAATTCGGCAGACCATAATGAGCGGTTAATGACATCAGTTCTCAACTTTTGCGGATAAGGAAAAATCTGTTTTTTAAATGCCTCAATAATCTGATGAGGGTCATAGAGCGGAACAGCTATTGCTATTTCTGCCAAATAGGTTAAGGAGGAAAATCCATACGGAGGCTGTTGTTCAAAATGATGCTCCCAGACCCCCTCAATAGCTTTATGAATGGTTTGCCTTACCTGGACTGTATTCCTGTACAGAAAGTCCACCTTCCCTTGCGGGGTTCTTATCCAGGCGCCACCATTTACCCAGGGCCCCCATTCATAAAATCCTGTAACAACCGGGGTATCGATCGCATACCGTTCCGCAACCGTCTTTATAGCCTCTATGGTAAACGGCCGGTCTTCATTATAATAAATTCCGATATCGATGTCAGAAGCAGGGGTTGCTGTCCCTTCTGCATAAGAACCGCCCAGCACAACAGCCTTAACACCATCGATTCCTTTTAAGTCATCAGCAATGGCAGTCATTAATTGCTTCTTTTGCGGGTGCATCTTCATTTTTACTTTTTAACCTACAAAAATAGGATTTATCACCAGGGTTAGGTGCCTGATTGATCAGTCATCTGCCAGGTGGAGCTTTCGTCTTATTACTATTAACAATAACAACAGCCGCTATAATAATGCCGATACCCAGCCATTGGCTGGCTACTACTTTTTCATGAAGCACCAGGAATGCAGAAGAAACAGAAACGGGAATCTCTACGCTTGCGATAATGCTTCCCAGGCCCAAACCGGTTTTAGGAATGCCCGCTGTAAAACATAAGGGCGGCAATATGGTGCCAAACACTCCTAAAGCAACACCCCACCCTATTCCTTCCATTGAAAAATGCCGGAAAGTAGTGATATTCCAAAAGAGCGCAATAACAATGAGCCCTCCTGAAACAAGGTATTTACTCCTGACAAAACCGGGCAGCCCGTTTGCTACATTGCTGGAGGCATACATCGTTATGGTATAAGACACAGCCGCCCCCAGCCCCAGTAACAATCCTCTCCAATCCACCGGGTTGTTTGCGCTAACCAGATCAGTAGCCAGAACAGTGCCGATCAGCACCGTAACAGCCCCTGCAATCTTTCTGGCCCCGATCCTTTTCCCCGTCAGCAGCCATTCCAGCACAATGCTCATCCAGATGGATTGCATCAGTAAGATAATGCCTGTTGAAACCGGTATATATTGTATAGCTAAATAATAACACAGCGTGGTAGTGCCTAAAGAAATTCCCCAAAACAGTAACCTGGTTTTATCGCCCCGGCCTGCTCTCCTGTCTGTGGCAGATACCGCCCGCGGATTATGTTCTTTGATAAAAGCATAAACGGTCAAAAACAGCAATCCTGTAAAAAATTGCGTAACTGTTAAGATGCTTGTGTGGATGCCCAGATGATTGCTGTATTTAACAATTGTGGCCAAAATGCCATAGCTTGCTGCTCCCAAAAAAACACAGATCGCCCCCTTTAGTCCATCCTTCATAAAAACTCCTGTTAAGGCACAAATGTATTCTAACTATTTCACGTAAAAGAAAAAAAGACCAGGGAGCCCGAGCTTTTTACCTGTAAATGATGACGAAATAAGTTCCAGTATTTAATCGCAAAGCGCCCGCAGGATAAAATTTTTCTTCAAACAATGGAGTGGCACTAACAAAAAGAAAACAGACAGAATATTTAACGGAAGAACTTATGATGATAGGCCTGTCAGGCAATAACTATTCCCTTTTAAACCCTATCATCTCTCTATTTTTACCCGCTTGAAATTGAATTTTGCATTTGATGTCTTCTATGCTAATCAAATCATCTGTATCGCCTAATACTTCATCAACCAAACCATATTCTTTTGCTTCAACAGCATTAAAAAAATGGTCACGGCGAAACATCTCTTCAATTTCATCTTTGGTATGTCCTGAAAATTTGCCAATCAGATAAAATATTTGATTTTGTAATCGCTCTTGTTCTTTGTAAGCAATGCGAACATCTTCGGTATAACCTTTTGCACCGCCACCTGTAGGATGCATGTGCACAGTCGCATAAGGAAGCGCATAACGTTGTCCTTTGGCACCTGCTGTAAGTAAAACGGTTGCCATGCTTCCGCAAAAACCAACTGCAACAGTTGATACAGGTGATTTTAATTTTCGTATCGTATCATAAATAGCAAAACCTGAATACACAACGCCACCGGGACTATTGATATAAAGCATAATTGGCTTGTGACTTTCACTATCGAGGTAAAGAAGTTGTGCCACTACAAGATTCGCAATATTTTCTTCAATGGCTGTGCCTAAAAAAACAATTCTTTCTTTTAGCAAAAGACTATAAATATCGTAAGCACCTCTTGTGGTACTGTCTAATACTGTAGGGATAATCATATCAGGCAAAAATATTTTTTAGTTGTTGTACGAAAGAAGGTTCACGCAGCAGTTGCTGATAAATTAATTCCAGCTTATTTCTTTGTTGCCTACGTGAAAAGATCCGAATAAGTTTATGCACCTGTCTTTGTGCTGCTACTTTTTCAAATAGCGAACCATCAAGAAGCATGCGTGTTTCAAATTGTGATTTTTTTTCGCCGCTCATTTGATGCGATAAATACTTTTCTATCTGCTCTACCTCAATTAAATCGTTCCTCATATAAATTCATTTTTTTTAGCTCTATGCGAATTTTTTCAATACATTTATGTTTTTGTACTGTCGCCGAACGAACGCCATTGAACCCAAAAACTGCGGCGATTTGTTGAAGCGAAAGATTATCGTAATAAAATGCTTTGAGTATGTGCAAACATTTTTGTCCTGCCAATAATAAATAATGAAAAACATTTTTATCTTCATCTGCAGCTGCATTTTCTTCATCAACAAATGCTTCCACATCTTCCGGCAATGAATCGAAATATTGATTTTTAGAATGAAGCCAAAGTATTTTAGCAGTGCCCAGCAAATATGCTTTTGCTGAAGTATGAATTTGCAATGTACCTTTTGCTTCTCTTTCAAGATATATCAATAGCGCATCATGAAAAGTATCATTCGCTTCTTCAAGATTTCCACCTAAACGCTTTATTAAACGCGCCGCTTCAGGAAAGGCTTCCCGATATAACTCAACTAAACTTTCCTGCTCCATCATTCCATTTTATTATTAGTGTACAAAAAGATAGCATTATCACCTTAAATCATGAAATTCTTTTTTCATGTATGAAGTTGGTTCTAATTCTCACCATTTATACTTTATATTCACTTTTGCCGCCAACTCGCACAACAGGATATTGCCGTAAAATGGCACACAAACGTAAAATTTATGGTATCACACGCTACTGCGCCAGACTCTTCAACATTGAAAGCCAATAAGTTATCATTATTTATCCGGTATTGTTATTAGAACAATCCACGCCAACCAATTTCACACAGGTTCCTGATAGATCGGGACTATTAAGATTGATGACTGACAACTGAAACGCTGTTATTTATTTTTTTCCAGGACTTTGAAGTCAATATAATAAATATCTCCCAGGCCATTGCCCGGCTGGCAAATACGATCCCGGAATCCCCGCAGATCCTGTGGTTGATCAGGCACTGGCGCCGGATCGCTCCGGGTGCTGCCAAAATAAAAATAGCGGCCGTCACGGGTCACCTTTGGCGCCCATTCTGTTGCGGGTGAATTAACAGGTGCGCCAAGCTTCCGGGCTTTTGTCCAGTCCTTACCCGCCTTATAGCTCACATAGAAATCTGCATTCCCCAATCCGTTGGGGTAAGTGGCCATAAAAATCAGGTAGCTTTCATCAGGAGCTATAAAAGCCTCATACTCATTATCAGTAGTATTGATGCTGTCTCCCATGTTCTCAACATTACTGTACCGGCCATTCACCAGTTCAGTCCTGTAAATATCAGCACCGCCTTTACCGCTTTTTCTTGAAGAACCAAAGACCAGGGTTCCGTTATCAGCCAGCGATGGATAATATTCATTGGCTTCGCTGTTAACAGGCGCCTCCAGATGAACCGGATCCTGCCAGCGCCCGTTCTTCAACTCCGTTTTCCAGATATCCCAACTGGAATTCAGCGTATCTTTTTTATGAACGGGCCGGTCTGAAACAAAGTACATGGTTGTTCCATCCTTTGTAACAAATGGGTCCACATCCAGGTATTTGCCTGAAAAAGGAACAACCACGGGCGGTGACCATACTTCCTTTTTTTTATAAGACACACAAATGGCGCAGGCGGCCAGATCCGGCCTGCATTGTAAAAAATAAACCGTGTCCCCCGATGGAGTAAAACAGGCATGCGTTTCATAGCCGCCTGTACTAATAATACCAGCCCCTAACAACCTGGGAAGTGTATCATGCAGTGCGCGCCCGGGCATATGGGCTGCTTCGGCAGGAGTGCTGCCCAAAAGCAAAAACAAGAAAAGGATCATACGGTTGTAGTTCATATCATGCATCCTGTATTATAACAGTGCATTAAAGTTATTCCAAATCCGGTCAAAAAAAAGAAACTGTTATGAAAAAGCGTTGACGTATGATCTGTGGTGCAAATCAGCAACAAATACGTTAAAATAAAAACATCCCGATAAGAATTTATCCGCCGGCAACAGCATCCAACAGATCCGCATACAAAAGAAAATTATAAATCCTTCATCCCAACCTGATGTAACAGGGCATTGTGGTGACGATTTCTATATATTTTCTATATATTTGTTGCAATACATACATATTTTAAGTACCAATTGCCGTTATTCTTAACCAGGTATTTATCTTAACTATTGAATATGTATATAACAGTGGTACAGTTCTTTGTGCCGCTATCCGGTAATAGAGAGGAATCATTGTTCCTTTATGCGCTTTAAAACGGCAATTTAGTTACCTGGTTATAAAAAATAGCATTGGGTAAGGACAAAGCGGTGTCTAACTATTTTTTAACAAATCACTTTTATATGATCATCCAATTATGCGGAATGTCCGGGGCGGGGAAAACCACGATTTCAGACATCGTTCAACGCAAAGCGGCAAAGCTATACGGAATCAGGGTAGCGGTCATAGACGGCGATGTTTATAGAAGAACATTGAACAGGGATTTAGGATATTCCAAACAGGATCGTATTGAAAACATTAAACGATTGGGTAAGGTTGCCTATCAATTATCCAGGAAAGGGATCGTAGCCATTATCAGCGCCATCAATCCTTACAGGGATGCCCGGAACGAATTGAAAAGAAAATACCCTGCTGTTAAAGAAGTTTTTATAGACTGCCCTTTGGAGGTGCTTATTGAAAGAGATACAAAAGGATTATACAAAAAAGCTTCCTTACCGGAAGATCATCCGGATAAATTAAAAAATCTTAGCGGGCTTAATGACCCTTTTGAAAAGCCTGAAGACCCGGATCTGCATTTGCGCACAGACCGCATGGAAACTGACAAATGCGCACAGCAATTAATAAAACTTATCGTGGAAGATACATCTGCGGATTTAATTTCCGGTTCCCCCAAAAGCACATGAACAACAAAGTAATTATTATTTTAGGCATGCACCGTTCCGGCACCTCATTAACCGCAGGATGGTTGCACAGTTGCGGGCTGCACATTGGCGACAGATTGATGGGCGCAGGGATCGGTAACGTTGAAGGGCATTATGAAGACAAAGATTTTTTTGAAGCCCACGAGCGCATACTCAGTGCGCATAACCTGCCGCCCGATGGATTAACTTATAAAGAATTACCTCCCTTGCGGGGAAATGAAAAAGCGCAATTGCAGGCATTGATCAATAAAAAAAACGAACGTCATGCTACATGGGGGTGGAAAGAACCAAGAACCTGCCTGTTTACGGACTGTTACGGGGAACTGATCCCCGATGCCTTTTATGTCATTGTGTTCCGGGATTACAGAAGCGTGGTCAGTTCGCTCATCACCCGCCTCTACAAGTCTATGGAGGAAGATATACTTTCAGAACAACACCTGGGTTTCTTTCGGAGATATTTTGAAAAACGAAAGCGCCTGAAAACGCTTTTACAGCAATATGCAACGCATTATTTGAAGATATGGATACATTACAACCGGAAGATCCTGGAATTTGTTCAACAGTTACCCGTACACCGGTACCGGTTTGCAACCCAGCATTCCTTGTTGCAATCCGGTTCTTCCTTTATTGAACGCGTCAAAAAACAGTGGCAGCTAAGCGAACTGGAATATATTCCGTTTGAGGAACGCTACAAAAGAAAACTGCAAAGTCGCGTTTTAAAGATAGCGCCTTATATACAGGAAAAAAAACTGCTGGCAGAAGCCCGGTATGTATTTTCACAGCTTACAAAAATGCTTGAACTGCAGTAAATCATTTTCAATTACTATACAATATGAAAAGATATTATCATCCGGGGCTGAATAACCGGAAGCCCGCCCCGCAAAAGTCAATGCAGCAGGGTATTTCATAAGAAAATCCGCTATGGTAGCGGATTTTATGTTTTTTATCTGGAGGTCCCGAGCGGATTCAAACCGCTGTACAAGCTTTTGCAGAGCTCTGCCTAGTCACTCGGCCACGGGACCATTTAACTTTGAAGGCTGGCAAAAATAGGATATTTTTGGTAAATATTCGCAAAGATTAAATGCCTTTTTATGAGCCGAATCGCAGAATCGGAATTAATTATCAATAACCGGGGGGCTATTTACCACCTGGACCTCCGGCCGGAAGAACTGGCCGATACCGTAGTAACCGTGGGAGATCCGGACCGGGTGCAGGAATTCAGCAAATATTTTGACAATATAGATGTAAAACGCCAGCACCGGGAGTTTGTAACCCATACCGGAACCATTGGCGGCAAGCGGCTTACGGTGCTTTCCTCGGGCATAGGGCCGGACAATATCGATATTGTGCTGAACGAGCTGGATGCATTGGTCAATATCAACTTTGAAACCCGGGAAATAAACCCGGTATTCAGATCGCTTAATATTATCCGCGTTGGCACATCCGGCGCCCTGCAGGCAGATATTCCGGTAGATAGCTTTGTAGCTTCCACCCATGGGCTGGGACTTGATAATTTACTGAATTTTTACCGCCCGGAAGAAACGGATGAGGAAACACAGCTCCTTCAGTCCTTTGTTACGCATGTGCAGATGCAGGGCCTCAGCGCACCTTATATTACAGGTGCCGCCCCCTCCCTGCTGAAACATTTTGTAGAGGGCTTTCACCAGGGCATTACCGTTACCTGCCCGGGGTTCTATGGCCCGCAGGGACGCGTACTGCGGTTAGGGGTGCGGAACCCGCAACTCATCGATCGCCTAACGGATTTCCGTTTCGGCCAGCACCGCATCACCAATTTTGAAATGGAAACCTCGGCCATCTTTGGGTTGGGACGGTTACTGGGCCATAATTGCCTGGCCCTAAACGCCATTGTGGCCAATCGCATTGTTAAGGAGTTCAGCAAGGATAACAAGGCGGCTGTTGAACAACTGATCATCAGATTTCTGGAAATTTTTAAAAATCATTTTTAAACCGGCGGCAAAACAGGTTGCAGCTTCCTTGCTACGCTCAGTTCATCGTTCCGCTATAATGGCATCAGCACGTTCCAATGAACCATGAACTATGAACTATTAACTATTATCAACAATGGAAATAACATTTTACAAATACCAGGGCACGGGAAACGATTTTGTGCTGGCAGATAACCGGCGGAACCATTGTTCCCGTCTCACAGAAGAACAGATAAAACACATCTGCGACCGGCGTTTTGGCATCGGTGCAGACGGGTTCATGTTATTAAATGAAAAAGAAGGCTATGATTTTGAAATGGTCTACTATAATGCAGACGGGTGGGAAGGAAGCATGTGTGGTAATGGTGGGCGCTGTATTGTAAAATTTGCAAACGACCTGGGCATTAAAAAAAACAGGTATGTATTCCTGGCCACAGACGGGCCACATGAGGCCACTCTTGAGGGGGATGCGGTTTCCCTGAAAATGAAAGATGTGGAGGGCATCCGGAAATACAAAACAGATTCGGTGCTTAATACCGGGTCTCCGCATTATGTGCAACTGGAGCCGGACGTCATGAGCCTGGATGTAGTTAAAGAAGGGCAAAGAATCCGTTACAGCAAAGAATATACAGATGAAGGCATTAATGTAAACTTTGTGCAGGTAAAAGAAGACGGCAGCCTGATCGTTCGTACCTATGAGCGCGGCGTGGAAAATGAAACCTACTCCTGTGGCACCGGTGTAACCGCTGCAGCGCTGGTATTTCATCATAACGACAACGGATTTAACTCGATAGATATTGAGACCATCGGAGGAAAGCTGAATGTCCGCTATCACCGGGAACTGGATGGTTCCTTTAACAACATCTGGCTGAAAGGCCCTGCCCTGCAGGTATTTAAGGGCACCATAAATATAACAGGACATGATTAAGTATTTCAAAAATATCGACCATGAAACGGTTGAGATCTCTGAGCCGGAAAATGACAGCTGGGTCAATGTGGTTCCCCCTCTAAAGCAGGAAGAGTTCTATGAGCTTTCTGAAAAGCTGGAGATCCCCATTGACTTTTTAACAGATTCGCTGGATATAGATGAACGCAGCCGCTTTGAGGAAGACGATAACGTAAAACTGCTTGTAATAAAAACCCCTACAGATAATAATTCCTTTAACGAAAGCGATGCGGATTATATTACCATTCCCATCATCATTATCCTTACCCATAACCATATTGTAACCGTTAATTCCTTTGAGAACCCCGCCATTAAAAAATTCCTGACCACATTTCAAAACCGTCAGCCGGATAAAAAAAGCCTTATGGTGGTCAAGATCATTGAAAAGATCATCCAGAATTTTATGGAATACCTGAAGGAAATTAACCGGAAGCGGGGCATCATTGAACGGAATTTTTATACCGATCATAAAAATGAGCACCTGCAGGAACTGATGCGCTTACAAAAAAGCCTGGTGTATTTTGTAGCAGCGCTTCGTTCCAATGAGCTGCTGCTGGCCAAATTACAACGTACCGGATTCCTGAGCCTTACCGAAGAAGAGACTGAATCACTCGAAGACCTGATGGTAGATAACTCACAGGCATTGGAAATGGCAAACATATATACCAATATTTTAAACAGCAGTATGACCACCTTTGGCCATGTTATTGCCAACAACCAGAACCTGTATTTAAAAAAGCTGGTTATAGTCATTATACTTTTAAGCATACCGCTTTTAACCGCCTGTATTTTCAGCATGAACGTGTACAACGGGCTTGAAGGGGCTGCCTACCCGTTCTATATTATTGCTTCTTTCTCATTCCTAGTTATACTTGTACTGGCCCTGCTGGCCTTCAGAAAAAAACTATTCTAATGGTGTTAATGGCTTTCAACATCCGGGTTTACGGGGTCCTGGTCAATGATAACAAACAGGTTCTGGTAAGTGATGAACGGATACTGAATAATGATGAAGTAACCAAATTCCCCGGCGGCGGTCTTGAGCTGGGAGAAGGACCTGTAGACTGCCTGGTACGGGAATGCAGGGAGGAAATGAATGCGGAGGTAAAAGTGACCGGGCATTTATACACAACAGACTTCTTTCAGCAGTCTGCTTTTAATGAGCAGCACCAGCTTATTTCCATTTATTACCTGCTGGCACCCGTTACCCCGCTTATGTACCCGGTTAGCAACGGCGCTCCTGTTTTCCCGGATCATGTATCAGAAAATTTCCGTTTTATTGACTGGGATTATTTTTCACCGGGCACAATGACATTGCCTGTTGATAAAATTGCCGCGCAGGTACTTAAAGAGAAATACGGTTGAGGATCAATGCTTCATTTCCTCCGGGGAAATGCCCTGGTAATAATTGTAGATCTTCACACGCAGCAGGTATTCATACCTGCCCCCTATCAGGTCTATGTTTGCGCGGTCCAGGTTTGTTTTTACGGTTAAGTATTCAACAGAATTCCATACGCCCACATTAAACCGGGCCTCTGCGGCCTGGTAAGATTGCTGCAATGCAGTTACACGTTCCAGTAATTTTTTATACCGGTCATATGCGGCGGTCATATTAATATATGCCGTTTGAATATTCTGCTGCAGCTCTGTTTTTGTTGCCTGATCGTTCTGCTGCGCATCCTTTAGAAATAATTTTGCTGTTTTTACATTGTTCCTTGCCTGTAAATTATTAAAAATGGGTATAGACAGGGTGAGCCCTATATTTTTGTTGCTGTTATTTTTGAGCTGGTCAGTAAGACGGCCTCCGGATTGTGCATAATTACTTCCAAGCCCATAACCCATGCTCAGGGAAGGATATAATTGCGACCGGGCAGCCTTTAAACCGTATTCTGCGCTCTTAAGGGAAAACTCCGCCACTTTTACCTGGGAAAAGCGCTCCAGGGCGCTATGATAGGCCGTATTGGCATCTGTGGCCACTTTTTCAAACAGGTCAGGAACGGCGATCCGTTCAAATACGATGCTGCTGTCATAAGGAATATTCATATTCTGGCAAATGGCAATCTTGCTGTTTTCCACATCTCTTTTTGCGTTAATGATAGACGCCTCATCATTTGCGTACTGCCCCTGCAGGTCAAACAGGTCTGAAGGTTTTATAGCCCCGCTGGAGTCCATTACTGTCAGCCGTTTTACCTGTTTTTCAGACAACGTTGCCTGACTAATGCTTTGTGTAAGCAGGTCCTGTGCATTCATAAACTGCAGGTATGCCAGTATGGTGTTAAGTGTGATATTATCTTTTTGTTGCTGCCAGCTCATCTTTGATGCCTGTGCATTCATTGATAACTGCCTGGCTGTGTTCTGCAGGTAGCCCCCCCGGAAAAGCGCTACATCCCCTCCTATATTATAACTACCGGAATAGAAGTTATTATCCACATAGCTGTTTGTGGTATTATCAATACTACGTCCAAAAAACCAGCCATGGTTTACGGAGGCATTCAGGTTGGGCAGCATATTCAGCCGTGCCTGTTTCCTGCTGATCTCATCCCGTCCGGCCTGGTTCTCAGCCTGGCTAACCAGCAGGTTGTTTTTAAGGGCAATATCAATGCATTGTTCCAGTGTGTACGTTGTTTGCTGCGCCCTTATTCCCATACTAATGCCTATGCAGCCCAAAATGACAAAAAATCTTTTCATAACGTCCCTCTTTATCTTGCACTTTTATCAATATGCCCGTCTAATAAATGAATAATGCGCGCTCCGTATTCTGCATTTTTTTCTGAATGGGTTACCTGTATAATGGTTACCCCCTCCTGGTTCAGCTGTTTAAACAGCTCCATAATTTCTGCTCCCTGTTTTGAGTTCAGGTTACCGGTGGGCTCGTCTGCCAGTAATAATTTCGGGCTGCCGATCAGCGCTCTTGCAATACCCACCAATTGCTGCTGGCCACCGGATAACTGGGTGGGGAACAGGTCTTTTTTACCAACAATATTAAAACGGTCCAGCATATCGGCTACCATGGCTTTGCGTTCTGATGTTTTAATTCCTTTATACAACAGCGGCGTTTCAATATTTTCATAAACAGTGAGCTCATCAATCAAATGATAGGCCTGGAACACAAATCCGATATATTGTTTGTACAAAGCGGTACGCTGTTTTTCTTTAAGCGTCTGTACCGCTTCGCCCATAAAATGATATTCGCCTTCATCAAAATCATCCAGCATGCCAATTACATTCAGCAAGGTAGATTTACCGGAGCCGGAGGGCCCCATCACTGATACAAATTCCCCTTCATCAATATCCAGGTGAATATCCTTTAATAAAAAAGTGCGATTGATTCCTGTATTCACCCACTTGTAAATTCCTTTTAATGATAATAACATGATATATAAGATTTGAGTTTTCAGTGATCAGTCCCGATGGCTATCGGGATCAGCATTCGGCACCTCGCATAGCAACGGCCCACCAATTCCAGGCCCACCCCCCCTATAGGTCTTCAATCCGGGTGCCATTAACACAAAATATTATAAATCATAAAGTTAAGGTGATTTATTTTCAAAACAATGTCCGTTATTAAAACAGGAGGTGTCCGGTTTTGATACAGTTAAGCGGATGTACGCCAGTAATCAGAATTGAGAGATAAGTTCCTGTAGCGCCGATATCGGAATCAGTTATCAGTTATCCTTCTGCCCTTACTTACTATTTACTATTCACATCACCGCTCCATCCATTTTACATTTCAAATTCAACATTCTGTATTCTACATTTATCCTTTCCCTTTTCACATTTATTATTAGTTATTCCTTATTTCATATTTTACATTTCCTCCGCTCACTCCGTTCGCAATGTTTCGACGGGGTTGGTATATGCCGCCTTTATTGCCTGTGCGCTTACTGTTATAATTGCAATACAGAGCGCAGTCATTCCAGCCACGGCAAATACCCACCAGGTAACAGGTACCCGGTAGGTAAAATGCTGCAGCCACTTGTTCAATACCCATAAGGCAATTGGCGTTGCTATAATTATTGCTATAAAAACCGGCTGAATAAACTCCCTGCTTACTAACATAGCAATACTGCTTACGGAAGCGCCCAACATCTTGCGCACACCGATCTCCCGGGTACGCTGCCCCACTATGATAAAGGCCATTCCGAACAGCCCCATACAGGACAACACAACAGCTATAACAGCAGCTACCGTAAACATCCTGGACAACTGCTGCTCCGACCGGTACCAGCGGTCTACATTCTCACTTACAAAGGAGCCCCGGAACTCCGCGCCAGGCTCGGCTTCCTTATAGGCCTTTTTAATAAGGTCCATAGTGGCAACGGGGTTTTTAGTGTTAATACGTATCAACAGGTAACTGTCAGATGCTTTATTGACGCCAATGGTTAACGGCGCTCTTTTATTATACATGGAGTACAACTGGAAATCCGGAATAACACCTACAATGACCCAGGGAGCTTGGGAACTGTCATATAAAACCTTCCGCCCGATCGGATCACCGATGCCCAATTGCTTTGCCATACTTTCGGTTACAATAACATTATTTGATGTGTCGGACGCATATTCCACTGAAAAATCTCTTCCTGACTTTAAAGGAATTCCAAGTGTCCTGACAATATCAAAATCAGCAGACATAAAATTCGTGAAAACGGTGCGGCCGTTAAAATCGAATCCAAAGCCGGTGGTAGATGTACTGCCATCTTCTCCCAGGCCCAGGTTAACCGAGCTTGCCGAAATACTTTCAACAGAAGATTGTGCCGACAGCAGGGTGCGCATTTTTGTTACTACCGCATGTCCATTTTCCGTTCCTTTGATGGGAACAGAAACAAGGGCATCTTTATTATAGCCCAGCGGCGCTTTACGTAAATGCTGGAATTGCCGGTATATAATAAGGGTAGCGCAAATCAATACCACGGCAATCACAAACTGCACCACAATCAGTGCATTTCTGAGAAGCCCTTTTCTTTTAACACTTAATTTTCCTTTTAACACTTCCGTGGTTTTTAACCGCGCCATTAAAACAGATGGATACCCGGAAGCGATCAATGAAATAAGAAAGGTCAATAACAGTAACGAGAATAGTACTACAGGATTTAAAAATAAAGAAGCATCAATATTTGCACCAAATAACTGGTTGAACTTATTCATCAACAGTAACGCAATTCCAGAACCCGATAGTACTGAAAGCAATATCATAAGAAAACTCTCACTCCAAACCTGGAGCCATACCTGCCTTTTTTGAGCTCCAAGGCATTTGCGTACCCCTATTTCTTTTGTGCGCGTTAAAGAAACACCTATGTTCAGATTTACAAAGTTAAAACAGGCAATTAACAGCATTACCGAGGCAATCAATATCAACACAAATAAAAAAGGTTTGCTCACGGCATTATTGGATCCCATTTCACTATTAAAATGAAGCTCCTTCACTGGTAAAGCGCCCATGCCCACATAATTGCCATTCGCATCTTTAAAAAACCCCGATTTTCTTGCGTAGGCGGTATCGCTCATTCCGTTCCGCAGTGCTATATATTGCAGGCGTTTTTCAAAATCAGCTACATTAGCGCCGGGGGTGAGCTTTACATAAAGATCGGCGCTGGTCCAGTTCCACTTATTCTTAACTTCCGCATAATCCGGGTGCAATTGGTAAGATGCCAACAGGTCAAAATCCAAAGAGCTGTTTTTGGGCAGGTCTTTTACCACAGCAGAAACCGTGAGGGTCACCCATTTATCCCAGATATTGACCTCCATTTTTTTACCTACCGGGTCTTCTGTTCCAAAGATCCGTTTTGCAGCCGCTGCTGTCAGCACCAGGTCATTAGAAGAACCCAGGGGTGTTTGGCGGTTCCCCGCCACTACCGGCAATGAAAACAGGTTGATAAAGTCCGTACCCACCAATCGTACATTCTGGCTCATCTCTTTTTTTTCATAACGGATGGCACGTCCGCCCCATATGAAAAGTGACGCCTGCTCCACTCCTATATTCTCTTTTTTAACGGCCGCTTCAATGGGATAAGGCATGGAAGCGGAGTATACTTTTCCTTCCGGTTGATTACTGAAACTGTAAACTTTATAAAGACGTCCCTGATCCGGATAAAAATTATCGAATGAAAACTCAAAACGAACCCGCAACAGTAGCAAAATGGCACAGGCAAACGCCACTGTAAGCCCAATGATATTAATGGCCGTTGCCAGCCGGTTCTTTTTAAATGTTCTGATTAAGGTTTTTAAATAATTCTGGAGCATTGAGATTTGAGTTTTCAGTTTTCAGTTATCAGACATTGTTCACTTTTCACCATTCACTATTCACTTCCTCATTTATTATTTCCTATTCCTTATTTCATCTCACTCGTTCCTTAAACTCTTTACAGGATTTTCCAGCGCAGTTTTAAACGTTCTTCCGGCAACTAGTAAACAGACCAATCCAAATATGATAAAAGCGACGCTGACATAGGCGCTAATACCTTGTTCTGTATAATAGGCATAACTTTTCAGCCACTGGGAAATAAAATAATACGCCAGCGGCCAGGAAATCAGATTGGCAATTAAGATCAACCAGCTGTATTCTGTTATAAACAATGCAAAAATATGGGCAAGACCGGCGCCTAAAACTTTCCGCACTGCTATTTCCTTATCCCGCTTCATCAGCATTATGGAAACTACTCCAAAAACACCCAGGAACACGATTATAAGACTCAAAACCGTGGCTGTTGTCGCTGCCTTTTTTAACTGGAGTTCCGATTTATAAAGTGCTGCAAACTTATCATCCATAAAACTGTATTCAAATGGATTCCCCGGGGAAAGTTTTTGCCATTCCTGTTTTATCCTTGCCACAGCACCTGCCGTGGCGTACTTCAATTTCAACGTAAGGTAACGATAGCCCGGGGCATCTTTTACATGACAAATGGCAAGCGGCTTAATAGCTTCCCGCAGGGTAGCCGCATTGTAATCCTTTACAACTCCCGTAACAGTATATACAGCACCTTCCGGAGTTCTAAGCTGTTTACCAACAGCACCATTATCCAGTCCCAGCAAACGGGCAGCGGTTTCATTGATCACTATTTGGCCGGGAACAAAATTCTTTTTGTGATTCAGGAAATTGCCTTCTTTCATGCGCAACCGGAATGTTTGCCCATAATCCTCATCACCTACAAAAGACGGAACCACGATTGGCCGGGCACTTTCGTTTACAGGCAGTAAATTCATAGCGCCCTGCGTTCTGTCCGGTAAGTCAAAACTAAGCGTAGCGCTGGTCACTTCCGGCAATTGCAATAAGCCCTGTTTGATGGCGTCCATTTTCTGCACCCCCACACTATCCCATTGTTTTGGAAAAGCAGTCAGCACCATCAGCTGATCTTTATTATATCCTGTATCACGGTTGAAAATAAAATGCACCTGTTTGTTCACAATAGCGGCACCAATAAAAACAAGAATGGCCATCGAAAATTGAACAATCAATACTATGCGCCGGAATAGCAGTCCTGAATTGGCTGTCTGGGGTTTGCCTTTAACCGATATAGCCGTACCGGATCTGGCAACAGAAAACGCAGGATAAGCCCCGGCTAAAAAACCAATAGCCGCTACCATTAAAACGAACCCTGCATATTGCTGCACTCTAAAATGCCATACGGATATCATCTCCGTTCCGAGCACGCCGGAAAACCAGGGCCGGGTGGTTTCATACAGGAAAAGGGCCAAAACACCACCGGCAAGAGCCAACAGCCATGCTTCCATAAGGAATTGAAGAGCAATCTGCACGCGTTTACTGCCAAAAACCTTTCGCAATCCTATTTCCCTGACCCGGTAAGTTGCCGCCGCAGTACTGATATTCACAAAATTAAAAATGGCCATCATCAGGATAAAAATGCTGATGATACTAAGGATGGTGATCATCCGTTCTACCGCATTGTCATTATCATGCAGGTAAAAATCTTTTACCGCAGCATATTCCACCGTAAGGTTTTTTTGAAAGAAATCCGGTGTATATTTTGCAAGCAGCTGTTTCGATGGCCCTATCAGATCTTTTGGCAAAACACCATCCTGTAATTCAACCATGGCAACACAGCTGTTATTGGTCCAGCCTGTAAGCGGATCTCCGAAACCATAATATTTGTTACCAATCCCTGGCACAAATACTGTATACCCCTCAAAATATCCCTGGTTAAAAACAGAATTATAAGGCAGGTCTTTTATTACGGCAGAAATAGTATAATCCTGTTTTACATGCTCAACAACGGTTTGAACAGCAATTGTTTTTCCAATTGCATTTTCGGTGCCAAACATTTTTTTGGCAAACGAGGCGGTCACTACTGCTGCATTCACATTATCAAAGGCTCTTTCAGGGTTGCCATACAAAACAGGCAGACCATACATCGAAACAAAATTGGTATCCCCGATAGCGATGTTCTCCCTGAAGGACTGGTCTCCTGCTGATACAACGTTTGTTACCGGGTTATACCGATAATAATTTTTAACAAGGTTGGGATACTCCTCCTTCAGCGCTTTGGAAAAGGGGGCCGGGTTGGTAATGGAAGTACCCATATCTTCGGGCTTCCGGTTGCTGCGGAGGATGTACTGATGCGCAATATTCCTGAATTGCTGGTTTATGCTTTTTTGTTGTGTAATATAAACACCAATGACCAGCGCAAAGCAAAAACCAATAGAAAGGCATAACAGGTTAATTACAGCCAGCGACTTGCGTTTTACTATATTCCGCCATGCGATCTTTATGTAGTTTTTTAGCATTGATATTTGAGATTTCAGTATTCAGATTTCAGTATTCAGATTTCAGATCAGATTTTCAGTCCCGATAACTATAGGGATCAGTTATCAGTTTTCAGTTATCAGTGTCATCCGCTATTGACTTTTCACTAATTACTTTTCACTACCCCACCCATTTTACATTTCATATTTAACATTCTACATTTACCCTTCACCCCCTTTCACATTTATTATTCCTTATTTATTATTTTCACTCCACCCACAAAAGCTTCATCCCGCCTTGCTGAATCTCTGTATTTTTCTATTCAGATATTAGATCGGTCCTGATAGCTACCGGGGTCGGGATCAGTTTCCAGCTATTTTTCTGCCTCTGCTTGCTACTTACCATTAACTATTCCCATCCATTTTACATTTCATATTCAATATTCTATATTTTACATTTATCCTCCCCCATTCGTAACGCTTCATCCAGCCTTGCGGGATCTACGCATTGCTCACTCCGTTCGCAAAGCTTCGACAGGATTGGCCCTTGCAGCTCTGATGGTCTGATAGCTTACCGTAACCGCTGCAATGATAACCGCCATTACTCCCGCAAATAAGAACATCCACCATTTAATATCAATCCGGAAAACAAAATCCTGCAACCATTTTGACATGAGCCACCACCCTACCGGAGCGGCTATCATTAATGAAATAAGAACCAATACCAGGAAATCCTTCGATAACAGCCGCATGATCCCCAAAATAGAAGCGCCGAGCACTTTACGGATACCGATCTCTTTGGTACGCTGAAAAGCAGTAAGGGTGGCTAATCCAAAAAGTCCCAGGCAGCTGATCAAAATGGCCATGGCGGTTGCTGCCCGTACCAGTGTCTGTGTCCGCATTTCAGATTTATAAAATGCGCCGATGGTCTCATCATAAAATGTATAGGTAAACGGCGCTTCAGGATAGATCCTTTTCCATTCTTTTTCAACCGAACGGATCGCTTTTTCCCAGTGCTGCGGCTGATCTGGTAATTTTATATTAAAGGTACGCAGCCGCTCCTTATCTGAAACGAACACGCCTGGTGAAATATCGGATCGCATACCGGACTGATTAAAATCCTTTACCACTCCAACAATCGGATAGCTCCTGCCGTTGCCCGGAACCAGCAATTGTTTTCCTATTGCCTCCCGAGGCGAACCAAACCCGAAAGCGTGCACCGCCTTTTCATTAATGACCAAAGCGGTGGTGGTATCCGTTTGTTTAAAATTATTGCCCGCCAGTAATGTGATGCCGTAAAAATGCAGGAAAGCCGTGTCTACATCTTTCATTTGCAACTGAACGTTCACCTCTTCTTTTCCGTTAAAGTAAGTGTATATATTCCCTACATACATTTGTTCCATGGGTCGGTCGCCCAGTGATACGTTTTTGATCTCCGTGTTTTTAAGCAATTCGTTTTTCAATACAAACTGTTTATCCTTATATTCCTTTTTATTAGCAAGCCGGTATGGAATGGAAAAGGTAATGACTGCCTCCTTATTAAATCCGGGATCTTTGTGCAGCATATATTGAAGCTGCTGACCAATGATAATGGCCCCGATGATAAATACCTGTGCGATCAGGAACTGGAATACGATCAGGCTTTTACGAAAGGTGATCTTATTACGCCCGATCACCTTTTCTGTTTTGCCTTTAAGTACTTCCACCGTATCTACCCTTGAGGAAATCCATGCAGGGTACAGGCCCGACAACAGCGAAATCAACAATATCAGCAGCAGCATAAAACCGGCCATCGCCGGATAGTTCATATAATCAAAAATCCCGTCAGGCAGGAAGTCCGCAAAAATTTTTACAGCAAAAAAAGTCAGCACAAACGAGAGCAGTGCTGCAAACGTTGTTACTATAAACGTTTCGGCGATGAACCGTACCATCAGGTTTTTGGCAGAACTGCCCAGTGTCTTCCGGATACCAATCTCTTTTGCACGTTTTGGCAATAACGCCGTACTTAGATTAATATAATTGATACAGGCAAGGAGCAATAAAAAACCGCCAACGATCATCAGGTCGGATAATACTTTTTTATCAGCTGTTCTTGTCTGCGAGCCAAACTGCGCCGCAAAATGTTTTTCTTTTAAAGGCAATGCTTCGTACCAGTTTTTGTATTTGTATTTTTCAAAGCTCTCTTTATTATGCTGAAAATTAATTTTGTTCAGCTGTGCTAAAATATTTTTGGCATCAACCTGCTTAGCAGGCTTTATAAACAGCAGGTTACTTGAGTTTAACGACTCCCAGTCCTGATCCGTCAGATCCTCCCTGCTGACAGGCATAAACTCCGTGTTATCCCCGGAAAAGCTGTTGGGATACGGAAGATCGGCCACCACACCCGATACCGTTCGCCATAAGGTATCATTATATACAAGGGATTTGCCGACCATTGCCGCCGGCGACAGGTTGGGAAAATATTTCTTTGCCTTGTCTTCCGTCAGTACCACATTATCCGGGTGATTGAAGGCTGTTGTTTTATTACCGGCCAGCCATTTGTAATTAAGCATATCAAAATAAGCCGGCAGGGTAGTTACCTGGGTGATGTCCTCTTTCTCCTCTATTTTCCTGGTTCCGTTATTACCAGGTATAGTAACGGAGTTATATTGTTTATAAAACATCGGAACGACAAGGCCTGCACCGGAAACATCATTGAGTAAAGTATTCAGTACCGGTTTTGATACCGCGGCGAACCCGCCGGTATTGCCATCTTCTCTTTTATTCCTGATTATAAGCTGATAGATATTTTGCGCATCCGGAACCTTTTTATCAAAGCTGTTCTCATAAATCACCATCCTGAAAATGATCCAGGCCACACAAATGCAAATGCTTAGTCCGCAAATGTTCAGCAAGGTAAACAACCGGTTCCTCCATAACTGACGCCCTAATGTTGCAAAAAAGGTTCTTATCATATTTTAGCCTTTCGTTTATTAAAGTAGTGTATTCTGATTGATATCTTCCCTTATATCTGTTTGGTGCTCCAACTAAGGTGCCACTTAACTAAAAACTTAATAATCAATTTTTTGAATTAAATTTCTATAAATACGTGTCCGGTTTTAACACAAAAACTGTCCGGTTTTGATACAATGCTGCAGGAGCAACAAAATTTAAACCTATCCTATTTTTTAAGAAAGGGCTCTAAAGAAGCCCATACAGCTGGAAAGTTGCAATAGAAAACTACATGACCGCAGCCGGGTATAACGGATAGCTGCGCATTAGCAATGGATGTGGCGGCTGTTGCCAGTGCCTGTACTTTGATGTACTCATCCCTGTCGCCTCCCATTACCAGTACCGGGCATTTTATTTTTGAATAGGTCTCTGTGCTGATGATGCTATCATTATACAAATCATTCAGCATCGACAAACATTCGGGCCAGCGTTTAGGCTCCGGCATCAGGGCCAGGCGGTTTTTAAATAACTGCGGCGCCTGCTGCATCAGCTCTTTTTCATTATAATTAAATTTTTTACGGTTGTTACCAGCCGGCCGGTCGCCTGCACCAATAATGATCAGTTTTTTTACCAGCTCCGGGTGCAGGGAGGCGAGTTTGGCAGCGCTATAACCGCCATCACTAAAGCCCAGTACTGTTACGCTGTCTTTAGTAATGCTCCTGATCACTTTAAAAGCATCTTCCGCACGCTGCCGATATGTAAACGGCTGATGTCCTATTGCAGACTTTCCATGGCCCCGCGTTGCAATGCATATGACCCTATACGTGTCTTTCAGTTTATTTATAAAAGGTTCAAACTCGTCAATATATCCATATACACCACCATGCAGCAATACAATGGGTTGCCCGCTGCCGTAAATTTCGTAATACAATTTAGCGTCCCCTACATCCAAATAGTGGCCGGCTGCGGGGTTATTGCCGTAATAAGCCGTATCCGCGGAAGATTGTACCTGCGACAGGGTTGTGAAGCACAGAAAAGCAATTATGTATAAATAATATTTCATTTTGTTTAAGTTGCTATTTGTTTTCAAAATTGAGACAGGAGATTTCAGATATGAGTAATCAGTGCTCAGTGCTCAGTTTTTAGTTTTCAGATAGCTATCGGGATCAGGATCAGCTATCAGTTACCAGGACAACCCGCTATTCACCATTTACGTTTTCACATTCCTTATTTAATATTCCTCCTACTTGCTACGGCCTACCTACCATTGACCATTCACTTCTCGCTATTTACTATTCACCCCATTTTACATTTCAAATTCAACATTCTGTATTTTACATTTATCCTTTCCCTTTTCACATTTATTATTAGTTATTCCTTATTTCATATTTTACATTTCCCGCTCACTCCGTTCGCAACGCTTCGACAGGGTTCGCCAGCGCAGCACGCAGTGCATGATAACTTACAGCGCAGAAAGCCACCAACAAAGCCACCAGGCCTGCCACAACAAACAGCCATGCATGCAGTTGTGTACGATAAGCAAACCCTGCCAGCCAGCTGTTGCCCACCAACCAGGCCAATGGTGTTGCTATAAGAATGGCGACTATCACCAATAACAAAAACCGCCTGGTTATTAACAGGAGAATATTGCCTTCATTTGCACCCAGCACTTTTCGGATACCGATTTCTTTGGTGCGCTGTACGGTTACAAATGCCGCAAGCGCAAACAGGCCAAGGCAGCTCAATACAATAGCAATACCAGCAAACGTGGTAAAAAGCGTGGCCGTTCGCTGTTCCGTTACATACAGATCATTAAAATCGTCATCCAGGAACCGATAATCAAAGGAGCGGTACGGTACCCTTGACTTCCATATAGTGCTTAGGGCAGTAATGGTGCCGGCCATATTTTTGGACCGGATCTTGACAAACAGTTCCCTTACCATTGTTGTATCCAGAAAGATCACCAACGGTCCGATACGATCATGCAGGGATTCAAAATGAAAATCTTTCACCACACCAACCACGGTGCCGGGCTCGCCCCGGGTGATCTTCCTGCCGATGGCATCCTGAGGCGTCCAGCCCAGATCCCGCACCGCCTTTTCATTAAGGATATAGGTTGACTGGTAATTTTTATACTCATTTGAAGTATCTTGCAAAGCAAAATCGGATCGCTGAAAATCCCTTCCTGCAGCTAGTTGTATCCCCATTGTTTTTAAATAATCAAGATCCACAGGTGTGGCACTTACCGAAAGCTCTTTGGGGCCGGATCCGTCATCAGCAGTAATAGCATCCCCCCAGCCGATTGATGCAGGTGCCTCGTAGGCCCCCGTAACGCTTACCACATCCGGGTTGGTACGGAATGCATCTTTCAGTTGTTCATATACAGCCGACATTTTGTAATCAACCGGGAGCACTACAACCTGTTCCCTGTCATAACCCAGATCTGTATGCTGTATATACTTTACCTGGCTGCTGATGATCATTGTAACCGCAATAAGAAATACAGCCACCACAAATTGTACAATGATCAATGCTTTGCGCAAGCCTCCTCCCGATTGTGCAACGGTTGCTCCATTCTTTAATATGGAGGTAAGCCTGGAGCGGGTAAGTAAAATTGCCGGGTAGATGGCTGAAACGAGTGCGATAATGACCGTAAGCAACAGGGCCGCCAGCAATACCGGCAGGTGAAAAAAGCCGGAAACAGCATAGTCTTTCCCGGTAATAGCATTAAATACCGGTAATAGCAGCATACATATGCCCAACGCCAGTAAAAGTGAAATAAAGGCCATTAAAAAGGACTCTCCAATAAACTGGCCGATCAGTTGTTTTTTTTCAGCGCCCAGTACTTTTCGCACGCCTATTTCTATGCTGCGTGAAGAAGATTGTGCAGTAGCCAGATTGGTATAATTGACACAGGCAATCAAAAGGATCAGTAATGCAATACCCCCCAGGATGTATACATAAGTAATATTGCCTCGCGGCTCCAGCCCCGCATCGACTGTCGAATAAAGGTGCACTCTTTTTAACGGCTCAAGGTGGTAGGTCCAGTAGTCAGTGCTCCCGGGTACAATAGCCATTTCATCTCTGTTTACTTTTTTCATATAAGCCGTAATTCCTGCTGAAAGGCTGTTGAACTGGTCAGCGTCTTTCATTAACAGATAGGTAACATAGTTGGCCGTATTCCAGTATTCGGTTTTTGATGCGGCCAGGCTTGAAAAAGAAACAATACAATCATACTGGATCTGCGAGTTCAGCGGTGCATCGCCTGCTATGCCGGTAACCTCATATTCATTTTCCCCGCCATTAAACCGGAGGCGTTTTCCAACAGGATTTTCATTGCCAAAATAGCGCTTAGCCATGGTCCGGGACAATACGATCTTTTGGGGACCATTTAAAACCGTTTCCGGGTTCCCTGTGAGCAGCGGAAATGAAAATATCCGGAAAAAACTTTTATCTGCATACAATATCTTTTTTTCGTCAAAAGCAGTAGCACCGGCAGCTATTGATGCAGCCGATTTCATTAACCGTACATAGTCCTCCACCTGGGGGAACGTTCTTTTAAACTGGGGTCCCACCTTTGTTCCGGTCAATGCTCCTTTCCATCCGGAGCCACCTGTGCTGTAATCCATCGTTACCCGCACAATACGGTCTGCCTTACTATTAAATACATCATAAGAGCATTCTGTCCATACATACATACCGATCAGCAGGCAGGATGCAATCCCCACCGAAAGGCCAAGCACATTAATGGCTGTATATAATTTATACTTTTTTAAATTCCGAAAAGCAATTTTTAAATAATTTTTGATCATAGATTTGAGAATTGAGATTTGAGATTTCAGTTATCAGTTGTCAGTTTCCAGGGCACCCGCTATTTTCACTATTTCCCTTCAACATATTTCACATCCTTATTTCTTATTTATCATGACTTATTTAATATTTACACCCCTACCCGCTACTTCCTACATGCCATTGACCATTGACTATTCACCTCATTTTTACATTCCATATTCAACATTTTATATTTTACATTTCTTATTAATTATTCCCGTCTCATTCATTTTTTAACGCTTTAACCGGTTTAGCCATAGCCGCCTTAACAGCCTGAAAGCTTAAGGTAAAACCGGCTATAATAAGCGCCAGGGTACCTGAAACAGCAAACATCCACCAACTGATGTGGATACGGTAGGCAAAATCCTGCAGCCATATACGCATCACATACCACGCAACAGGAATGGCCATCAGCAAAGAGAAAAGAATTAGCTTTAACAGATCTGTGGACAATAACCGCACCAGGCCAATAGTTGAGGCGCCCAGCACCTTGCGGATACCGATCTCTTTTACCCGCTGCCCGGTTGTAAACGTAATCAACCCGAACAACCCTAAACAGGCAATACCAATCGTAAGCAGGGTAAATACCAACAACACCTGTCCCTGCTTTTCTTCTGATTCGTATTGCTTCTTAAAATTCTTATCCAGAAATTGATACTCCATTGGCGCTGCCGGATCAAACTTCTTAAAAATATTTTCTATAAACCGCACTGTTTGGCCAATATTTTGAGGGCCTACACGTACATATACGTTATCCTTATCCATTGGAGTTGAGGGCAACTGCATGACCATGGGCTCAATCTTATGTTGCAGCGAATAGATATGAAAGTCATTGGTAACCCCGATCACCGTTTTGATCAGCGCCTTCCCCATTGTATCCTGGCCTGTTTGTATCTTTTTCCCAATAGCATTTGCCCAGCCCATTTTTTTTGCAAAGGCATCATTGATCAGCACGGCACTGCTATCAGTTAAAAGTGATTCATTAAAATTACGCCCCTGTTGCATGTGGATACGCATTGCCGGAATATAGTGCGCATCTATAAGTAACCCGTAAGCCAGCGTTATATTCTGATCAATAGCGCCGTCAGGCCGTTCTACGTTAAAAGCGCCCATTCCAATATTATTATTACCGATGGGGTTGCCGGCAAAAGCCACTGCTTCTACCGCCGAATTTGTTAATAACGCGTTCCGCAACTCACTGCTTCGCATACGGGCCTGCTCATTATCCAGATGAAAGGTCAGCACCTGATTCTTATCAAAACCCAGATCCTTCTTTTCCATAAAATGAAGCTGGCAATAAATGACCAGTGTGGCTGCAATCATAATAACCGTTATCGTAAACTGGAACACCACCAGGCATTTACGGAACAATTGCTGGACAGACTGCTTTCCCATCTGATTTTTTAATGCAGGAACGGTTTTAAACCCGGAGAGAAAAAGCGCCGGGTAAAGCCCCCCGATGATACCAAGCGTTAATGAAAATAACAAAATAGTTATTAGCTGAAGTGACCTGAAATAATACAGTATCTGTATATTTTTGCCGGTTAACTGGTTAAACACAGGCATAAAAACAGCCGCCAGTATAAGGCTCAGCAAAGCGGCGCCAATAGTAAAAAGAACCGTTTCTGCAAGGAAGAGATAAATAAGGTCTTTACGCCCGGAGCCAATAACCTTGCGGATGGCCACCTCCCGCAGCCGGACAGCGGCCCTCGCAGTGGTGAGATTAATATAGTTAATAAGGGCAATTGCCAGGATCAGGAAGCCTATTACAGAGAAGATGTAAATAAACTTCATATTCCTGTTTACGCCCAATTCATAGCTGACATTTGAATGAAGATGAATAGATGTCAGCGGCTGTAATTCCAGGCTGTATTTTATATCAAGCCCCTTGCTATAAAGATATTTTTTTACAAAAGCGGGCAGTTTTTGCTGCAATGCAATACCATCCTCTTTGCTTTTTAATACTACATAAGTGTAGAGATAAAAATTTGACCAGTCTGCTCTGAAACCAGCCGGAAATGAACGGATAGCCCTGAAAGTAAAATGAGAATTTCCGGGTACATTATCAATAACTCCTCTAACGACATTGGGGATGCTATTTTGGAAATAAACCGTTTTGTTCAACGCAGCGCTTACACTTCCAAAAAGATTGATGGCCAGTTCCTTTGTGAGCACAATTGACTGTGGTTTTAAAAGGGATGTAACGGCATTTCCGGCCAGGAACCGAAAGCTGAAAACGGAGAAAAAACTGCTGTCCGCAAAAAAAATATCATCCACTTTTAGCCGTTTTTCTCCATAAGAGATCAGACCACCTCCTTCTGCGTCCAGCCGCACTGTTTGTTCCACTTCAGGATAATCCTTCTTAAGCGCCGCTGCCGTTGGACCGGAAGTGCCTGTAATATCAAAATTGCCCCCCTCCCATTTGCCATGTGATACCAACCGGAAAATGCGATCTGATTTTTCATGATAGCGATCGTAGCTCAGTTCATCTGCTACAAAAAGGGCGATTAACCAGAAAGCAGCCAACGCAAACGCCAACCCGGCAATATTGATCACCGAGTAAAGCTTATTTCTTGTTAAGTTCCGCCACGCTGTTTTAAAATAATTTCTAATCATAGATTTGAGATTTCAGACATGAACCCCGATAGCGATCGGGATGGGATCGGGATCAGTTATCAGCTTTTTGTTCTCAATTTTTAATTACCTTCTACCCTACTTGCTATTTACTACTCCCTACTTACTATTCACTATTCACCAATGCCCTTCAACCCATTCCTCATCCCTTATTTATTATTTTTCATTTTATGTTCTACATCCTGCATCTTTACTCACTCCGCAGCACCTTTACCGGGTTGGCCATAGCGACCTTTATTGATTGAAAACTTATTGCAATTAACGAGACCACTAAAACCAGGAGCGCTGCAATCAGAAACAGGCTAAATTCAAGTAATACCTGGTAATGGAAGGTTGTCAGCCATTTATTGTTTTCAGCCTTTAATCTGATTACTGTTCTCTCTCCACTTTTATATTCATTATTTATTATTCTACATTCTGCATTCTTATTCACTCCGCAGCGCCTTTACCGGGTTGGCCAGTGCCGCTTTTATTGACTGAACGCTTATTGTAACCAGTGTGATGAACGCTGCGCTAAAAGCAGATACCGCAAAGATCCACCAGGGAATTGGAGCACGGTAACTATATCCCTGAAGCCACATATGCATGCAATACCAGCCAACGGGAACGGCAATTACAATCGAAACCAATACCAGGCTGAAAAAGTCTTTTGACAATAATTTCCAAAGACTGAATACGGAAGCGCCCAGTACTTTTCTTACGCCTATTTCTTTTACTCTTTGCTCTGCCATAAACGAGGCCATACCAAATAATCCCAGGCAACTGATAAAAACAGCCAGCAACGCAAAAATCCCTCCCAGTTTCCCGACCCGTTCTTCATCGCCAAATTTCCGGTTAAAATCTTCATCTATAAACTGAAAGTGAAAATCCTGGTCAGGCACAAACGATTTATAAGTTGCTTCCAGTTGTTTTACGGCATCTGAGGCATTGGCACGGGGGTGAATACGTGCTATGATAAAACTGATATTGTTATTTTCCAGGCTGAATACAGCCGGGCGTGCATCTGCATAAGGAGACTCCATGATCATATTTTTAATTACCCCGATAACAGTGGCCGGTTTCTCTTCCCAGGTCAACACTATACCCACGGGATTTTTCAGGCCCATGAAATGAACAGCGGCTTCATTTAATATAACCGCTGAAGAATCAGAAGGAAAATCTTTTGAAAAATCCCTTCCCTGTGTTACTTCCCATCCGATTGTTTTTCCGTAATCCACTGTTACATTCTGTGCGCCAAATTCTCCGGCTACACCGGGTTCTTTTCCAGGCCAGTCAATACCTGTGGTCGTATTGTTCACCTGCGTAGGCAGGCTGCTACCTAATGCAACAGACTCAAAAATGCCACTGTTTAAAAGCTTTTGCCGCAAAGCCGCAAAATGGCTTTCGATAGCCGGGCTTCCGGCATCTACAGCTATAATACCATTTTTATCATATCCTACAGGGCGGTTTTTGGCAAACCGGATCTGCCGGAATACCATTAAAGTACCAATAATAAGAACAATGGAAATAGTGAATTGCAATACTACCAGCACCTGCCTTTGCAAACCAGCCTTTTTACCTGCCTGAAAGGAGCCCTTTAAAACGTTCACCGGGCGAAAGGATGATAAATAAAGTGCGGGGTAAATGCCCGCGAGCAGCCCTGTGAACAAACAAAATATCGAACCAAGTATCCAGAAGAGCGGATCGTTCCAAACTGCCGGCATCTCCCTGCCCGTTATGGCAGTAAACAAAGGCAGGGAAAGCGCTACCAGGGCAAGGCTTAGTGCAAATGCAAGAACCGCATATAAAAGTGACTCGCAAAAGAACTGGATTATTAACTGATTTCTTAAGGACCCAACTGTTTTGCGTATGCCCACCTCCTTTGCCCGTTTAATGCTGCGTGCCGTGCTGAGGTTCATAAAATTAATACAGGCCAGTAAGAGTACGAATATGCCAATAATGCCAAACAACCAGACATACCGGATACGCCCCCCGTTATTAACACCGTTTTTAAAGCTGTCATACAAATACCATTGATCCATAGGGTACAAAAACAGCTGGGGGTTTTGCTTTGCCAGGCGCTCATTGATATGCCGTAAACGGACATCTTTTATTAAAGCAGATGCCTGGTCCAACCGGGCAGGGTCTTTCAATTCCACTAAGGTCAGAAAAGAATTAGGTCTCCATGGATCCGGCGCCAGGCGTATCCAGTCGGCATGATTGAAATACAGCGTCCAGGGTGCAATAAATTTCAGGTTATTAAAATCTGAGTTTAATGGAAGATCTTTATAAATTCCTGTAATTTTTAACGGCAGGCTATCTGCGAATACGATTGTTTTTCCGATTACGCTTTCGTTCCCAAACAATGAACGCGCGGTTGCCTCAGACAGCATAATATTATTGGGCTCAGCCATACCTTCATAAGTGCCTTGCAGCATATGCAGCCCCAGCAAGGGGCCAATGCCTTCCTCAAAAAAACCGCCACCCAGTACCAGCTTTTTATCTCCGGAACGCAAAGAACGGGTCTCATTTACTTCGGCCAGTACTACCTGCTTAAACAAATTTCCATACTCCCTGCGTAACGCCCCGCTTAAAGGGTAAGGGGTATTGTCTATAGTATTGATTACTCCCTTGTTGGTTTTGTTCTGCATCACTTTAGCAATCTGCTTATGATTACTGATCCCCTTATTATAGGATACTTCGCTCCATACCCATATACCAATAATCATAGCTACGGCCATACCAATAGCAAGTCCCAGGACGTTGATCACTGCAAAGGCCCTGCTTTTTCCCAGATTCCGCCACGCTGTTTTAAAATAATTTTTGATCATAGAGCTGAGCATTAAGTCCCGATAGTTATCGGGATCGGGATGAGTTTTGAGATTTCGGTCATCTGTTGTCAGGATAGCCGCTATTCATTTTTCACCATTGCCCTCCAACACATTCCTTATTTATTATTCCTTATTTTAAATTTTATCCCTTCAGCTATACCCCAACGAACATGCCGCAATTGTAAAATATTGATTTGCATTATTTTAGAAAATAAAAAGGCGGACAAAGTGTCCGTTTTTAAAACAAAAAACTGTACGCTTTCGGTACAGTTTTTTTGTTTAAACAAACAGAACAAACAGCATTGCTTAAAGAGATACTTCCACATTGCCGGAAGAAGCAGTAACTTCAACGGCCAACCGGCCATCGCCGATCATCCCTTTTATCTTGCTTTTATCAATAGTGCCGTTAAAATTATTCAGGGGATTTACTGATACCCGGTTTCCGCTCAGATCCAGTTTTGCATTCCTGGTACGGGGCAGCTGAAGATTTACCCCTCCGGCGGATGTATGTAATTTCACATAATCTTTTGTACGGTTCATTGTTGCAGAAATACGCCCGCCACTGGTACTTGCTTCCAGGTTCCCGCTAATGCCTTTCAGTGTAACACTGCCGCCGGAAGTTCCGGTAAGCAGCGTTCCACTGATATTTGTAGCGGTAATAGAACCACCGCTGGTATGCGCACGGATGTCGCCCTCTAAATCAGACAATGACAACGAACCGCCGGAGGTTTGCAGCCGGATGGTTCCTGACACATGGTCTGCGTGAATAGACCCACCGCTGGTTTGCAGGTCAATATCATTGCCGGCATTGGAAAGATCAATGCTTCCGCCGGAGGTTTTGCCCGCGATCTTACCATTTACCCCATTTATATGAAGGCTGCCGCCACTGGTTTTAAAAAGCTGGTTCCCTGAAAGCTTTGACAGGGAAATACTGCCGCCACTTGTTGAAAGATCAGAACTAACCCTGGAACCGGAATGCACCACAAAAGAAATAGAAAGCGCAGTTTTGTTCGTCCAGGGCTTGTCCTTTCTTCTGGCCTTTGCTATCAAAGTAGTACCATCTATCCGCACATCAATATCATAATACTGATCCAATACGGCCTTTATATCGCTTTGCGACATCCGGTGCCTCACCTCAGAGTTGGAAGGCTGCACATACATTTCCAGGCTTCCTGTGCCGCTGCCACCCTCTACTGTAATGGATCCACCGGAGGTTTCCATATTTACATTACTTACCGCAGCAATATTAAAGGGTTTGATAAGATAAGGTTCCTCGTTAAAGCGTCTTTGCGCATTTGATAGCAAAGTACCCAGTAACAGAACAATCAGTAACAGATTTTTTTTCATTTGTATTCTTTTTTGGATGATCATTGTTTAAACGTTTACAGAGCAGGCAGCATTCTTTTGTCATTTCCCAGCTATATATTATAACTAATCGCATTACATAGAAAAATGTTACAGTACGGGGAAGTTTTTAATTATCAGTCGTCAGTTATCAGGGCTGAGAATCGGGAACCCGGTAAATCAGCTATAGGCTATGAATCATTAACTGTGAACCATCTCCGGCTACCCGTACCGATAGCTATCGGGGCAGCATCCGGCATTGAAATAAACCAGAATTCCGCTCCTCTTCCCCGTCCTTATTTGCTGATACTATTCATACCTTACTTTTCACTTTCCCTATTCCCAATCCAACACGCTCCCTCTTCCATTCATTGTTTCCTGTTTCTTATTTCTTATTTTTCATTTTAAGCTTACTCCGCCCGCAGGCTTTTTACAGGGTTGACCGTTGCTGCCTTAATGGCCTGAAAGCTTACCGTTAACAGCGTAACCGGCAATATAATGCCACCGGCCGTCACAAATACCTGCCAGGAAATCCGAGTGCGGTATGCATAATTTTCCAGCCACTGGCTCATACTCCAGTATACCGCCGGTACTGCAATTAAAAAAGCAATACCTGTTAAAACAATAAATTCAAATGAAAGCAGCCTCCATAATCCGGCAACAGAAGCTCCAAGCACTTTACGGATGCCTATTTCCTTTGTCCGCTGTTCAGCAATAAAAGCAGCCAGGGCATACAAACCCAGGCAGGAGATAACAATAGCCAACAAGGTAAATACGCCCGCCAAAAAACCGATCGTTTCAACTGACCGGAAATGCCGTGCATATTGCTCATCTACAAAAGAGTATTCAAACGGGACCTCAGCATCAAATTTTTCCATTACTTTTTTGATCCTGTCAAGCGATTTTCTCACCGGCAATCCGGATGATAGCCGTATCGTAATACTGTTCATCGGAAACCAACGGCCTAAAAAAAATGCAGTAGGCACCGCAGCAGCAAAGGGTGATCCCATAACTGCATCTTTGATCACCCCGATTATGCGGTATTGATCGCCCCGGTAACTAATTATTTTACCCACAGGGTGCTGCATTCCCATATATCGCGCAGCCATTTCATTAATGATCAAACCGGATGAATCGGTTAAAAGATCTTTATTGAAATTACGCCCCTCTTTAAACTTCCATTGTACCGCCGGGGCAAAATCTTCATTCACGGCTACGGAGCCAAAGATGGCGCCTTCGCGGGATTGCATTCCCTCCCAGGTATATCCACCATTTGACAGGGATAACTTGTTAACAGGACTGGAGGATAAGGCAACCGTTTTTGCAGCACCGGACTTTAACAGCTCATCTTTTAAGGCGCCATAACGCTGCTCCACATTGAAGTGATCTGCCGGTATAATAATTAAATTCTTTCCGCTGTAACCAACAGGCCGGTTTTTGGTGTAGTTCAGCTGCTGCAGCACGATCAGCGTGGCAATAATAAGAAATATGGAGGCAAAGAATTGTGTAACCACCAGGGTTTTCCGCAACATTCCGGATCTGCTGCCGGCTTTAAAACCACCCTTTAAAACGCGGGCCGGTTTAAAGGAAGAGAGATAGAAAGACGGGTACAGGCCGGCGAAAATTCCTGTCAGCAATACAAATACCACGCATATTATCCAAAACAGGAAATGCCTGTATGGCAATAACAGGCGGTTGTCGGTAAGTCTGCTCAATAATGGAAGGCTTACCGAAACCAGTAAAATGGCCAGCAAAAAAGCCAGCAAAGCAGTAAGCACCGCTTCCGTAAGAAAACGTATAACCAAATCTGTTTTTCCGGAGCCGATTACTTTTAATACTCCTATTTCTTTTGCCCGGCGCTCACTCCTTGCCGTGCTGAGGTTCATAAAATTGATACAGGCCAGTAACAGTACAAAAATTCCTATCAGTGCAAACATCCATACATACTGGATACGGCCGCCCGTGTTTTTACCGTTTTTAAATGTTTCATATAAGTGCCATTCAGACATAGGATGCAGCAGCACTACAGGGTTAATATCGGTAAGATGTGGTTTTAACAAGCCCGAAATTTTGCGTGACACGTTATTATTATCGGCCTGTTGCTGTAATTGCACAAAGATCAGGAACCGGCATTCATTCCATCGGTCTTCCACACCCGGGTTCAAAGAGGCATAATAGCTCCAGGGCGCTATATAATTCAGATCTTTTGCATAAGTAAAGTTATCCGGCAGGTCTTTATATACAGCGGCAACTCTCAGATAATCCCGGTTATCTATTTTAACGGGCTTGCCAATAATGTCAGTACTTCCGAATAGTGTCCGGGCCAGCGATTCACTGATAAAAATGAAAGAGGGATCGTTTGCTGATTGTAAAGAGCCGCTGATCGCCTGTAATGAAAACAGCTCAGCGTATCCCTCCTGAACAAAGCTGCCGGCAGAAGTTATTTTCTTATCTCCGTACGCCAGTATATGGCTTTCGGACTGGGTGGAAAGAACCACCCGTTTAAAATCGGCGCCATACTTTGTTCTGAGCTCCGCGGCCATAGGAACAGAACAGGTTGGATCTGTGCTTACCTCACCACTAAATGTGCCCGTTAGCATTACCCGGGAAATGTTTTTATACCCGGGAATGCTTTTATTATAAGACCATTCCGATTTGAGCCATATTGCAATGATCATAGCAACGGCCATTCCCAGCCCTAACCCCATAATGTTAACCAGCGAAATGCCTGGTGTGTGCCGCATATTGCGCCAGGCAGCCTTAAAATAATTTTTGATCATAGATTTGATTCTTGAGTTATCAGTCCCGATAGTTATCGGGATCGGAATCGGTTTTCGGTTATCAGAACAGCCCGCTATTCACTATGCACAATCGTCATCCAACACATTCCTCATTCCTTTTATTATTTCTCATTTTATATTCAATATTCTACATTTTATATTTCTTATTCCTTATTCCTCTATTCACTGCGTAATGCCTTGACCGGATTGGCTGTTGCCGCTTTAAGTCCCTGTGTACCAACCGTTAACAAGGCAATAAGTAAAACAGTAGTACCGGCAAGCAGGTAAATGCCAACCGACAGATCTGTATGATGGTCATATTTTTCCAGCCAGTTATGCATGCACCACCAGGAAACGGGTGCTGCAACCACAAAAGAGATGAGCACCAATACCAAAAACTCGCGCGACAATAACGCCGTTAACCCCAGCACATCTGCTCCCAATACTTTGCGTACGCCAATTTCTTTGGTGCGCTGTTCCGCTGCAAAAGCAGAAAGCCCCAGTAACCCCAGGCAGGACAGGAAAATGGCAATCCCTCCGAAAATATTTGCTATAACTCCCAAAACATGTTCATTTTGGTATTTCCTTTCAAAATTGTCTTCAACAAATGCTATATCAGGAGGAAAAGCCGGGTTTAGTTTTTTTAATTCACTATTAACAGCATCAACGGCTCCTGTAATGTTTTTCTGCGGATTCAGGCGCATAGTTATAAATCCCGGTGTCTTTTGATAAAATACGATCATAGGATTGATCTTATAATAAGGAGAGCCTTTTGTGATGTCCTTAAAGACGCCCACAATAGTATATTGTTTACCATCTTCATCCTTTATAAGCGTACCTATAGGAGACTTTAATTTCATTACATTCATGGCCGTTTCGCTGATCAGTATATTTTCTCCTGCTGTATCAGCAGGATATTCCCGTGAAAAATCACGGCCGGTAATCAGGGTGGTACCAAATGTTTTTCTGAAATCAAATCCAACACCTAAAAAATCAATCAGCACTTTCTGATTCTCCGGCTTACCCGGCCAGCTGAATCCCCACCCGTTGTTGCCACCCTGCGTAATACTTATTGAGGTTCCGGTTCCAGCTGTTATAACATTATTGTGCAGCAGCCCATTTATTAAAACATCTTTCCTGTCTTTAAGCGTCCCTTCTGCCTTTATCTCAATAAGGTTGTTTTTATTATAACCAACAGGCCTGTTCCGGATATATTCAACCTGCTTATAAATACTAAAGGTTGCCACCATTAAAAACACAGCCGTTGAGAATTGAAGTATAACAGATATTTTCCGGATCGGGACAACTGACCGGCCATTTGTGATGAGCCCTTTTAATACTTTTACCGGTCTGAAGGAAGATAGATAAAAGGCCGGATAAGAGCCTGCAATGAAGCTTGTAGTAACCGTAATAAACGCAATTACCGTCCAGAACTTCCAGCTGGATAAAGGCAGTCTGAGCTCTATTTTCAATAAGCTGTTAAAATAAGGCAACGCAATCAAAAGCAGCAGCAGGGCAACCAAAAGCCCGCATACCGTAACCAGGAAAGACTCACCAAGAAACCGGAAAACAAGTGATTTTCGACCGGAACCAATTGTTTTTAATATCCCCACTTCTTTCGCCCGCTTCTGAGAGCGCGCCGTACTAAGATTCATAAAGTTGATACAGGCGATCAATAAGATCGCTACCGACAAATAAATAAACAAGCGTATCTGGGCGATCTGCCCGGAACCTGTCGCTTTTCCGTTACTGAACTCCCGGTATAAATGATTTTTTGCCAATGGAAACAAAAAGGCTTCCGCTTTGTAGTTGTCCTGATTGGCCATTACCATTTTCCTGATAAGAGCATCTGCGGTTTTAAAATCCTTCTCCGATCTTAGTTGTACATAGGTATCTGTAAAATTTGATCCCCATCCGGCATTTTTTGTCCATGGATGCTCATTTTCCAAAACACGCCAGGGTAGTACATAATCAAACTGAAAAGATTCATTGGGGCGGGGATTTGCAATGACAGCTGATACCACCAGCGGCACGGTATCATTCCTCATTACGGTTTTATTGATCGGATCCTCCTTACCGAAAAGCTTCTTTGACAGATCTTCTGTAATAACAATATTATTAGGGTTTGTAAGTGCTGTTTCTGCATTCCCCCTTAAAAAATGATAATTGAATAGTTCAAAAAAAGCACCATCAGCATTTAAGCCGGATGTTCTAAAAATATTATCCTTATAACGGGTAATGCCATCAGCAAAATAACTGGTCACTCTTATAGCATGCACAACACCTGGCACCTGGGTTTCAATAGCTTTTGCCATTGGCCCCGGAGAGACCTGATAGGTAAAAATCTCATTGTCCGCAAACTGGTTACTTTCAATTACGTAAAGATGCTCAAGGTTCCTGAAGCGTTTATCCCAGCTAAGATGATAGTATGCATACAACAATAACAACAGGCAGCTCGCAAGGCCAATAGCAAGACCGGATATATTGAGGATCGAAAAACCCTTGCTTTTCCACAAACTCCGCCAGGCAGTCTTTATATAACTATTAAACATGATTTACAGATTTCAGGTTTGAGTATTGAGATTTGAGTTTTCAGTCATTAATTACAAGCTCCTTTTTACCTACCCTGTTCAGGTCTTTTCATATTACTTATTCTTTATTTATTATTTTTCATTCTGTCATACTTGAGTTTTTCAGTTTTCAGCGATCAGTTCCAATGGCCATCCGGATCGGTTCTTCAGTCATTAACGCCTTCTCACCGTTCCTGCTTCTTGCCCGCTCCTCCATTTTACATTCCAAACTCAATATTCTACATTTTATATTTCTTATTCCTTATTCCTTATTTCTCTATTCACTACGCAATGCTTTGACCGGATTGGCTGTTGCCGCTCTTAAAGACGTATATCCTATAGTAACCATTACTACTATTGCAGTAATGCCCAGGCAAAACGCAAATACAGGGGCCCCGATCTTCACATGATAGGCAAAGTCCTGCAGCCAGTGGTGCATTAACAACCACGCAAGTGGCGCCGCTAAAACAAAAGCGATCACAATTAGCTGCACAAATTCTTTTCCAAAAAGCCAGAGCACAGCCCTCAGATCCGCACCCAACACTTTCCTTATCCCTATTTCTTTCTCCTTACGTACAGCTATAAAGGACACAAGTCCAAATAATCCCATACACCCGATTATGATAGCAACAATTGCAAATACTTCTATTATCTGTAATAAAGTGGTTTCAGTTTCGTATAATTTTGCTATGTCTTTATCCAGAAAGGAATACGAAAAGATATGATCAGGAAAAGATTCATTCCATACTTTTTCAATGGCCGGAAGCGCCGATTTCAGGCTCTTTAAAGATAGCTGAATGCCGGCAGTATGATAGGAACCGGTATTATTATAAAAACAGAGCGGATCAATTGTCGTATGAAAGCTTTCATTATAAAAGTCTTTTACCACCCCCATAATGACACCCTTTCCATGAACATCCAGCATTTTGCCGATCACATCGCCCGGATGTTTTATTCCCAGTTTTTTTACTGCCGTTTCATTGATCAGGTACCCGTTAATGGTATCAGAAGGGTATAAATTACGGCCTGCAACCAATTGCAGGTGAAACATAGAAAGATAGCTACTGTCGGCCGGCTTGCAGCTCAGCTGGAACACTTCGTCTTTGATCCTGTTATCATAAGCAACCGTATTCCAGCTACTATTATCACTCATCGGCGGATATTCATAGAAAGTTATATTTTTAACACCGTTTATTGCAGCAAACCGGTTGCGCAGTGCCTGAATGCTCTCAGGTGAGGGCTTGGGTATGGTTACCTGCACAATTCCCTCTTTATGAAACCCAAGATCCGACCGGACAGCATACCGCATTTGCTGGGTAATGATTATGGCAATAATAATCATTACCTGTACAATGACAAATTGCACAATTAAAAGATTTTTTCTTAAAGAGAAGCTTCCCACCTGCTTTTGCGCAATGCCTCCCTTTAACGCTATTACCGGCTGAAACTTTGAAAGCAGCCAGCCTGGATAATAACCGGCAAAAACAGAAACGCTGATAAACAGTAGCAGCCCGAAGAAAATAAAAGACGGGCTGTATAAGAATGCCCGGCTAATGGATATTGAAAATAAATGGTTTACCGCAGGAATAGCTAACCAGGCAATAAGCACCGAAAGTACAACGGCTATCAAAACAATCAGAGCCGTTTCGCGCATAAATTGTAGAAACACCTGGAAACGGGTGCTTCCTAATGTTTTGCGGACACCGATTTCTTTAGAGCGGGTGAGTGACTGCGCCGTGGACAGGTTAATAAAATTAATACAGGCGGTAATGATCAGGAAGACCCCTACAATGCTCAATGCCCACAAATATTTTTTTTGAACAGCGCCATCGTACCTGGTGTCAAAATGTATTTCGGAGAGCGGCTGCATATAAAAAGTAAAAAATGCTTTATTGGCCGGTGCATATTTTTCTATAAGCCCGGGAAAGGCTTTTTCTACATCCGCCGCTTTTACATTCTTTTTCAGTTTTACAAAACACTGCACATTGCTTGATATAGCGCCCCAACTGCTATCGCTTACCAGCCAGGGATTTACTGCTTTAAACGTAGTATACGACACATATATCTGCTGCTGATTATCAGTATTTACAGGGATGTCTTTTAAAAGCCCTACAACATTACAGGTGTATTTATTGGCAATAGTAAAAGTTTTCCCGATGGGATTATCATTACCAAAAAGTTTGCTGGCCATGGATTGTGTGAGTATTGCAGTATTGGGCTCGCTCAGTTTTGAAGGTACAGTTCCATTAACAAAAGGCAGATTAAAAATAGTAAAATAGTCAGGTGCCACATAAGCGATCGCTTCTTCAAACTTTTGCCGGTCATTATTTTTTATTACGCTGACCAGTTCATCGCTTCTGCTGATGCGCATGGCTACCGCATCAAAAAAAGGATAATCATTACTGATGGCCTTACCAATGGGCTGAGGGATACCCTGGGAATAATCATCTGTTTCATAACTTGTTTTAGAAACAATACGGTATATCCGGTCCTTATCCCGGTAAAAGCCATCAAAAGACAGATGATAGCTCTCAAAACAAAAGATAAGGATAGCCGAAGCGATCCCCATTGATAACCCGATAACATTAATTATTGTATAGGTCCTGTTCCGCACCAGATTCCGCCATGCTATTTTGAAATAACTTTTAAACACAGTTATAGATTTGAGATTTGAGATTTCAGATTTCAGTTATCAGTCCTGATAGTGCCCCGTAAAGAGATTTCAGACACTCATTACAGACTACTGACCACTGCTTACTCACTACTTTTACATTTACTATTTTATATTTAACGCTCTTCTTACTCCGTTCGTAAGCTTCTTGCAGGATTACGTAATGCGGCCTTTACTGCCTGAGCGCTTACCGTAACCAGTGCGATCATTAAAGCGCCTAAACCGGCAGCAGCAAATATCCACCAGGTCAGTTCCGTTCTGTAAGCAAAGTCCTGCAGCCATCTGTTCATAAAATAACCGCCAGGCGGTGCTGCAATGATAAATGCAATAAGCACCAGTTTCAGGAAGTCTTTGCTTAATAACCGTACAATGCCCGATGTACTGGCTCCCAGCACCTTTCTTATACCAATCTCCCTCGTTTTTTGCTCCGCGATAAATGTTGCCAGTCCAAACAGACCCAGGCAGGCAATAAATATTGACAGCGATGAAAACAGGATGGCTATTGTACCCGTCCTGGTCTCCGTCCGGTACATATTGTTAAACGATTCATCCAGGAAATGATAACTAAAAGGCATACCCGGTGCCAGCTTTTCCCACGCATTTTTTACCTGCGCAATCAGCCCCGGGATATCGGAAGTGTTGATTCTGAATGCAGCGGTGTACGGATTGTAATTCAGAAACAGGCCCAATGGCCCGATATTGCTGTGCAGTGATTCATAATTAAAGTTTTTTACAACACCAATCACATGATACTTTGTAATCCGGCCTTCATTATCCGATGCAAAAACATTTTTACCGATCACATTTCCACTGCCCAGGAATTTCGCCGCGGCTTCATTGATAATGATGGCGGTGGAATCTGCGCCATAATCTTTTGAAAAGTCTCTGCCCGCCACAATCTGCATACCAAGCGTTGCAATATAATCATAGTCAACATTCCAGTTTTGCATACTAAACCCGTTTTGCGGTGTCATAACCGCTTCCGTGGAATAAGTATTATCACCCCGGAACGAATTGGAGACCGGCAGGTAACCGCTGTACGTTCCTTTACTTACACCGGATAATTTCAGCACTTCATTTTTAAATGCCGCTGCATTACTGCCCAGAGTGCCGGTATTATTGATCACCAGTACATGATCTTTTGCATACCCGATATTCTTTGTTTGTATATAATGCAGCTGCCGGTAAACGACAACCGTTGCGATGATGAGCAGGATGGAAGTGGCAAACTGAAAAACAACCAGCACGCTTCTCAGGCTGCCGCTTTTCGTGCCCGGTTTCAGGGTGCCTTTTAAAACTTCTATAGGCTTAAATCCTGATAAAAAGAAAGCCGGGTAACTGCCCGCCAAAAGCCCTACAATTACCGGTAGTAACAATAGCGCGCCTGCAAATGGCGATGATAATAGCGCCGATAAGCGCAATTGCTTTGCTGACAGGTCATTAAAAACGCCCAGCACGGCATAGTCAATTATAACAGCCAGAATCAGCGCCAGGAATACCATCAGCACCGTTTCAAATAAAAACTGCATAACCAGTCGTATTCTTTCGGTGCCCAGTACCTTTCTTATACCCACTTCCCGTGCACGGTTGGCAGACCGCGCCGTAGTAAGATTCATAAAATTGATACAGGCTATGAACAGGATAAATAAGGCCACTGCGCTGAAGATGTACACATACTGGATATTTCCGGCCGGCATTATTTCATTTTCCCGGTTGCTCTTTAAATGAATACCGGTTAAGGGTATCAGAGAATAGGCCAGCTTATTGCCTGTCTTTTCAAACTCTTCAAGACTGTTTATATTCATAAACTTCCTTGCATAGGGTATAGCGTATTTTCTTGTATAATCCGTAAAGTTTTTCTCAAAAACCCTATAATCCGTACCTTCTTTTAGCAACAGGTAGGTGTAAAAATTGTGGCTGGTTACGGCACCCCAGTTATAATCCACGTTCTTCATACTAAAGAAAAGATCAAAGTGGAAATGGCTGTTTGCCGGGATGTCCTTTATCACTGCCGTTATCTTAAAAGGCACCAGCGATCCCTGCTTTTTTACCTGTAGGATTTTACCCAGCACATTTGTACTTCCAAAATACCGGTTTGCCGCAGCCGCTGTAACCACCACCGTATTCGGTTCATCCAATGCATGTCTGGTGCCCCCGGCTATAACCGGTAAGGGAAATATGTTAAAGAAAGTTGAGTCCACGCTGGCCACACTTTTTTCGTTTATATACTGATTTCCCTTTTTGATCAGACCCGGGCCATCAGAGGTATAGATCCTGGTGTATTCCTCCACCTGGGGATAATCTTTTTTCAGCAAGGGCCCCATCATATCCGAGGTCTGCGCCATTTTCCGGTATTCATCGCCAAAGCGGAAATCCGTATTGATCCGGTAAATACGATCTGCGTTGGGATAAAAACGGTCATACCCTGTTTCATCGGCTACATAGAGCGCAATCAATAAAAAACAGGCAAGACCGATCGCAAGTCCTATGACATTGATAACTGAATACGTCTTATTCTTAACAATGTTTCTCCACGCTGTTTTTATATAATTACTGATCATTGATTCGAGATTTGAGTTTCGAGATTTCAGATATTCGTCATTGTCATCATTGATTACTGATCATATTTAGTTATTAACTATCAGTATGTAACACGCCCTCCCCATTCATTATTGGATTAACAATTATCATTTTATATTCTCAATTATATATTCTACGTTCTATATTTACTATCTCTCCACTTTTTCATTTCATATTTCTTATTCCTTATTTCTTATTTCGTATTTCGTATTTCGTATTTCGTATTCTTCATCCCGCCTTGCGGAATCTGCACATTACTCACTCTGCCCGCAATGCTCCCACCGGGTTTACCAATGCCGCTTTTATACTTTGATAACTTACTGTTATTAATGCTATGCCTGCAGTTAATGCGCCTGCAATAGCAAACAGCCACCCGTTCATGTTAATTTTATATACATAATCCTGCAGCCAGCTATTCATTGCCCACCACGCTACGGGAAAGGCGATTAAGAAAGCAAGTGCTACCGGCTTTAAAAAATTTACTGACAGTAATTTCATAATACTTGATGAAGAGGCGCCCAGTACTTTACGTATACCAATCTCTTTAGTACGCTGTTCAGCCGTAAACGTTGCCAGGCCAAACAGGCCAAGGCAGGATATAAATATGGCAAGAAATGCAAAAAGGTTAGCGAGCTTGCTGATCACCGCTTCACTTTTATACAATTTCGCATATTCAAGATCGGAGAATTGATATGTAAACGGGAATGCCGGGTTCAATTGCCTGCATAGCTGTTGCAGGAAGGTCAGGGCTTCATTTGTTCTGCCTGCTTTAATACGTACAAATATGGTTCCCCAGCTCCAGTTTTCATCCAGCCGGATAATCAGCGGCTCAATACGCTCATGCAAAGAACTGAAATGAAAATCTTTAATTACCCCAATGATGTGGCCTTCATGGCTACCCCAGCTAATCGTTTTACCAACAGGGTCCTTAAAACCAATCTTATTAACGGCCGTTTCATTTAACAGGAACCCAACAGAATCCGTTCCATAGTCTTTTGAAAAATCGCGGCCCGACAGCAGCTGAAGATTCATTGTCTTTACAAAATCGTACCCCACAACCGCATCGGCAAACGGCACTGTTAAGTTGGGGTCCTTACCAGGCCAGCTGATATCTAAAAAGTGATGGGATATACCTGTTGGTGAATTGCGCATTTTGGAAATATTCACAATAGCCGGATCTGCCAGGGACCTTTGTTTAAAGAGCTCAAAATTTTTAACAAGATCTCCTTCTATAGGAATATAGATAAGGTTGCCCCGATCATATCCTAAATTTTTCGTTTGAATATAGTTGAGCTGTTTATACACCACCATCATAGCAATTACCAGAAACGCGCTCATCGCAAATTGAAAAACCACTAATGCTTTCCTGAAAAAAGTAGCGCTCCAGCTAAACTTTAAGCTTCCCTTTAAAACGCGCACCGGTTTTAGCGATGAAAGGAACAGCGCAGGATAGCTTCCTGCCACAGCTCCTGTAACAATGATTAGACCAAGTATACTTAGCCAGAAAGCGGGCTGGCCGAACGGAAGGGTCAACTGTTTGCCCGTAAGCCCATTAAATGCAGGCAGGGCAAGCACTGTAAGCAGCACGGCAATTATAATAGAAAAAAAAGCAAGCAGCATCACCTCGCCCATAAACCGGGCAATCAAAGTTGAACGTAAGGCTCCGATAACTTTTCTTATACCTACTTCTTTTGCACGTTTGGCAGAACGCGCCGTTGCCAGATTCATGAAATTGATGCAGGCGATCAGCAAAACAAATACGGCAATAATACTGAAAAGGTGCACATACTCTATTCTTCCCCCATCCAGGTAGCCATCTTTAAAATTGGAGTGAAGGTATTTTTCAGTGAACGGCTGCAATGCCAGCTCCATAATAAAGCTCTTATTCTTTTGCTGGTAATTATAAAGAAAGCTTTTGATCTTATCCTGCACTTTGGCAGCATCAGCATCCGGTCTTAATTGTATAAACGTTTGCGGGCTTGTGTTGCTCCAGTTATGTACCCAATTGTTTTGCTTTACAAAATCAGCCCATGTTCTTAAAAAATCAAACTGCAATGACGACCCGTGGGGCACATTATCAAATACAGCTGAAACTTTTAAATCTTCCTTATTGTCAAACCGGATTATTTTATTAACAGCATCGGATGCATCTCCAAAAAAATATTCAGCCATGTATTTTGACAGGGCGATTGTATTAGGTTCATTTAGCGCAGTTGCGGCATTGCCCTGCAATAAGGGGTAGCTGAACATTTTGAAAAAATCCTCGCCCGCAAAAGCGCCGCTCATCTTTGTTATTTTTTTCCCGGCTTCAAACGTATTGCTGCTCCCCGGCGGTGCTGCAAATTCAAAGCCGCTTTCATACTGAACTTCAGGAACGGTCTTTTTTAATTCCTGGGCCAGGAGGCCCTGTGTGTTATAGCTGGCATCCACCTTTCCATCAAAATAATTACGTTCATATACCTGGTATAAGAAACTGCCGTTTTTATGGAAGGCATCAACATTTTTTTCATCATTTACCCAAAGCATGATCAGCAAGCTGCAAGCCAGGCCTAAGGCGAGGCCCATAATATTGATAACGGAGAAGCCCTTTCCGCGAATGATGCCCCGCCATGCTATTTTTATATAATTTCTGAACATAGAATTGAAATTTCAGGTTTAAGGCATGGGACGTGAGGTATTCAGATTTTAGACGTTAGATGCCAGGCCTCGCTGTCAGTGATCAGTCGTAAGTTTCCGGTTCCGATTGCTATGGGAGTCAGCGTCAACGATCAACCACATTCAGCCTCCACTTGCTATGCACTTTTCACTGTTCCCTATGCACCCTTTTTACATTCCAAATTCATCATTCTACCTTTTACATTTCCGCGTTCTCCTTTCTCATTTTTTATTTCTTATTTATGATTCCCTGTTTCCTGCTACACCAGAATATTCTCTGTAACCGTATGCCCGTCCAGCATACGGATAATGCGATGGCTGTAACGTGCATCATGCTCACTATGCGTAACCATTACAATAGTCGTTCCTGCTTCATTCAGATCCGTAAGCATCTGCATTACTTCGTTGCCATTGGTGCTGTCCAGGTTTCCTGTAGGCTCATCCGCCAAAATGAGCCTGGGCCTGTTCACTACCGCCCTTGCAACTGCCACACGCTGTTGCTGACCACCGGAAAGCTGCTGCGGAAAGTGGTTCCGGCGGTGCATGATCTGCACTTTCTCCAGCACCTCATCGACCCTGGCCTTCCGGTCCGATTTTTTTACACCGGCATACATCAGCGGCAGCTCTACATTTTCAAAAACGGTCAGCTCATCAATCAGATTAAAGCTCTGGAATACAAACCCTATATTCTTTTTGCGCATATCCGCGCGCTTGCGTTCATTAAACCTCGCTACTTCTACCCCGTTAAATAAAAAGCTGCCGGCATCAGGGTCGTCCAGCAGGCCCAGGATGTTCAGCAAGGTAGACTTTCCACAGCCGGAAGGCCCCATTACGGCTACAAACTCACCCTCCTTTACATCAAAGGACAAATCATTCAAAGCTATCGTTTCCACTTCTTCCGTACGATAGATCTTCTCAAGATTGGTAATCTTGATCATATAAGGCGTCGCTGTTTTAGCAGGTGCTGCCTGGGTATTTTCGGGTTCGGGTATTGTATTTACTGGATCCATATATATGGGTTTGAGTTGAGATTTGAATAATCAGATGTTAGAGTTATTAGTCATCAGTTTTCAGTAAGAGCTATACCGGGTTGTTAATTACTATTATTTTTCATAATTCTAATTTATTAATAATCTAAAAAAAACACTATCCAAGATTTTACCAGATTAGTGATATGGCAAAGAAGCCATCTGCTCACATTAAATATTTACCGCATCAGTAAAAAATTTCCCAAAGTGGAAAGTATGGCGCTGACTTACCAAATAGGGAAAGCTGCTTATTCCATACCAACCAATATAGCAGGAGGTTGTGAAAGAAAAACAACCCCTCAATTAAAGAGCTTCCTGAACATTGCTGCAGGTTCTGCTGCTGAACTTCACTACCAACTTATTTTATTTAAAGATCTTTTATATCTACCTCGCGCTATTTCTGAAGAGCTAATCCAGGAAATTCTAGAAATCAAAAAATGATTTATAGTTTTATGGATAAGCTTTAATACAAGTTTTCAGTTATTAGTAATCAGTTTTTAACAACAACTGATAACTGGTTACTCACTTCTTCAAAACCAGCTCCTGCATATCCCCGTAGTTCTCATAACTGCTGGTAATTACTTTATCACCGGGTTGCAGTCCTTTCAGCACTTCATAATAATCGGGGTTCTGGCGTCCCAGCTGCACTTCAGCCCGGTAAGCCGTTTTGCCGTCATCACTTATTTTAAACACCCAGTTTCCCCCTGTTTGCTGATAGAAGCCGCCTTTAGCTAAAAGCACTGCAGTGGTCTCGTCGCTCAGCGCCAGGCTGATAGACAGGGTCTGGCCGCGGCGGATATCTTTTGGTACATTGCCCACAAATTCCATATCTACCTGAAAACGCCCGTTTGTTACCTGGGTATATATTTTTTTAACACGCAGCTGGTACGATTTTCCCGCTATGGTCACATCTCCCATCAAACCGTTAAATATGCGGGAAATATAATGCTCATCAATATCCACCCGTACCTTATATCCTGTCAGCACATCAATCTGACCCAGGCGCTCGCCTTTATTTTTTGACTGGCCGATCTCAGCATCCAGCGAAGTCAGCTGCCCGTCTACAGGTGCCCTCAGGATCAGGTCTCCTACTTTACGACCATACAGATCCAGGGCCTTCTGAGAGCTGCTGAACGACTGCGATGCCTGTTTTGTCTGCAACTCGTTAGACTGCTCATCCTGCTTAATAATCCTTGCTGCCAGGTCTCTTTTTTTCAGCTTATAATAATAATCGTTCTCCGCCTGCTGAAATTCCTGCTTTCCAATGGCCTTATTCTGGTACAGGTATTTATCCATATTATAAACGCGTTCCGCTTCTTTCAGCTGGCTTTCGGCATCGGTCATCTGGTTCAGGTTGTTCACGGTATTTTGTTGTGCGGTCACTTTAGCCAGTTGTACCTGCGCCAGGGTTGTATATACATACGATTGCTGCCCTACCAGGCTTAGCTCCAGGTCGGTGTTGCTCAGTCTCAGAATAGGTTCTCCTTTTTTCATCATGGCCCCGTCCTCTACATATTTTTCTTCAACCCGGCCTCCTTCCATTGCATCCAGGTAAATAGTGCTGGCGGGCATTACAATTCCGTTTACGGGAATATATTCTTTAAAAGGTGCTTTTTTAACCTCACTGATTGTAATACGTTCGGTATCCACGTTCAGTTTGCTTTTACCGCTCGCCATTACAATGCTGAATATAATCAGCAGCACCAGGGCTGTAATGCCGGCAATGGTCCAGATCCGTTTTTTGTTCCAGAACTTCTTTTCAATAACTCTGTCCACGATTGGTCTTTTTATTATTTGATTCCGTATTGAATGTCAAACCTGCCAGAAGCATTATTACCGCTGAATGTTACTGTATAGGATTGGTTAGAAGGCAGTGCCAGCTCATTGCTGACCCGCTGGTCAACCTGCTCCTCCACCAGCACTTTGTTGCCGGAACTGACCAGCATCTTTAAATACCCTGATCCTTTCTCCACATTATAAGCAACATAGCCCCGTCCTTCCCCCTTCAGATCCATCCTGAATTTCTGTTTCCCGGTCAGGTTGGTGAACCCGGCAGAATGGTGCCCTGGTGTGTCTGCCCCCTGCCATGCATTGGCAGTAACGCCCGTATACCGGTTGCAGGCGCTCAGACAAAAAACAAAAACGATACAAATACTTATTTTCTTCATTACATGCTATTGCTTCTGTTATCTATCCCTTAACAATATGCCAATTTGATAAAAATATACAAATCAACACATTGGGCAATTAAACGCTAACTTTTTCGTCCGCTACCGCACAGAAACTGTCCGGTTTTGATACAGTTGTTGGTTGTAAGAGGCCAGAGCAATGAGAAGCAATCAGTTATGAATCAAACTTTCGCAGACCTGAGCCATTTCAATCCCGTTGCTCATTTCTCATTCCGATTCCGAGTTATCGGGACTATCGGGCCTCATTTTTTAAAAAAATGGAGCAACCAAGACTAATCGCTCCGTGAATTATACATGAGAAGCTTTTGGATCGGTTTAATGGAAGTTACAGATCTCCCCTGTCATAAATACGCTTTTGGATGATGCCGCCATCGGAATCTACCACAACATTGAACATTTTTTTATGGTCCAGTAAAACAATGTAATAAGATACATCATTATTTTTTGAAAATTCGGTTACGCCCATGATCTCTTTATTTTCAAACGCTTTCTTTACGCTGTAGCGGATGTTTACCGGAAGATCTTCTTCCTTATAGTAACGAAGCATGGACACCAGCTTTCCATTATTATCAATAACGACCCTCATCCGGATCGTGTTCAAATTAAAGCTGGCTTCATTTTGTTTGCCTGTTATTCTCCAGCTTACGTCAGCGGCTTCTGAAAATACCTGGTGGAATGTTTCCAGTGCCTTTGCACTGACTGCCGGCTCATCGTTTGCGGCGTTCACACTTACTGTTATAAAAGCGGCTACAATAAGAATTAACTTTTTCATTGTTATAAAATTTAAAGTTTTAAAAATTTATTTGTTTGAAACCATACATTGAAATGCCGTGCCATAAAAACAAAACATTCATTCATAAATAGTTATAATTTTGCCGGTCAAAAAATCTGCTTAAAAGCGAACACTGGATGTCTGTTTTTGATACACTTGCAAAAAAATAATCCGGATAATTTGTTTTACCACATTCTCTGTGCATTTTTGTGTACAATTATGCTTTTAAAAGACGCTTCCATATTAATTGTTGATGATGATCCTGATGTATTAACAGCAGCCCGTTTGTTGCTGAAATCACAGGCAAAAGAAGTAATGACCGAAAAAAATCCTGAGAACCTGCGCTCCCTTTTTTTGAAGAAGGATTTTGACCTGGTGCTGATGGACATGAACTTCAACAGCACGATCAATACCGGTAACGAGGGGTTATACTGGCTGCGAAAAATAAGAGAGCTGGGCTCCAAAGCTTCGATCATTATGATCACGGCATACGGAGACATTGATCTTGCCGTACGGTCATTAAAAGAAGGCGCTTCGGATTTTATGCTGAAGCCCTGGCAGAACGATCAGCTCATTCAGAATGTAAAAGACCTGCTGAAAAAACGAACGGTAAAATCCGTACAGCAGGTAAACACCAGCGGTAGCGGATTGCTGGGCCAATCTGAAGCCATACTGGATGTGCTGAAAAAAATAGAAAAAATAGCGCCTACAGATGCAAATATCCTGATCCTGGGTGAGAATGGTACCGGCAAGGATCTTGCGGCGCATGCCATACACCAGCAATCATTAAGGGCTGGCAGGCCCTTTATCAAAACCGATGTAGGCTCTTTAACAGAAAGCCTTTTTGAAAGTGAACTGTTCGGGCACACCAAAGGCGCATTTACAGATGCGCGTGAAGAACGTACGGGGCGATTTGAGGCGGCAAACGGAGGTACTTTATTCCTGGATGAGATTGGCAATATCACACTGCATCAGCAGGCCCGTTTGTTAACAGTGTTGCAGAACAGGCAGGTTACCAAACTGGGGGCGCATCAACCTGTGCCGGTCGATATTCGCCTCATCTGCGCCACCAATGTACCCTTGGAAGAACTGGCAGATGAAAAACGTTTCAGAAAGGATTTGATTTACCGCATCAATACAGTAGAGATCATGCTGCCCCCGCTCAGGAAAAGAACGGGAGACATTGAGCTGCTGGCCAGGCATTTTGTAAAACAATATGGTGAAAAGTATTTTAAACCAGGTCTTGGGCTGGATAAAAAATCCATCGAAAAACTGAATCAGTATCATTTTCCCGGTAATGTGCGGGAACTGCAGTATGCTATTGAACGGGCGGTTATTATGAGCGATGGCGAAAGTATACAGCCGGCGGACATTGTTTTTTCACCTATTGAAACCAGGGGGGCAGAAATAACAAAAACGCCCGACTCCATCAACCTGAATACCCTGGAAAAAAATGCCATCCTCCTTGCTATTGAAAAGAACAAAGGGAACATTACAAAAGCCGCCAAAGAACTGGGCCTTACAAGAACAGCTCTTTACCGCAGGTTGAACAAATATGATATTGAGTAAAAAACGAAGGGAATTAGTGGCCGGGCTCTTAGGGCTGCTGGTTACCACGGCAGCTATTGCCTGGTGTTTGCTGCACCGGCAATGGTGGGGCGCCATAGCCTGCGCTCTTTTATGGATCTATCTGTTCGTTCTTATTATTAACAGTGCCGAAAAAACAGATAAAATCGTGCTGGAATTTGTAGAAGCGGTGAAGTATAATGATTTCAGCAAAAGCTACAATACCGCCCAGTCTTCCGGCGACATGAAAAAGCTTCTTATAGGGCTGAACTCGATCACGGACCGCTTTAAAGCGCTGAACAAGGAACGAAAAGCAGAGAACATTTATCTGCAGACCATTTTAGAAACGGTAGGCATCGGCATCATTTCTTTTGATGATAATACAGGGAATATTAACTGGATGAATGAATCCTTTAAAAAAATAACCGATATCCCCTACTTCAGAAATATCGGCGCACTGGAAAAAAGGAACCCCGATTTTTTGAACCTGCTGTTAAAGCTGGAGCCGGGTCAGACAGAGGTTTTTAATTTTAAAAAGGGAATGCTGGATGAAAAGCTGCTGGCTACCGCAGCGCTTTTTGCAACCAACGGGAAAACCGACAAATTAATATCGCTTCAGAATGTTAAGGAAACACTGGATGAAAATGAATCCATTGCCTGGCAGAAACTGCTCAACGTGATGACGCATGAGATCATGAATTCTGTTGCACCCATTTCATCACTTGCTGATACTTTAAAAAAACAACTGGAGCCAGGCGAAAATGAAGCCCCGCCGGTTATTGAGCCGGAAGACCTGAAACTGGGCCTGGAAACCATAAAGAAAAGAAGCGAAGGGCTGCAGCGCTTTGCCATCACTTACCGCAACCTGAATAAGATCACCAAACCGGTGCTGAAAAAAGTGCTGGCAAGCGATATATTTGACAACCTTCAAAACCTGATGCAGCCAACGCTGGATCAGAAAAGCATTGAACTGGATGTGATTTTAAAAGATCCGTTCTTAAGCATCCATGTTGATACCAGCCTGATAGAGCAGGTGCTCATTAACCTGATGACCAATGCCATTGAGGCAGTAAGAACCAGCGCCCGCCCGCGTATTATCCTGTCTGCATTTATGGATGCCGATAAGGCCTGCATAAAGGTAGCAGACAATGGTATGGGTGTTCCCCCGGATATTGCCGACCAGATCTTTATTCCCTTCTTCAGCACCCGTAAAAACGGTAACGGGATCGGGCTAAGCCTTTGCAAGCAGATAATGATCCTTCATAAAGGAAGCATCCAGATGAAAAGCAAGGAAGGGGAAGGCACTGTATTCCTGCTGCACTTTTAAGCCTGCCATTACAGGATACCCAGTATTTTTTTTGGAAGCGAATGAAAACGGTACCCCACCGTAACGGACAGCCCATTGCCCAGTGCATTTAATTTTTTAACGATCAGGTTGGTTTGCTCGTACTGGATGTACGCATTCAGATAACCATAAAAAATACGGCCGCTGTAGCCTGCGTTCATCCAGGCCTGTAGCTCAAACACGGGCTTTAATGGGTTATCATTATTAACTTCTTTCAGCGCCCCGGCCATAGCCGTTACAGCCGGTGATATGATCCACCGGCCGTTCCGGATGGAAAAATTATAATTGTACCCGGCTCCCAGGGTCATGCTGATCCATTGAGGATCTGATGATAGCAATTTATAGGTAAGCGAATCTTTGATCAGGGCATTACTGGGGTTTACCCAGTTAATCCGTTGCCATTGCGGGGTTGCTGCAAAAATAAGGCCGCCGGCGGATCTCAGCTGCCGCTCAGCAAAAGAACTACCTGCTTTATAGGAATATTTACTGGTATTGGTAAAATACATGAATTTAAGCCCCGCGTCATAATAACGCATGTCCCGGAAGGCATCATATTCCCGGCGCTCCTTTCCTCTCTGCAGAAGTAACCCGTTATAATAATTATAATAGGGAATAAAACTCATATCGGGACGGTTGTACCGGAATGAGAACGACGTATGTTTTAAATGTACATTCCTGTCGAGCTCTGTTCCTGGTATTCCCCACGAATACTGAACAGCCACCCATTTATAATTCAGGTACAACCCTGTATAGGCATTGGTGTTTGCAGCAAGCATAAAGCTGCTGGGGCGCTTACCAAATCCACGGAAATCAAACTTTGCGGAATAGTTCCCCATGTTCCATTCCGCCACATTACTCCGTTCGTATTTCCTTATAAAGCTGCTGTCACGTAAGTCCTGGGCAGCAATATCCAACACCACCCCAGTCAAACAAAAAAACAAGAAGAATCTTTTAAAAAAAAATTGCATTTAAAAATACTTCTGTACAGTTTTTGCCAGGAAGTCCGTATCCCCGTCAAAATGGTGCCCTCCTCTCAACACTTCATTCTTAAAATTTTTAAGGGTCACCAGTCTTACCGGGAAGTCTTTGTCATCAGCCGCCATAATTATAGCGGTTCTGGAATTGCCCAGCTTATTGATTTCGGCAACAACATCCATTCCCCTCTTCTTTGCCTTTCCCCACATATCGGCAATATGAATTTCAAAATCAGTAGATGCGGAGGGGGCCATCAGCACAGTACCAACCAGGTATTTTTTTACAGCAACCGGTAACCGGTTGACGATAAACGGGGCCACGTCTGCCCCGAATGAATAGCCGATCAGGATTATTTGCCGGTTCGGTCTTCCTTTGACGGCAGCATCAAGATAAGCTGTAAGATCAGCGGCAGCCTGTTCCGGTGTTTTTTTTGACCAGAAATATGAGCGCGCGTTAATAGCTGCAATTGTATATCCGTCTTTATTGATTGCCGTGCAAAAACTGTTTGTAAAGCTATTAAAACCACCATCGCCGCTGATATATACCACCAGGGGCTTTTTATTATTGCCATTCCAGTTTTTTACCGGCAGCTCCTGGGCTTCAGTTATCCGGCCCCATAACGTAAAAACAACAATCAGAAAAAGGTTCACCGCTTTCATAAAGATTTTATTTGGGTTATTTAAGGCTTCATTGCTTTTTTGAGTGCCCCGGGTATCTGCAACAGGTCAAAATCATTGCTAAAGATCATGTATTTATTCTCCCAGATGGTAGCGTATTTTTCTTTAAAGTCCCTTAGTGTTTTATAATGTTTAAAGCTGCCGATCCTTGCCGACGCATATTTTATGATCTGTTCTGCGGGGTTATCCGGCTCCGTGATCCCGTTTAGGGGGATCATGCCCAGGTTCAGGTATTTATAATTCCTTTCTTTGGCAAATTCCACAAGCTTTACAATCATCGCGTCCATACAACCACCCGGTGCATCCAGGCGCTTCCGGATCAGGTCATAGGTGCACTCATCAGGGGTATAATCCCTGATAATGGTGAGAAAAGACTGCACTGCGTCCCTGTCATCTTTTACAATAATCACATCCAGGCCGCGTATTTCCTCAGGGTCAAACATTCCCTGAGAAAAAACCATTTCTTTTTTCTCAAACTTGTCCAGCCATTCATCTGAAATATCCTGCAATTCATCTACAAACACAGCGCTATGTGGCGCTGTTACCAGTTCTGTACGGTATCCCTTCTTTTGCAGGCTGTTCAGCCCGTTGCGTAACGATTTCCTGTCTTTACCCTCAAGCGTGAATTTTTCTATTTCCATTATGGCTTCCTGGCCGATAAAGATTTTCATCTTTTTCAGGTGCTCAAAATAAAAGAGACTGCTTTCATCCACCCGGTAGTAAACAGTTTTCAATCCTTTTTGCCGGCAAAAACGTTCAAACTCTTCAATAACCTCTGCTTTATCTTCTGCGGCGCAGACCGGTTCTTCTAAAACAGCCGCAAAGCCATTGGCCACGCGGTAAGCAACAAACCCATCTGTAAGATTAGAAAAGAAAAGCTGTTTATCGGGAGTTACTTTAAAATAATCAACAGCAGAGCGTCCGTGCTCCTCTAACAGTTCCCTGGCCAGTTCTGCTTCCGTTCTTGCACCGGAACCATGATCGCTAAAGATCCTCGGCCGCAGCAATGAATAGATCAGCAGCAGCCAGGAGCAAACCCCCAGGAATTTTGTTATATTAATAAAATCACGACCGAAATTCGTTTTGGGCACCAGTTCATCATCTGAAAAAAGCAAAAAGCTTTTTAAAGTATAATAGATGGATTGATGCCAGTTAAAATCAATTCCGAAATGACGCTTATCTATAAAATAAAAGCTCAGGAAATCAAAAATGCAAACAGAGGTAAGCGTTATGAAAAAGGTTATAAAGCCGATGCGTATCCATTTAGGATTGGCTTTTATACGATACTGCCTGCTGTTAGAGATTAAGAGGGCCAGTATAAAAAGGGCAAAAAGGCTTTCTTCATAGTCGAGCGCCTTGGCCATATTGCCGATAATAGAAAGCCCTGTAAACACCAATGCCGCGATCCAGGCAGCCCGCAAACCTTTTATAAGATACGCAGAGGTGACCAGTAGCGCTATTCCAAGTACCAGGACCATCAATTTGGATGCATGGATCGCTTCTACCGGTAAATAATACCGATCCAGCTTCATACGTTCCGCAAGCGGTGGTGTTGCTACTGAAATAATATTGATAATACCCAGGATAAAGATGGCCACGGCCGGAACGATCCTTGCCACCAGTTGGCGCCCCCGCCATATAAAGGCAAACAGCCCGAACAATAAAGGGAGCCAGAACTCAAAAAGACGATACAATAAGGTCACGCTCAGCCCCTGGTTATGCGTATACCCATACCCCATAAAGATGTAGATCATTGTAAACTCCACAGCGCCCAGGCCACGTAAAAAGGGAGAAATGATCATTAGCACTACTGATAGGGTGTACCCTACAGCAGCCACTTCAAACGAGGGCGACACATTCAGCGCGTACATGCTTATAAATACATGGGCGATGCCGCACAACTCAATGCCCAATGAAAGCAGGATGGTGATCAGCAGGTGCTTTTTGTTAACATCTCCAGAAAAGATTTCATCAATAGCGCCTGTAACAGAGGGGATTTTTTTAGCAATCCATTTGTACAGGTCGCCTTTTGCTCTGAAGGCCAAGGTTAGAAAAAAGACCGCTCCAAGAATAAGCCCCAGTATAATAAGAGATATCCAGGCATTTCCGAAATTGCGATTCTCCCATAGCGTGTAAATAATGATGGGAATGCCAATAATAAAAACGGTCAGCAAGCCTACATACCCGTAAATGGCGCTGGCCTGGTGGATCTGTGTGGCATTCAGATTCCTTTTTCTTAACTGGGTGGTTGTATAGGCCAGGGAACTGATTCCTCCTGCCGGCAGGAAGACGCTCAGGAAGTTGCGTTTAAGGAACAGCTCCACAGCATCACTTAACCGGAGCCTCATGCCCATTGCCTTAAAACTATGCACATACATTAACGCCTGTAATAATACATATATACCACAGACCAGCAGGCCTGAAATAACCCATAGCTGATCGGCGGCGTGTAACCGGGGTATGATGGACTTCAGCTCTTTACGCTCGCTTCTAAAAAACACAAAGGCTAAAAGGATCACAAAAACGGCCAGGATCTCCTTCCAGTAGGTCTTTGGGGAGAAACGCCTGATGCCCTTTAGAATCCGCTCTTTCATACAGATTTTGGTTTATTATTTAAGGCGGTAAACATAGCCCAATTTTGCTGTTAATCCATGCGGATTCACATCTAAATTGTTAAAGGAAAGATGAAATCCTTTTAACCCTGCTTCTGCAAATACACCTGATAGTACCGAAAAATAATAATGGGTATCAATACCTGCAAATCCATTAAAACCGTGTTCATTTATATAATACCTCGTACCGGGATGATCCTGGAATTCCTTATAATAATTTATAAAGCCAAGCCCTTCCTGTAAATGCAAATTGGGTACCCAATTTCCCGGAGCCGGGCATTTATAATATTCACTGAAATAAAAAGGGAAAAAATACAGATGATACAAATTCCATCTGTTATCATTATGTGTTGAAGCGTTCGAGTATTCCATCCCGGCGCCCAGTTCCCATTTTGACCCCAGCCCCTGGTGATAGGCAGCGCTGAGGCCCGGAAAACTATTTCCGTGCGTACTGTATAAATTTTCAATGTTCACCCGGAAACTGCTGCCGGTCTGTGCCTGCCCGTAATGAGCTGTAAACAGTGTAATGACAAGAGCAATGCATACTTTCCCTCTGAGCCCTGCACCAAAAAATAATTGCATAATCAAAAATACAGCAAAAAAACAACCCCATAGAATGGGGTTGACTCTGCATGTAACCTTTAACCAAAACCTATTACTTCAATTCAATTGTTCAATATTTTGTCTGGCAGTAAACAGAGCGTTAAAGGATGTCTGCCATTAACACTATAAAAATATTTCATAATCAGCGGTACTAAACAAAGCAATAGACTAAACGGCAAAAACAATCGGTGAATCCGTTCTATTGCCTTTTGAAAAAAGACAGCCGGGCTCTTTAGCAAGGTAATAAAAGTGACTGTATCAAAAGTCGTCATTTCGAGCGAAACATAGTGTAGCCGAGAAATCTTATATATTGTTTCACGTTGATTACGAGATATCTCTGTTCCGCTTCGATATGACGATTTCTTTCTTTTGATACAGCCTCAATAAAAAGCCCCCGCAAAGCGGGGGCTAACAATCAAAACTCAAAACGTATTATTACTTCTTGTTCTCTTTGTAACGCTTATCCGGTGTACCGTCTTTTTTCACATGCTTATTCTCTTTATACCTTTTGTCCGGAGTGCCGTCTTTCTTTACATGCGCCGTATTGGCAGCAGCGGTTGCCTTCTTTGAGGTTTGGGCAGTTGCCGGTTTTGTTTGTGCAGGCGCAGTTGTTTGCGCATGCGTGGCCAGGCTAAAACTGATAAAAGTAAGGATGGCGATAAAAAGTTTTTTCATTGTTGTAATATTTTAGGTAATAAGGTAAACTGTTTCTATAAAGCTATTAAAAAACAGGGCTGTTTCAAAGCAGCAATAGCCCAGCAGGCAAAAACAATCGATGAAATAGCAAATCCTGTTTATCTTACAAATATCGCCGGCTGTAATAGGCTTTTGCTTCAGCCAGGGCACCATTACAGGTATGCTGAAGTGAACGAAAAACGGATCGTATCGTTGAAAGCGCTTCCTCCTGCTCAAGCGCTTCCAGATAAGGATAGGTTTCTTCATCAAGCCCTATAACGGCCACGGTTGTTTTTAAGCTATGCGCGGTTTTCCTGATCGCTGCAAAATCCCCGTTTTGAATGGCCGCATCCAGGCGGTCCAGTTCCCGGGGGAGCAGCTCAAGGAATTGTTCAAAAACCTCTTTTTCATAGGCACTGTTGCCCATACTGATCGCTGAAAGATATTCAAGCTTAAGGAATTGAAACGAGTGGGCCGGAACGGGCAGCTCATTCTCTGAAAGCAGCTGTGCCTCTCCCCCTTCCTGTTCTAAATAATGGAATACGATCTTTTTCAGTTCCTGTTCCCGTATGGGCTTTGCAATATAATCATTCATACCGGCTTCAATACAGCGTTCTCTTTGCCCCGGCAGGGCATCCGCCGTCATGGCAATCACAGGCAGCTCATTTTTTAATTCGTTCCTTATGATACCCGTTGCCGTATAGCCATCCATTCCGGGCATTTGGATATCCATTAAAACAAGGTCAAACTTCTCCGTTTTTAAACAGGTAATGGCTTCTGTGCCGTTTGATACCGTATCAAACCGGATACACCAGCCTTTCAGCAATTGCTGCAATAACAGCCGGTTCAGTTCATTATCTTCCACAATCAACACTTTTCCGGCCGGCAGGCCCCGCTGATGCACTATGTTATCTGAAAAAGGTTCTTCAACCGGTTCTTTCCCTTTGGTCGTTATTTTAAAAGGCAATTGCAGGGTAAAAGACGAGCCCTGTTGCTCCCTGCTGTAAACCTCAATAGCCCCGTTCATTAAATGTACCAGGTCCTTAACAATTGAAAGCCCCAGGCCTGTGCCGCCATACTTCCTGGTAATGCTGCCATCACTTTGCTGGAAACGGTCAAAAACGGCAGCTGTCTCATTTTCCGTCATGCCAATGCCGGTATCCCTTACCACAAACTGCAACAAAACCGCTTCATTCTCTTTGTTCACAACGGCCACCTCAATATGTACAAAACCTTTATCAGTAAACTTAATAGCATTCCCTACCAGGTTTACCATTACCTGTATCAGGCGCGCCTCATCGCCCAGCAAAAAACGGGGCACTTCCTCATCAATTGCGACAATAAAGTCCAGCCCTTTTTCAATGCATTGCCGGCTGTAGATGGCTTTTATATCGGAAAAGGTATGCCGGATCTCAAAGGGAGCTGCTTTCACCACCATCATGCCAGCCTCAATCTTTGAAATATCCAGAATATTATTGACGATCTGCAGCAGGTTTTCTCCGGCTTTATGGATCAAAGCCGTATAATCTGCCACCTGTCGGGAAGCTTTTTCTTTTTTCAGCAAACCGGTAAAACCCAGTATTGCATTTAACGGGGTGCGTATTTCATGGCTCATATTTGCCAGAAAATTTTCTTTAACACGTGCCAGTTGCCGGGCATGCATTTCGGATACATTCAACTGGTGGATCAGGCGTTGTTGCTCTATGATCTTATAAGAGATGTATCCAAACACAAAAAGGGCGCTGATAGCCGCAAGGATTGCCAGGATGGTACCAAATGTTTTGGCTTTTACCCCGCTTTTATCAGCATTCCGGATCAGGTCGGTGACCTTTACCTGGTAACGTTCATCTATACGGTTGGACAGGATGCGGATAGAATCTGTAAGCTGCTGCTCTTCCTGGTTATTGATCATCTTTTCTGCGGAATCTTTGCCGTCTCCTGAAAAGGTGCGCAACACTTCAGTGTTCAGGCTTATTTTCCTGTTTACCAGCTGCCTTAATTGCTGTATGCCGGAACCAATTGTCTGGTCGGTTTCAAAGGAATCCAGTGCTTCAAAGGAGCGGTTGATCTGGTTTACCTGTTGCCGGAAACGCCCATCCTGCAGATCTGCCCCCCGTATCACAATGCTTTTTGCCTCGGTTTCCAGTTGTTCCACATTTTTCTGAATCTGCTGCAGCTCTGTCTTCACCTTTAGCAGGCTCATCAGATCTTCATTCCCGTTAATGAGCTCATTAATACTCCTGCTGGAATTAAATTGCAGGAAAACAATGACAGTGATCGCTGTTATAAATGCGGCTACCAGTATATAACGAAAAGAAGACTTCATCAGGAATATAATTCCCTTCAAACGTACATTAAATTTTTCATTCTTTTTTTTGTCCAAAAGATGGATGAAAAGTTTAATGACAGTTCTTCCTGGCTAAAAACAATAAAATTTTCAGGAGAAAAATAAAGCGAAAGCAGGAATTTATCAGTAATCGTCGTGATGGTTGGCTGTAGCATTCCAGAATAGTTTTATAAATACGACCACATCTGCTACAATTAAAAGTGCAAAAAGGGAAATGAACAGCCCGTTTTTTATTACATATAGCTGGTACAGCAACCCGTAAATGAACGCAATCAGCATGACCGCTGCGGCTACCATCCATATAATATTCCTGCTGTTCACCGGTATATTGTATTCCTTTGTAAATAAAAATACCAACTCCTTTAATTATATAAACCGTCCAATCGCCGAATCGGCAATAACAATCGTTCAATACCGGGGAATAGTTACAGTATGTTCAGGCGTTTGTTCAGGCTGTTCCGGTAGCCATCAGCAACCGGCACCATCTTTCCCTGAAGTACCAGCGCTCCTTGCTCAATTCCGTCAATCTTGTCTACGGCTACTATATAGGAACGGTGAACACGGATAAATTTTCCCGCCGGCAATCGCTCTTCTACTGCTTTCAGCGGGCTATGAACCGCATAGAATCTCTTAGGCGTATGCAGCTTTACATAGTCGCCCATAGCCTCTGCATACAGGATCTCGCTGAAGCTGAGTCGCTTTACCACGTTTGAATCCCTTATAAAAATAAATTCATCGTTCACAATATTTACATCCTCATTGTTGCTTTCCAAAAGCTCCCGTACACGGTCAATAGCCTGTATGAACCTTGCGGGCAGTACCGGTTTGGCAATATAATCTGCTACATTCAATTCAAAGGCCTCAAAGGCATATTCTTTTTTTGCAGAAATAAATACAATAACCGGTTTATCATTACCCAGGTTACGTGTAAGCTCAAGCCCTGTCATTCCGTCCATTTCAATATCCAGCAACAGGAGATCTACAGGAGTCGTTTTAAGCAGGTTGTAAGCTTCAACAGCGCTTTCCGCTTCCCCCATTATTTTTAAATCCCTTACCTGCGCCGCCAGTTGTCTTAATGTTGTCCGGGCTAGCTGATTATCATCAACAATCAAACATGTAATCATACTTCCTGTAATTTGATATGGGTCTTTTCAAAAGTAGTGCATATTTTTTTATTCCATGGCTAATAGTGCCTGCTTCCTGCCCGATGCATAACCTTTTTACATTTGGAACAGATAGCAAGATAATGCGGGAACAGATATGCCCCTCAAGGTGGGATGACCACCTGCCTACCGGCAAGGCTTCAAAAAATGTTATGCGCCCCTTCCTGCCATTATTAATACAGGGCCACTCAATGCGCTGCCTGTTTTTTTAAGATCTCCATCAGTTTCTTACCTAAATTTTGGGACCAGGTAAAATACCCGAGATCCGAAGGGTGTATGCCATCGGCTGTGGTATCATGGCTGACAGATTCCGGTAGCGGGCTATCTATAAAATAAACATTCGGATATTTTTGAATCAGTTCTTTCATCAATGCTTTAGCGATATTCCGTTTTTGTGATTCAAACTCCCTGATCTTATTGTTAAAATCAGCGTTTCCCCGGTAAATGGTTTCCACAAACACAACAGGAATATCTTTATGACTTCTGGCAACCACATCTAAAAAAAGCGGCAGCCGCTCACTGATCAATTCAGCACCGGGATTTGAAAAGGCATCCAGTACAATAACATCGGCCTTTACTGCGGCCAGCATTTTTGCAAAATAAGGCTGTAACTTGGAGTTCCCGGAAAACCCCAGATTACAGACATCCAGGTTAAAATTCCTCTGCAGTTGCATAGGATAACTCATTCCCGGCCGGCTTGCCGAAATGCCCTGGGTATAGCTGGATCCGAAAACAACCGTTTTAATTTTAAAAGGATTGGGTATAGCTGCAATCGTGGCACCATCCTCCACTCCTATTTTAAGACCCTTCAGTTCGCTGTAGATGGGCAAATAGAGCAGGCATTCCTTTGGCGCAGCATCCATTTCCGATACCAGGGTTATTTCCTTATCCCGTTCGGGCGATACTCCGTTACCCGCAAATTCCCATCGATTGCCTTTTTTAATATACAGGTCGAAGCCCGCAGCAGCAATCCCCGTCATATTATCTTTTTTATAAGTCCATTTATAAGAGGGTAACACCTTTATATAAGCAGAATTTGTTTTGAAGAGTATTGCCAGCCCGGCACTGCACCGGGCCTGCTGATTTTCTGACTTGCTCATTCCTTTATAAACCGCGGTATCGACCCTATGAAAGGGAAATGAAGCAGGGAAGGCTTTTCCAACAATGGTTAACCGGGCTCCATCAACAAATTTCGTGGAAGCGGCTGACTGGCTGTAAGCCACGCCGGAAATGAAACATAAAAATGCGCACAGCATCAGAATTAACTTTTTCATAAAATGTATTTTGAGCGATCCGGGAGTTGCTGTATGGTTGATGTAACAGCATACTGTTATAAATACTTTTGTTATATACATACAAACATAGAAAAATTGTATGTTATGAGTTCCATCTTTTGAAAATAGTTATAAATGCGCCCGGATGAGCGCTCTGGTTGAAAATCATTAACAATCGGTGCCACTTACGTAAAGCCAATAAATCACCTCTTTGGGCAACTCATTCAATACCTGCTTCTGATATCATTTGTGTGCGCTGTTTTGAAGTGCCTGTTCCAAAAACATTTTTATTCATCGGTTCTGAAAGGAGCTGCCGGCAGGCCTTCTTTATTGATGAGGTTGGGATGAACAGGATCATCAGCCCAGGCATAACGCACATACCTGGGCGCTGCAATTTCATTACTCGATACCACTATTTTCCGGCCCTCAATTTTTGCATCGGCCCATACAAACTTTTTATCGGCCCCTGCAATAGCAAATTCAGCCGGAGGTTCCCCATCACTGGTACACAACCCGCTGCCGGTATTTTTGAATGTTATCATCATTTTATTTCCATCAATAACAGCAGATTGAAAAGAAGGGCCGGAGTACACAATATTCTCGCCATAGGCTATTTTGCCTGCAGCAAGCGCCAGCCGGTCTCCCACTTCTTTTTTCCTGTCGGGATGAATATCATTCCACTCCCCCAGGTCAATGGCTACTGCCATAGCGGTGTTTGGCAATGATAAGGTTTGCGCCTGGGCTTCGCGGAACAGCGCCCAGTCGCTTTCTGCAGGCCAGTAACTGTAATCCATAAAGCCCGGTAATTGTACAAACAGGAAAGGCAGATCCCGGCTTTGCCATTTGGCACGCCAGTCCTGGATCATTGCCGGCTGCAGCTTTGCATAAGCAGCTGCATTTCCGGTATTGCTTTCGCCCTGGTACCAGACAAATCCCTTTAAAGTATAGTTTGTCAGTGGCGCAATCATGGTATTGTACAACGCGCCGGGCTGGTTTTGTAAGGCGATGTTGCCTGCCTTCCCACCACGGGCAGGAGCATTCACTTCCCCTACCTTATACTGCCAGTAGCCGGTAAGGTCAATCGTATCGTTGCCCGCAATCAGCTGGTAAGGCTTATCAGGTACAAAACCCCCTTTGCCCGCCTTATTGGAGATCTTTATTACAAAAAGATTTTTACCGGGTTTTAACAAACCATCCGGCACCGCATACCTTCGTTGGGGATACATATAATAGGTAGCGCCTACTTTAGTGCCGTTGATGTATAGTTCATCCGCATCTACAATACGTCCTAAAAATACTTTTGCGCCCCGTTGGGTCATCGGTTGCGGCACCTCAATTTCTCTCCGGAACCATACGGTTCCATCCAGGTCTTTTACTCCCTGGTCTTCCCAATAGCCGGGAACGGCAAACGGCCGCCAGCCTTTTGGATGATATGAGGGAGCATACCATTGTTCAGTAAGGCCCCTGTCCTGTATTTTGGATGGCTGCGCCCCGGAAGGCTCATTGTGAGCAGAGCGGTTGATGTAAGCTGTATCTTTATTTTTTTCTATTATCGCAAGCACATCCGGAAATGGCTGCAGGCTCTTTTCACTCATCATCGCCTCAATAGGAATACCGCCCCAGCTTGAATTAATAATACCAATCGGCACCTGATATTTTTCATACAAAGCTTTTGCAAAAAAATAAGCCACCGCGGAAAAATCCCGTACACCTGCAGGGCCGGCCCAGGTCCATGAACCGGAAGGGAGGTCATCCTGTGGCGCTTGCAGGTTGACGGTGTTCGGCACCTTAAACTGCCTGATCTGAGGAAAATCAGCCGCGGCAATCTCATTTGCGTAAATAATATCATGCAGTTTCATCTGATGCTCCATGTTCGATTGTCCTGCACACAACCATACATCCCCAACAAGGAGCTCCTTTAAAATAATTTTATTTTTACCGGCAATTTCCATCTTATAAGGCCCGCCCGCCTTCACAGGCGCCAGCTGTACGGCCCATTTTCCATCATTCCCCGTTATTGCCCTGTATGTTTGGCTGTTAAAGCGAACGGATACTCTTTCTCCCTTTGAAGCCCAGCCCCATATATTTATTTTGGCATTCCGTTGTAAAACCATGCTATCGCGCAGGATGCGTGGCAGTTTTATCTGTGCCGAAGCGTTCAATGAAGCAAACGCTGATAACAAAAACATCCCCTTCAACAGGCTTTTCATTCTGAACATCTTTAATTGATGACAATCGTTTTCTGCACTACATTGCTGGTTGTTTTATTGGGAACACCGGGCTGACCGCCACCGGCGCTTATGACCAGGTTGCCTTTGGGGCGGATCATTTGACCATCCGCACCGGGCACAGCCAATGCGGCCCCATCTAAAATAAAGTGCACGGTTTTGCTTTCGCCGGGCTTCAGTGCAATACGCTGAAACCCTTTTAATGCCCTTTGAGGAACATGTATGGACTGATTCTTATAGGACACATACAACTCAACAACTTCTTCGCCTTCCCGGGCCCCGGTATTGGTAACCAGGACACTTACAGGAATGCCGGTATTATCTTTTACGGAAACAGGAGTCGTGAGATGACTGTATTTAAAAGTGGTATAACTCATTCCATGTCCAAATGGATATAAGACCGCTCCTTTAAAGTAGCGATAGGTACGATGCTCCATACTGTAATCTTCAAACGGAGGAAGATCTGCATCACTCCTGTAAAATGTTACCGGCAGGCGGCCTGCAGGGTTATAGTCGCCAAAGAGCACGTCTGCAATAGCTGTACCGGCCGACTGGCCTCCGTACCATGCATTCACAATTGCCGGAATATTTTCACTTTCCCAGGGCGTTGCAATAGCACTGCCCGTCATCATTACAAAAATCACGGGCCTGCCTGTTGACTCCAGGGCTTTCATCAGTTCCGTCTGCACAGCAGGCAGCATAATAGAAGTTCTGTCGCCACCATTAAAACCCGGGTAACTTACCGGCATCTCCTCTCCTTCCAGTTGCGGGGAAATGCCTCCTATAAACAGGATGGCCTCCGCATCCTTAACCCGGCCGGCCAGCGCTGCAAAGTCTGTTTTAACCTTGTTGCCCGGTGTTAACCGGATATTTGCTTTATACCCTCCCTGCCAGTACTCCAGCCTGAGCTTGTAGACACTGTCTTTCCTTGTTTTTAAAGTATATAACCGGGCGCCCCAACGGTTCCTTTCCCAGGCATCCACTACCAGCTGATCATTTATATAGAAGCGATACCCATCATCGCCTTCCAGCTCAAATTGCAGTTCTCCTGTTTTGTCTGCAAGGTAATCAGCACTATACCGTGCCGAGAAATTGTTCCCGTTTATCCTGTCTACAATTGTTTCTCCTTCCTGCCAGTAATGGTCCGGCATGCCTTCCATCCGCGTTACCGGTGTGCCCTTCAGTTCCCTGTTGGGAAAATATTCGGCTTTAAATCCGTTTTTGCCTTCATAAGTAAAACTTGTATTCAGATTGCCTGCAGCCCTGAATAAAGTGTCATTTGTAAAATTGACCGCCTGTTCGTAGATGACCTCCGCATCGGGGGCTAACTTGCTTTTAATACCTCCCAGCGCTGTTACAATTTTTGACGGAATGCCATTATAATTACCTAACACGGCAATATTATTGTCTGCATTGGGGCCGATAACCGCTATTTTTTTTATTGACTTGCTCAAAGGCAGCGTACCCTGTTCGTTCTTTAGCAAAACGATCGATTGCCGTGCCATTTCTAAGGCATGTGCCTTGTGCGAAGGGCTTTCCAGCACCGACTCCGGTATTTGGGCATAAGGCACTTTTGATGGCGGGTCGAACATGCCCAGCCTCATGCGGATCATAAACAACCGCTTAACAGATCTGTCGATATCCGATTCCGGTATTTTACCTGTTTTAACAGCGTCCGTTAAAGTCAGATAAACGCTGTTGCCGCATTCAACATCTGTACCATTGGCTACTGCATCAATGGCCGCGGCTTCATTATTAGGGTGCGTTTTATGATAATTTACAAAATCGTCAATAGCCCCGCAATCAGAGGTTACATAACCGCTGAACCCCCATTGTTTCCGCAGGATATCAATCATCAGCTGATCATTACCGCAACAGGGTTTTTTACGAAATGCATTATAGGCGCACATAACCCCTGCCACATTTGCTTTTGTTACCAGCTCTTTGAAGGCAGGCAAATACGTATCCCACAAATCATAATTGCTTACATCCACATCAAATGAATGACGCACAGGCTCCGGGCCGCTGTGTATAGCATAATGCTTGGCACAGGCCGCTGCTTTTAAATAGCGGGGGTCCTCCCCCTGCAATCCTCTTACAAAAGCTTTTCCCAGCATCGCTGTTAAAAAGGGATCTTCTCCATAGGTTTCCTGCCCCCTGCCCCAACGCGGGTCCCGAAAGATATTAATATTAGGTGTCCAGTAAGTAAGGCCAAGATAGCGCTCGGCGCTTTTTCCTTCAGCAATGGCTTTGTTATGAATAGCCCTTCCTTCCAACGCGCTCTGGCCGGCCATAGTATAAAGCGATGCCGTGTCCCAGGTAGCCGCCATAGCAATAGCCTGCGGGTACACCGTTGTTTTATAAGGGGTTCTTGCTACCCCGTGCAAAACCTCGTTCCACCAGTCATACGCCGGTATGCCCAGCCGGTCAATAGCCGGGGCATGATTGAGCATTTGTGCTACTTTTTCATCCAGCGTCAGCCTGCTTACCAGGTCGTTTACGCGCTCTTCAAAGCTTAACCGGTCGTTCCAGAAAGGAAGCTTTGTTTTATCAACCTGTCCCATAACGGTGGCCGACAGGAATATACCGGCAATAAAAAGGATCTTCTTCATTTTAACTGAACGTTTATACCTGAAAATGCGGGCTATTCCAAAACGTTTAACCCGTTATACGGATCGATCGTCTTTATATAACCCCTTTCATCATACCTGATCTTTGTCACTTTTACACAGCGCAGGTGCGTTACTCCTTTGCTTAAACTGCTGTCGTGATAAAACAAATACCATTCCCCGCCAAACGCTGCAATAGAATGATGCGATGTCCATCCTACCACGGGCTTCAGGATCTGACCGGCATAGGTAAAAGGCCCATAAGGGTTATCTCCGATTGCATAGCATATAAAATGCGTGTCGCCGGTTGAATAAGAAAAATAATATTTTCCATTGTATTTATGCATCCAGGAGGCTTCAAAAAACCTTCTTCCCTTATCGCCCTGCAACAGCGGCCCCGCGGCTTCATCAAGTAGTACCACATCTCTTGCGTCTTCTGCAAACTCCAGAAGGTCATCTGTAAGCCTGGCAACTTTTGCGCACAGCGCCGGCTCATTATCTTCCGGTAAATGCGCCAGCGGGCTTTCCGGCTGTTCTGCATTGAATTTACCGGTTCTCCAGCGTTGCAACTGCCCACCCCAGATGCCGCCAAAATACATATAATAGCTGCCATCATCGTCTTTAAAAACAGCGGGGTCAATGGAAAAGCTTTTCTGAATGGCTTGCGGTTGGGGGAGGAACGGTCCCGTTGGTGAACTGCTGATGGCAACCCCGATCCTGAAAATACCTTCATGATCCTTAGCCGGAAAGAAAAGGTAATACCGGCCGTCCTTTTCGCCGGCATCAGGCGCCCATAGCTGCTTTGCAGCCCAGGGCACTTCCTTTACATGTAAAGCAACGCCATGGTCCCTGGCTTTGCCGGTTGGGCTGTCCATAGAGAGCACATGGTAATCTTCCATTGCAAAATGACTGCCTAAATCGTCAAAAGCATCTCCGGCATCCATATCGTGCGACGGATAAATATAGATTTTTCCATTGAACACATGTGCCGAAGGATCTGCCGTATAGATATGCGTAACCAATGGTTGGGATATTGCTTTCTGATTCAGTGCATCAAAATTGATATGTTCAATACTGTCTTCAGGCATATTACAGGTAATTACTAATTTTCAATTGCTACTCCTTATGACCCCTTTTCTGTTTCAGGTCACGCTCTATCTGCACTTCCATTTTTTTATTGATCACATAAAAAAACAATAGTCCGGCCCCTGCCAAAAAGGGGATGGATGGAAAAACGCTCACCAGCATCTTTGTTCCCTGAATGGCCTGTGGCGTTTGGGTGCTGCTGTTGGCGGTATAATTGTACAAACCAAGAATCCATGTTACCAGCGCCCCGCCAACGCTCAATCCTACTTTTAACCCCACCATCATGGCAGAAAAAATGATGGCCGTAGCCCGGCGGTTGTTCTTCCATTCACTGTAATCGGCAACATCGGCAATCATGGCCCATAACAATGGAATGGTTAAGCCGTAAAAAAAGCCGTGAAGGATCTGCGACATAAACATCAACCGTACTGACGTGGGCGGATAAAATACAAAGGCAAATATAAACAAGGCAGATATGAATAATGCAATACCAAACACATCCCGCTTTCCATACCTGTTGGCAAAGCGCCGGGAGAGCATGATCCCTACGATCATGAAAATAATACCTCCGGCATTAAATAATCCGAAACCTGCAGATACCGGGTCCTCTTCAAACACATTGAGACCTATGCCGGAAAAAAAGCGCATAAAAGGAGTTATAAAAGCAGTAAGGCTGTCCTTATCCACGTAATTTTTAAAATAATAAACATAGGAACCGCCTTTCATGGAAAGCGTGATAAATACCAGCGTGGTGAGCACCAGCATGATGATCCATGGCCGGTTTTTGAACAGATCTCCCAGGTCTTCCTTCAGGCTCGACTTTTGCCCGGGGGCGGGTACAATACGCTCTCTGGTAGTAAAGAAGGTAATCAGCAATAGAACCGTTCCGATGACGGCCAGCCATGTCATCACTTTTTCTATTCCCAAGGATTTATCTCCGTGGCCGGCTGATATAATAATGGCCAGCATAAAGACCTGTACAAAGAATTGTGCAAACATTACCGCTACAAACCGATAGGACGATAAGCTGTTCCGTTCTTTCATGTCGCCTGTTATAACACCGCTTAACGCGGAATAAGGCAGGTTGTTGGCCGCATATAACAATAGTAACAAAGTATAGGTAACCACCGCGTAGATCACTTTGCCTTTATAAGAAAAATCAGGAGTACTAAAAGCAAGCAATGCCACTATTCCAAGCGGTATTGCTGTAAATAAGATCCAAGGGCGGAATTTTCCCCATCTGGAATTGGTTCTGTCTGCCAGTGCACCAATGATGGGATTAAATCCAAACGCCGCAACCAATCCTACGATCAGTATCAGCACAGAAGCATGTTTGGGCTCAAGGCCGTAAATATCCGTATAGAAATAGGCCAGGTAAGTCATTAATGTCTGAAAAACGAGATTGGCTGCAAGATCGCCCAGGCTATAACCCATCTTTTCATATACCGAAAGCTTCCCGGGAATACGGGATGTAGTTGTTATTACCTGCTCCCCTGCTGTGAAACCCTGTTCATTCATAAACTATTTTTAGAAGATGAAAATTTATTACCGGCCGTTTGCCGTTGCAATAACCTTATAAAAAGCAGACTTGGGCTTAAAGCTCCTGTCAAACAATAAAGGGTAGTTGGTACGCCCGCTGATCGGCCAGTCGTTCAGCCACGACTGCCCGTCGTTAACCCCCCAGAAAGTGATGCGGCCTATCTGCTTCTTATATTTTACAAAAAGCTTAAACAGGTCTTCATATGATTTTGCAAGGGTTTGCTGAACCGTATCCGGCAGACCGGTCGCATAGGGGTTCATCTTTTCATTTCCCTGCGCAGTAGCGCTCACATCGGCCGTGCTATGATCCCAGGGATTGGGCAGCACCGTTAAATCCAGCTCTGTAAACAGCACTTCAATGCCCAGAGCACCAAACGTTTTAATGCTTTCTTCTACGTCTTTCAGAGGCACGGCTCCTGCTTTCCAGTGCCCCTGAATGCCTACGCCATCAATACGCACACCGGCGGCCTGTATCTTTTTGATAATGGCAATAGCACCTGCCCTTTTTGCCGGCTGTTCAATATTATAATCATTATAATACAGCTTTGTATGCGGTGCGGCTTTTTGTGCCAGCCGGAAGGCTTCAACAATGTAGTTATCGCCCAATTTATCCAGGAATACTGATTTGCGCAAAGTACCATCATCATTCAGCGCTTCATTCACCACATCCCAGGAATACACTTTGCCATCATAGCGGCCGGCAACCGTGCTTATATGATTTTCGAAATACATACGCACAGAATCGGCATCCTGTATTTTATGAAGAAAAGCAGGCAACTGGCTATGCCATATCAGCGTATGTGCATTTACTTTCATATTGTTCTTTTGTGCATACGCCACAAGCTGATCTGCCAGATCAAAATCATAAGTATCCCAGCCTGGTTGGATATTCTCGGCTTTCATACAGTTTTCTGGTGTTACAGCATTAAACTGCTGTTGAATAAGCGCATCAGCTACCGCATCTTCCTTCCGTATCTGTCTGGCATCCATCGCTGTGCCAATAAGAAAGTCATTCTTAAACAGTTCCTTTAATGACGGTATTGGTTGCGCCATCATCCTTTTGCTGCCCATACAACCAGCCAGCAAAAGAGCCGGAACAGAAAGAATAAATAATTTTCTTTTTATCATATCCGTAATCATTTATTGTTGAAAATCGTTTCCGGCGGACCAAGATAAGATGGCTTCAGTCCGCCCAGATCAAGTACTATTTTTTGCAATACTACAGCCGGGCTGATCATCCGGTATTTTATACTGTGCTTACCGGCTTTGTTTATAAAATGTTTAGTAGTTTTTATAATACAATTATCGGCCGCCCATTTATCCCAAACGCCCGGTTGGTTTTCATCTTTATTGACAGAAATAATCTGTGGAGCATCATTGTCTATTGAAACGGCGTACTGCAGGCCTGTTGAATCATTATGAAAGTTAAGTGTGGGAGAAAAAAAGGCATTCAGTATGACGACCCCGGTATCATAGGTATAAAAATCATATTGCAAATACGGCGCAGCAGAGTGAATACCCTGTATGGAAGCCGTCACCGGAAAGGCGGTAATACCATCGCCCTCTCTGCCAATACCGGGTATGTTTTTCCAGTAAATACCGGCAGTATCCTTTTTTATTGTAAAATGAGATGCCCCTATGGAAACATACCCATCCTTTTCATAAAAAACAGTACCCGTTGTTCCTGATGGTATTAATTTCTGAGCTGTTGTTACCGAAGGGGGAATGGTTCTGATACTTTGGGCAGCTGAACCAGTAACCTTTTTTACTTCAGGCATTTTTTGTACAGGAGGTTCCTGCCAGTACGTGTAACCAATATGTTTCTGGTCCATCATATGATTCCACTTACCATTATTCAGTTGGTGATATTCAATAGTCAGCAATGAATCCTTCTTATAAAATCTTTCTGCTTCCTCTGCATACCTGTTCGCAAGCGGGTCGTTCCTTTGATAATAAAAATGATTCCAGCCAACAGCTGTATATAAATGCTGAAGATTGGAATAGGCTTTTACGGGATGCAATACCAGCTGAAAATAAGCAGCCTTATAGGTTTCCGGCAGTCTGCTGTTTATTTCACCTGCATCCGCCAGCAAGGTATTCCAATCCTTTGTCACTCTCTGCGCTTCATTATAATTTTCAAGGCTGTACGTTTCAGCATTCAGCAACTCCGGCTTTTTTCCTGATGCATATTGTGCATACTTTTCAAGAATAGCAGCAATTGCTTTCGCGCAGGTTGCTCCGAATTGCTCCTTTGCCCATTGCTGATAGTACACATTCAGGTTCTCTGCGGTCCACTGATCTGTATTGTAAGCATAATCCAGAAAGAAAGAAACAGGAAATTCCATCGGTTTCAGATCGCCAACATTGACGATCCATATCTGCCTTGCATTGTATGCATAGGCAAGGTGCATCTGCTCCCAGACCCGTGCAATATTATTGGTATTGATCCATTTATAATTCCTGGGGCCGCCAACATAATCAAAATGATAATAAATGCCATATCCGCCGCTTCGGGGCTTTTCGTTCAGCTTTGGCAGCCGTCTTATATTTCCCCAGTTATCATCGCATAATAATAAGGTAACATCATCCGGTACACGCATACCCTGGTCGTAATAGTCCTGCACTTCTTTATACAATGCCCAAAGCTGCGGGGTTTCCCGGGCGGGCTTACGGGTTACTTCCTCTATAATGTTTCGCTGATCTGCAACAATGCGTTCCAACAGATCTATGGCAGTGCCGCTGGTCATTGGCTCATCGCCATCACCACGCATTCCAATAGTAATAATGCTTTCGTGATGATCCATTTTTTCAATACCCTTTTTCCAGAAAGCACGCAATACCGAATCGTTTTTTGTATAATCCCATGTACCGCTGCCGTAACGCTTCCACTCCTGTTGTGCACGCAGCATGGGTTCGTGGTGCGAAGTACCCATTACAATGCCCCACTTATCGGCCAGAACAGCATTGAGCGTATCATCGTCATTAAAAGCATTTCCCCACATGGCGGGCCATAAATAATTTGCCTTCAGCCGGAGCAACAGTTCAAATACGTGCTCATAAACACGATGATTGATGCCTCCAAATTTCTCTTTGGCCCAACCACTGAATGCTGGCGCTTCATCATTGATAAAAATACCACGATATTTTACAGACGGGGTGCCATAAGTATATGCGCCTTTCTTCACAAACACTTCCGCTTTCTTTTTTACCGGCACATCTGCCCACCAATACCACGGTGATACACCTAATTGCCGGGATAAGGTAAACACTCCATATGCTGCACCCCGCTTATCATTTCCGGCAATTACCAAAGCATTCCGGACGCCCTTAACAGGATTGCTGATGGTTTGCACCTTAAATGCCTCCCAATTATTTTTAATACGGTCAACACTGATCTTTTTTGCTGCTATTAATTGCTGAAGGGCTTTTGACCCCGCAAGGGTGCCAATAACAATAACGTCGGGGGCAGAAAAAGGAGACGCAACCATTTCAGGTTTCTTACCGGTTACGGCTGCAATATCCTGTTGCAACAAAGCAGCAGCTTTATGCACCAGCCAGTCATCCTCCTTATCTACATAAATGGCAGCAACTCCTTCCCCAGATGCTACCGGGAAATCCGATCCGGTATTTGTTTGCGAAACAAAATGTTGTGCAAACAATATACCCGTTTGCACAGCGATAAATAATATTAAAAGAACACTTCGCTTCACAACTTATAAATTTCCACCTATACCGGGTGCATAAAGGAATTTGAGGGATTTATAGTACGTTAATGTTTTATCGGGCTGCTCATACTTTGATGGTATGGCCATTTTGGAAAACGTTTGAAAATACAGCAGGCAGGCGTTTCGCCACCATACGGCTTCTTTTTCCTGTATGCCCAGCAATAGTTTAATGCTGGTGAATCTTTCTGCATCCACATAAGCGTTCAGCCTGTTCCATTGTTCCCGCATCCACCTTACTGAATCAACACCGGCGTTATATTTATAGCACAATTCATCCCACAGGCTCCGGCCGGTATTCATTTTAAAGCTCCACGGAACATGATGAAACCACAATAAATATTTTTCATCGCAGGTGCTTCTATTGTTCCATTGCTTTTGCACCTCCGGCTGGTATTGCGCCAATGCATTGCTGCCGGCGGCTGTTCTGTCAAACCCGATCCCTGCCGCATCCGCTTTATGATAGTACACCGGGTTCCAGTCTGCCCGCCCGGCATTATCCACCCAGGGAGCTGGGCCATAATGATGCCCGGTACCCATAATATGATGCAGCCCAAGCGGTGTCATATAGTTCACCACTGCTTCCCTGGACGCAAGCATGATCTTTTGAGCTGCGGCTATAAAAATCTTATTGTTTGAAAAAGTTTGCCGTAACCATTCTTCGGCAACCTGTGCGGATGACAGATGATAATCCCACGCCAGCCGGCCAAAGGCATACCAGTTGGCCTGCCCAAAGGGGTGACCCGTCCAGTTAATGTCATTCCCTATATTGGCTACACCCGCTATTCCTGTTACAGGATGGTCGTTAAGCGACCCATCGATGACCCTTGCAACAGCAGATCCGCTGCCTTTTGCATAGGTGTCTGCATCGAGGCACTCTTTAAATAATGGCGCTTCATATACCAGGTGCGTGCCCTGCCCCAGATATTCCTGCGTAAGCTGGAATTCCATCATAAGCGGCGTTTGCGGCATTGCACCAAATAATGGCGAAAAAGGCTCACGCGGCTGAAAATCGATCGGCCCGTTCTTTACCTGCAGCAAAACATTTTTTCTGAATTTTCCATCAAGCGGCTTAAACTCATCATACGCCTGCTTAAAACGGTCTTCGGCGGCGATCGCATTCCCGGTTGCTTCCTGATGACCTTCCCCAAAGTGCTCGTTGGTGTTTTGCACCCGTACATCATACACGAAAGCCCTCCACATTACGATCCCGCCATGCGGGGCCAGCGCATCTGCAAATAGATTAGCGCCATCTGCATGTGTTCTGCCATAGCCTTGCGGCCCTGGCTGCCCTTCAGAATTGGCTTTGATAAGAAAACCACCGAAATCAGGGATCAGCGCATATATTTCATTACATTTCTGACGCCACCAGTTCTTCACTTCCGCATTCAGCGGGTCGGCCGTTTTCAACCCGCCGATCTCTTCCGGCGCACTGAACTTTGCGGTAAGAAAAACCTTAATACCGTATGGACGGAAGACATCTGCCAGCGCTTTGACTTTTTGAAGGTAAGGAGCTGTAAGTGTTAATGAATTTGCATTTACATTCGTGAGCACCGTTCCGTTAATACCAACGGATGCGTTGGCCCGTGCATAATCTATATACCGCTGATCAATATAGTCCGGCAGCGTATGCCAGTTCCAGATAGAAGCGCCCGCATAACCCCGTTCAACTGTCCGGTTCAGATTGTCCCAATGATTCAGGATACGGTATTGTATCTTCGGGCTGCTTTCTATAAACAGGTCATGAATATTCTGTTCGGTTTGCAGCAGCCGTAAAAAGGCAAAAACACCATACAGCACGCCGATATCATTATCAGCAGCGATCACGATCCTGCTTTTGCTGCCTGTTTTTTCTGACTGAATGATATAACCTTCTTTGCCTGGATGATAGTTGCCCGCGTCTAAAAAGCGCTTAATAAAAGCGGATGAGGCAGGAGTACCGGCAATAATACTATTATTTTCTGTACCCTGTGTTTCGTTGATTCTGTTTCCTGTTAAGCCCTCAATGCCTTTTAAGAGTTCGTTTTTAGCAACTGATAAGGTGGCTGAGGTTGTTTGGATAGCATAATACTTTAATGCAGACTGGTATTGCTTCAGCAATACAGGGTTCTGTACTCTTACATAACGCATCCAGAGTTCGTAACCATTCTCCGCTTTCAAACATAAGGAAGCCATCAGAAAAATATATAAAAAGCAGCTCTTCATCATTACAGCAATCAAAAAAATACCGGTATCATTTTCCCTTTTTAAGAGAGGATTCCCTGACAATAAGATCAGAATTAATAATCACAGTATTGATCCGGCTGATGTTACTCACACCTTTTAAATGATTGATCAATGCTGTGGCAGCCACTTCGCCCATCTCAATGCCCGGGTAGTTGATCGTAGTAAGCGTGGGCTCTATCAGGTGGCCGATCGCATCGTTATTAAAGCCTACAACCGCCACATCGCCCGGAACAGAGATGCCGTGTTCTTTTAAGGCTTTAATAAATGCTGCCGCCACAAAATCGTTGGTAATAAAAGCGCCGTCCGGCAGCGGATCTATTGCCATCATTTTTTTTGCAGATTCGATGCCGGCCCTTTCACTAAGATCATTTACAACCACCAGCTTCTCATCAAGGCTGATGCCATTATCAAATAACGCGTCCCGGTAGCCCCTGTACCTTTCAGCATACACATTTCTGCTAAGGCTGGAAGTAACATGCAGTATTTTTTTACATCCCTGCTCTATCAGGTGGCTGGTGGCCTCGTAGCCGCATTTGTAATTATCAATAACAACAACAGTAGTGTCTTTAACTTTTTCCACACGGTCAAAAAATATAACCGGTACCCCTTTATCAATAAACGGGCGAAAATGGTCGGTGCTCCTGGTATCGAAAGAGAGCGAAGCAATAAGCCCGTCCACTCTCTTATCAAAGAGGTTTCTTGCATTTGCCGCCTCTTTCGTATAGCTTTCTGAAGAGTGCGCAATAATCAGATCATAACCGGCTTCAGTAGTAATCTTTTCCACCCCGGAAAGCACAGAATTTATAAAATTACTGTTCAGTTCATGCACCAGAAAGCCGATGGTACGGGTAGCGCCGGTTCTTAAGTTACGGGCAAACAAATTGGTGCGGTAGCCCATCTTCTCTGCCAGATCGAAGATCTTCTTTTTTGTTTTCTTACTTACAACCGGGTCATCTTTTAAAGCCCGGCTTACGGTTGCAACAGAAATATTCAATTCATTGGCAAGATCATATATCGTTACATCTTTTTCCTTGGCCATATACCTGATTTTTTCAATAAAAAGTAAAAATAAGAAAAAAAATATTGTAATCGGTTTCATTTTTACAAAAAACTTATTATTTTAGCGCCTGAATTTGTTATTGTGCTGCCTTTTGAAGGGCTGACGACAAGTTTAAATGAGGCGTATGCTTGCTTTTATAGCACTTTTGAGGTAATTATAACGATGCTATTCGTATTTAAAACTAGCCGGGAAGCTATGGCTCATAAAGATCGCTATAGTTGCTTTTGAGGATCATAACAACAATTTTTAGAAAAAAAGATGTAATCGTTTAAAGTCTGTTCATATTCAAAAAAATCCATTTTTATGCAAACATTGCTTGTTAAATTGCAAAAGGCAATACCCGCCAGACTGCAGCCCAGAATCACTCAGATGGCTGGTCTGGCAGTGCTGTTATTGCTGCTGTCCGGCCATCTTTACGCCCAGAGTAACAAAATATTGGGACATATCAGTAACGAAGCGGGAGAACCGGTGTCCGGGGCCTCTGTACAGGTAAAAGGCACTACCAACGGTGTCATCGCCGATAATTCAGGCGACTTTGTTATTACGGCCCCGGCAAACAGCACCCTGGTTATTTCTTCAGTTGGTTACATAACACAGGAATTTAAAATAAATCAACGCTCTGTTGTAAACGTCCTGTTGGTACAAAACGCCGGTGATCAGAATACCGTGGTCGTTATCGGGTATGGTAACCAGCGTAAAGAGGCAGTTACGGGCTCTGTAGCATCCATCAGCGGAGCAAAACTCAATGAAATACCCGCTGCAAACATCTCCCAGGCCTTACAGGGCCGTATTGCGGGCGTACAGATGGCACAAACATCTACCAAACCGGGCGCCACCATGCAGATACGCATCCGGGGCACACGATCCATAAATGCCGACAACGACCCGCTGATCGTATTAGACGGCATTCCCTTTGCGGGAACCATTGCCGATATCAGCCCTGAAGACATTAAAAGCATCGATATCCTGAAGGATGCTTCCGCAACCGCTATATACGGCTCCCGTGGCGCCAATGGGGTGATACTGGTCACCACCAATAAAGGCAACAGGGGGCAAAAGGCCCAGCTAACCTATAGCGGCTACTATGGCATTAAGCAGGCAATCAAATACCCGATGATGGAAACACCCGAATACCTGGCATTACGCAAAAGAGCCGGTTTAAATAAAAACCCGGGAGCAGATGAAGATACTTCCGGAGCCGTGAATACGGACTGGCAGGATCTGTTTTACAGGAACGCCATTGTACAAAACCACGACCTGAGCGTTGCAGGCGGCACCGCAAAAAGCCAGTATAAGGTAGGCGTTGGCTACTATCAGGATGAAGCCCCTATCCCCTTATCTCAATACAGCCGTTTTTCCATACGGGCTTCACTGGACCAGGAAATAGGCAAACTGTTCCGTATCGGATTTACCTCAAACAATAATTATAATATAACGGATGGCGCCAACCTGGGTATGTATGGCGTATTAAGCATGTCGCCCCTGGCCAATCCCTATAATGAAGACGGCTCTTTTAAAAGAGTAGTAGCCATGCCACAGGACGTTCAGTGGGTGTACACAAGAGGAACAATGGGGGCGCTCGGCGATCAGTATGTTAACAGAACAAAAGCCTTTGGTTCCTATAACTCGGTATATGGAGAGTTGAAGATACCCGGCGTTCAGGGCTTAAAGGCCCGTGTTAATTTAGGGGGCAACTACCGCACCAGCAATACCGGCAGTTACACCGGTATCGGCGTTTTTAACTCGGACCCTGCAAACCCTAACTCCGCATCCATCAGCAATGCGCTTACCACACAATGGACCATTGAAAATTTACTTACTTACGACAGAACCTTTGCGGGAAAGCACAAAATAAATGCGGTAGCCCTGTATTCCGCGGAGCAGATTACCTATAACAGCTCTTCCATAAGCAGGAGAAATATAGCCGGGGATAATTTTCAGTATTTCAACCTGGGGCAAACATCTTCAGGCAGCAATGATGATATTACGATCGACCCTAACAATCAAAGCTACTGGCAAAGCGGCCTGATGTCATATATGGGGCGCATTATGTATTCCTATGCTGATCGCTACATGGTAAGCGCAACGGTACGTTCAGATGCTTCCTCAAGACTGGCGCCCGGTCATAAATGGCACACCTATCCCGCAATATCTGCAGGCTGGAACATCAATAAAGAGTCGTTTCTGCAAAATGTCACCTGGATCAATGCTTTAAAGCTGCGTGCAGGTTACGGGCAAACTTCCAACCAATCCGTAGCACCGTATGCTACCTTAGGGCTGTTGAGCACAAGGCCCTATAACTATGGCGCAACCAATGCGATCGGATATTACGTAACACAGTTGCCCAACCCAAATTTAGGTTGGGAATATTCCAAGACCCAAAACTTAGGTTTGGATTTTTCCCTCTTCCAGAACCGTTTATCTGGTACGGCAGAATATTACATTACAAAAACAGAAGATCTGTTATTGAGTGTTGGGCTGCCCGCAACATCAGGCGTAAGCAGTTATACAGGAAATGTTGGTTCCACACAGAACAAGGGCTGGGAACTTTCATTGAACGGGATCATACTTGATAACAAAAACGGATGGACATGGGAAGCCGGTGTAAATATTTACCGGAATGTAAACAGGATTGTAAGCCTTGCTTCCGGCCAGACCCGGGATGAAAGCAACTGGCTTTTTGTGGGCCATCCTTTAAATGTGATCTTTGATTATAAGAGGATCGGCATCTGGCAGGCCGATGAAGCCACTGCCGTAAAGGAATATGAAGGAAGTGGCGGGCAGGTGGGAATGATAAAGGTATTATACACCGGCACCTATAACGCAGACGGCTCCCCTGCAAGAGTGATCGGGTCTGATGACAGGCAGATCCTGGATGCCGACCCTGCCTGGCTGGGAGGTTTTAATACAAGGGTAGCTTACAAAAATATTGACCTGACCATTGTAGGAACTTTTCAGCACGGCGGTATCCTTAACAGCACATTATACGGGTCAAACGGTTACCTGAACCTGGAAGACGGGCGCAGAGGGCAAATAAAAATTGATTACTGGACAGAAGATAACCCCGGTGGAAAATATCCCGATCCCAGTGGTCCCAAAAACAGCAACAATCCGAAATACGGATCTACACTTGGATACTTTGATGCATCCTATATGAAGATCCGCACCGTGTCATTGGGATATAATTTCACTCAAAAATGGATGAGATCCATTGGTATAGACAGAATGCGCATTTATGGTACGGTTCAAAATCCTTTTGTATTCTTTTCACCTTATCATAAAGAGTCCGGCATGGATCCGGAAACCAATTCATACGCTAATGATAGTTCCAATATGGCTGTAGCATATGACTACGGACAAAGAAGATTGCTGACCGTGGGTTATAACACCCCTGCCACACGCAACTATTTATTGGGCATTAATGTAACATTCTAAAATACAGAATCATGAAACGATTATATACGCACGCATTTTTATTAACGGCCTTTGCTGCTGTATGCCTCTCCGGCTGCTCCAAAATTCTTGATGAGAACCCCAGAGCTATTTTTACCCCGGATTATTTTAAAACAGAAGCGGGTGTTAAAGGCGGCATCACCTCTCTGTATGGCCACCTCAGGTTAATGTATGGCAACGGCTATTTTCTCAATGCCAATGAAATCAGTACCGATGAAGCTACCTGGGGGCAAAACTCAGACGGCAATGTAAAAAACCTGGATTTTTCAGGTGTAGGAGATATTGACCCCAGCACCAGCAATACAGGGGTCCTTTGGGGTGCTGCCTTCCCCGCAATAAATACGGCAAGCGGTGTTATTGAAAACGGTGCTGCTGTTGGCGTTGCCGATGCCTTAATTGCTGAAGCCCGGTTCTTCAGGGCGTTCGATTATTTCCTGCTGGTACAAACCTTTGGCGGAGTGCCGCTGGACCTGGGTGCAGGTGAACTGAAATTTAATACATCCACAATAAGAACTTCAAAACGCAATACAGTGCCTGAAGTATATACGAAAGCCATATTTCCGGACCTGCTTACGGCAACGCAGCAATTGCCAGATGCAGGGCGCGTTACTGGTGGTGTTACCAAAACAGCCGCCCGTCTTTACCTGGCCAAAGCCTATCTTACTTACGGCTGGTGGCTGCAAAATCCCAACAATATTCCCACCTACCCCGAAGCTGCAAGAACCGATCCGGACGGTCATGATGCTGCCTGGTATTTTCAACAGGCTTATAATACAGCTACGGATGGTATTCAGAATGCCGGAACCAATTTTGGGCTTCAGGCCACTTTTTATGATGTAAATGTAGCCACTAACGACAGGAACAATGAGCTCCTGCTATATGCCGATCATACACAAAGCAGCAGCATTTATAATGGCGGTGATCTGAATTACAGTAGCGGTGGTTTCGGAACAGATAATTTTGCCCAGTGGTTTGAGCAATGGAACTATACCAATATAAAAAGCAGCAGTTCCGGCAGTTCATGGAATGCGGTAAACTCTGTGCAGCGTGCTGCAGTACAATCCCTGGGGCGCCCCTGGACCATGCTGGCGCCCCCTCACGGAATATTCAAAAACACGTTTGCGGATAAGGACAATGACTCGCGTTTTGACGGCACATTTGTGACCAGCTACCGCAGCAACTGGGTGGAAGCAGGTTTAAAAGTAAACAACGCAATACCCCAGCATTTATATAATGCCAATTTTTTGCCGGTATCCAACGGTGATGCCATTCTCACATTCCTGAAAAATGACGTTGGCGGGGTGGACTATTCCAACACCAGATTTAACAGTACCGTTGGTGCAGGGGTTTTACCCGGCAGGGCCGATTTTGTAATAGAGCCCAGCGCCATCAGCAGGATCTGTTACCCCGGCAACTGGAAACTGGGCCCTTATCGTACAGATAACAATGGCGGTTTAGGTGCTCCTAACGGAAGTATCACCCGCCCCTTTCCGGTTGCCAAATTCTCTGAGCTGTTTTTTATAGCTGCTGAAGCCGCTGTTAAAGGCGCTGCTACAAAAGCCGTAACAGGAACCTATGCCAATGATGGTACTGCAAGAGGGCTTATTAATATAATCCGTGCCCGTGCCGGTAAATGGCGCTGGGATAATGGAGGCAATATTGCCAAAACGCAGGATAACAGTGCTGCTATGATTGCAGCAACACCCGCCAATATCGATATCAATTATATTCTTGCAGAAAGGTCACGTGAATACTATGGCGAAGGTTACAGGTGGCTGGACCTGGTGCGCACACAAAAATGGATTGAGCTCAGCAGTAGTTTTGAAATTGCGGGCAAAACCAATCCCAACGACTGGCAGGATCATACCGTAGGTACTTTTTCACGCACAATAACAGCCCAGTACTATCTGCGCCCGATACCACAGTCGCAGCTGGATGGGATGGATATGAGCGCAGATGAAAAGAAAGCCTATCAAAACCCCGCATACCAGTAAACCTGGTTACAACAGGATTTCTGATAATGATAGGTACAGGAAGCTGTTTTAAAAAAGAAGTTGTCATATCTGAAGCAAAGCGGAGGTGACTAAAAGCAGCCTTCATCAGGCTGTTAATGACAGGTATCTTATTGTATTGAAAGCCAACAATATACAAGATCGTCGTCTCGACCGAGTTCGGAGAACGAGCGGAGAGATCTCTGTAACAGATCAGATCCCCTCTGCGCACCCGCTGAAAGCGCGTTTGGTCGGGATGACGATTTAAAAAAAAACTTGTCATCCGAATGAACTTAATGCCCTTTATTTGTGTCTGGTAATGACATGTGCTCTAAGTTGTTGAGAAATGAATCTACATGAGGAATGTCATTCCGACCGAAGTTTTGCCAAAAAGCAAAACGAGCGGAGGAATCTCTGATATTACAGAGATCCCTCGACTTCTCCCGCTATCGCGGAATGCGGGGTGACGATTGAAAAGAATTTGTTATTTCAATGAACCTAAATGCAAACGCATTTATGGTTGGCTCAGGCCGGCATTACTTTTTTGCCACTTCTTAAATGACAACTTTTGATACGAATCCTTTTTTTACTGATCTGATATTATATACTTCTTTATTATGTCGCCATTACTTTTTAAACAGAGCATATACAGACAAAAAATAATTTTTATCATCACTTTGCTGGCCGTATCCCTGCCTGCATTCCGGCTTTGTGCACAGCCACCTGCAGCCCAGCCTGCGGCACGTGAGCGCATTTGCCTGAATGAGGGCTGGCGTTTTATGCGTTATACAAAAGAGCCGGACACACTGATCTATGATGAATGGCCGCAAAGCTTTGACAGGAACGATAATAAGGTGGCAGATACCAGGGCTACGGAGTCAGCTGTTGTGATTTCATCAGCCCGGTCATTAAAGAACTGGATATTGCCCGCAATCAATGAGTTTGTTAAGGATCCTGCAGCACATTACCAGCGGCCACCAGGCAACCCCGGTAAAGACTTTGCGTTTGTTCAAAATAATTTTGATGATTCAAGATGGGCATCCGTATCACTGCCACATGACTGGGCCATTAAAGGGCCTTTCTATAAAGAGGAAAATGCCATCGTTGGCGGCGGTATGGGCCGGTTGCCCATCCAGGGAGTAGCCTGGTATCGCAGAAAAATAAATATACCCGAATCAGACAAAAACAAAAATATCTATCTGGATATAGACGGCGCCATGAGCTATACTATGGTATGGATCAACGGAATGCTTGCCGGAGGCTGGCCTTACGGGTATAATTCCTTCAGGATAAATCTTACACCCTATATTAAACCGGGTGAGGATAACCAGCTTGCCATCCGCCTGGACAATCCGGCAAACTCCTCCCGCTGGTATCCCGGCGCAGGCATTTACCGGAACGTTTGGCTGGTAAAAACAAACCGGCTGCATATAGCACATTGGGGCACTTTTATCCGCACAAACAATGTATCGGCAGCCTCCGCAACAGTAAGCTTAACTGCCCAGGTTGAAAACACATCTGATGCCAATGAGCAAATCAATACGGTAACAGATATTTTTTTGCTGAACAACCAATCACAAAGAACAGGCAATAAGATCGCTTCATTTCCGGCCCGTGCAATCAATATCAATGCCCGCAGTAAAACAACTGTTGAGAACACCGTTAAGATAAAAGATCCTTTACTATGGGGGCCGCCGCCCATGCAAAATCCCAATTTATATGTAGCAGTGACCCGTTTGTACCGGCAAGGCAAGCTGATAGATGAATATGAAACCCGGTTTGGCATCCGGGAGTTAACATTTGATGCAGACAAAGGACTTATAGTGAATGGCCGGCCGGTGCGCATTCAGGGCGTTAACCAGCATCATGATCTGGGCGCAATAGGCACAGCCTTTAACACAAGAGCGGCAGAAAGACAGCTGGAACTGTTAAAGGAAATGGGATGCAACGCCATCCGGCTGGCGCATAACCCCCCGGCTCCGGAGTTACTGGATCTTACTGACCGGATGGGCTTTCTGGTAATAGATGAAGTATTTGATTGCTGGGAAAAAGGTAAAACGCCGCTCGATTTTCATCTGATATTTAAAGACTGGCACGAAGCAGATATCAGGTCGTTCATAAGGCGCGACCGTAATCATCCGTCTGTAATTGCGTGGAGCTTTGGCAACGAAGTAGGCGAGCAATATACCGGGGAAGAAGGCGCTGCGATAGCAAAAAAACTACATGCTATTGTAAAGGATGAAGACAGCACCCGGCCTGCAACCGCATCCATGAACTATGCAAAGCCCGATATGCCTTTTCCGGCGGTTATGGATATCATCAGCCTGAATTACCAGGGGGAAGGTATCCGTGATGCACCGGCCTATGCTCATTTAAAAGGAATAAAAACAACTCCGCTGTACCCTGCATTCCATCAAAAATTTCCCGGCAAAATGATCGTAAGCAGCGAAACCGCATCCACGTTAAGCACCCGGGACACCTATATTTTTCCCGTTACCAGCGGTATCAGTGCGCCCGTAAGCGATACTACCGGTGGTGATCCGCAAAACAGTTTTGTCAGTGCTTATGATCTCTATACGGCACAATTTGGCGCTTCACCGGATAAAGTGTTTGCCGCCCAGGATCACAATCCCTATGTAGCCGGCGAATTTGTATGGAGTGGCTGGGATTACTTAGGGGAGCCTACCCCCTATTATACGGCGCGGAGCTCTTATTCAGGGATCATTGACCTGGCGGGATTTAAAAAGGACCGGTTTTATCTCTATCAATCCAGATGGAGACCAAACCTGCCAATGGCACATCTTTTACCACACTGGACATGGCCCGGCCGCACCGGGAAAATAACACCGGTGCATGTATTTACCTCTGGTGACGAAGCTGAATTATTTTTAAATGGAAAATCCCTTGGCAGAAAAAAGAAAGCTCCTTTTGAATACCGCCTGCGCTGGGACAGTATTATTTATGAACCCGGCGAACTGAAAGTGATTGCTTATAAAAACGGAAAGCCATGGGCAACGGATATTGTAAACACCGCAGCAGCTCCGGCTGCGCTGCGTTTAAGCGCAGACAGGGATACAATTGCTGTTGGAAATAATGACCTTTCTTTTATCACAGCAGCTGTTACCGACCATAAAGGCACTTTAGTACCTGATGCTGACAACAGCATTCGCTTCTCGATAAGCGGGCCCGGTGAAATTGTAGCAACTGACAATGGGAACCCTGCTGATATGACCTCCTTTTCCTCCGGAGAACGGAATGCATTTAGCGGAAAAGCCCTGGTAATTGTTCGCGCAACAGGAAAAGGAGTGATCCGCTTAACGGCGGCATCCAACAACCTGCCCACAGCATCAGTAACCATCAGGACTCAATAATACCGCTTAGACTTTTATATGGCAGCAGGTGACGGTATGTCACCCTGAGGGTAAGATTACAATCGAATCATGGTTCGTCAGACTCCTTGACACTTGCTTTGATAACCTCCGGCTTATTTGTTATTTCATAGAGCATAATGCAACGCTTTTATGATTGCCTATAGTGTCATGTCCATTATAATGTGTAGGGCAATATTTCCGGCAGATTTCGCAGAAAAGCGCAGAATGATTTGATTATCTGCGTAATTCAGTGGGAGAAAATTTAGGCTTGACACGACACTAGGGAACAGTGTTCTTTTTATATCGAAATAGTATAAGAACAAAACCTTGTTTATCTGTAAAAAACGATCCGGGCGCTAATGATCCCATCAGGCTACTGACTTCAGTGTTCTAATACGGACGTGACATTTTAATCAGACCAAAAAGTCCCTTTTGTCATGCTGAATTTATTTCAGCATCTAAAATGGCATCTGATTGTCAATAGATTCTGAAACAAGTTCAGGACGACAATCTACTATAAACAGACTTTTTGGTCGGCCCCAGGTGAAATTATTATTTTTGATACAGTTCATTATCTGCTATCTGTAATCCGTAAAAGGATGCATAACATTTTTTCAGTTCGTGAGACAAAAACCGAGGCTTTTCGCTGTGGCTTCGCTGCATATGCCATGCCAGCCAAAAAGGTACTGAAGAATCCATCAGGATATATACTTCTGCCGGGTGTATAACATTTCTTTGAAGACCGCATCTCTCCCGCTGGCCTGCCTGCCGGTAGGCTGGCGGGAGTATCCGCCGACTGGCGGAAGAGTGGGAAGGCCTCCCCCGGCCTTTGCCACCCTCCTCCTTGAGGGGGACATTTATTCCTCCCATTATTTTGTTATCCATTCTAAATGGAAAATGTAATGCACTCCTTCTGTCGTTCTAAGTATAGATCCATGCGGCTGGTTATACAGCAACCTGTTGCAATTCTTTATCCAGCAGTTGCTTCCATTTTCCATATAAGTCATCATACAAACGGGTTTGTGCTGGTTGTACGCTATTTAATACTTCCTGTTTTTTAAAGGCATCAGCAGTATCCGAAAAATAACCAGATCCTATGCCGGCGCCTAAGGCAGCTCCTGTGCTTCCGTCACAGTCATACAACTCCACCGGCACCGCGGTTGCGTTTACAAAAGCCTCAGTAAATACAGGGCTTAAAAACATATTTGTGTGACCGGCTTTAATAACGGCCGGCTCCATGCCATTGCTGCGCATAATATCCAATCCGTACCGAAAAGAAAATGCAATGCCTTCCTGCCCGGCTCTGATCATATGAGCGTTGCTGTGTTTATTCAGATCTATATACCGGATGTGCGCACCAATGATCCTGTTATTGAGCACGCGCTCTGCGCCATTGCCAAACGGCAATACCAGCAATCCCTCACTGCCCGGCTTTACTGATGCAGCCAATTCATTCATTTGCGAATAGCCGGTATTGCCGGTCATATTCTTTATCCACCGGTTTAAGATGCCTGTTCCGTTCAGGCAAAGCAACACGCCAATCCTTGTACGATCCTTGCTGTGATTTACATGAGCGAAGCCATTGACACGGCTTTGAGCATCGTATGTCAGCTGGTCACTTACACCATAAATAACGCCAGATGTACCCGCCGTTGCAGCTACATCACCGGGCTCAAAAACATTCAGGGAAAGCGCATTGTTCGGCTGGTCACCGGCCTTGTAGGAAACAGGAATCCCTTCATTCAGCGATAATTCATCAGCTACTGCTTTTGATAAATTTCCATGCGTTGTAAAAACATCTTTTACTTCAGGAATATGCTCCCTGTCGAACCCGAAATAATCCATTACAGCCCCGGAAAGCGCGTTGCTCTTAAAATCCCAGAAAATACCTTCCGATAAAGCGGAAGGCGTTGTAGTTACGGTGCCTGTTAAACGTTGCGCTATAAAGTCACCGGGCAGCAGGATCTTATCTGTCTTTTCAAAAACATCCGGCTCCTTTTCTTTTACCCACGCCAGCTTTGCCGCCGTAAAGTTTCCGGGAGCATTTAAAAGGTGCTGTAAGCAATAGGTTGTGCCAAGTGCCTCAAAGGCCCTGGCGCCATAAGGCACCGCCCTGCTATCGCACCAGATGATACTATTGCGCAAAACGCCTCCGTCCTTATCCAGTAATACAAGGCCATGCATCTGATACGATATGCCGATGGCACCAATATCATTTTTATTGTACCGGCCTGTTTGGTTTACTTTTTTTATCGCCATCTTTACATCCTCCCACCATCGCTCCGGCGATTGTTCCGCCCAGCCCGGCTGAAGCGAAATAATGTCTCTTTCAGTGTCCGGGTACTGCGCCGTTGCAAGCGTTTGCCGGGTTGCCCCGTCCACAACAGCTACTTTAACAGATGAGGTACCCAGATCAATACCTAATAACAGCATAACCTTATGATTTTTTTAAAACAGCTCCTGGTACTATAAGCTGTCAAACATCTGCCCTGTGGGCATCGCCTCTAAATATACCGGTTGATGATATTTTCCAGGTATTCCTGTTTACCACTTTTACGAGCGGGTTCGCCGGCCTCAATGGCATAAGCACGCAGCGCTTCAATTGAAAGCTTACCTTCTTCAAATTCTTTTCCTTTTCCCGTATCAAAAGAAGCATACCGTTCCCTGCGGAACTGTTTATAATCCGAATGATTTAAAACTGCATCTGCTGTAATCAGTGCCCGGGCGAAAGTATCCATGCCTCCTATATGCGCATAAAAGAGATCAACCGGATCTGTAGACGACCGCCGGATCTTGGCGTCAAAGTTGATGCCTCCGCCCTGTAATCCTCCCGCTTCCAGAAAAACCAGCATCGCTTCCGTCAGTTCGTTCAGGTTATTGGGAAACTGATCAGTATCCCAGCCATTCTGATAGTCGCCACGGTTGGCGTCTAACGATCCCAGTGCATTATTATCTGCAGCCACCTGCAATTCATGCTGAAACGTATGCCCTGCAAGGGTGGCATGATTTACTTCGATATTCACTTTAAAGTCGCCCAGCAAATCCCACCGGCGCAAAAAACCGATCACCGTTTCGGTATCGTAATCGTACTGATGCTTGGTAGGCTCCATAGGCTTGGGCTCTATCAGGAAGGTACCTTTAAAACCATTTTTACGTGCATAATCTTTGGCAGTATGAAGGAAACGCGCAAAATGTTCTTTTTCACGGTTCATATCGGTATTCAGCAACGTCATATAGCCCTCTCTTCCGCCCCAGAACACATACCCGTCCCCCCCAGTTCAATTGTTGCATCAATAGCAGCTTTTACCTGGGCCGCAGCATGTGCCAGCACATGAAAATCGGGGTTGGTAGCCGCTCCGTTCATATACCTTGGACTGGAAAAAACATTGGCAGTGCCCCACAATAACTTAACACCACTTTCTTTCTGCTTTTGTTTGGCATATGCCACCAGGGCCTGCAGGCGCTTTTCATTTTCCTGTACGTCTGTTCCATAATCTACCAGATCCACATCATGAAAGCAATAAAAAGGGAGGCTCATTTTGGTTATAAATTCAAAAGCTGCATCCATTTTGTCCTTAGCGCGCTGTATAGCATCGGGATTGCTGTTCCATTCAAAAATATGCGTTCCCGGGCCAAAAGGATCATTACCGTCATTACAGAAGGAATGCCAGTAAGCGCAGGCAAAACGCAGGTGCTCTTTCAGCGTTTTACCCGCTACCACCCTGTTCTCATCATACCAGTGAAAAGCAAGCGGGTTATTACTTTCGGGCCCTTCGTATTTTACCTGAGGGATACCTTTAAAATATTCTTTATTACCTAAAAGAACGTTCATAGTTTAATTGATTTTATATATTTTTTAAAAGTAAAATTAAAATGCCGGTTTAAGCAATCCATAACAAGCTTTCGCTAATCAATAAAATATTCATTATACCGTTAAAATATCTGCAATAATATAAAAAAAATGTAACCGATTTCATAAATAGTCTTATTTTTTTATTTTTTTGGTGTATAAATTTTATTAAAATTCCTTTTTATAAGATAAAAAACCATATAAAATCTGTCGCTTTATTTTTAAAAACGATTACATTTCATAAGGCATCCACTTAAACGAATAAAACTTTCTGTTGCATTCAATACAGAAAAAATGGATTATAATAGCAAATAAATTATTTAAAAATTCTACCAATTGAGTTAATCATGGTTCTCCTATAAAGGTACCAATGCGCTTCATGATGAAAATCCTTTACAATCAGATGAATTCTATTCACCGATCCTGCAGGGTTGTTACCCTGATCCGGGCATTACCCGAAAGGAAATGATTATTTCCTGGTAAACGCTTCCTGCTCCCGGGGTGTTCCCATTTTTCATTCAACAGACCTTGCATATGATAGACTGAGTGAGGCGTTCAAATATGTATTCGGGATCACAAAGAAAACCAAGATGATTACCTGCCAATTCTGGCCCAGGCCGGTGCTCAGGCGGGGCGTATGCTTAAAGGCTACATTGGCACCCAGGTCCAGCAATGCCTGGCGCAGACCGTCTGGAGTGGCGCGGATGGTCTGGAAGTTGTACTGTACTTCCAGCCTTTGCCAGAAAGAATTGCCGCGCTCGGGGTTCTTTTTGAAGGAAGGCTTTTCTATATATATTTTTCAGCTGGAAGAGGATGGCAACACAGGCTATGCTGATGTGTTTATAAATTGCAAAGCGACGGTGAGTAAACTACTTAATAGTCAAGACAAATATTTCTTCGGTTTATACCCGGATATTGCTTTCCAAGTCGAAATATTACTTCATAACGGCTCATTCCCTGCAACTGAATATTCAATATTATTATATTTGGCTGCTCTCTGATAGTCAGGAACATTAGTTTCTTAAATAATTGCCCTCCCCTTTCCACATGAAAGACAATCTCAAACCCGCCCTGCCCGGCGAGTACTTTTTCGATTCCTTCCGATACAAAGGGGCGATCATCTACTATTGCTATCCTGGTTGGCTCCATGCTCTTAATACTGAAAAATCTACTCAAAGTGTTTGCTTCACAAAATTATAACGTCGACCTTCTACCAAGTACCGTTGAAAGACGGTTTTTAATTATTGTACGATTGGTGACGAGTTATTAATACCAAATTTTGATTAAAAAAAAATTATTTTTTTTCTATTTAATTCATTAAATTGCATATAGAGTTTTTTAATATAATTATACTGCTTTCTAAACAAAACCTTTAAAACAACAACCTAATACCATGGAAAAGTTAGACTGCTTAGGGCCGACAAGCACATCTTGTTTTAGCTTTTATGCCAATAAAGATCTACTATTAGTCTTGGACCTCATCGAAATAGAACGGATAGAGAGCTTGCACAAATCAAAGACGAAACTGCAAGCCATAGATTAACATCACCGAGCTTCTCTAGTAATCGGAATTTCAAAATCGCATCAAGTTTAGACGAAGGGACAATCTCGTCTTTATCAACGTTGTAATTCAAATGTGACAACGCTGGTATGTGATTGATATGAAATCTATGTTTATCCCTTACTCTATCGCAATTAATCAATAACAAACCATCATCATAATACGTATGTGCAACTACCTAACTAAGCTGGGCATTCAGCTTCTAATATTGTTTTCCCTAACCATTTCTTTAAATGCGCAAATAAACCAAGTCAGTAGTAGCCCTGCTTCTGCATCTTCAGATGTCGCATTAAATAAAACAACAATTCAAGTAGACAACGATCCGTTTAATGGGAAAGTAAACATATCCTGTCCTTTATTTAACTATACCTTTGAGGGAATTCTGTTTCCTGTTTCTCTTAATTATGTAAACTCAAACGGTGTAAAACCAGATCAGTTGCCCAGTTGGGTCGGGAATGGTTGGGACCTGGAAACAGGCGCCGGTTATGTCCACAGGATTGTAAGAAGTAAGCCCGATGAAATACGTGATTTTAGCACAAAGATTGAGCGAACTACTATATATACTAATGGAGTACCATCTACTACGGTAACAAAGGAAACAATAGCTAACACAACAGATTTTTCCTATTTCACGAATAAATCACTACTTCAAAATACGCAATGGAGCTCCAGTGCATTTGCAATGTCAAACAGAGGTAACACCACTTCAAACGCACCATATCCACTCTCCGCTAGTCCTGACTATACACTATTCGGCTATAATCTCTATCCATTTAAAGATCTGGCACCTGATGAATTTACATTCTCGGTTGGTAGTATTTCCGGAAAGTTTTATCTGGATCATAATAATAAATGGATAGTCGTTTCTAATGATGGAAAATTATACGATATCAAAGTAAACACGGGTCCACAAACAGTAGTAGACTATACACTTTCTCCTCCTTTCAATTTCAGATACCTTTACACAATTCCGTTAATTATAAAAAACTTCATTATCACTTCAACCGATGGAATAGAATATATTTTTGGAAATGAAAATATTAACGCTCCCTGGAATCAGCAATATCTTGAATATTCGCGAAGCTCTCTCTTAATGAACTCTATGGATGTTCCGACACCCAAGTATAGCGGAAGCGTCAAACCTGGTTATCTTGACATTGTCCCAAACGCCTGGCACATAACCAGGATCACTAACAAAAAAACAGGGTCTCAAATATTATTCAATTACAACCGGTTGAATCCAGAAATCTATACAAGCGCCAACGCGTGGAGTCCAATGCTATGGAATAACGGAAGTACATCAGCTATAATCTATCAACCATTACAAATTTTTCCTTCCAGCGATGCAAACAGTCCAGACTACTACAGTTTTTCTGCGGTAACTGGGATATGGAACAGAAAATGGACACTTGGGAGTATAATATTTCCGAACGGCGTTAGTGTTAAATTCAATACGAGCGAATCTGCTCAATTGTCGGCTGGCCAGCGTTGGAACTTTGGAGCTTATGATGAGATTAAAAATTGGCTGGAAACTAATGTGTTGATAAAACTGGATAGCATTCAATATTTTGATGGTGCCGATCTCACCAAGCAATTTGACTTTACTTATCAATTAAGTCCAAGTAGCCGTCTTCAGTTATTAAAAGTAACTCAAAAACGTTATGGCCAAGCACAAACACTTGACAGCTTTTCATATAATAACACAATACCTCTCCCCGGCTATGGGAGCAGGAAAACAGATCATTGGGGTTATTATAACAATAAAGATTTCTTCTCGTCGGTTGCCGAACCCTACAATATGACTAAAATGCAGCAATATACTACGTTTAAGGCCCCTGACACGTCGTATGTCAAGGCAGAATTACTCAACAAGGTATTTTATCCTTTTGGCGGGTATTCCGAATTTGAGTATGAACCGCATACCTATTCCAAATATAACGACTTAAGTGGTCATATTTTGAGTACCGTCAACACAATAGCTGGCGGAGTGCGTATAAGAAATATAAAATATTATCCTGCGGCCAATCAGTTAGCGACCAATACGAGCTTCGATTATACTGTGCCCGGAAGTCCTACAACGTCTAGCGGGGTTCTGGGAATAGGAATCCCTCAGTACATAATTCCAGAAACTAATGATTATTCCAAATTTCTGGCTAATGGATTCAGTCCGGTAAATTATAACGGAAATAATGTCACCTACACCAATGTGGCCGTGAAAAGAGAAGGTGCTGGAAAAATCCAATACACTTACACGAATTATGACAATGGGTTTATGGATGGCAGACCAACTGCCAACACGATAAGTTTATATACTACTAATCTATTAGGAACTATCTATTCAAATAAGGCATTCAAGCGAGGGAGGCCAACGATAGTCAGCACTTATGCAAATAATGGAACGTTATTAAGGGAGAGCAAATTTAAATACGAACATGACTTCGGAGAAAGCGGTAAAAATCAAATAAGGTCGGTCTATTACGATCAGTATGCTCCTACAACTTATGCATCTGTTACCGACACCGTTTATCAGGATTGGTTACGAGAGGAAGAAACTAATGAGCTTTATTCAGGTGCAAGCGTAACGAAGCGCACAACATATACTTATGATACATGTGGAAATATCAAGGAAACCGTACAACCGGACGGAAAAGGGGTTTATATAAAAACCAAGTATAAGTATTGCTATGAGTATGCTACAGGCACTGACGACATTTCTCTAGGCGTTGCCTACCAAAACCAATTGGGACTAAAAAACAGTATTGTAGAAAAAATTGTTATCAGGCAAAATGAAAATGCCACTGTAGCGAATGTAATAGATGCTACTTTGTATGTATATAATAAAAGTTCCGCCTGGAAAAAGCAGGAGTACAAACTTAACACTTTGCAGCCGATAGCTATAGCCTCGTTCCAGGAGTCTAAGATACAAAGCGGTACATTCTCCAAGGATGCCCACTATAGTTCGTTGCCGGAAATTGAATATTCAAGATATAATGCCTATGGCGACCTTTTAGAGTCATATCGAAAAGACAAAAAGCCTGTCAATTATATATGGGGTTATGATAACCAATACCAAGTAGCAAAAATTATCAATGCGAAAAGCTATGACCCAGTATATACTATTCAAGAACAATATAAAACAGTTTCAATTCCTTCGAATCCAAGTTACACCTTTACAAGTACAGGAGGCACTATGACACTTAAACTTCTGATAAGCGTAGGGTATATGTATAAATTACAATACACGTTGTATGGCCCATCATCAAAGGGTGGAGTATTATGTGCATCAGGTACCAATACTACCTGTACGTCCCCACAAACGGAAACTTTCACAAATATGCAACCAGGAACTTATACATTGGTAATTTCTGATTATGAATCTATGGGAATACCAAGTAAAGAACTTTCGATAACCTACTCTGGATGGGCAATAAGCGTTCCTGAAAAACGGGAATTCTTTTATGAGGGCTTTGAGGAGATCGGCAACGCGTCAGGTACACCATTTGCGGGAAAAAAATATTATACTGGAGGTTATACGGTTCCATATGAGAAGATTTCAAACGAAGTTTACGTAATTGATTATAGATACCTGGAGAATGGTGTCTGGAAGCTCAAAACACTGTCATTTGCAAACAATATGACACTTCCAGAAAATATCATCGATGAAGTTCGGGTATATCCCAAGAAAGCAGAAATGTGGACTTATACCTATGATCCGATGGTTGGCATGACTTCTGAAACAGATCCAGCCGGAAATATAGCAATCTATGATTATGATGCATTTGGGCGTCTAAGCACCGTAAAAGATGAAAAAGGAAATATTCTAAAAAAAATCTGCTATAACTACGCCGGTCAACGTGTTGATTGTTTTGCCGGAACTTCGTTAGATCAGACACCTCAGTGGGCTCCAGACGGGAATTTACGTTGCGTCACGGACGCCGGAGGTGACAATACCGGAAATCAAGAGCGAGAGGAAAAAGATATTAATACCAATAGCCAGACCTATAATCAAACTAGGTGGGTGGACAATGGTCAAGATCTCGCCGCTTGTCCTTTGCCTATACCTACGGTGAGAGTGATTTTAAAGAAAACATCATCTGGAGCTGCCGATGGCATATTAGTGAATAAAGCTACGAATCAAAGCTTCAGCATTTCTCCCATTAGTTCCGCAGCAGCGAGTACTTCAAATGGATATATTATTTATAATGTTCCACTGGGAACATATACTTTGAGTGTCTCTCCTATTATCAGCTCGCTGCCTCCTGGAAAAAGCTTTAGGTTCAATGTCAATGGTACCAACTGGACTACAAATAACCCGTTCAGCACTGATGTATCAATTCAAAGCGATTTTACTATTACTATGTCTCTCATACCGTAAAAACCCCGGATATAGATTGAATGGTATTCGAGCTTAAAAATATACGACAATCAACAACATTAATGTTATGCAAATTTCAAGTCAACACAGATTGCATTTATGGATGTATCTGAACATTCTATTGCCTGTACTTCTGGTATTACCAGGCTTCGACGCACTGGGCCAAATCTCACCATCTACTAATCAGAACTACATTTATACCCGAACAATAGTAAAAGAGGGTGTAAAGACAGTAGCTGACCTCGCAGCTCTCCCGTCAGACAGCGTCCGAGCCGAAATTCAATATTTGGATGGCCTTGGACGGCCTGTTCAACATATAGCAGTGCGCAATTCACCCAATAAAAAAGATATTATCGTTCCCATAAAATTTGACGCTTACGGAAGGCAGGACAAAACCTATTTAGCCTACGAGCATAATAGTCAGACTGGAGCTTACCAGTCTACAGCCATAGAATCTCAAGCATCTTTTTTCAACAGTGCGGGTTCCGGGTCCATCCCTAAAATTTCACTTAATCCTTACGGCCAGGTTCTGTTTGATGACTCTCCCTTAGATCGCGTGATGGAAACAGCCGCACCTGGAGATAGCTGGAAGCTCGGCGCTGGGCATACCATACGTAAGAATTACGAATCTAATAGCACTGCCGACCAGGTACGTCTATGGAATATGACAACATCGGGGAATAACAACACCGGAGCAAGTAGTTCAGGTTATTATGCCGCGGGTGAACTGTATAAAAATATTACCTGGGACGAGAACCGTAACCGAATAATTGAATATAAAGACAAAGCAGGGCTGGTTATATGTAAAAAGATACAAGATGGAGGTGATACATTAAGTGCTCCAACTTACATGATTACACAATATATCTACGACGCCTTTAATCGTTTGGCTTATATTGTACCCTCTGCGTTAGAAGCTATTTCCAGTTTTACAGAGAGTGACGCAAATTTTCTGAATTATATCTACGCTTATCATTATGATGCTAAACGAAGAGTGACCGAAAAGAAGATTCCGGGCAGCGGCTGGATATACATGGTATATAACAATGCCGATATGCCAGTACTCGCCCAGGACAGTATGCAACGGGTGCGAGGAGTTTGGGGTTTTATAAAATATGATACTTTGGGAAGAGCAATTATGACTGGTGAAACAGCAAATACCTCGTCAAGATCAGCTTTACAATTAAATGCAGACGGGAGGACCCGCCAATTTGAAAATCGAGACAGTACACTTTCCTGGGGCTATACAATTAGTGCAATTCCAACCAGCATTAGTAAGGTTTTTACTGTAAATTTCTATGATGACTATAGTTTTTTGCGTAGCACAGTTAACCAAAATCCAATTCCCTCGCTAATTACTCAGCCAGCAGGAACGGCAACAGAAAGTAACCGGACAAAGGGTTTTGCTACAATAGCAATTATAAACGTTCTGGACAGCAACCGCTATCTATACAATGTCACCTACTACGATGAAAAAGAACGTCCAACAAAAGTGGTGAAACAACACCTTTTGAATGGAGCGGATGTAACCACTAACACGCTGAACTTTGTTGGTGAAGTCACTAGTAGCACCCGCAAGCATTATGCCAATGGCAATATAACAACGCCTGTCGTTACTATTACCACAACAAATCAGTATGATCATGCGGGTAGAATCGTCCGGGCAATTGAGAAAATTGATGCTTTGACTCCGGACACGATCACCTACGCTTATAACGAGGTAGGCCAGCTTTTCCAAAAAAAAGTTGGCAACCAAACAATTGGGACCTTTTTTAATGCCCGCGGATGGGTCAAAAAGCAAACCTCTCCCTTGTTTACCCTGGAACTGAAGTATGACAGTACTGCAGTAGCAATCAATAAACAGTTTAATGGCAATATTGGCCAACAGCTATGGAAAAGCGGTTCCGGTACACAAACACAGCACACTTATACGTATTCTTATGATAAAGCCGATCGTATTACCTCCGGTATTAGCGATGAAGGTTATAACGAACAGCAGATCACCTACGATAAGATTGGTAACATTAAAACCCTTACCCGCCCTAAAGACAGTAGTATGGCTATCACTTATAGCTATGGCGCTAAGGGCAACCAACTGCAAAACGTATCTGGCGGATATGCAAGAGCCTTTACCTACAATGGTAATGGTAGTGTGCTTAGTATTACCGGAACGCAACCTTTAACTATTAGTTACAACGCTATAAATTTGCCTAAGGCAATAACAGGTAGCGCAACGGTAAGTTATGTATATGATGCAGCAGGAAACAAACTAAAGAAGTCCACTCCAACGGAAACAAGGTGGTATATTGATGGCATTGAATACATTACAAACTCCACTATTCCGAACCCAGTCATAGATCTTCTACACACTCAGGAAGGTATAGCACGAAAAAATGGAGCATTATACAACTATGAATATTTCCTGAAAGATCATTTAGGTAATACCCGAATTGTCTTTAATAAAGCGGGAACAGTATATCAGCAGACAGATTACTACCCATATGGAATGAGTATTATGAGAGCTGTTTACCCTCAAAATCGCTATCTGTATAATGGCAAGGAACAACAACAGGAATTGGGAGGCACTACTAAAGGACAATATGATTTCGGATCGAGATTTTATGATCCTATACTTGGAAGATGGCATGTAGTGGATCCGTTAGCTGAGCTAATCCCCAGACATAGTGTTTACAATTACACACTTAACAATCCTACAAGATTTGTGGACCCGGACGGTATGGCAGCGCTTCGTTGGGATGACTGGTATGAAACAGTCAATCCAGACGGGTCAATATCACGAGGATACTGGGACGCATCGGATGACGAATTAAGTTGGAATGGGCAGACCTGGCACAACGTTGGTAAATTTGAGCCTGTGGATCTGCCGGGAGGCTCTCAAATCTACGACAACATCGCCCAAGGTATATCATTTTTAGAGCTTACGAATTCCTATCTATCGGAGCTGAACGAGGCCCAGCTTGCTCCTGTCTTATCTAGCGTATATTACACCCCTCAAAGCTGGATTAACATGAATATTAACTACGGCCCCACTATGTATACAAACAAGATATTCTCGGCTGTTGACAACGCGACAGGTCTTTTCGGGGCCGCTAATGACTTAACAGCATTTGCAATGAACCCAACTAAAAACCCAATTCCACTCGGTTTCGATGCAGGGGTGATAGGAATGATGGCAAGCAATCAAAAAAACCAAGAAATGATGGAAGTAGGAGACGATATGTATAAATATTCAGTTAAACAGGGATATGAGAAATTTAGGATTTATCTCAGGAGTAAATTTAATACGGCCTATGCATATGGTTGGTCTGATACATCCTTATCTAACAATGGATATATTTTGAGGAAAGGAATAAAAGAGGAATATGACGCACCTGCAATACCGACGCGCTCATTTTTCTATTGGTATAATTCACGAGACGGAGACACAATTCGTAACTTCGGTTCATATTATACAGGAAAATAAATATATGAAAAAGATAATTTTTATTTTTGTTTTGCTATCTACATCTTGTGTCACTCAAAACAAGACTGATTTATATAATTTGTCGAACTATCAACTCGATCCCGATACAACTAATGTTCAATATCAAGGGGGGCGGTTCTACGTATATCTAAAGGACACAAATTATACGGCTGTTAAGATTGATAAAGGAGGTGGAGATAGCGCTATAGCTTTTTTTTATAAAAGAAAAAAAAATGGGCCTTTTACAACATACGTAAATGGTCATGTTTTTTTCAAAAAAAATTTCAAGAATGGTTTAGAAGATGGGATACAACTGTGGTTTGACGAGAAAGGTGACACCACAGAAAAAGAGTTCTATAAGGACGGAGCAAAGATTAGGTAGTTATTTAGTTCAGGAGACTTCCAGACAGATACGCTACTAACTTTGCAAAATAAAAGATAGGATACGGTTCTAAGCGTTAAACTCAAATTGGTCATGAAGGAAATCGACACTTGTGATAATCTGCCTAAATTGCTTTACAACATTTGGGCCTTCAAATTCTTTAGTGAAAGCGAAGAATATTTTATCAAGTGTTGGAGCAGATGAACCACAGATAAACAATAATCCATAAGTTTTTGTCGAAGTTGGAAAGTGCCAATGAATATACATAGTTTCTTTCAATCCTCGTGCTAAACAGAGATGCCCTATTTAAGCAATCTCTCATGTAAGGTCTGCCCGGTACAAATCATGAAAAGCATATAAGAAAAAACGGAGTTTCATGCCAAATCCAGTCAATATGGATTAAAATCTGGTTTTAAAATGGTTTTAAAAAAAGTTTTTTCAAAAAAATGAGTTGTGAAAAACTCACAACTCATTTATTATCAGGTGGAGGATATCGGAGTCGAACCGACGACCTCTTGCATGCCATGCAAGCGCTCTAGCCAGCTGAGCTAATCCCCCAAACGGAGCGCAAACTTAATTGATTGGCACCTTATTACCAACATTTTTTTTCGGATCCGCTGCTTTTGCCGGCAGCTTATTGTTGGCAACTGTGCCTGCTCCCCCGGAATGGCTTCCGCGGAGGATTCCGGCAAATGCATGCATCTTTTCAGCAATCTGGCCGGAAGCCTGCACGGCTATTAAATAAGTAGAAATCTTTTTTACCAGGAAAGGCGCTACAAGCCTTGGCAGCCAGCCGGCTTTTCTTAAAATACCTTTTCGTATAATCAGGTCAGTCAGCTTTTCAACCCCTAAACCAATTAAAGGAAAATCATTATCAGCAGTAAATATATCCCTGGTGGTACGGGCTGCTTTTGCTATAGGGTTCAATTCGTCTTTAATAGCGCTAAACGATTCTTTTAAATCGGTCTTTCGCTGTTTCAGGCTGGCTTTCAGGCGTTCTTTTTCTATCAGCAAATCCTCGTGGGAGCGTATAATGGGCTTAGTCATACAAATTTTTAATAATCAGGTTACGGATAAGCGGCATGATGACTTTTTTCTTCAGCGCAAGGATCAGGAGCAGCAGCAGAATCAAAAATCCGGCTACAATCAGAAAGCCCCACATAGGGTTTCCCAATGCATTACCGATCCACCAGCTTACGCCAAAACCTATAAATAAAAAGCTGAAAAATGCCAATGCCGTTACAAGGCTTACAATAAGAAAAGAAGCTCCCAGCTTACTGCCTTTTTGTACAATGTTTATTACGGATAGCTGATAATAATTCTTGGCTATTTCTTCAATATCTTCAGCCACATTCTCAATCTTGTCTTTTAATTCAAACATAAGACCTGACGTTTAAACAGTATTAAAAAAAAAGTTGTCTAAAAAGTAGATTGTATTTTAGCAAACTGCAATGCCAAACTGAACAATGAACTTATCAGACAACCGGTGAGGGTATAAATACGGTAATTATCTCACTTTATTTGCATATTCATCAGCTAAATCGTTATACTTTTCTTCGGCTTCTCCCTTAAGCTTGCTATAACCTTTTTTGGCTTTCTTCATTGCTTTATGAGAAAGGTCGGAAAGATTTTCCTTCCCGGAAGCGATCAGGCTTCCTAAAGAATCAGCCCAGTCATTGGCAGTATTCTTCATTTTTTTACGGGTTTTCTTTCCTTCGTCAGTATAAAACAACAAACCGATAGCAATTCCTGCCAAAGCAGCACCTGCAATACCAATGATGTACTTATCTCTATTTTTCATAAATGCTTTTTTTAAGTTTATAAAATAGAATACCTATATATACCGCATTAAAAACCGTACCAAAACCAATTGTTTTCTCTTTTTTCACAATATACTAAATAATAATCAGTTGTCCTATTTTAGAGGCAGCAATTCTGATATTGACAGGGTGCCCCTGTTTTTTCCGGTTCTGCTTGTTCAGACGCGGCCTCATCTTACAACTATCATCTTTTAGTCGCCCAGGTGCTCTACTTCTTTATTCAGCCACCTTTTTACAGCAGCGGTTGTTACCGATTTCGGGCGTTCCAGGGGCATGCCCAGGGCCCTGTCCCAGCAAAGGCTTGATAAAACGCCCAAAGCCCTGCTCACTGCAAAAAGCACAGTGTAATACTCATACTCTTTTAACCCGTAATGCACCAGCAGGGCTCCGCTGTGCGCATCTACATTTGGCCAGGGGTTTTTTACTTTACCAAGGGATTGTAAAATACCCGGAACGGTTTCATAAATTCTCCAGACAGTATTCACCAGCAGATCATCAGGCATATGTTTTTTCCCGAATTCCATCTGGGCAGTAAAACGCGGGTCTGTCTGGCGTAAAACAGCGTGCCCGTATCCCGGAACCACTTTTCCCTCGTTTAATGTTTTCTTTACATAATCCCCGATCTGTTCGGCGGTAGGCGCATCCGTTTTCAGTTCCTGCTGCATTTCAAAGATCCACTTGATCACTTCCTGGTTGGCAAGACCGTGCAAAGGACCGGCAAGACCGTTCATACCAGCTGCGTAACTCAAATAAGGGTCACTCAATGCAGAACCCACCAGGTGGGTAGCATGGGCCGACACATTTCCCCCCTCATGATCCGCATGTATAACCATATATAAGCGCATCAACTCCTTAAACTCTTCATTATCGTAACCCAGCATATGGGCAAAATTGGCTGCCCAGTCCAGCATTCCATCCGGCTGCACCATTTTGCCCCCTTTATATTTCCTGCGATAGACAAATGCTGCAATATGCGGCAGTCGGGCAATCAGGTTCAGCGTATCCTCCAGGGTGGCTTCCCAGTAATCCTTTTTATTCAGCCCGTTTGCATAGCGCTGTGCAAAAACACTTTCATTCTGTAATGCCATAATGCCTACTACAAACATCGTCATCGGGTGAATTTCCTCTGGTAAGGCTTCCATTGCATCAAACACATAAGCCGGAACATGACTGCGGCGCTGCAGCATGGCACTCAGGTTCTCCACATCTTTTTCCTCCGGAATTTCACCAATCATCATAAGGTAAAATAACGCCTCCGGCAGCGGTTCTGCGCCTCCTTTGGCTTTGGGCAATTGTTCCCTTAACTCCGGGATAGAGCGTCTCTTAAACCGGATACCATCCTGTGCATCTAATAAAGAGGTTTCAGTGACCAATGCCGTCATTCCCCTCATCCCCTGGTAAATCTGGGCCAATGTAGTTTCTCCGATTACGGTGTTCCCATGCTCCTGCAGCAGGGTCTTAATTTCCGCACCAAGCTTATCAGCCTGTTCTTTAAACTTCACTTTAAACTGTTCCATATATCATATACAGATTATCTATTATAAAATAGGTTTGCGCTAAAGATAACTAAAGCCAATTGCCACAACAAATTATATCTGAGTATTTTTTCAATGGCAACAAATAGTTAACAAATAAACTATAGAAGAGTTGGGGCAAAACCAAATATTCTGCACTGTATCCTCCTGCAGTTCCTGTTAAATAAGATATCCTCCGTTCATCCTAACAATAACCAAATGAATCAATCCTTCTTTTCACGTATATATTTTTCAATATTTATACGGTTTATGCCAATACTGTCGATCCGTTCAATACCGGTTATCAGCAGGGTGTCTTTATTAAGCTTATAAATAAAATGAAAATCGTTGTTTTCCCAATCCCTGGCGTTACAGTATTCCAGATGCTCTGTATAGGTGCTGTCCTTTACGGTACAGGTACCGCCGCCGGAAGAAAAGAACGCCATGGAATCCTGTCCTTTATTCAGGTCATGCCCTAAAAAAGCAAAATGCCTGCCCTGAATGATCTTGATAAACGATTTTCCCTTCTGGTAATCTGTAACCAGGGTATCCTTTTTTTCAATGGTAGTGCCGGTTATCAGCTTCCACACTCCCTGCAACGGGTTTTCAGCAGATTGCTGCACCGGGTTTTTACAGGAGGCCAACAGCAGTATATAAATAACAGCAAGCGAAAGGATCTTCATCATGAAACGGTTTTTAGCAGACAAAATGAGCATATGCCTGTTTCCGGTGCATGGCTCTGGTAATTATTACTATTTAAAAAGTTCTTTAATAGCTGCCGCCTGTTTTGCAACTGTCTTTTTATTTTGGCGCCATTTTGTACAGTTGCACAGCCACCAGCGAAAAAACAATATTGGGTATCCATGCTGCAAGCAAGGGAGGAAAATTGCCCTTCACAGAAAACACGGTTGAAAACTGATCCGCAATAATAAAAACTGCGGCAATCACAATGCCTACAGCCAGGTGCATACCACTTCCCCCGCGGGTTTTGCGGCTGGCTATTACTGCACCAATGAATGTAAGCAGCAATACCGTAAACGGCGCAGCAGTTCGTTTATATAATTCTACTTTAAGCGCATTCAACCCTTCGGTACCGCGTAACTGCTCATTCCTGATCAACCGCTTCAGATCTGGTGTGGTTAACTTATCTTTCAGGTATTCGTCCTTGATCAGTTCATCCGGCGCCATATTCAGGCGTACCACCTTTTCCGTTAAATGCCTGATGCGCTCCCCCAGACTGTCCACCTGCCGTTCCACCACATTTACAGCAATCCATCTTCTTTGTTTATTGGTAGTATCCCACCTTAAGGATTCGGCCCTCAGGTTATAGATCACTTTTCCTTTTTTTACCCGGTCCATAAAAAAGGCACCATTGCTTTTCCTGGCAGTCATATCAAAATTCTTCACACCCATATAAGTATCAGCATCCACCCTCTTATAAAAACACGTAGCGCAGGCTGCTTCCGACCGTTGTTTGAGCGCGTCGTTTTTATCAATATAGTTTTTTTTAAAGGTGCTCATGATGCCGTTTGCCATAGGAATGAAATAGGCCCGGCCAAAAAACAATATGGTCGCCAGCAATACCCCGCCTACCATATAGGGCCGGAGGAAACGGCTGAACTTTGTACCGCTGGCAAGTATGGCAATAATTTCTGACCGTAAGGCCATTTTACTGGTAAAAAAGATCACGGCTATAAAAACAAACAAGGGGAAGAGCAGGCTCCAGATAAAAGGAATAAACCCCATATAGTACTGGGTGAATATCTGCCACCAGCCTAAGCCGGATTTTACAAAATCATCTGATTTTTCGCTGGTATCAATGGCTACGGCAATTACTGTAAACAGCAGCATACAAAACACAAATGCCACCAACAGCTTGTTCAATATGTACCAGTCAAGTTTCTTCATGAACGATTCTCCTTCAAAAATAACCGAAAAACAAATAGGACTATAAACGCGTTTTTAACTTAACAATCATTTGGTTTTTCCAGGAAGCATAGCTTCCGGCCCGGATCTGCCGGCGCGCTTCACCTACCAGCCATAGGTAAAAGGCCAGGTTATGCACACTGGCAATGGTCAGCGCCAGCAGCTCCCCGCTTTTAAACAAGTGGCGCAGATAAGCTTTGCTGTACAGGTTGCTCATGGAATTGGGCAATTCTTCATCAATGGGAGAGTAATCAAATTCCCATTTTTTATTGTCTATATTAATAACGCCTCCGGTTGTAAAAAGCATGGCATTTCTTCCGTTACGGGTAGGCATAACGCAATCAAACATGTCAATGCCCATACCAATGCATTCTAAAATATTCCACGGCGTGCCTACCCCCATCAGGTAGCGGGGCCTTTGTGCAGGCAGGTGCGCACAACACCAGTCGCAGATCTCATACATCTTCTCTTCCGGCTCTCCAACGCTCAAACCGCCAATGGCATTGCCGGCCGCATCTTTTGCTGCCACAAAATCGCAGGACTCTTTTCTCAGGTCTTTAAAAGTGGCCCCCTGCACAATCGGGAAGAGGTTTTGGGTATACCCGTACCGGTCAGGCGTACTGTTGAACCGGTCCCAGCAGCGGTCCAGCCAGCGGTGCGTCAGGTCAAGGCTTTTGCGCGCATAGCCGTATTCGCTTCCCCCGGGTGGGCATTCATCAAAGGCCATAATAATATCACCGCCTATGATCCGCTGAATATCCATTACCCGCTCCGGAGTAAACAAATGCTTGCTGCCATCAATATGCGAGGCAAAAGTGACCCCCTCTTCTTTTATCTTTCTTGTACCGGCCAGGGAAAACACCTGAAACCCACCGCTGTCTGTAAGGATCGGCCGTTTCCATTGGTTGAACCGGTGCAGACCACCTGCTTTTTCCAACACTTCCAGCCCTGGTCTTAAATACAAATGATAGGTATTTCCAAGAATGATCTGTGCTTTTATATCATTTTCCAGCTGTGCCTGTGTTACCGCCTTAACCGAACCTGCGGTGCCCACCGGCATAAAGACGGGTGTTTCTATCTGGCCATGATCGGTGGTGATCAGACCCGCCCTTGCTGAGGATTGTGCATCTGTGTGTTGTAACTGAAAACTTAATTGCGCCATAACTGGCGGCAAAAGTACAGCAACGGTCAGAAATAAGGGAGATGAAATAAGGAATAAGGAATAATAAATAATAAATGTAAAATTTGGAATGCAGAATAATTTGGAGCAGCAGTCAGCCCTGATAATTATAGGGATCAGTTCTCAGCAGATAACCCTGACTCTATCAACCATGAGCCATGAACTATCCCCTCTACTTTCTACTTGCTATTCCCCACTTACCAAGACTATGAACCATGGACTATCAACTATAGACTATCAACCATCAACAATGAACCCGTTCTCTGCGAAAATAAACAATTAGCACCTATATTTGCCGCATGCTGATCCTGATCCCGGGTTACCTGTTATTTGTGGCACTGCTGTTCTTTACAGCTGTTCTCCTGTTTTATTATTGCTATTTTTTTGCCCGGCTGGTGTTTTACCGGAAAAAGAAAAGGAGCAGTTCCCAGGAGCACCCCGTAAGCATGATCGTTTGCGGGAAGAACGAAGCCGCCAGTTTTGCAAGAAACATTCCGGGGCTGATCTTTCAGGAATACCGGACCAGCCACCAGATCCTTGTAGTAAACGACAATTCGGAAGACAACAGCAAGGATGTGCTTGAAGCGCTGAATGCAAAATACCACTGTCTTACACTGGTACACCTCCGGCAAAAAGCCCTGCACATTCCCGGCAAAAAATACCCGTTGTCTGTAGGCATCCGGGAAGCGATCCATGAAATACTGCTACTGACCGATGCAGACTGTGTGCCTGCAACGGAGTTCTGGCTGCAGAAAATGCAGGAGCCGTATGATGACGATATCGAAATTGTTCTGGGCTATGGCGCTTATCATAAATACCCCGGGTTCTTAAATAAAGTGATCCGTTATGAAACCTTTCACAGCGCCCTCCAGTATTTGTCTTACGCGCTGGCCGGTGTGCCCTATATGGGGGTGGGCAGGAACCTGAGCTATAAAAAAAGCCTGTTCCTGGAGCACAAAGGATTTTCTGATATCAATCATTTGCCCGGCGGCGATGATGACCTGTTCATTAATAAAGTAGCTACCAAAAACAATACAGCAATCGTGATTGAGCCCGAAGCACACACCCTCAGCAGCCCAAAAAGAACCTGGGCCGAATGGAAAAAGCAGAAAACCAGGCACTTCAGCACTTCTAAATACTATAAAACCAAACATAAGATCTTACTGGGATTATACAGTTTGTCTCATTTTTTATTTTACTTTCTGGTGATTGGCACTGCCATCTGGTTCGACTGGAGAGCGGGGGTAACGGTGCTGGTTATAAAATCAGCCATCCAGCAATGGATCTTTGGTGACGTAATGAAAAAGCTTAACGAGGCCGACCTCAGGAAATGGGTATTGCTTTTGGATCTGTGGATGCTGTTTTATTACCTTTTCTTTGCTCCTATGCTGATCAAAAAAGAGAAAAAAACCTGGAATTAACACCACCTGCTGTTGCAGAACAGGCATTTTCTACGTTATGGTTATATATAATTATATAATCATGAGAAATCCGCTTGCAATTTCACTAACAGGCCTGGCAATAACTTTTTTAATCAGTTGCTCCAAGACTAATAACGGAGGAACAGATCCCGGGGCCGATGCGCCTATTACACCCATTGCGCTTTCCGCACCTGTACACCATTCCCTGTCTGGTTTCGCGTTTAATTGTTTCCGGCAACTACAAAAAGAAAAAGACCCGGGCGATAATATCTTTATTTCGCCCCTCAGCCTGCATATCGCAATGGGAATGGTTGCCAATGGCGCTACGGGCGACACCCGTAGCGAAATTATAAAAACACTGGGTGCGGAAAACCTGTCGATGGATGAGCTCAACCAGTCCTATCTTACGCTTTTGGAAAAGTTGCCCAAGGCAGATCCGAAAGTGAGCCTGGCCCTGGCTAATTCCATCTGGTACAAAAACAATTTTAGTGTTGAAGCATCCTTTCTCAATATCATGAAAGATTATTTTAAGGCCCAGGTCACCGGGTTGCCTTTTCAGCCTTCTGATGTAGCCACTATTAACCAATGGGCCAGCGATCATACCAATGGGAAGATCCCGGAAGTGATTGATCATTTCGACCCGAAACTTGTAATGCTCTTAATGAATGCGCTCTATTTTAAGGGCGACTGGAAATCAAAATTCAATACCGCAGACACCCGAACCGAGAATTTCACCAAACAGGGCGGCAGTAAGATGCCCGTAAAAATGATGCACCTGAAAGATACTGTGCAATATGCAGCTACTCCGGGTTTTGATGTAGTACAAAAGCCTTATGGCAACGGGCAGTTCACGATGACTATCCTACTCCCCAAACGGGTACCGGTCAGTGAGCTGTTTGCACCAATGGACGCAGATCAATGGCAAACTGTCCAAAGCGGTCTCCGCACCGCTACGGTTGATATTGGCCTTCCAAAATTTACACTGAAACAGGAGTACAATTTAAACAGCACGCTCCAGGCACTGGGCATTAAAAAAGCATTTACAGATGCCGCCCAATTTGATGGATTCAGTAAAACACCTACAAAGATCAGCTTTGTAAAGCAGAACACTTTTGCAGCAGTTGATGAAGAGGGCACCGAAGCAGCTGCCGTCACTACCGGCGGAATTGAAGTGACTTCGCTCCCTGCTAATCCGCAATTTATCTGTAACCGTCCTTTCGGGATCATTATCAGTGAAACAACCTCTAACAGTATCTTATTCATGGGCCGTATTGCACAGCCTGTAAGCCAGTAAATAAAGAACAAGCCCTCAGCTACGCCTCGTACCATCCATTTCCGGACTGCGGGGCGTTTTGCATTCTGAGAAAAAATTGCCACGAATGCATGGATAATACCGTTTGAACTTTAAAAAGACAATAGCGCCCTGCCCTGGTGAAGGACAACGCTTACATGGATCTTTGACAAAGGGTGAGGGTTCAATCAAAACATGCTTCGTTATTTTTGTCTGGAGCGCACCAATAGCAGCGCTTATTGAACCCAACCAGGCAAAAAGTTGCAGAACGGCATATGACCCGCTGTCCCTAATCTCCGGAACACAGCCTCTGCCCTTGGCGAAAGCACAGATAGAGCGCATTCATGCGTAAAGGATCTCCGTTTTTATAACTTCCCTTTTCAGGCAACAGGCGTTAATATTACTGAAGGTGCTCTTTTAAGACACTCAGCAACTTTTCAAACTCCTCATTGTCATAGCCAATAGATTGGTAGATGATCTTCCCGTCTTTATCGATGACCACATTCCTTGGAATGAACTGGTCCGCAAACTGAGAAAATATTTTCCGTTCAGGATCTGCAAGAACGGGAAATGTAAATGCTGTTCGCTTCACAAAGCTATCCAGCTTTTCCTTTGTTTCCTCCCGGCCAAAAACAAACAGGGCAAAGTCCGGGTTATTTTTATATACTTCCCATATCTCCTTTTGAACCCTGGGCAGCTCCGCCCGGCAGGGACCGCACCAGGTAGCAAAAAAATTGATCAGTACCACCTTCCCCTCATAAGCATGAATCGAAACCGAATCTGCCTGGCCTTTTGGTAAAAACCTAAAACCGGGCACCGGTGCACCGGCTGCTGCCTTCCATTGCACCTGTTTTTGGGCGGTTGTAAATAAACAGCCAATAATGGCAATGATGCCTAATGTCATTTTCTTCATTATTCAGTAAGTTAAAGCTCCAAATTAAGCACTCTATGTGGGTCGGACAAATAGTTCCGGAAAAACAAACGCTTTAGCCGGTCTTTTATTATAAACTATTTCTCTAAAAAACTGTGATATTACACCGGTTACACTGCTATGCAATATACGCAAAGTATGCAGATGACAAGCAATACTCTAATGCCTGATCTTCTATAGCTTCTTCTGTATTTGCCAGTAATGCCCAAACGGGTCTTTAATTGTTCCCTGCCTGTAGCCGTATTCGTAATCCTGTGCAGGGGTTATTTCAGTTGCACCTGCTCTAATTGCCCTGGTCATTACTTCATCCACATCAGCAACAAACAAGCCGATACAAACAGTAGTAGCATTATGTTCTTCAGGCGGAAAAAAATAGCGCTTCGCTGTTTTTTCGTGTAAATGAAATATAGATCCGCCAATGGAAAGTTCAACAACATGGATACTTCCGTCATCGTTGGAAAAGCGCATTTGTTCAGTTGCCCCGAATGCTTTCTCATAAAAAGAAATGTTTTTAACTCCATTGTTGATGAAAAGTTCCGGGGCAAAAAAAGTTTTATTATCTTTTATTATCATGCTTTATTTTTTAAAAAAGCAGAAATCTTAGTTCCGGCTATTATAAATATACAAAAAGATCAAATCCGTTTCAGCAGGCCAGGTATCATAATCCAGCGGGGCTAACCAGTATTAGCCAGTCCCCTGTTTTTAATTCCTGAAACCTAAATTGTATATTCGCAGTCCCAAATTTTATTAATAGTTAAGAAGAATGATAATATCCTATAAATGGCTGAGTGAATACCTGCCTGCCGGACAGGCCGGGCTGTCTGTACCTGTTGGTGTGGAAAGATTAAGCCAGATACTGACTTCCATAGGGCTGGAAGTAGAAGCCATCCATGAATATGAAGAGCTGAAAGGCGGACTAAAAGGGCTGGTTATTGGAGAGGTGCTGGAAACCAGGCCCCATCCAAACGCCGACAAGTTAAAACTGACCAGGGTCAATATTGGTAACGGTACGCCGTTAAATATTGTATGCGGGGCTCCCAACGTAGCAGCAGGACAAAAAGTAATCGTAGCACCGGTGGGCGCCACTATTTACCCAATAAACGGAGATCCGGTAACCATGAAACTGGCAAAAATCCGGGGTGAAGAAAGCCAGGGAATGATCTGTGCCGAGGATGAAATAGGTCTGGGCACTTCCCACGAAGGCATCCTTGTATTGCCTCCGGATGTAAAACCGGGCACACCAGCAGCAGAATACTTCCAGAGCTATTCCGATACCATTATTGAAATAGGCCTCACCCCCAACCGCATGGATGCTATGAGCCATTGGGGCGTAGCCCGGGATGTTTGTGCCTATCTCAGCCACCACGATAAAAAAAACCTGAAACCCCGGTTACCTGAAACCAATCACTTTAAAGCGCCCAAAACAAAAGCGCCGCTGACAGTTATTGTTGAAAATAAAAAGGCCGCGCCAAGATACAGCGGTATCTGCATTGATGGAGTTACCATCGCCGAATCACCCAAATGGCTGCAGCAGCGATTAAAGTCTATTGGTCTGAAACCCATAAACAATATAGTAGACATCACCAATTTTATTCAATATGAAACCGGACAACCCCTGCATGCCTTTGATGCTGATAAAATCAGGGGGCAGAAAGTCATTGTAAAGAACCTGCCGGAAGCAACTCCTTTTATAACGCTGGATGGAAAGGAGCGGAAACTAAGCGCCGATGACCTGATGATCTGCGATGCAGAAGGAGGCATCTGCATTGCAGGTGTTTTTGGCGGACTGGAAAGCGGGGTAACCAATAATACCAGGCGCATTTTCCTGGAAAGCGCCTATTTTGATCCTGTAAGCATCCGTAAGACCTCTTTTCGCCATGGTTTAAGAACAGACGCTGCAACGCGTTTTGAAAAAGGAACAGATATTTCTGCAACCGTCAGGGTATTAAAAAGGGCGGCTGCCCTGATCACTGAAACCTGCGGGGGTGAACTTTCATCGGATATCTATGATATTTATCCCGAGCCACAACCCAAAAAGGAGATTGCCCTGAAATATCATTATCTGAAAAAACTAAGCGGCAAGAACTACCACCCTGATGCGGTTAAGGAGATTCTTAAATCATTAGGCTTTGAGGTAGAAAAAGACAATATCGACTCCCTGCTGATCAGTGTTCCTTATCACAAACCGGATGTAACACTTCAGGCAGACGTGGTGGAAGAGATATTAAGAATTGACGGCCTGGATAATGTGGAGATTCCTACATCAATAAAAATAACACCATCGGCAGATGAAAATATTGGTTCAGAGTTAATTAAAGAAAAAATACAAACTTTTTTGATTGGTTCCGGTCATAATGAGATCTTAACCAACTCTATTACTAACAAGGCCTATTATGCGCAAGAGGAACTGTATACCGTAGTAAAGATGAAAAACAGCCTGAGCGCGGAACTGAATATCATGCGCCCCAATATGCTGGAAACCGGTCTTGAGGTTATACAACATAATATCAATAGAAGGAGTGAAAATTTAAGATTATTTGAATTTGGCAAAACATACAGTATCAACTTAAAAGGAAAATTTGAAGAGCCGGAGCATCTATGCATTTACCTCTCCGGCCAGGAGCAGGCAGCCGGCTGGAAACAGCCCGTTGTAAAATATGATTTTTATGCTCTGAAAGGGATCGCTGAAAACCTGCTGACACTTGCCAGTGTCAGCGGCTGGCATTATGATGAGCTGAAGGAACCGAATTTCCAGTATGGTCTCGAGGTAAAATCCGGGCCTGCCCTTCTTGGTAAAATAGGTGCCGTGCACAAAAAACTGTTAGACCGTTTTGATATTAAACAGCCTGTGTTCTTTGCAGATCTCAGCTGGAACACTATTTTGAAAGCAGCACTGAAGCACAAGACCCAGTACAGCCCGGTTCCCCGCTTTCCGGCAGTACAGCGAGACATTGCCATGATTGCTCCGCTGGAGCTTCCTTACAGTTCCGTGGAAGCTGTTATACAAAAACTAAATTTAAAAAAATTGCAATCGGTGCAACTTTTCGACGTTTTTGTAAATGACAAGCTGGGAGCAGGTAAAAAATCACTGGCTGTAAACTTTACCTTCCTTGATGCCGAAAAAACATTAACGGACCGTGAAATTGACAGCTGGATGAAAAAGATTATGCAAAGTTTGGAAAGAGATTTGCAGGTAGAAATCAGAAAATGATCCGTTACTTTAAAAGTATGCAATAAAAATTTGCCAATGAGTCGGTTAATAGAAGACAAGATCAAACAGATACAGGAAAAACTGGTGCAGCTTTGTCGCAAGAATGCTGCTATTGAAAAAGAGAACAGTGCTTTAAAACAGGCCCTGGAGGAATCGAAGGCTTCGGCAGCAGCGGCTGCCTCAAATATGGAAGCCATGCAGCAACAACTGGACATAGCCAGATATGGCAATACGCAAATGAGCCCTGAAGAGCGTAAGGCCTTTGAAAAACGGATCAACAGCTACCTGAGAGAAATTGATAAATGTATTGCTCTATTAAGTGTTTAACCGAAAAATTAAGACTATGCCGCAACAGGATAATCTGATCCCTGCCAATATTATGATCGCTGACAGGCATTTCCGTATAAAAGTGGAACCGGCAGATGAAGAAACCGTTCGCCATTCTATCAGGATCATTAATGACAAGGTCATGGAGTTCAAAAAAACATTCCCCGGCAAGGATATGCAGGACTATGTTTCCATGGTATTGATCTGGTTTGCCACAGAATTCAAGGCAGAAGCCGCTTCCTCAATTGATTCAGACAGTATCATAGAAAAGCTCAGCCAGTTGGAAGCGATCATTGACAGTGAGCTGGAACATTAAGCTTCTGGTTCTTCCGGCAGGGTGCTGTACGGCCATATTCCCGTTATGGAATAACAGAGCAGCAGGAGCACGCTATTTTAAAAGCTCACCAAAAGTATGGTCAGCCTGAATTCTGACTAAATGCAGGCTCGTTACCCACGCTGGCCTGCCGGAACACCGGGTCTTAAAGATCCTGCAAATGAGGGTACGCCTTTCTTCCCTTGAAATTACATTTTAACCTGCAGCCCTTTCACCCGCGATCCCAGCGATAAAAATGCCAGCCCCCGGATCTGCCCCCATTACAATACATAAAAAAGTGCTAAATTGGGAAGGCAATCTATCGCTGCACTGCAAACCGCAGGAAGCATAGAACATTTCATCATTTAACGATTCCTCTTATGCCTTCAAGAAGAAAATTTATCAAGCAATGCACGTTAGCCACTACAGGAACCTACCTCACCGCTGTGGGTTTTACCGCCAGGAGCTATGCCAATATCCTTGGCGCCAATGACCGGGTGCGCATAGGGGTTGTAGGGTTTTCCGACCGTCACCGAAGTTCCCATATGCCCAGTTTTATGAATCACTGCAAAGAATTGAATTTCCAGGTAGTGGCTGTTTCTGATATCTGGAAATTACGTCGGGAGCAGGGAGTTTCAATGTGGAAAGAAAAAATGCAAAATGATGTCAGAAGTTTTCGAAATAACGAAGAAATGTATAACAGTAAAATGGTGGACGCGGTTTTTATCAGCACAGCCGATTTTCAGCATGCACTGCATACCATTGAAGCCGTTAAAGCCGGCTGCGATGCGTATGTAGAGAAGCCCTTTGCAGAAACCATGGAAGATAACAGGGCGGCTTATAAAGCGGTAAACGAATCCGGGAAAATTGTACAGATAGGGTCGCAGCGCCGTAGTGGCGCCAATTATCAGGCCGCCAATGATTTTATCAAATCAGGAAAGTTCGGGCCCATTACGATGGTGGAGCTCACGTGGAATGTGAATCAACCCGGCCGCTGGCGCCGGCCTGAACTGCTGCAGGTATTAAAAGAAGAAGATACCGACTGGAAGCGTTTTTTAATGAACCGGCCCTTTGAAAAATTCGATCCCCGCATCTATCTGGAATATCGTCTGTTCTGGCCATACTCTTCCGGACTACCAGGTCAATGGATGAGTCATCAGATAGATACCGTGCACTGGTTCACCGGCCTCAAACATCCCCGGAGCGTAGTAGCCAATGGCGGCATTTATCAATGGAAGGATGGCCGACGCAATTGGGATACTATAATGGCAGCATTCGACTATGGACCTGCAGATGATCTGTCCAGCGGCTTTCAGGTAACATTTGGCTCCCGCATGCACAATGGCGATGAGCATCCGTCAGAAATATACTATTCCAACGGTGGCGAACTCAATTTAATCACCAATAAAATATCTCCAAAGGGAGGGCTAACAGAAAAAATGGCCGCAGCCATGCATATGAAGGCCAACCTGCTGCCCAATATTGAGCTGCCCAATAATGAACAGGTGGTCGCATCAGCCAATACAGGCGGCGATATCTTAACCTCCAACCACATACGCAACTGGATGGAATGTGTACGCAGCCGCAAACAGCCTCATGCTCCTGTTGAAGCAGGCTATATGCATTCCATTGCAAATATTATGACAACCGCGGCATCCAGAACCGGGATGAAGGCGACTTTTGATGAAAAAACACAGGAAGTAATGGTTGGGGGGAAAATATTTCAATACTAATAAGCAATTGCATCAATAAAAAGACCGGCGGGAGAAATTTTCTCCCGCCGGTCTTTTATGACGATTATGCTGTTGCTTTTTTATCCGGCCGCTCCAACAGTATATTCCAAATCAATGCACTCAGTATAGCACCAATAATGGGGGCTACAATAAACAGCCATACCTGGCTCAATGCCGCTCCTCCTACTAAAACGGCTGGTCCTATACTTCTTGCAGGGTTCACAGACACTCCTGTAACGGGTATGCCTACAATATGGATCAGCACCAGCGATAAGCCAATGCTTAACCCGGCAAAACCACCATGGATATTTTTGCTGGAAGTAGCACCAAAAATAACCAGCAAAAAAATAAAGGTAAAGACCACTTCGGCAATAAACCCGCTGACCATGGAATATTTTTGCGGTGAGAGCTCGCCGTATCCATCCTGGCCTAAACCTCCGGTATAATCTGCTTTACCACTGGCAATCACATAAAGCAATGCTGCGCCAATGATCGCCCCAATGATCTGGGCTATGATATAATAAGCCGCTTCGCCGGCTTTCATACGGCCGGCAACCACCATACCTATTGAAATAGCCGGGTTTATATGGCAACCGGAAATATGACCGATCGCATAGGCCATTGCCACCACACTCAGCCCAAAGGCAAAAGCTATTCCCAGTAATCCTACGCCTGTAGTGCCGTCTGCACCGGCAATAACGGCACTTCCACAGCCCATAAGGACCAATACCATGGTGCCCAGCATTTCGGCAAAAAATTTTGATACAGTTGTTACTTTCATTTTAAATTAGTTTTACGTTTTTAACATAAGGAGCAATTATCCTAATAAAGTTAGGAAAAAGGAAGCAATAGCCGCTTTTACTTTCCGGCAGGGGCACTAAAGGATGCATTGAACGATGGCCCGAGGCTACGCTTCTACATTCATTATTACACCAATTCCAGGTAATGCGTTGGTAAACTTTTCAATCCGGGAAAGCCATCGGCCCGTCCGAACGCCAGCCCGAAAGATTCATTCTGGCGGGGTTCATCCGAGCGGGCCCGTCCGCCCAGGATTCGGCCCCGTCAGTCCGGGCGGGCCTGATTTCATAGAACAACTGAGGGTGACCAAAAAGCCTGTTTATAGTAGATTGTCGTTCTGCCCGCCGGTAGGCGGATCAGCATTTATCGGCAATCAGACGCCATTTTAGATGCTGAAATAATCCCGAATCTATCGGGATAGCCTGACAAAAGGGTCTTTTTGGTCAGCCCCGGGTTAAAACATCTCTGTGAAGCGTTGATTGCCCTGGGGCCCGCCTACAGGAACAGCTACTCTGTATACACAACTTTTCTCTTCTATTACAAGGTTCGTGCAACAGTGATGTAAATTGTCTTAATTGAATTACGGAGTTATTGAAACAATAACAGACCTTCAACTCCTCTATTTTCTTTTCAACCTTTTGTCGCCACAAAAGGTTGCCAAAAAGGCTTCGTCAAACGAATGCCTCCGGCCGTTTGACTGCCCACGCACACGGACAACCACATGAAAAGTTATAGCTGGCCTTACTGAAAAGGTTCATTGAAGTACCTGCTGCCTGGCTGTTGTAGTTTCCTTACTGCGCTGCTTTTTTACGTACTCCTTTTATTTGATAAGAAAACATCCGTTGCGTAAAAAAGAGGCGCTATGAAGCCGGTTGGCTGCAGTAGTTTCAATTGTGTTCCGGAATCCGAACATTCGGATGAAAAACAAGAAAAAAGCAGCACATAATAATCAGAAACACTTATACCTGTTAGCAAAAGATATGTATACAGGATAGCTACCGGAACAGGCAGGCACGATACGTTTCTTTAGTCCTGACAGCGATACACAAAAATCATGCTTCCGCTCTTAAATTCACGGCTATGGTGCGGACATAAACTACGGCTATGCCCCGGTCATAGTCTTCACTGACCGGAAGTGCAATTACTATTTTGATTCCGGTTTATTATGAACAGGAAAAATCAATACTCCAATAAGAAGTTCAGGCTATTCTGACGCTGCCCGTACTTTTTTCAGCAGGGTTTTCAGTTGCAGCACCCGTTCCGGGTGTTTTGCAGCTACGTTATTTTTTTCACCAGGATCCGTTTTCAAATCATAGAGCTGGTCTTCTTTACTGTACCCGGTTTCTATATTCACCCCTTCCATAAATGCCCGCCCGTTAGAAGGCGTCATGTATTTCCAGCCGTCCTTTAGAATGCACAGGGCATGGTTGGCCGGTTGCTCTATAATATATTCCCTGTCTGCAGTGCTTTTGCCCAGCAGGGCGGAAAGAGAATTCCGGCTGTCAGTAAACTCTTTTGCAGGAAGCGGTATGTGCAGGAGCGCCGCAAAAGAAGCCATCAGGTCCACCTGGCTGAACAGGGCTGCTGATGTTTTTCCGGCAGCAACCTGCTGCGGCCATCGTATAATAAACGGAACCCTTGTTCCCGCTTCAAATGCGCTGTATTTGCCACCCCGGTAAATACCTCCGGGTTGATAATTTAACGAACGGGCAGTTGCTTCCGACTGATCCAGGTAGCCGTCATTCAACACGGGCCCGTTATCACTACTGAAAATAACAAGGGTATTGTTCAGCAGTCCCCGCTCCTGCAGCCCTTTCATAATAACGCCTACTGTATGATCCATTTCCAGGATCGCGTCCCCGCGGTAACCCAGCCCGCTTTTACCCTTGAACTCGGTACCGGGCATACGCGGCACATGAATGTTATGAATGGCATAATATAAAAAGAAGGGCTTCTGTTTTTTCAGGCTGTTATCAATAAAACGGAGCGCCTTGTTATTAAAAACATAACCCAGCTCCTCGTCCGTCCACTCACTGCGCTTCCCTCCCTTCATAAACCCGATACGGCCAATACCGTTTGTAATGTGCCCGTCATGGCCCTGGTTGGGATCATTAAGTATTTTCAGCAGTTCCGGGTGCTTTTTTCCCGTAAGTTCGCCCGGGAAGGGCTTTTGATAATTAACGGCGATCGGATCAGTTGCTTCCAACCCCAATGCCAACTGGTTTTCCATAAAGATCGTAGGCACGCGGTCTGCTGTTGCCGGAAAAATAAAAGAATAATCAAAGCCCACTTCAGCCGGCCCCGGCGTCACTTTTTTATTCCAGTCAACCGGTGACTGGCTGCCCAGGCCCAGGTGCCATTTTCCCACAACGCCTGTTTCATAGCCCGCCTGCTGAAATACTTTTGGAAGCGTGGTAATATCCGTTGGAATGACGAGGTTGGCATCTCCGGGCAAAATATTGGTTCCATCTTTTCGCCAGGCATACCGCCCTGAAAGCAGGGAATAGCGCGAAGGCGTGCAGGTAGAAGCTGTAGCATGCGCATTGGAGAAATTAATGCCTTCCTGTGCCAGCCGGTCCACATTAGGAGTGGCAATGGTGGTGGCGCCATTACAGCTCAGGTCGCCATAACCCAGGTCATCAGTATAAAGGATCAGTACATTGGGGTGTTGCTGTGCCCTGGAAAACAGGCAGCAGATGCATAACAACAACACTATACCAGCGGGCTTCTTTTTCATTATAAAAGATATAGATAAATTATTGTTTGTTATAAAACGGGCTGCTTTTTTATCAGGTAATTAAAAAACAGTCCCCGGTTTAAAACCGGATACGGTCCATTAAAAATACATACATTTAGGATAGCAAACAAACCTTACAGGTGCTTATAGGAACAATATTACTGCTACCAGTTACATAACGTCTTGTATGCCTGGGACCGGATCATGCTTCAGCAGCAATACTCAGCAGCAATGCTATAACAGGGCCACAACAAAATAAAGCTCCGGTACAGTACAGCCTGATAATATTTGTACACAATTTATGTTATGGGAACCCCTTAAATACCGTGTACCGCAAAACGATCTCCAGGAATAAAAGTGCCAATGCGGCCAGCACCAACGGCAGAAACATTTCTTCCACCTGTTTGTAATGAACAATCTCCACTTTGGTCTTTTCCAGCTTATCGATCTGGCTGTAAATAGACTGCAGGGAGTTTTTATCTACTGCATGATAATAACGGCCGCCTGTTTCGCCTGCGATCTTTTTCAGCAGGTCCTCATCTAAAAAGTTCCTGACACCGGATGCCATTTGCTCTTCAGTAAACTCGCTCACACCTAACCCTATACAATACACTCTTACGCCATTTGCTTTTGCTATTTCCAATGCCATCTGCGGATCAATGATCCTTGTGGGCGGTGCATCCTCTTTTCCATCCGTTAACAGGATGATCACTTTTGTTTTGCTGTTCCCTTTCCGTATCCGGTTTACAGCGGTGGCCAGGCCTTCACCAATAAGCGTCCCGGGCTCAATGTACCCGCCGTCCATTACTTTAAGATCTTCCAGTTGCTGCAGCAAGGTGCTTTTATCAAAGGTCAGCGGTACCTTTGTAAATGCCTCACCCGAAAAAATGACAAGCCCAATGCGGTCTGTTGGTCTTTTTTTTACAAAATCGACCGCTACCTCTTTTGCCACCGTAAACCTCCTGGGCTTAACATCCTGCGTAAGCATGCTGCCACTTACATCCATTGCCAGCATTATGTCGATCCCCTCTCCTTCACTGCGTGTCATTTGCTGCTGGTGCTGCGGCCGGGCCAGGGCGGTGATCAGCAATGCGATTACCAGCAGCCGCAAAATAAAAGGCAAATGCCGGAACCTTGTTTTAAATGTTGGCGGCACCTTATAATTAACACTTGATGCCATTATAACGCCCCTGCCCGTTTTATCCTTTTGCAGGTATTGCCATACCAGCAAAGGAATAGTGGCCATGAAAATAAAATTCTCCGGCCAGATGAATGTTATATTTTGGAACCATTCGTAAATCATTGCTGCTTTGTTGTTTCCTGCGCTTTGCTAAATACGGTTTCCGGATGCGGTTTCTGAACAGGATGCTTCGCCCCTGCTTCAACATGATCGATTGACTGATCAATTATTTTAAATGCTGATCCGGTCTCTGCATCCCCCGGGTCGTACTTTGCAAATTTTACCAGATCACAAAGAGACAGCACATTGCCGGTTTCTTTATACAATTCCTTATCGGAGAACAGGGGCCGTATCCTGGTGATCAGGTCGCCGGAGGTCTGGTGCAAAGAATTCACGCCGGTACGCTCCAGAAGGTATGCCCTGAATATTTCAACCAGTCTTGCATAAACCCTGTTTTTAGCTACACCGGAACGCTGCAGCTCCTTCAGCTGATGCTTTGCTTTTGCATAAGCTCCTTTAATAAGCGCTTCCTGTTTCCGGGGCTTTTTTTCTGCTGTAAGCCAGTATATGGCTACTGTAATCATTATAAGCAACAGCGCTGTAAGATACCACCACTGCTCTATTTTTTTGCTCAACCGGAAAGGCACAGTATGCACGTCCTGTATATCATGATAGGGCTGGCCGGGATCAAAAGGGCTGGTAAATACCACTTCCACAAAAAGGGCTTCTGTTTTTTTATCCGGGGTTAACGCAACCGGCGGAATAACCCAGCGGCCGGAATCAAAGCTGGTTATGCGATAGTATTGTGAAGTAACCTGCACCCCATCCACCATTTCCCTTACAATGCTATCTTTTTTCAGGAATTCAAAATGAGGCAGCGAATCTAAATGGAATTGTTCATTGCTGTCTTTGCCCGGCGCTCTTATTTCCAGTTTCAGCAGCAAGGGCTCCCCCAGCAGTATCTTCTGTTTGTTTACCGATGCCCTCACCTCCGTTTCCTGTGCAAAGGCGGGTAATGCTACCAGCAGTAACACCGACACAACAACTATTCTTGCTCCCTTCTTAAACATTCCTGCACTCCCTTTAATTAACACTCCCTTTTACCCGGCTCCTGAAAAAACGCCGCAATACATTTATATAATCATCTCCTGTTTTTAAATGCAACAGATCACTGTTGGCCTTTTTAAATATATCTGCACAATAGGCTGTAACCCTGAAGAACTCCTCCTCATACCTCCTTCTTACATAGGCATTGCCGGAATCAACCCATTGCACAGCCCCTGTTTCCGCGTCCATCAGCTGGATCAATCCTGCATCGGGCAGTTCTTTATCCATCCGGTCATATAATTTAATGCCGATCACATCATGCTTTTTGCCCGCAACCCGCAAAGCATCTTCATAATGCGCATCGATGAAATCACTTAATATAAACGCAATGCATCCCTGTTTTACAGAATTGGTTAAAAAGCGGATGGCGGTAGCGGTACTGGTGCCTCTTCCTGCAGGTTCCAGGCTCAGCATTTCCCGCACAATAAACAGGGCATGCTGCCTTCCTTTTTTGGGAGGCACATACAGTTCCACTTTATCGCTATAAAAAACAGCGCCAACCTTATCTGCATTGGCTACTGCCGAAAAAGCAAGCACAGCGGCTATTTCAGCCGCCAGGTCACGTTTACGCCCGTAAGAAGTTCCAAACAATTCACTGCGGCTGATATCAATCAGCAGCATCACGGTCAGCTCCCGTTCCTCCTCAAACACCTTGCTGTAAGGATGACCGATGCGGGCCGATACATTCCAGTCGATGAACCGCACATCATCGCCCGGCACATATTCCCTCACTTCTTTAAACGACATGCCTTTTCCCCTGAAAGCACTGTGGTACTCTCCGGAGAACAATTGTGTGGCCAGCTTCTTGCTCCGGATCTCCAGCTCCCGGACCTTTTTTAATATTTCTTCACGCGTTCTCAATACATTTTATTTTGTTTGAAAAACTGAGCCCTGAGTGATCAGGTTTTGGTCTTCTACTACCAATAACTCAACACTCAATTCTCAATTACGGTACATTGACCGCTTTTAAAATTTCATCAATGATATTTTCGGCATTGATATTTTCTGCTTCTGCTTCGTACGTCAGCCCGATCCGGTGCCTTAATACATCATAGATCACGGTACGGATATCCTCGGGTATTACAAAGCCCCGCCTGTTTAAAAACGCCTGCGCTTTGCCGGCCAGTGCCAGGTTAATGCTGCCACGCGGGGAAGCTCCATAGGAGATCAGCGGCGTCAGCTTACCCAACTGGTAACGCTCCGGGAAACGGGTAGCAAAAACAATATCCAGTATGTACTGTTCCACTTTCTCATCCAGATAAATATCCCTTACCAGCTCTTTTGCATTATTGATTTCTTCGATGCTTACTACCGGTTTTACGGGCTGCAATTTTTCCCCCTGTACGTTATATCTCAGGATCAGTTGTTCTTCCTGCATTTCCGGATAACGAACAATCACCTTCATAATAAAACGGTCTACCTGTGCTTCCGGCAGCGGATAGGTGCCTTCCTGCTCCAACGGGTTTTGTGTAGCCAGCACCAGAAAAGGATCATCCAATTTAAAGGTATTATCGCCGATGGTAACCTGCCGCTCCTGCATAGCCTCAAGCAAAGCAGACTGCACTTTTGCCGGTGCGCGGTTAATTTCATCTGCCAGGATAAAATTGGCAAAAACAGGCCCTTTCCGCACTACAAATTCGTTCTGTTGCTGGTTATAGATCAGGGTACCGATAACGTCTGCCGGTAAGAGATCCGGCGTAAACTGTATACGGTTAAAGTTGGCATGGATGGCTGTGGCCAGTGATTTGATCGTTAATGTTTTTGCCAGTCCCGGCACACCTTCCAGTAACACGTGCCCATTGCTCAGCAGGCCGATCAGCAACCGGTCCAACATATGGTTTTGCCCGATGATCACATGCCCTATTTCATGACGCAACGCATCTACAAAATAACCGGCCCCGTTTATTTGCTCATTCAATTGCCTTATTTCTTCTGCTGTTTTTGCCATATCAATAATTTCTGATTTCTAAATGCTGATACCTGATGTTTTTCAACCATTCATCCTGCAAATAACCTGCCGGAATAGCTTTTGCTCATCGTTTATAATGCATTATACATTGTTAAATGTTACTATTGGCTATGAAAGATATTTTCCGACAATCGGCATTCTTCTGCCTATACCAAATGCTTTATAGCTGACACGGATGATGGGGCAGAATTGTTTCCGCTTATATTCGTTCATATTGACCATCTTTAAGATCCTTGATACCAGTTGCTCATCATACCCCAATGCGATGATCTCCGCAGGCCCTTTTCTTCCTTCAATATATTCTACCAGAATCGTATCAAGGTCTGCATAATCCGGCAGGCTGTCACTATCTTTTTGCCCGGGCCTTAATTCTGCTGAAGGAGCTTTTGTAATGATGTCTGACGGAATTACAATACCGTTCCGGTTGATGTATTTTGACAAAGCGTATACCTGTGTTTTATACACATCTCCTAAAACACCAATGCCACCGGCCATATCGCCATACAACGTTCCGTAGCCCGTAGCCAGCTCACTTTTATTGGAAGTGTTCAGCAAAATATGCCCGAACTTATTGGAAAGCGCCATCACCAGGTTGCCCCGGCTGCGGCTTTGCAGATTTTCTTCCGCAACATTAAACGGCAGTCCTTTAAATACGGGCGACAACTCCGTTACAAAAGCATCATAAATATTTTTTATAGGTATAATATTGTACGGATTGCCCAGGTTTTTGCTTAACGTTTCTGCATCGCTCACAGAGTGTCCTGTTGAATAGTGCGAAGGCATCAGAATGGCCCATACATTTTCCTTCCCCAGCGCTTCCACGGCCAATGCCTGTACCAGAGCGCTGTCTATGCCACCGGACGCGCCCAGGATGGCTTTTTGAAAACCCATTTTTGTAAAATAATCCCTGATGCCCAGCACCAGCGCCTGGTGTATTTCTTCTATATTTTTTTCATCTGATAAATAGTCCAGGGTATTTTTTCCCAGGCCTACTTCAGATGCAGAAAAAAATACGGGCGTTTCCTGCCCTGTTCCGGCTTTTTCAGCTTTGGACAACGCATCCAGATCGGCAATAAAAAAGTCTTCTTCAAAATAGGCGCATTCCTTTACCCTGTTCCCTACGCGGTCATAGACGAGGCTTCCTCCATCAAAGACCACTTCCGTTTGGGCGCCTACCGCATTGCAATAGATCATTGGTAACCCATACTTTATTGTATGGGCTTTTACGATGCTGTTACGCACAGTATCCTGCGCATAGTTATAAGGAGAGGCCGAAAGATTGATCATGATATCCGGATGCTGTTTGATCAGCTCATCCATGGGTGTAATGCGGTAAAGCGGGTTATCGCCCATATTCCAGATATCTTCACAAATGGTAACGGCCAGCTTTTTCCCGTGAAATTCCAGCACCTGCCAGGTATCTGCCGGTTCAAAATAGCGGTATTCATCAAAAATATCGTAATTAGGCAACAGTGTTTTGTGCACAATGCCTTTTATTTGCCTGTTCTCCAGCAGATAAACCGCATTATAAAGTCTTTTTCCCTCCCGCTTTTCATTCCTGCGGGGCGCTCCGATGAGCACACCAATACCTTCTGTATGCTGACAGACCTCATTGACCGCTGCCTCACATTTATTAATAAAATCATTAAATTCCAGAAAATCCTGTGGCGGATAACCGCATACACAAAGTTCCGTAAATACGATAAGGTCGGCACCTGCCTGTTTTGCCTGCTGAATTCCTGAAATAATTTTTCCAACATTTGCATCAAAATTCCCAATATGATAATTCTGCTGTACTAAAGCAATTTTCATCGAGCACTGTTTAAAACATCATTTAATAGTTACAAATGTAACCTTATGACTACAAACAATAAAGCTAAATATACTTTAACATTTTATATAAACGGTTATACCAGGCAGATGCATAAAAATATAAAAATCTGCCACGAATATCCGCCTGAACGGAACGGGATTCGGGCGGGCATGGATAAAAAATACCGTTCTATACTTTTAATATAGTCACCAACAGCGCCTTTAGCACTCATTCGTGACTTAACATTATCGATTCCAATTACAGTTAAAATAAATTTATGCGTTCACCCTGAAGATTATACCTGTATTCAGCTAAAAGTTGCATATCGTTCTGTTGCAGCAGCTCAAAAGCGGGTTATAGAGGAAGTTTTATCCTCACTGGCCATTCCTGAAAAGGCGGTTTGTTTTTAGGATCAGTTCCGGTAAGCGCCCGTTAATGATCTATCTTCTTTTTTCAGACGGGCCTCATATCAGCAATTATGTGCAGACCATGAACCTGATCTACTCTTGTATTAACCGCGAATTCCACACCATCGATAAAAGCCCAGGGCCCGGGTATCTGGTAACTAATAGTAATAACTGGTTTTAAAACCGTACACAGGTCATTACGCCGGTACAACAGCGCACAAAAGGTCATTTCACAGGAAGTATAGTTTACTGTACCACTTTATTGGCGCAGCAGGAACTGGCAAATGCTTCGGGTTTTGCCTTAAATACAAATCCCATTCCCGTAATATACCCAATGGCCTCCTTTAAAGCATCGTGGCTTTTATACATGGGATCCGTGTTAATATCCACATGCACTTCCATATCCACCTGGTGCGATGTAAATACATTGCTGAGCGCATAAGCTACTTCAATGCTACGCGCTACTTCTGTCATCATCCGCTGACGGATGCTCATCTTTTCACGGGTGGTTTCATTGTTCAGGTACATAAAGCCTCCGCGTCCCTTACGGATAAAAACAATTGCAGTTGCAAACTCTGTATCGGCGCCTTTTACCTGGCTGTCGGTACCAATACAAACTTTTAGCTGGCTGCCCATTTCGCGTTCGCGCAGGATAGCGCCGCGTACTTCGTCTTCAATGTAGGCAGTGATCTTCTCTCCGGTTAATTTCCTCCATTGTTTTGTTCTATCGTGCATATGAAACTGGTTTTCTCTTTTTATGAAAGCGCACCACTCCTTTTCACCTATAAAATCCGGCCAATTGGAAAATTTGCAGTAAATTATCAATTCTCATCCGTCAGTCGTGAAAAATATTTTCCACCGGGTGCCGGATTATGTGGAAAACTCACTTCCAGAATTAATACCTGCTTAAACCTTTTTAGAAAGAAGATCCTTATGCCGTTTATGGTTCAGGCCATTGTTGTGGTTTCCCGGCCATTGACCAGGAACCCCCTAAGCACTCATAGCTGATCACTGAAAACCCATCCCGATAACTATCCTATCAGGTGAACATATCTCAAAAACAGTTCTGGTAACAACGGGCATCAGCTTTTCTGTTGCGTGAGAAGCATTTCCTCCGGTCATTGGCCACCCCGGCTCTGCTGCATTTTTTAATATTGCGGCGCTCCGCAGCGATGTTTCTACGTACCAAATGATAATCTCAGACAGTTATCTTTTTTATTAAAATATCCGTTCCCTGGTGGTTTGAGAATGCCTGCCATCTTTAACAGGGCAGGCAGGTCTGTACTGACCGGGAATAAAATTCATTCTGATTCCGCTTCACTTTCATTACCAAGGTGCAGCGCAGCAATATAAGTTTCCGCCGGTATGTTGCTGCCTGTAACATCATTTTAAAGAAGGAAGTTGTATCCACATGATAGGATCACTACAGGCCTCAACTTCATTTTCTAAAAAAGTGTTCCCTGCTGCCCCGGTCGCCGGAATGCGCTCCGGTCGAGGCCCGTTTCTCCTTCATTCATTTTATACAGCTTTCCGTATTTGGCATATTGCTGGGCAATGATCTGTGCAATGCTCCCCTCCCCGCGCATGCGCAGGCCCCATCGGGAATCATTTACCTTGCCATTATGGCTCTGCTCGATCATATGCCAGATCTTATCGGCCCTGTCCGGGAAGTTCTTATACAGCCAGTCATGAAATAAGAACTTGATGGCCCCGTTCAGCCGGATAAAAGTATAGGCCGTAAACGTAGCGCCTCTGTCTGCCGCCGCTTTCATGATGCGCTGCATCTCATGATCATTTAAACCGGGTATCATCGGCCCCATCATAATGCCCATGGTAACGCCTGCTTTGCTTAATTCTTCAATCACCCTTAACCGCTGCATCGCCGTGGTGGTGCGGGGTTCCATTACCCTTCTCAGCTCTTCATTAAAAGAAGTTACAGACACCATAGCCCGCACGATATTTTTCTTTGCCATTTCCTGCAGCACATCCTTATCCCTGAGAATACCGGCGTTCTTTGTAAGAATGCCAACAGGCTGGTTGAATTCATTGCATACTTCCAGCAGCCCTCTTGTAAGCCGGTATTTTTTTTCTGCGGGCTGATAGCAATCTGTATTCCCGCTCAGCATGATGGGAATAGGTTCCCACCTGGGATGCATCAGTTGCTTGCGCAGCAGCTGGGCGGCATTTTTTTTAACAATGATCTTCTGCTCAAAATCAAGCCCGGCGCTATATCCCCAGTATTCATGCACATTGCGGGCATAACAATAGATACAGCCATGCTCACAGCCTGCATAGGCGTTCATACTATACCCCATGCCCACATCCGGACTTTCCACCTTATTGACAATGCTTTTTGCTTCCTGTTCTATGTATTGTGTGGACAGGTCGGGCTCTTCCCAGTCATCAATAGCCTCCACATGTTCTTTTACCGTTTCATTTTTCAGAAAGCGGTTGCGCGTATTGATCTGCGCGCCACGGCCCTGATGATACTGCAGTGTTTCGTCCTTCTTAGAAGCTGTAACTTTAAAATGATCCTGTTGCAATTTGTTAACTGCGGTCTTACCGGCATCATTAAAAGAAGCTCCTTTATTTTGTTCGTTATTTTTCATTTTTAAGCTTTGAGAATTGAGCTATCAGCTTTCAGAAACTATTGACTATTGACCATCATTATTCACCATGAATCATGGACTATGAACTAAAACATCTGGCCCTGTCTGGGCAATACCGGCATGCCCCGGAACTGAAACCGCTCTACCATTTTATAAGGTAATTCCTGGCCTGCTCTTTTCAGCAAGGTCATGTGACCGGCTATAAATTTTCCGCTGAAGCTTTTATTACTGTATTCCAGCCAGCCACTTTCATACTGCCAGGGTTTTAACCTGCGGGCTATGGTAATGTGTGGCTCCAGGATAAAATGGGGCTTATTGTCCTTATCCAGTTTCATAAGGGCCTGTGCATCGGTGCGGATACTTTTTACCAGGTGCTGAATACTCAGCCGTGATGCTATATTGATATAAATAGTATGCGCCGGAAAACTTCCGTAATTCATCAGCTCCACACAAAAAGGCGACCACTCCTTTGCCCTGATGCGCAGCTTTTGACGGATGCGCTCTTCCGCCTCTTCATAGTGCCTGTAATGCACCAGTGTAATGTGCGGCTTGCCCCGTATAGCCTCCGCCGCTTTGTATTTTTCATAAAACAAATGTTTTTCCTGAACAATACGGTTAGAGAGATCCTCGTGAGGTTCCAGGAGTAAAAGATATTCAGCAACGGCCACCGCTTTTATAAGATCCACGCTTTGCATAAAAACAGTTTTGCACAAAGCTAATAATTTTAGCATTTAAATACTAATATTTTTAGCAAAAAATAGTTAAAAAAAAATCCCTCCGGTAATCAATTCAATTTTGAAGGGGCCAGCATTTCAAATTCAGGAATTTCAACAGAGAACAGTTGATGCGAATCCTGGTTTTCCATTTCATAAGAGCCTTTCATTTTTCCCATTTCCGAGCGCAGGTTGCACCCGCTCATATACTGATAGGTTTCACCGGGCGCCAGCACCGGCTGAACGCCTACAACACCTTCCCCTTCTACCTGTCTGTAGCTTCCGTTGCTGTCAAAAATATACCAGCTCCTGCGCAATAGTTTTACCGAAAAGGCATTATAATTTTCCAGAGTAATGCGATAGGCAAACATAAATTCAGATTGCAAAGCATTGCTGTATTCCGGCTGATAAAATACCTCAACGCTTACATGTATACCGGCTGAAATTAAGCTGCTCATGGATGGGATTTTTGGTAAATATAGTATTTTTTAATCGCGTTTCCATTTATTGCGGCCGGGTATTTTTTGTACCTTTGCCACTTTATTGAGCCCGTAAAACGGAATTACCTGTTTAACTTTTTCAGATAACAAACTATTATTATCTGAAACCCAGTAGTATTTAGGCATATGTCTTATTTCAAAAGCAAAACAAGTATACATTAAATAGCATTTTTCATGAAAATTGCAGTAGCAAAAGGTGATGGGATCGGTCCTGAAATTATGGATGCAGTTATCAATATTTTTAAAGCCGCAGCTGTGCCTTTAGAATACGCGTATGTGGAAATGGGCAAATGGGTATTTGACAAAGGCTTTAACAACGGCATGACGGATGAAGCCAAAAAGAGCATTGAAGAGCTGGGCATCCTGTTCAAAGGCCCTATGGAAACGCCAAAGGGAAAAGGAGTAAAAAGTATTAATGTAACGGCAAGAAAAACCTGGAACACCTATGCCAATAAAAGGGTTTTCCAGACATTGCACGGGGTGGACACCGTTTTCAGCAAAGCGGGCATTCCCATTGATATTACTATTGTGCGCGAAAATATTGAAGACACTTATGGCGGCATTGAGCACATGCTGACGCATGATGTGGCCTTAAGCCGCCGCTTTATTACGCGCCCGGGCAGCATGCAGGTGATCCGTTATGCTTTTGAAATGGCCCGGCAGAAAAATGCCCGCAGGATCACCTGTGGCCATAAGGCAAACATCATGAAAATAACCGACGGCCTGTTCCTGGAATGCTTTTATGAAGTGGCCAAAGAATATCCTGCACTGAAAGCCGATGATGTTATTGTTGATGACCTGTGCATGAAGCTGGTGGTACAGCCCAATAATTTTGATGTGGTGGTGCTTACCAACCTGCAGGGCGATATCGTATCTGATCTTTGCGCCGGTTTAGTGGGCGGACTGGGCTTTGCTCCATCCGCAAATATTGGCGATCACATCTGCATCTTTGAAGCCGTACATGGCACAGCACCGGATATTGCGGGTAAGAATATTGCCAACCCAACGGCCTTACTGCTGAGCGGCATTACAATGCTGCGCCACCTGGGTCTTCTGGAAAAAGCCGCACAGATTGAAAATGCCTTATTGTATACCCTGGAGCAGGGGGTGCACACGGGTGATTTTGGGAATACATCTGTTCCGCCGGTCAACACAACGGAATTTGCCAATACCATTATCGCGAATATCGGCAAAAAACCACAGCTGAATGCAAAGCCGGAACTGGCCGACGTCGCCAGCTCCTGCACGGTACTGCACCAGGAAAAAAATATCATGCTGGAATCAAAAGAAACCAGCCAGGAAAAAATTGTGGGCGTGGATCTGTTTATTGAAAGCTCAGAACTGCCTGAGGTCATTGCTCAGAAATCACAGCGCCACGCCGGTGTAAAGTTCAGGATCGTAAACGTCAGTAACCGCGGCACACAGGTATGGCCTACGGGATCCGTATATACCGATCTTGTGAATCAATACAATGTTCGTTTTGAAAGCATCGATGACCTGCCGTTGAACCAGCAGGATGTCATTGGCCTGTATGTAAGCATGAGCGGCGATTTTAAGATCTGCTCGCTGGAATTGCTGAATGAATGGGACGGGAAAAAAGCATACAGCCTGGCACAGGGGCAGTAAAGACTGATCTAATAGCTCCTGCAGCATGCGCAGAATACGCTGATGCTTTAACCTTTTCTGCGCTCATCTGCGGGATGATTCATATTGCCCAGGTTCGCAGGCCAGGGTCTCTATCATAGCACGACAGACAAAACGCTAAATTAAATAGCTCCCGCTGAATGCGCAAAACAGACTGATCATTTAAACCCTTCGGCGGTGTCTGTGAGATGGTTCTCTCTACTGCTCTGCATACAGGCTGTTCAGCCAGTTAAAGAGCGGTGTATGTGCAATGGCCAATGCTTTCGGGCCTATGCCCACCTGAGCTGTAATATCCTGGAAAAGGGCAGCGATCTTAAAATCATCCCGGTTCGAAAAGATGATCACCATTGTATTTTTATGGGGATTGATATAAACAATATTGTGGAAGCCTGTACTTTCACCAGAGTGAAAAACAGCGGTGCTTCCGTCTGCTTCCGTGCAAATAAACCAGCCCAGGTTATAACCAATACCATCCTTTACAGGAAAAGGATCTTTGATAATCGTGTTAAAATAACCGTTAGAGTCAGTTGCCGATTCTATAAGCACCCGGGCCCAGCGCGCATAGGCTTCTACAGACATATACACGCCTCCATCCCCTTTTGTAGCGCTGGTAAGGCTCTGGTCCGCAAACCGGAACCCATTCCCTTCCGGGTGATAGCCATAAGCGCGATGCGGGATGAACACCCCCGGGTGTGCAACAAGCGCTTCGTTGAGCGCTAACGGATCAAAGACCTGTTGCTTTACAAAATCTTCATACCGCATCCCGCCCAGCTTTTGTACAATCAATGCCAGTAAACAATACCCCGTATTACTGTAGCGGAACTTGGACCCCGGCTGAAAGTAAACCGAATCTTTTGTCTGGATCAGCCGCAGCACGTCCTCATCCGACAGTTGTGCATGCTGATCAGCAGGAATTAAATTTTCATAATCCAGGATACCGGAGCAATGTTGCAGCAGTTGCCGGACAGTAATGGCCCGAACGGCTTTTGGCAGATCATTAAAAAGCGTGCCCAATGCGGTAGTATACTGAAGCTTCCCGCTCCTGATCAGCTCATAAATACTCCTTGCGGTAAACTGCTTGCTTACAGATGCCAGCCGGAACTGGGTTTGTGGTGTAACGGGGAGCCTCTTCGTAAGATCGGCCAGACCATAGCCTTTTACAAAACGATCTTTACCCTGCAGAACAAATACCGCAGCGCCGGGCGCTGCCGCCGAAGCATATTGTCTCGCTACAAGCTTTTCCAGGGCAGCATCAAAACCCTGCGCGTTTGCCGATGCTAATCCATTCAACATGGTCATTGCCAATAACAGGTATAAAAAAAACGGGAACCGCATCATCGGTAGTAATGATTAAAGATACAAAATCAGGGAAAAAAATAATTCTGACCGTAATGGATTAATTCCTCCGATACCTGCCATACTTGCCGGTTCCCTTCTATTTTTCTATCTTAGCAGCAATACACCAAAACCCCGTTATAATGAAATTATGTTTGATATCAATAATAATCCTTGCATTGCTGGCCCAGTATGGGTGCGGGTTTGATGAAAGAAAGAAGCAGTTAGACCAGCGGGAGCAGGCATTGATCGCCCGTGAGCAATTGGTCATGATTAAAGAAAAGCAGTTGAAACTTCTGGAAGACAGCCTGAAAAAGAATTTTGAAAAAATTGATTCAGCCAACCTTTCCCAGGCAGAGCAGACATTTCCGCTGCCCGATTCCCTTGCAGGTAGCTGGAATGTAAATATGGTCTGCACACAAACCAACTGCACCGGCTTTGCCGTGGGCGATATCCGGAAAGAAACCTGGCAGATTGCGGGTGTAGATAATAACGTTACCATAAGGGCCCTTCAGGGGGAAAAGCTGATCCGTGTTTACACAGGGAAATTTACAGGAACCCAGTTGAAATTAGCCACGCCGGAAACGGCACAAACCGCCACTATTATGAAAGTAGAGCTAAATATAGACAATCAGAATAAAATGAATGGACAGCGCATCATTACGCAGCCAGACGGGTGCAATACCTCCTTTAAGGCAGATCTTGATAAACTGAAAACCCGTTAATCCTATATCAGGCTGTACTATGTTATTAAATATTACGGACATTACGCTGCCTATTACCGATCCGATCCTGAAGTATCTGATCGTAATACTCGTGGTATTACTGGCACCTATTCTTCTGAACAAACTAAAGATCCCGCATCTTATCGGACTGATCATTGCCGGTGCGCTGATGGGCCCGAACGGGTTTGGCGTGCTGGACAGGGACAGCAGCATTGTGGTTTCGGGCACTACCGGCCTGCTTTATATCATGTTCCTTGCCGGCCTGGAAATTGATCTTATTGAGTTTAAGAAAAACAAATGGAAAAGTATCACATTTGGTATGTACACCTTTTGCATCCCGATGATACTGGGCACACTGGGCAGCTATTACCTGCTCCATTTTGACTGGATGACCTCCATTTTATTAGGCAGCTTAATTTCATCCCATACGCTGCTTGCCTATCCTATTGTTAGCAAATTAGGCATTGCAAAAGATAAAGCCGTAAATATTACGGTTGGCGGTACCATGATTACCGATACGCTGGCCTTACTGGTTTTAGCCGTAATTGTAGGAATGACCAAAGGTGCCGTCAATACCGCTTTCTGGCTGCGGTTAACCCTGTCTATCCTGGCATTTGGGTTGATCGTATTGCTCGTGTTCCCGATCATTGGCCGGTGGTTCTTTAAGAAAGTGCCCGATAAGATTTCGCAGTTCATATTTGTGCTGGTAATGGTCTATCTCAGCGCAGTGTTAGCAGAGCTTGCAGGCGTGGAAGGCATCATAGGTGCTTTTCTTGCCGGTTTGGCGCTGAACCGGCTGATACCGTCTACATCACCACTGATGAACCGGGTGGAGTTTGTAGGCAATGCCTTATTCATCCCATTCTTCCTGATCAGTGTGGGCATGCTGATCGATTTCAGGGCTTTTGTAAAAGGAACGGAAACCATTAAAGTAGCCGCAGTATTAACGCTGGGTGTGATTCTTGCAAAATATCTGGCGGCATGGGCAACCTCCGGAACTTTTAAGCTGACAAAAAATCAAAGGAGCATTATCTTTTCCTTAAGCCTTGCACAGGCAGCCGCAACGCTGGCAGCAGTTATGGTGGGGTATAATATTATTATTTCTGAAACACCCGATGGAGAGCCGGTACGCCTTCTTAACGAAGCCGTGCTCAACGGCTCCATCCTGGTCATTCTGGTTACCTGTACCATTGCTTCATTGGTAGCGCAAAAGAGCGGTGAAAAAATCGCTGCTGAAATGGATGTGAAAAAAGAGGATACTGACAACAACAGCGAAGATGAGGAAAAGATCCTTATAGCTACCAATTCGTTAGAAAAAACAGAGCAATTGGTTCAACTGGCGCTTAGCATCAGGCCCGGGTATAAGGAGGACCAGCTCTATGCATTGAACATTATTAACAAGCAGGACGCGCCCGATGAGTCAGACAAAACAGGAAAAAAAATACTGGAGCTGGCCGTTCAGACAGGTGCGGCGGCAGATATAAAAGTAAACGATATTATCCGGTATGATGATGATATTGTGAATGGTATTACAGGAGAGCTTAAAGCAAACAAAATAACAGACCTGATACTGGGGTTCAGTACCAAACCCTACAGCTCGGCAAAGAACAGGGATTTTATGAAAGGGATCCTGGAAAATGAAAGGATCACCACTTATGTATATAATCCTGTGCAGCCCCTGTCAACCATAAAAAAGAATATTGTGGTCATACCCAGGAATGCCGAAAAGGAAGCGGGCTTTTCCTATTGGCTCACTAATATCTGGAGCCTTGCCAAGCACTGCGGCGGAGGTATCAAATTTTTTGCGCCCCTCAATATTGCCCCCCTGCTCAACAATCTTAACGAAAAGAACCCGATCGACTATAGCCTCGAAGAATTTCTTTATTGGGAGGATATCCTGATCCTGTCCAGAGAAATAACCCGCAATGACCTCATTACTTTTGTACTGAGCAGGCCTGAGCACCGCTCGTATAATCAGCATATGGATAAAATGTTCGCCTACCTGGATAAATACTTCAGGGCCAACAATTTCCTCCTTGTTTATCCGATACAACCCAAACCGGAAGAGGCTGATGACTTTTATATAAAAGACAACACCTTTCTAAACCCGACAGTGGATCTGCAGGGACTGGGGAAAGATATAGGCAGCTTATTTAACCGGCAAAAAAACAGGCCATAGCCGGTAATCGTATTTTAAAAAAAAAGCTTATATTTAACAATAATGCTGTTATATATGAAAATAAGAAAATGGATTCTCCTGCTTGCCCTGCCGGCCTTTACCATTACCGGTTTCGGGCAGCATACCATTGTGCAGAAATGGACGACCACAGACTCCATTCCTGTTCCGGAATCAGTAGTGCCGGTTGCCAATAAAAACGAATTATACGTTTCTCTTATTGATGGCAATGGCAATGAAAAAGATGGCAAAGGAGGGGTGGGCATCATCACCAAAAATGGTGCTGTAAAGGATCTTAACTGGGTTACCGGCCTAAATGCGCCTAAAGGGCTGGGACTGTATAAAAAACGGTTATACGTTGCGGATCTTACTGATGTAGTGGTCATTGATACCAAAGAAGGCAAGGTGATCAAAAAAATTCCGGTTCCTGATGCCGTTTTCCTTAATGATATTACCATAGACAGCAAAGGAGTGATATATGTTTCTGATACCCGCAAGCACAAGATCTACAGGATCATCAATGACCAGCCGGAATTATACCTCGATAGTGCAACCAACGCAAACGGGCTAAAGGCAATAGGAACCGATCTATATGTTTTAGCCGGTAAAGAACTCTGGAAACTGGACAGGAACAAGCGTAAAACCATCGTCGCTTCAGGCTTTGAGCAGGGAGGTGATGGCCTGGAACCTGCCGGCAATGGTGATTTCCTGGTTACCTGCTGGCCGGGCATTATCTACTACGTTCACGCTAACGGGCAGTTTGATAAACTGCTGGATGTGCAGGGGCGCATGAACACTGCTGATCTCTTTTATGAGGCCGCCACAAAAACACTTTACATACCCACTTTTAATAATTACAGCGTGGTGGCCTATGAATTGAAATAAACAATAGCTATCAACAGCCGGCGATTACTGGTATTGAATATATACAGGCTGCGGTTTCAGCTTTAACAATTCCGGAGGTGTAAGCATTGTACCTCCTTTTTTTGTATCATTTTTGTAAAACAGCTTAAAGCCTGCAAACTGTACCGGCTGCTTATAAATAAACGCCCTATAGGAATTTGTTTTCAGCGATTTTGACCCCCAGCCATCCATATCGATCACCACCTGTACTTCCGGAACGGTTTTAATGTTCTTATAATCCTTTACCATATCATTCGTAAACCGGTGAATGACCAGTATTTTGGGTGGCAGGTCATTTTCACGGACAATATCGGCCAGATAATCGATCACATAGTTGATATCAGCGGCATCCAGGGAGCCGATAACGCTGCCCGGCGTATCCCCGTTCTTCATTGAAAATTCCGGATCAATACCCAAATGAAATGTGGGTAATTTTAAATACTTCTTAAACCGGGGAATTTCTGCCTGTAAAGTGCTCTGCCCTACCTGCACATCAATAAAGGTCAGCGCATTGATCTCGTTTGCCCATTTTATAATGGTATCAATCTGCCGGAAAGGCATGCGCAGCCGGTATTTACCATCAGTGCCTGCGCTCCCCTGTGCCGTAACGGCAATATAATGTAAGGCAGGCAGCACAGGCGTTGCGGAATCTGCCTGTTCCCACTTCTGCACCTCCTCTTTCAGCTTTTGGATCATTTTTTCTTTGGGAAGTTCGCCAAGGATACCCATTGTTTTTGAAAAAAGATTGCCATAGTAAGCCACCACCCTGTAAAACGGGAATACAGCGCCCGGCAATGGAAGACCGGTTTTTACAGGCCATCGCCCCGATGCGTCCCCATTGGCCAGTTGTTGCATTCTTTGCTCATACTCCGCTGTATCTACCGGAAGTGCGGCCGTTATATCCGGCTGCCTGATCTTACGGGCCTTTTTATCTGTTGAATCCGGCAAGAGACCACCGGCTTTTTCATCCTGTGCAAACAGGTTCTTCGGAGCAATAAAAAAAATAGTGCTCCCTAAAATACAACCAATAATGCTGATCCTTTTGGGGAACCATCGTCCTGCGCTTTTTTTCATGTTTCAAAATAAAATCATTCATGGCATTGCCCCCGTTAAAATGAAGTTATAAAACCATGGCATACATTCCGGTTATTTCATCAAATCGTCAGGATGCCCCAGAAGCCGCATCCGGTAAGCGTTCATAGCTGTTTTTCCCAGTTTCTTTACCAGGCTGTAATTGGCGATCAGCCCAACAGGCGCACCGATCACAGGCAACAGCTGCGCCATTTTAGCCAGATCCAGGTAATCGCGGTACTCCTGCTGGAATTTCCGCCAGTCAAAATCATCCGCGCGCTCCGGCATTGACCGTGAATTTACCTCCCAGTCTGCAATTTTCCTGTAAATAGTGTTCCGGTGCTGGGCGCCAGAAAAAGCCAGCTCAAAAATACGCAGCAGATATACCCTTTCCTTATAATCCTTCAGGTCAAAGCCATAAATGGAAGCTATTTCATAAAGCAATTTCAGTTTTAAAGCCAGCAGCAGCGGAAAATCGGCCAAACCCAGCAGCAATCCTCCCGCACCGGTAATGCCTCCTTCTATAGCTGCCGTATTCCTGTAGAGCTCAATCCGCTCTTTTACTTTTTGCTCCCTTATAATAAGAGGCACATCTTTTAACGGTTTGCCTGTTGTATACCTTGCACCAAACAAAACTCCCCGGATCATTTGTTTTACGACCACTGTTATTGCCTGGTGTATCTTTTCAGGAATGAGCGCATTGATCTTATCCTGCGTGCCTTTTGAAACACGGTTCAAAATACCCGGCGGCCGCTGCATCTTCAGTTGCCAGCGCTTCATTTCATCATATGCTATTTTTTCATACAGATCCATCCTAAAACGCAAAAGCGGGCTGCCCCGCTTTTAGTAAAACCATTAACAGGATCAGTTACCAGTACACCGTATAAAGAGCTGCCAGCAATGCTACGATAATCAACGCCCCGATCGTAAAGCCTGTTGATGTTTTAAACATAGCGGCGTCTACTTCCAGGCCTTTGGCTATAATACCTCTTTTCCGGTCGGAAATACTGATGAAATACATGCCGATTGTGCACACCACAAATACGATGGCCATACGATCCAGGAAAGGTATTTCGTATACCCCGCCGGAGTTTTGTACTGCCCAGCCGATAGAATAAAGAGGCGACAGATCGACCATCTGAGGCAGGAATTTCAATATCACGGATACAATGAACCCGCCGATAGTAGCAAACAAGGCAGCATTGGATGTTGTTTTCTTCCAGAAAAAGCCGAATATGAACATGGCAAAAATACCGGGAGATACAAAACCGGTATATTCCTGAATGTACTGGAATCCCTGTTTGCCCTCGCCCATTAACGCATCTCCTATAACCAATGAAAGCAATACTGCCAGTAGCATGGAAACCACAACGGTTGTTTTTCCCACGCCTACCAGGTGCTTATCGGAAGCACTTTTATTGAACACTTTTTTATAAATATCCAACGAAAAGATGGTGGCAATGCTGTTTGCCTTGCCGGCAAGTGAGGCAACGATGGCCGCAGTAAGCGCGGCAAAGGACAGCCCCTTCAGCCCCGCAGGCAGCAGGCTTATTAATGCAGGATAAGCCTTATTAGGATCCTGAACACCGGTAGCTGTGAGCAACTGATTGCCAGTAATGCCGCCAAGGTTTTCTTTTACAATATAATACACCGCAATACCGGGAAGCACTACAATAACCGGCATCAACATTTTTAAAAATCCGGCAAATAATAACCCTTTGCGGGCAACAGGCAAGGAAGCGCCCAACGCACGCTGGGTAATATACTGGTTACACCCCCAATAGCTGAGGTTGGTGATCCACATTCCGCCAATTAAAACGCTGAGGCCCGGCAGGTCTATATAGTTGGGGTTGTCCTTTCTGAAGATCATATGAAAATGCTCAGGTGCTTTTGATTGCAGAATGCCAAAGCCGGCACCAATACCTTTTCCGCCGGAGATCAGGTTCAATGCAATATAAGTGGCTACCAGCCCTCCTAATACCAGGAAAAAGACCTGAACGACATCTGTAAACCCAATCACCTTCATCCCACCCAGCGTAATGATAATTGCAAAAATGGCCAGCGCTAAAATACAGATGTGCAGATCTATACCGGAGATACCACTAATGGCCAATGCTCCCAGATACAGGATGGACATAAGGTTCACCACAATATACAGAACAAGCCAGAAGACCGCCATAATAATGGCCACCTTTTCATTATAACGCTGGCTGAGAAATTGCGGCATTGTAAAGATCTTATTTTTCAGATATACCGGCATAAAGAACACGGCCACGATTATCAGTGTGGCAGCAGCCATCCACTCATAGGTAGCAATCGCTAACCCCAGCTTAAAACCGGAGCCGCTCATCCCGATCATTTGCTCTGCAGAGATATTAGAAGCAATCAGGGAGGCGCCAATGGCCCACCAGGTTAGTGAACCTTCCGCCAGGAAATAATCATGAGAAGCAGAAACGCTTTCTTTATTTTTCCGACGGTAAACCCAATACCCGTACGAGGCTACAACAATAAAATAGATGAAAAAAACAAGGTAATCCGTCGTTTTCATATGCTCTTCCAATTATTTATGTGTTAAAAATGTCAGCTAATATATTCTTTTTCAAAATATAAAAACGAAGTTTTTATTTCCCCGGGAAAATGAGCTTAGGAATGAGGGCGAAATACATTTCAATATTCGACCGCAAAGTGCCCTGTTTTGCCCGGCTGTGTAATTGTCCCCGCACAAGAAAGAGAAACCCTCCCTGCATTTACAATTAAATTGAAACAAGAATCCGAGGAAGTCATAACTGTTGATACGGCTATCAGGAAAAGTCTATAGCAGCCCATAGATCTGAATGCTCAAAAGACGGTTCGCTATTTTCAAAACGGGCGCCCTGAAGGCAAAAGACTGCTGGATGCGCCACTGGTAAAGATAGATCTGAAAGAATTTACTGCCAGCTCAAAGATGAAAAAACATAGAAGGCAAGAGACCGGGATGCCATAACCGTTTTTAAAACCCAGGGCATGAGCGGGGTATTGATTGCATTGCACAAAGATACTGTTATGCAAAAGCACAAAGCAAAAGGCATCATTAGCGCACAGGTACTTGAGGGGCATATCCGTTTCGCTACGAATGACCCAACGACCTCATTACTGGAAGAAGCCATGATAACGTTGCATAAAGATGTTGAACATAGTGTAACTGCGATAGAGCCCACCATGTTCCACCTGACAATTTCCGGCTGACCATGCAGTCATTATATTTCTACGGTAATTACAGATTCCGGGCTGCCGAGATTTTTCAATGCCTGCTGAACCGTTTGTACCATAAGATCAGGGCCACAGATATAAAAGTGCTGATCGAAATCGCGGATCATGTCTTTTAAATAGGCTTCGTCAATCCGGCGATGATCATAGCCCGGCGCATTTTCCTGCGTAATTGTATTGATAAAATTCTGTCCTAACATTTTTGTAAACTCATCCTTCAGGATAATATCTGCTACGGTCTTATTGGAAAAGAATAATTTATTATTCCCGGTTAAGCCCTCTTTATGCAATTGTCTGAAAATGGCAATAAACGGTGTAACACCCGCTCCGCCGGCTATAAAGCAGCCCGCTCCTTTGTATTGGATGGCGCCCCAAACATCATGTAAAATCAATTCATCTCCCGGTTGTAATAAACCCAGCTGATGTGTTACACCATCCTGGTTATCATATATCTTTATCGTAAATTCTAAGTGGTCCCATTCATTTAATGAAGTAAATGTAAATGGGTTCCGTTTATCCTGCCAGCCGGCTTTATGAATACTTATTTCTGTTGCCTGTCCGGGAATAAACCCGTAACCCTGCGGCTTTTCTACCTCAAATCTTTTCACATCATGGGTTATAGTATCCGTAGATAAGATCTTTACAATATGCTTTTCGCTCATTCTTTTGAATTATACCTTTAAAGGTAATTCATTTTACAACGGGAAAGCATCGCAAAAAATAAATACTATAAAAAGTTCAAGAGCTTATAGCAAGTATTAATGATCTTTTCATTGCAGTGAAGATCGGGTTCAGAAAATAAAAAGCCTGTTAAATTCCAGATAAAGCTACCAGAAGCGGACGTACAATGCCGCCAGTATCATTAAAGTAATCACAATAAGGACGATTGTCTGCGGCTGTAACCGGAACATGGACCGGTCAATCTCAAATGCGTTGGGATTTTCCTTTGGACCAGCCAGGCTGACAGCGATCATGACCAGTACCGTAAAAAAGAATGACCATCCCATATTGATAAGGAACGGGATCTCGGTAATCGTATGCAGCACCCCTCCTTCCATTTTCTGATAAGTGAATGCCGTGTACAACCAGGTTTCTTTTCCAAAAAGATCTACCGCATAATTATTAAAGAAGATGGCCAGCACGAAACCAAGGATCACGCCTACCAAAGCCGCCGTTCCCGTGGTCCGTTTCCAGAACATTCCCAGCAGGAACATGGCAAATACCCCGGGGCTGATAAAGCCGGTGTATTTCTGAATAAAAGTAAATCCTCCTTCGCCTCCAATGCCCAGCACATCGGTCCAGGTAAACAGCAAAGCGATCAGCATGGCAAGAATAACCGCCCATCTGCCGATACGTACCGTTTGAATTTCCGTTAACGATTTATTGAGGTACTTTTTATGCACATCCAGTGTCCAGATCGTGGCAATGCTGTTTACCTTTCCAGCCAGTGACGCCACTATAGCGGCTGTTAATGCAGCAATTGCCAGCCCTTTTAATCCTGAAGGTAAAAATCCAAGGATAGCAGAGTAAGCACCATCTTTTACCCCGCTGAATCCCGGCAAATGATTGTTCTTATACAATACATAAGCGGCAATACCGGGAAGCATTACGATGATCGGCATCAGCAACTTCAGGAACCCTGCAAATAAGATTCCTGTGCGCGCGGTCTGCATATCGGCGCCCAGCGCCCTCTGAGTGATATACTGGTTACATCCCCAATAATTCAGGTTCACGATCCATTGCCCTGCAAAATACATAGCAATGCCGGGCAGCACTACATATTTCTGCACATCCAGATTCCGGGGATGATCGATGGTTGTGGTGGTAACAGCGGGTTTGCTCAACATCAGCTTAAAATGTTCGGGCGCCTGCGCCATCAGCGTTTTAAAGCCTGTAATGGCATTGCCGCTTGCGGCCCCGTTGATGCGGACATCCACGATCTGCAGGGCCATATACACGGTGGCAAGGCCACCCAATATTAAAACGCCTACCTGTATTACATCTGTAAAGCCGATCACCTTCATACCGCCTAATGTGATGACCAGCGCCATTAGCAGCAGAACGATCATGATAATATGCAGGTAACCACCGCCAAGCAGCGCATCAATGGCTACCGAGCCCAGGTACAGAATGGAGGTAAGGTTTACAAAAATGTACAGCAGCAGCCAGAACACTGCCATGATCAGCGAAACGGTTGGGTTATAGCGCCGGTTTAAGAACTGGGGCATGGTATAGATCTTATTCTTAAGATATACCGGTATGAACCAAACGGCAACGATGATCAGCGCTACAGCGGCGATCCATTCATAAGCGGCTACGGCCACTCCTACAAAGAACCCTTCCCCGCTCATACCGATGAACTGTTCGGCAGAAATATTGGAAGCGATGAGGGAAGCCCCTATGGCCCACCAGGTAAGGGACCCCTCGGCAAGAAAATAATCATGTGAGGCCGATACAGATGCTTTTTTCTTTTTGCTGTATACCCAATAGCCATAGGAGGCTACCACAACAAAATAGATAAAAAACACCAGAATGTCCTGCCATGCCAGATTTTCTTTCATATGAAGCAATTATTGATATGAACAAAAATTTATATACAAAAAAACCTGTTCTCAGCTCCTGTTCAGCTGGTAATAAACATCGCTCCAGCGTAATTCATTTTTAAATTGATACAGATTCGTATTCTTATTGATCAGGGTAAACTCTATACCCGCCATACCAGCAAAGTCTTCCAGGTGCTCTGCCGTAAGGTTCTGGGAATAACAGGTATGATGCGCGCCTCCTGCCAGTATCCATGCCGCACAACCGGTATTCATATCAGGATAAGGCTTCCACAGTACCCTTGCAACAGGGAGCCTGGGCAGCTCATGCATAGGCGCAACAGCTTCTACTTCATTAACCAGCAGCCGGAACCGGTTGCCCATGTCCATAAGAGATGCATTTAAGGCATTACCGGAAGCCACGTTGAACACCAGTCGTACCGGGTCTTCCTTACCGCCGATGCCCAATGGATGTATCTCGCATGCGGGCTTTTTCATTGCAATGCTCGGACAGATCTCCAGCATATGAGAGCCTAATACCATTGCATCCTGCGGATCAAAATGATAGGTATAGTCTTCCATAAATGAGTTGCCTCCCTCTAATCCTTCAGCCATTGATTTCATGGCCCTCACCAATGCCGCCGTTTTCCAGTCGCCCTCCCCGGCAAAGCCATACCCCTTTTGCATCAGCCGCTGTGTGGCAATGCCCGGTAATTGCTTCATACCATGCAGGTCCTCAAAAGTATCTGAGAAACCTTTAAAGCCTCCCTGTTCCAGGAACCTGGTCATGCCTAATTCAATACGCGCCGCATCTCTCAGCGACTGATGTTTTTCCCCGCCCAGTTTTAATTCCGCGGCTACGGCATAGGCATCAAGATATTCCTGTATTAACCGGTCTACTTCTGCATCGGATACCTGGTTAATCACGGCTACGAGATCCCCGATACCATGTGTATTTACACTATAGCCCAGTTTTAATTCCGCTTCTACTTTATCGCCATCAGTAACGGCCACATAACGCATATTATCACCAAAACGCACAAACTTTGCTCCCTGCCAGTCGTTCCATCCAATGGCAGCACGGCTCCAGGCAGCAATACGCTCTAAAACAGTTCCTTCTTTCCAATGTCCCACAATCACCTTACGCTGTTTCTGCATCCTGGTCAGCATAAAGCCAAACTCCCTGTCACCATGGGCCGATTGATTGGTATTCATAAAATCCATATCAATGCTGCTCCAGGGAATGTCCCTGTTAAACTGTGTGTGAAACTGCAGCAGTGGCTTATACAGGATCTTCAGACCATTGATCCACATTTTGGCCGGCGAAAAAGTATGCATCCACGCTATAATGCCAACACAGCGCTTATTGTAATTGGCTTCTGCTAAGGTTGCGTAAATCTCTTCCGGGGTCTTTACCGTTTCTTTCCAGATGATCTTTACAGGTATCTTTGATGAAGCATTCATGTAATTGACCATTTCCTGCGAATGTGCGGCTACCTCTTCTAAAGTAGCAGCTCCGTAAAGATGCTGGCTGCCTGTAACAAACCACAATTCCGATTGCGCCTGATTGCTCATGATATTTTAATTACTGTTTATTGATCCCTTTTACTGCCCATAATAGCTGTTGGGCCCATGCTTGCGCTGATAGTGTTTTTCTATTAAAGCTTTTTTTAACTGAGGGGCCTGAGGATTGATCTGTAAAGTGATGTAAGCCATTTTGGCCACCTGCTCCAATACAGCACTGTTGTGCACCGCACGGGATGCATTTTTACCCCAGGTAAACGGAGCATGATTGCCTACAAGGATCATTTCAACTTCGTTATAATCCAATCCGTGTTGTTTAAAATGATGAATGATCTGAAAACCGGTCTGTGCTTCATAATCGCCTTTGATCATTTCATCATCCATCGGCAAAGCGCAGGGAACATTCACTATGTTGTAATCTGCATGTGTGGTTCCCAAAATGGGGATTTCCTTTTGCGACTGTGCCCATGCCGTTGCATAGGTGGAATGCGTGTGCACAATGCCCCCGATAGCCTTCCAGTGCTTATATAATACCGCATGTGTTTTTGTATCTGAGCTCGGCCGCAGCACACCGTCAACCGTATTGCCGTCAAAATCGACCACTACCATTTTTTCAGGGGTCAGTTCTTCATAAGCCACGCCGCTTGGCTTAATGGCAAATACGCCTTTTTCCCGGTCTGCTTCGCTGGCGTTACCAAATGTAAATAACACTAACCCCAGTTGTGGTAGCTGCATATTGGCCGCATAGGCCTTTTGCCGGATCTCTTCAAATTGCATGACTAAAGATTATTACTTTCTAAAAATGCCCCGATCTTTTTATACTGCTTCATCCGTTTCCTGTATAGTTCATGCCGCGCTGCATCCGGCAGATATTCCCGGTCAAAGCCCTGGCCCATAGCCAGCATGGCCTCTTCCACCCTGGGATAGATGCCGGCCACCGTTGCCGCAAACATTGCAGCACCGATGGCACAGGTCTGCTCCGATCTGTGAATGCGGATCGGCATGCCCATTACATCTGCCATTACCTGCATAATATAGGGTGATTTTTTTGCCACACCACCCACACCGATCAGCCCTTTCAGACGGATGCCTTCCTCCTCAAAACGATCCACGATCGCCTTAGCACCAAAACAGGTTGCTTCCACCAGGGCTTTAAAGATCTGTGGCGCATCGCTTCCCAGCCCCAGGCCTGTTAAGGCTCCATGCAGCAACTGGTTGGCATCCGGTGTTCGTCTTCCGTTTAGCCAATCGATGGCATACAGATCCTGCTCCTGCAATGGCAATTTTGCTGCTTCAGCAGCCAGCGCAGGAATGATTTTAGCGCTTATCTCTTCAATCATAGCATCTGCAGCTGCGGCATCTATCTTTTCTGATCCTTTAATGAGTTGCAGCGGCCAGGACAACAGGTTCTTAAACCATGCGTATACATCTCCAAAAGCGCTCTGCCCCGCTTCCAGGCCAATCATTGCGGGAATAACAGAACCCGTCACCTGTCCGCAGATCCCTTTTACGGTTTTACCTTCCGTAAGATCTTCTTTTGGAACCACAAGCATATCGCAGGTGGATGTGCCCATTACTTTACTTAAATAGTAGGGCTCAATTTGTCCGCCCACTGCCCCCATATGCGCATCCATAGCGCCAATGCCTACCAGAACATCTGAAGGCAGGCCCAGGCGCCCGGCCCAGGCCTCGCTGATCGTTCCGGCCGGTACGTCTGCTGCAAAGGTTTCTTTCGGAAGGTGATCAACAAAGCCGTCCAGAACAGGATCAAGCGTGGCAAAAAACGCATTGGGAGGAAACCCGCCAAAGGCTTCTGACCATAAAGCCTTATGACCTGCGGTACATACGCCCCGTTTCAGCCGGCTTACATCACTGCCGCCTGTAAGCAAAAACGGGATCCAGTCTGCATGCTCCACCCAGCTGGCTGCTGCCGCTCTTACAGCAGCATCCGTCTTAAAAATATGCAGCAATTTTGCCCAGTACCATTCGCTGGAATAAATCCCTCCCACATATTGCAGGTAGTTGATATCAAATTTCTTTGCATGCTCGTTGATGGCCATGGCCTCCTTTGTGGAAGTATGATCTTTCCATAAAATGAATAGGGCATTGGGGTTGTCCTTAAATGCATCGTTCAACGCCAGGGGTGTTCCGGTTTTGTCTACTGCCACGGGGGAAGAACCGGTGGTATCCACAGAAATGCTCCTGATCTGCGCGGCAACTTCAGGGCCCGCTTTTTGAATACAATCTTTTATTGTAGCTTCCAGGCCTTCAATATAATCCAGCGGGTGCTGGCGGAACTGCTTTTTTGCAGGGTCGCAGTACAGCCCCTTTTTCCATCTCGGGTAATAAAAAACGGAGGCGGCAATTTCCTGCCCGTTTAAAGCATTTACGATAACGGAGCGAACTGAATCTGTTCCATAATCCACCCCGATTACATACGCTTTCTTCATTGGACGACGATCGTTTTAAAAGTTAAATATACGATTTATTCAATAATAATTGTACTTTTTACAATTATTTTTCATCATAGTTTAATCAAGCAATGTATTCAGCACCGGGTCTGTAAAATCCCGGATATAGAAAAGGATGCGGTTAAGATGCGTAAATGCTGCCGGCTGGTGCCCGGTAGTGACGATCACCGTATCCATTCCCGCGTTCTGCGCAGCCGCTGCTCCCTTGGGAACATCTTCAAAAACAAGGCACTCCGAAGGTGGTATTCCTAATGCTTCAGCACATTTCAAAAAGGTTTCAGGGTGCGGCTTGCTCAGCGTAACATCGTTTGCGGTAATGATCGCTTTAAAGTATTTCCTTACGGACAGCTGATCGACCACAAAATCCACATTAAACGGAATGGCAGCTGTACCGATAGCCATTGCAATGCCCCGTTCATCAGCTTTTGCAAGAAAAGGATCAAGCCCGTTGATCAATTGAAGATGTGGCAGGAACGCTGCCTGGTATTGTTGCTCTTTACGAACAGAAATGGCTTTTTTTTCACCATCAGAAAACCGCCCTGCGCCAAAAATACGATCCAGCACTTCCTCATTTTTTCCATACATTTCTTTGGATACTTCTTCGGCCGTTAAACGGGCACCCAGTTCTTCATTCAGGATCCTGTGCCAGGCCCTGGTGTGAAAAGGCATGTCGTCAATAATGGTGCCATTCAAATCAAAAATAAACGCTTTATACCTCATTATGCTCATATTATTAGCCAGGTAATATACAGAGAAATGAACGGTTTTTGCCTGCTTAATTTATAAAACAATTTTAAGCAGGATGACAGATTCTTGCATCAATGCTTCCGCAGACATCGCTGACAAACACAGAAAAAATAACCTGCGCTGATCTGTGTATTCCGCGGGAGCTTTTTCTGCCCTTCCGGCGCCTTCATCAGTGATAACAAGTTTCTGAAAATCAATAAGCAGGAAATAGTTCTACGGCCGGTGAAAAAGCATCACTGTGGAAAATAAAATGATCGCCTGCCAGAATTCTGTACCAATGCTCCCGCATCGCTGACAAACGCAGGAAAAAGCAATCTGTTCTGAACTGTACATTCAGCGGGATGGCTCAAACAATCATTAAAGGGGCCATGTCTTTATGGGATCACCCTGGCCGGAACACCGGTATTGGTCAGTACAACGGGTTTGATGGCTCCATCCTTGTCAAAATACATACGCTCTATACAGGTTTCGCGGGAGTTACCGTCTTTTTCTGTAAGCGGGCGGCGATGATACACAATATACCATTCATCTTTCCCCGGAATTTTAATGACCGAATGATGGCCCGCGCCTGTTGCAATTTTGGGGTCCTGCTGCAGGATCTTTCCTACCCGTTTAAAAGGGCCTGTGGGTGCATCTGCAACCGCATAAGCCACGCAGTAATCAGGGCCGGTCCAGCCACCCTCCGACCACATGAAATAATACCGGTTGTTCCGGATAAACATTACAGGGCCCTCCACATAACCTTCCGGCGTGATCTCTTTAAACGTTGTACCCTCTTCAAGGGGAACAAATCCCGTAAAATCATTATTCAGCTTTGCAATGTTACAATGCCGCCAGCCGCCATATATTAAATAGTAGCTCCCGTCCTTATCATGAAAAACAAACTGATCAATGGGCTGCGCCCCGTTATGAAATTTGTCAACCAGAGGTTTTCCCAGGTAATCCTTAAAGGGGCCCTGGGGCTGATCGGCTACTGCCACACCTATTCCACCGGTTTCATTGTCGTTCTGGATATCATTGGCACCAAAGAATAAAAAGTAGCGGCTATCCTTCTTTATAATAGCCGGCGCCCACAGCGCCCGTTTTGCCCATTTTACGGCGGAGGTATCAATGACCCGGGGATGCTTTTCCCAGTTCGTAAGATCGGCAGATGAAAACGCATCCATAAACACCTGCTGATCGTAAGGAGCCGAAAAAGTGGGATAGATCCAATAGGTCTTATCAAAGATGGTTGCTTCAGGGTCTGCATACCAGCCCCTGAACAACGGGTTGCCTGAAAATTTCTTTTGTCCGTATGAAACGCCCAGGAATAGTAAACAGGTGAATAGTACAATCGTTTTTTTCATTCGTATGCTTTCTTTTATGCCTGCCTCACCGGCAGGCAGATTATTAAGATGAGAACTTTTTATTTCAAAAGACGGTCGGCCACAAATGTAATAGCAGTTTTGCCATGTGGCCTGGGATTGCCGTCCTTATCTAAATTGACGAATACCAGCCGGTCAATGGTCAGGATCTGCTGATGCGTCATCTTATTCCGCACTTCACAGCGGAGCGTTAAGGAAGTAGTACCGAATTTTGTTGCCACAATGCCGATCTCTATAATGTCGCCCTGTTTGGGAGATGCAATAAAGTTGATCTCCGAAATGAATTTGGTAACCACATGTGTATTCTCCAACTGTATGATGGCATATAACGCCGCCTCTTCATCGATCCATTGCAACAGGCGCCCGCCAAATAAGGAATGATTGGGGTTCAGGTCTTCCGGCTTTACCCATTTCCGCGTATGAAACCGCATTTCATTTGTTGTGTCTGTAAGATCTTCCATTGAATAGCTGTTAAGAGTTTCTTTTTTTATATTCAGCGATCACCTTCTCCAGGTGTGCTTTAAACTTACTTACAGAAGGATCATAGGGATATCCTTCCGGTGCCAGGCGCTGTTCATTCCCATCCAGGAAAAAATAAAAAGGCTGGGTGTTGGAGCCAAAACGGGATACCTGTATATCAGTGCTCAGATCCCCCAGGTCTTCTACCTGTTTTCCCAGGTCTTTTGAATAGTATTGTTCTGCCTGCGGGATGTCTACTCCGGTATGAACATCCACATACAATGAAACGATAACAAATTCATTTTTCAGTAATTTCATTACTTCCGGGTCGCTCCATACCTGTCCTTCCATTTTACGACAGTTCACACAATTGATACCCGTAAAATCAAGCATTAGCGGCTTTTTAACTTTCCGGGCTACATCCAGGGCTTCTTTATAATCAAAATAGGTAACCAATCCATTATTTACCACTACATCCGGCTCATTTTTTTTCATTACATCCGCATACTTCAACGGTGCCGGCAATGCGGCGCTGTAATGGGCGGAGCCGTCTGCCTTTCCGGATGTTTTTGATAAAGATCCCGGGTCAAAACCCGATGGCAGGTCATCCGCATTAAAGTCCTGCGTGCCCATTGGGGGCAGAAACGCAGACAGCCCTTTTAACGGTGCGCCCCAAAGCCCCGGCACCAGGTAAACCACCATGCTGAACGAGGCTATGGCAAAGAACAAACGGGTTACAGAAAGATAGGGCAATCCAAAATCATTTTTGGGCAACTCATCATCATGCCGGAACCTGAGCTTACCCAGCAGGTACAACCCCAGCAAAAAGAAGAGCACCACCCACAGCACAATAAATATTTCCCGGTCCAGTATCCTCCAGTTTTTGGCAAGATCAGCATTTGATAGAAACTTCAGCGCTAATGCCAGCTCTAAAAAGCCCAGTGTAACCTTAATGGCATTTAACCAGCCGCCGGCCTTGCCCAATACATTCAGCTTGCTGGGAAAGAAGGCGAATAATGCAAACGGCAATGCCAATGCCAGCGAAAAACCAAACATCCCTACTAACGGGCCATAATAGCTTCCTTTGGAAGCCACTACCAGCAAAGGTCCTATGATAGGCCCGGTACAGGAAAAAGAAACGATAACCAGCGTGAGCGCCATAAAGAAAATGCCCCAGAAACTGCCGGTACCGGCTTTACTGTCGGCTTTTGTAGACCAGGAACTGGGTAAAGAAATTTCAAAAGCACCAAGAAAAGAAATACCGAAGATTACAAAGATTAAAAAGAAAAAGATATTCGCGATCCAGTTCGTTGCCAGGTTATTTAATGCAGCCGGCCCAAAGATCAATGTGATCAGGAAGCCGATAAATGTAAAAATGAGCACTATTGAGAATGAATACTGAAAGGCATTTTTTATTCCCTCTTCTTTTGTTTTGCTTCTTTTTGTAAAGAAACTAACAGTAACAGGTATCATTGAATAGATACAGGGCGTTAATAATGCCAGTAAACCGCCTCCAAAGGCTGAAAGAAAAATCAGCAGCAACGATTTATTTTTTGTTCCGGCCGTGCCCGACAAACCCTCCGGACTGGTTCCGGTATTTTTTATGTAAAATTTAAAGGGGGCTTCCAGAGAAGAGAATTCCGCTCCCGATTTAAAAGTATAAGTGACCGTTCCTTTGATGACCGCGCTATCGTCCTTATTTATTTTTACAGCCTGGATCCATTGAAGGGAATCTTTCACAAAGAAAACAGCGGCATTCAGAACGGAATCATAGGCATGAATGATGTTGCCCTTTTCATGCAGACTGTCTTTCAGGTATTTTTTACCGGATGAATCAAAGGCGATCATAGAAAAAACGCTCTTGTTCTGAGGCGTTTCAAGGCTAAATAACTCAATCCCCGGTTGCACCACATGCGCTGTTATGACCAGTTGAATGGTTTCATCACCCATCTTTACCTGGCGGTAATCAAATTGAACCTTTGCAGCAGTATCCTGGGCTGTTGAACAGTGAAATAAAAAAAAGAGGGGTATGATAAATAAAACCAGTCGTTTCATGCATATACTATTTATTGGTTCACCGGGCTCAAATATATATAAATAAAAAACCGGAAAACGGTATTATACAGTATTCCAATTATTTACAGAATATTCAATATAAGATCCTTCCCTCTGAACAATCACTAATAAAAACAGCAAATCTTCCGATTTGTTATGTATTCATTAGAATTTCAATACATTTTTTTAAACTACTTTCCCAGTAGGGTATCTCTATCCGGAAGGTGTCTTTGAAGGAGGTTTTATCCAGAACAGAATAGGCAGGGCGTTTTGCCGGGGTTGGATACGCGGATGTTGGAATGGCATTTACCGTACAACTGCTCCGGATAAGCTCTTTAATGGCTACGGCAAAATCATACCAGCTGATGACGCCTTCATTGGTATAATGATAAATCCCGGGCACCCAGTTCCCGGACGCGATCACATCCAGGATCGCCTTTGCCAGGTCGTTTGCATAGGTGGGCGAGCCATACTGATCGCTGACCACATTTATGGATGACTTTTCGGTCATCAGCCGGATCATGGTTTTTACAAAATTCTTCCCAAACGCAGAATACACCCATGCTGTACGGATGATCACTGCATCGGTATTTGACGCGGCCAGCTGCTCTCCCTTTAATTTTGTTTTACCATAAACACTGACCGGGCGGGTAGGCGCACCGGGCAGGTATGGGCTGGTGGCGGTTCCGTCAAAAACATAGTCTGTTGATAGATGAATCAGCTTTGTGCCGTGCTGCCTGCAGGCCCTGGCTAAAATGCCAGCGGCATCCGCATTTACTTTTTCCGCGATCAGTGCCTCACCGGCTTCTTCTGCTTTGTCCACTGCGGTATAAGCCGCGCAGTTAATGCAGTAATCCGGCTGCAACCGGTTCATCAGTTGGTTCACAGCAGTTGCGTCTGTTATTGATACCTCCTTCTGGGTTGTAAATTCAAAAAGGAAGTCAGGATATAAAGCAGCCATGGTCTGCAACTCGGAACCCAGCTGGCCACTTGAACCCGTTACGAAGATTTTTACCGGCCTGTTCATATTAAAAATTATTTATGGCATTCTTAAACGAAGGCAACAGCAGGTCCTTATCAGAAATGATGACGTCCTTTTCAGGGATCTTCCAGTCTATTGCCAGATCGGGATCATTATAGATCACGCCGCCTTCACTTTCCTTGTTATATAATGCATCACATTTATACAGCACTGTAGCTGCCTGGCTCAAAACAGAGAACCCATGTGCAAATCCATGAGGAATGAGCAACTGTTTTTTATTGGCTGTAGAAAGTTCAATGGTAAAAACGGTTCCGTAGGTAGCCGCATTTTTACGCATGTCTACTGCCACGTCCAGTATTGTTCCTTCCAGTACGCGTACCAGTTTGCATTGTGCATGCGGCTGTAACTGGTAGTGCAGCCCCCTGATCACCCCGTAGGTTGAATAGGATTGATTATCCTGGATAAAACGGTCATGGACCCCTGCCTGGTTAAATACAGATTGATTATAAGCCTCAAAAAAATAGCCGCGCGCATCTTCAAACACACGGGGCTCAAATACAAGGAGGCCTTCCAGGCCGGTGGGTACAAATGGCATTATGAATTAATTAATAGGTTCTCGTTTTAGTTTAAATAAAAGACCCTGTGATAACAATACGGAAAGCTGTACCTGTATTACAGAGCAGAAAGCACCGCATCTTTAATAAAGGCCAGTTGCTCAGCATCCATTTCCGTATGGATCGGAAGCGAAATAACCCGATCTGTGAGATAGGTAGTGACCGGCAATTCCTGGTTGGCCACATCAAACTGAGCAAACATTTTTTGTTTATGCGCAGGCAGCGGGTAATAGATCATAGAAGGAACTCCTTTTTTCTCCAGCCGGTCTTTGAACGCATCGCGCTCTACATTATTTAAAATAAGCGTATACTGGTGATACACATGATCCGAATTGTCCGCTTTATAAGGTACCGTGATCTTATCATTTCCTGAAAAAGCCGCATTATAATAAGCGGCTACCTCCTGGCGTGCTTTGCAATAGGCATCCAGGTGTTTCAGCTTAATATTAAGTATGGCCGCCTGAATGCTGTCCAAACGGCTGTTACATCCTACCAGATCATGATAATAGCGCACTTTCTGACCATGATTGGCGATCATTTTTAATTTTTCTGCAAGCGCATCATCATTGGTGAACAGGGAACCCCCGTCTCCAAATGCGCCCAGGTTCTTGCTGGGGTAAAACGAGGTACAGCCGATATGCCCAATAGTGCCTGTTTTTTTAGAAGAACCGTCTGAGAAATGAAAATTACAGCCAATGGCCTGGGCATTGTCTTCGATTACAAAAAGGCTATGCTTTTCTGCAATTTTCATGATCGCTTCCATATTGGCCGATTGGCCGTAAAGATGCACCGGAACGATCGCTTTTGTCCGGGGAGTTATAGCCTTCTCTATAGCCGCAGGATCGATGCAAAATGTCTTTTCATCCACATCTACAAATACAGGTGTCAGCCTTAGCAGCGCCACCACTTCTGTTGTGGCAATATAGGTGAAGGAAGGGGTAATAACTTCATCCCCCGGTTTCAGCCCCAGCGCCATCAGGGCAATCTGTAAGGCATCTGTTCCGTTACCGCAGGGAATTACATGCTTTACGTTGAGATAGCCGGCCAGGTTACCCGCAAATTCCTGTACGATCTTTCCGTTAATGAACGCCGAGCTTTCCATCACCTCAATAACTGCCTTATCTACCTCGTCCTTAATTTTATGATACTGCGTATGCGTATCCACCATTTGCAAAGGTTTCATCCGTATAATTTTTATCTATTTTGACCGTCGTCCCAATCGTCAGGGATTCAGGAAAACGCCATTTAATCTTCCCCTATGTTAAATACTTTTACACAGGCGTTCCGGCACTTTATTTTTCGGCAGCAAAAGTAACTAATTTACTATTGGTAAACGATTGCTTTTATTTTTGCAGAAAACAAATTTTGTCAGTTGTTATATATACTATATTCCTGTATTTATACAGGTGGGGAATATCGGTTGCTTCGGTGTTCAATAAAAAAGCAAGGTTGTGGATCTCCGGAAGAAAGCGGTTAGCCGAATGGCTGCACCAGTCGTTTGGCAATAACAATTCCCCTGTGATCTGGATGCACTGCGCATCACTGGGTGAATTTGAACAGGGCCGCCCGGTGCTGGAGGCCCTGAAACAGCAATACCCTGGGCATAAAATACTACTCACTTTTTTTTCTCCTTCAGGCTACGAGATCCGGAAAAACTATAACCAGGCTGATTGGGTGGGCTACCTGCCACTGGATACCCCGGCTAACGTAAAGCAGTTCCTGGACCAGGTACGTCCGGAATTAGCCCTGTTTGTTAAATACGAATACTGGTATCATTTCCTGCACCAGCTTAACAGAAGAAACATCCCTACCCTTCTTATTTCAGCGCTTTTCAGGGAAAATTCCATCTTTTTAAAATCCTATGGCGGTTTCCATAGGAAAATGCTGGGTTTCTTTACGCATATTTTTGTGCAGGATGCAGCCAGTAAAGAACGGCTGGCACATATAGTGCCGGATATAAAAGTGACCGCTGCCGGCGATACAAGATTTGACCGGGTGGTGCAAATTGCGGATCAGTTTACCCCGATACCTGTAATTGAACGCTTTGCAAAAGACAAACCTTTTATCATCGTTGCCGGCAGCACCTGGCCGGAGGATGAGCACCTCCTGTCTCAATATATAAATAAAAACAAAAGAAATACATCGTTAATAATTGCTCCGCATGAAATTAATAAAGAGCATATTGACGAAATAATCAAATACTTCCCGGATGCTGTCCTTTATTCGGTAACAGAGCAGGATGCAGATGCAGCGCTGAACAGCAATATCTTAATTATTGATAATATTGGTATGCTTTCCAGGCTTTATTATTATGCATCGGTTGCTTATATCGGAGGGGGGTTTAATAAATCCGGCATCCATAATACCCTGGAGGCGGCTGTATTTTCCAGGCCGGTTATTTTTGGGCCTAACTACAGGAAGTTTTACGAAGCAATAAGCTTAATAAAAAAAGAAGGTGCCTTTTCCTATTCTACTGGTAATGAATTGGAAGATGAAATAAGAAAACTAAAAAATAATCCTGCCTTTTTAGAAATCTGTGGAAAAAATGCCGGTGATTTTGTACGGGCAGGCACCGGTGCAACAGCAATTATACTGAGTTATATTGAAGCAAACCTGCGATAGATCAGCCGGTCGAAATATTCTACATCACTGTTATTGATCCAGCCGAGCTTGGTCTTTAGCTCCCGAGTTACCCAGTATTCCGCCTGTTCCAGCGAATTGAAATTATTGATCGTTTTAATGCAACGGTTATACATTACCTCGTCGCCTCTGAACAGATTCTTTACAAACCGCTCTTTGTCTGCTTCTGAAATATCTTTTGTCAGGTCGTGGATCACCTGTGGCGATTTTGGCCGGATACCATCGTCTACGGTCTGTTCCGTTTTCACGGTCCCCCCGGTTCTGCCATTTTTTACCTGCTGGAACAAAGTAGGAACTTCAATCAATGGATCAAAGTCTTTACTTTTTATATCTTTACCATTCTTTATCTCATTTTTCCCTTCATGCTTATTTTCATCTTCTTCCTCATCCATATAAAGACCGGCATCATATTGAAGCTTCAGAATCCGGAACTCTTCTTCATCCACTTCATCTTCATTGATGCCTCCAAGAGAAAAATATTCCTTTTCCATGCCGGCTGCATCCTTTACAACAACCCGCTTGTTTAAAGAAGGCATGTTGGGCATCAGAACAGCAACATTTGTGCTGCCTAAAACGGCTGTCTCCTTCATAGCCCCGCTGATCTCCCGCTGGATCATCTGGGTGGTTATGAGCAATTGAGACAACTCTGCTTTGTTATTAAATTGAGTTCTTAATTTTTCTATCAGTGCTTCAATTCGCTGCATTATCCTACTTTTGATCAATTATGGACACAATGTATTTCATCAATATACAAATAATAGTCCAAAAAATGTTGTTAAATCAATAAAAGCAGCAAATGTTTATTGAACCGAACCTTACAGGAGAGCGGCGCGGATGGATTGAAGTGATCTGTGGTTCCATGTTTAGCGGAAAAACGGAAGAGCTGATCAGGCGGTTAAAACGGGTGCAGTTTGCCAACCTGAAAGCGGAAATATTTAAACCGGCCATAGATACCCGTTATGATGAAGAGCATATTGTTTCACATGATACAAACGTCATTCACTCAACACCGGTAGATAATTCACAGAAAATACTGCTGCTGGGCCAGAGCGTGGATGTGATCGGGATTGATGAAGCGCAGTTTTTTGATGCCGAGCTGCCCGATGTTTGCGATCAGCTGGCCTATAAGGGAATCAGGGTGATCGTTGCGGGGCTGGATATGGATTATACCGGGAAGCCTTTTGGCCGGATGCCCGATATTCTTGCAAGAGCAGACTATATTACAAAGCTGCACGCGATCTGTGTGAAATGCGGGAACATTGCCAATTACTCTTACCGTAAAATTCCGGATGACGACCAGATCATGCTGGGCGCAACAGACGCGTATGAACCCCGTTGCAGGAAATGCTATTTTGATAAAGTCTAAAACAGAATCCTTATCGCCGCAAATCATCCCATATTACAACTGATTAAAAAAGACCTGCTACTGGAAATCAGGCAGCAATACAGTTTTTATGGAATATTATTATATATAGCAGCCACGGTATTTGTATTGTTCCTGGTTATTGACGAGCCCGAAGGCAATATCTGGAACGGGCTGTTCTGGGTCATTCAACTGTTCATCTGCATCAATGCTGTTGCCAAAAGCTTTTTACAGGAAAGCCGGGGCCGGATGCTTTATTTCTATACCATAGCTTCTCCTGTCCATTTTGTGCTGGCTAAATTATTATTCAACTCGGCATTAATGCTTATGATGTCATTCATCAGCCTTTTATTGTTTTTTGCCTTGCTGGGCAACCCCGTGCAAAAAGTAACCCCATTCATCGCACTGGTATTATTAGGTGGCTGGAGCCTGAGCATGGTGTTTACCTTTCTTGCTGCCATTGCGGCCAAAGCACAGCAAAATGCCGCTATAATGGCGATCCTGGGTTTTCCGCTCATTATTCCCCAACTGATGCTGTTAATGAAAATAACTTCGGCCACCTTTAATCCTGCCCTTTCCATACAATGGAACGATATTGCGCTGCTGATAGCGCTTGACCTGCTGGTAGGTATCCTTGCCGTAATCCTGTTCCCTTTCTTATGGAAAGACTGAATATCAGGTTTGCCTGAAATAACTACCTGTATGAACCTGTTTTTTTAATTTTTATTTAATAATCAACTTTCGGCTTACATTTGCGTTTGTAGATTTCTAAGGTATACCGATAAGATTAGAATATGTATAAAAAGTGGTGGAAAATCCTTTGTGTGATTTTGTTGATTTATGCCATTGTGGCCGGAATGCTTGTCAAAACCCCCAACCTTCCTGCTCTTGATGAAACCATTCGCAACGTGTTCTATCATGTTGGCATGTGGAGCGCCATGATGGTATTGTTTATATGCTCGGTGGTGCATTCCATCCGGTACCTGCGCACCCTGGATCTGAAATATGATGTTTTAGCGCGGAACTACGCGGCAACAGGTCTCTTTTTCGGATTCCTTGGGTATGCTACCGGCGCTATCTGGGCCAGCTACACCTGGGCAGACCCCAATAATCCCGCTTTTGAATCATTTGGCGCTGTAGCACGGGACCCCCGGTTAATAGGCACCGCTGTAGCGCTTTTAATATACCTTGCCTACCTGATCTTAAGAAGTTCGATACCCGATATAGATAAAAGGGCCAAAGTAAGCGCAGTATATAACATTTTTGCGTTTGCCATGCTCTTCCCGACCATTTTTATCATCCCCAGGATCCTGCCCAGCCTGCATCCCGGCGGAGAGGGCAACCCGGCGCTGAATTTTAAGGATTCCAGCCCGGTAATGCGCATGGTACAGTACCCGGCCTTCATCGGATGGGCGCTGCTGGGCGTGTGGATCGCTACGCTAAAGATCAGGATCAGTTTATTGAAAGAAAAATCGCTATTAAAAAAATGAAACAGACAGGAACAGGGTTCATGATACTATTACTGCTGTCCTTACCGGGGCTGGCAATGGCTCAATCTTCAGTGGATTCCTTAATGAGAAGTGATGGCAGGATCTACGTTGTAATAGCAGTGCTGCTGATTATTCTGTTAGGGCTGTTTTTTTATCTGTTCCGTGTAGAGCGCAGGCTAAAAAAGCTGGAAGACCAAAACAAGGATTAGCCAAAGGAAAAGCACATCTGGAATTGCTAAATTGAAAATATAATAACTATGTCAGAAAACAATTACAGTTTTTTTGGAGCTGTTGAAAAGAGCTTCCATAAAGCTGCCCGGTTCACCAAATGGGATAAAGGATTGCTGGAACAGATCAATGCCTGTAATTCGGTTTACAGAATGCGTTTTCCTATTAAAAGAGAAAACGGAACCATTGAAGTTATTGAAGCCTACCGGGTGCAGCACTCGCACCATAAAACTCCCTGTAAAGGAGGCATCCGCTTTTCCATGCAGGTAAATCAGGATGAAGTAATGGCGCTGGCAGCACTGATGACCTATAAATGCGCTATTGTAAACGTGCCCTTTGGCGGCGGCAAAGGCGGTATTAAAATAGATCCTAAAAATTATACTCCTTACGAGCTGGAAAAAATTACCCGCCGCTATACTACCGAATTAATAAAAAAGAATTTTATAGGGCCGGCGACGGATGTTCCGGCTCCTGATTATGGTACCGGTGAACGGGAAATGGCCTGGATTGTGGATACCTATAGTGCTATGAAGCCGCAGGAAATAGATGCCGCCGGCTGTGTTACCGGTAAACCCGTAAGCCAGGGCGGTGTAAGAGGCCGCAGGGAAGCTACAGGACTGGGGGTATTCTTTGGCATCCGCGAAGTTTGTCATATGCCTGAAGAAATGGAAAAACTGGGGCTGACGCCGGGCGTGGAAGGCAAGCGTATCATTGTTCAGGGACTGGGCAACGTGGGGTATCACTCGGCAAAATTCTTTCACGATGCCGGGGCAAAAATAGTAGCCATTGCTGAATACGAAGGCGCCATCTATAATGAAAACGGGCTGGATGTGGAGGAAGTATTCCAGCACCGGAAACGCACCGGCTCTGTACTGAACTTTAAAGGAGCCACCAACTATAAAAATTCAAGAGAAGCGCTGGAACTGGACTGCGATATTTTAGTTCCCGCAGCGCTCGAAAATGTGATTGATAAGGAAAATGCCCCCAGGATCAGGGCCAGGATCATTGGTGAAGCAGCCAACGGGCCATTGACCCCCGAAGCCGATGAGATCTTCCTGGAAAGGAACATCCTGGTGATCCCTGATATGTACCTGAATGCAGGGGGAGTTACTGTTTCCTATTTTGAATGGCTGAAAAACCTGAGCCATGTACGGTATGGCCGCCTTGAAAAGCGCTTTACTGAAAACGTAAATACATCTATACTGGAAGAAATTGAAGGGCTTACCAATAAAAAAGTGGATGAAAAGAAACGTAAAATGATCATGCATGGTGCAGATGAGGTAGACCTGGTATACAGCGGTCTGGAAGAAACCATGATCACTGCCACAAGGGAAATTATGGAAGAATGGAGAAATAACCCGGAGATCCCGGACATGCGCACGGCAGCATATGTAGTGGCTATCAATAAAGTAGCCACAACATATGCAGAATTGGGTATTTTCCCGTAATCGCTAAAAAGACCCTATAAGATTTTATAGGGCTCCCCAACTTTATAAACTAATCTGCCGGTAATTAGGCCGTTTGAGATATTTTGTTTACCTTTGCATCCCTAAATTAAAGGGAGGTAGTTGAGTCATGGCTTACAGAAGGGTGTACGATATTGCTTTTGTGGGTTTAAAACCAGGAGTTCATGAGTTCAATTATGCAATAACAGACAAGTTCTTTGAGGCATTTCAGGAGCAGGACTTCACCAATTGCAAGGCACAGATCAAATTGCTGCTGGATAAAAAAAGCAGTTTTATGATGCTGAAGTTTGAAGTGGGGGGCACATTGGATGTAGTATGCGACCGGTGTAACAATCCGTTAACACTGGAGCTATGGGATGAATTTATCATTACGGTAAAAATGGTAGAAGAGCCCGGTTTAATGAACGACCAGGAAGAGGATCCGGATGTTTATTATATCAGCAGGGGCGAAAGCCATCTGAATGTAGAGGACTGGATCTACGAATTCATTAACCTCAGTATTCCCATGCATAAGACCTGTGGTTTTGATAATGCCGATGGACCGCAATGCAATAAAGAGGCCCTGAAGATGCTGAACAAGCTGGGTTCCGAAAAAACCTCTAAGAAAGAGGTCAACCCGCTTTGGAAAGATTTAGAAAAATTCAAGGGACTGGACAATTAGTAAACGTAGTTTAAAGAAAGAAAAAAATAATTTAGAACTTTTTAATTTTATCAGTTATGCCAAATCCGAAACGCAGGCACAGCCAGCAAAGAAGCGCAAAACGCAGAACTCACTATAAAGCCACTTCCACTACTTTAACCACAGATGCCACTACGGGTGAAACCCATGTACGGCACCGTGCTTATGTAAACGAAGGCAAGCTCATTTACAAAGGAAAAGTAGTAGCTGAAAAAGCACCTGCAAAAGCTTAAAAAAAACGTTAAGTCACCTTTACTTAACTTGTTCATTCCAAATTCATTGACGACCTTTGGTTGGTGATGTATTTGGAATTTTTAATTTTAGCCCGTATATGATGAATATTGGAATTGATACGATGGGTGGCGATTTTGCGCCCCTTGAAGCATTAAGAGGAGTTAAAAAATATCTTTCGCAAAATGAAGGGAACGGCATACAACTTACATTATTTGGAGATGAGGCAGCGATTAAAGAAATCATTGCAGAAGAACAGATTCCGGAAGAACAGGTTACTGTAGTTGCCACCACGCAGATCATTGGCATGCATGAGCACCCTACCAAAGCGCTGAAAGAAAAGACCGATTCCTCTATTGCCGTTGGGTTTCAATATCTGGCAAAGGGCAAAACCAATGCGTTTGTGAGCGCAGGAAATACCGGCGCCATGCTGGTAGGCACCTTGTTCAGCATCAAAACGATCGAGGGGATTTTACGGCCCGTGATCTCTTCTATTATTCCCAAAAAAAACGGTGGCACCGGCCTGGTCCTGGATGTGGGGCTGAATGCAGATTGTAAACCCGAGCAATTGAACCAGTTTGCTACATTAGGCGCCGTTTATGCAAAGCATATCCTGGAAATTCCTCATCCTAAAGTAGGGTTGATCAATGTGGGCGAGGAAGAAGGTAAAGGCAATATATTAACCCAGGGGGCTTATCCTTTGCTGAAAGAAAACCGGAATATCCGCTTTATAGGAAATATTGAAGGCAGGGATCTTTTTAATGATAAGGCAGATATTATGGTATGCGACGGTTTTACCGGCAACATTATTTTAAAGCTGGCAGAATCTATTTATGATATTTCAACAGCAGAAGCGCTGAATAATTCTTACCTGAACCGGTTTAATTTTGAAATTTACGGAGGCACTCCTGTATTAGGCGTAGAGCACCCGGTTGTGGTGGGGCATGGCATTTCAAAGGCCACCGCTTTCAGCAATATGATCCTTGTAGCTGAAAAAATGCTGCAGACCGATGTGCTTCAGAAATTAAAAGAGGCGGTTCAACAGAGTTAAACCGCCATCCGCACTTTTATTAAGCCAACGCAATAACTTTATTACTGATACGTTACAGACACCGGTACATCGATCGTATAATTGTAAGGTGTCAGCACTTTTAAAATAACATTATACGTACCCTTCGGAATGGTCGTATTGCCAACGGGTGTCATTTCCCATTCAATGGAATAGAACTTTGCAGAACCATCCAGCAGCTTGCCCAGGTTGCCAAACATGCTGATCAGTTGTTGTGCATCCTGCGCATACATAAATGCCCCTCCCGTAGCTATTGCCTGGTCAAAAAGATAGGCATCAGAAGAACTGCCCAGCCCTATATTATACAACCGCACATTTTTGGCAGTTGCTGCGCTTACTACAGCACTACTGCTTTTGGAGCTCAGGTTATCCTCACCATCCGTAAAGGTTAATAAAGCTTTTACGGATTTAGTGCCTTTCCCTGCAATATCCGTAACAGCAGCGATCTGCGAATCATACAGGCGGGTATTGCCTTTGGATTTATTGCGTACGCTTTCCACATCTTTTACTAACTGAGCAGTATCATTTGTAAATCCTGTTCCGATCTTGGCATAATTATCAGAGAACCACCATACCCAGGATTCATCCCCCTGATTCATATTCCAGCAGAAAATCTTACCTGCGTCAATCCTGAGATCGTCCGGGTCTGTGTTATCCGTGCTGCCACTCTGATCCATCAGCATAATTGAAGAATAATTGCCGGCAGCATTACCGCCCGATAAAGACGCTTTTACTGCTTTAAAAGCATAACTGCCATACAGCGTATCAATTTTAAATTCCCCGGCTCCAAAGCCGTATTCCATATTTTTTGAATCCTTAAACACGGCAAGGTCAACCGAAAAGCGCACCTTCTTCTCCCCCGCTTCCAGCACTTTTACATTATATACAGCAGCAGATGGAAGGGAATTGTCATTTAAGGGTGGTGTTATTTTAACAACATCATCTTTTTTACAGGAAAAAAGCAATACAGAGCTTAGAACAGCAGCAAAAGCAGCTTTTGCAATCAGACCGGTTTTTTTCATCATCATAATTATTTTTTGTGATGCGAAAATAGACCGGTCGTCCTGGTTATCAAATACTCAAAAACCAGTATTTTTTTATCAAGGGACCTGTCATCAGGATAACCCTGTTTCAAAATGCCTTTCAGGCACCAGTACATCCAGAAATCCCTTTTTAATTAACCGGTTTTTAAAGGCAAACTGTACTTCAGGCTCGCCATGAACCAGGAACAGTTTTTTCACCAGTTTGGGATCCTGGCAGGCCAGCCACTGGCACAGATCATCATAATCACCATGAGCACTCATGCTCCTTATCTGCCCTATTTCCGCATTCACCTGATGCTCCACGCCAAATATGCCCACTTCCTTTGCGCCTGCAAGCAGCCGGCCTCCCAATGAGTTGGGCTCACAGTAGCCGGTCATCACAATGGCATTACGGGAGTTTTCAATATTATTACTGATATGGTGTTTTACCCGGCCCGCGTCTGCCATTCCGCTTGCTGAAATAATGACCATCGGGCCATTCCTGAAGTTGAGGGATTTTGATTCCTCAACAGACTTTATATAAGTGACCCCGGGAAACATAAAAGGATCATCATCATTCTTCAGCACATTCTGGATCTGCTTATTAAAATACTGGGGAAAACGCTTTACCACATCGGTTGCTTCAATGCTTAGCGGGCTATCCACATAAAACGGGATCTTGGGAAGAACGCCCTGTGCCTCCAACTGATTCAGATCATAAAGAATTTCCTGGGTACGCCCAACACTAAATGCCGGTAAGATCAGTTTACCCTTTCGTTCCATACATACCTTATTAATCCATTCGTGCAATAGCTGCGGCGTATCTTTTACGTCTTCATGCAAAGAGTTACCATAGGTCGATTCCATAATAATATAATCTGCCTGCGGAAAAATCTCCGGAGAGCGCAGGATCACATCCCGGTACCGGCCCACGTCGCCGCTAAAGGTGATGCGGGTATCTTTTCCATCTTCTTTAACAACCAGATGCACACATCCGCTTCCGATGATATGACCGGCATCTGTAAACAGCGCCTGTACTCCCTCTATCACATCAAACCACTGGCCATATTCCACGGTTTCAAAAAGCAGCATGGCTCTTTTTGCATCTTCAATATTGTAAAGAGGCTGCAGCAGCTCCGGGGAGGTGCGCTGCCGCTTTTTTTCCAGGAACCGAGCGTCGCTCTCCTGTATCTCAGCGCTGTCCATCAGCAAAATATTGGTAAGATCTTTTGTTCCTGGCGTACAAAAAATCTTACCCTGGTATCCTTCCTTTACAAGTTTGGGAACAAGACCGCAATGATCTATATGAGCGTGCGACAGGATCATTACATCCACTTCACTGCTGATAAAGCCAAAATCATGATTCAGCTTATCAGTTTCATCACCCAGCCCCTGGTACATACCGCAGTCAAGTAATATTTTTTTTCCATTCTTCAGTGTAATCAGGTGTTTGGAGCCCGTTACGGTTTGGGCCGCACCATGAAAAGCAATTTTCATACAAGTACGTTTTAATTAGGATAAGAGTTATTTTAACAAACAAGGTAAGCAAAGAATTTTATATCCCCTACAGGTGTTTGCGTTTTATGAGAATTTGTTGATTAAACCGTGCAACTGAGAATTGAGAATCGGGAGTTGAGCATTCAGTTATCAGTCCCGGCTATGAACCATAAACTACCATTCAGCTCTCCTTACTGCCACAGCCTTCTCAGCAACTCGTGCAGTTCCTGCACCCCTTCAGTGGCGGTTTTTTCAATGGCAGCCAGGTTCGGCATGTGCTGTAAAATATGCAACCATGAGCCGGGGCTTAATTATGACAGTGCTTTATTCTTTGCTTTAAATGACCAGGTAATATGGAAGGTTGCAATCAGCTCGCCTGCTTCACTTTCACCGGTAGAAACTGCGGTCAGTTGCTGCGGCTGATCTTCTTTTATGGCTTTTTGGATCGTTTCTGAAAAAGCTACACCATCTTTGCACGTAAAAAAAGTAATGCCAGTTGCTTTTTTAAAGTAGGTTGCCTCTAATTTTACCACCAGCAATGAAATCTTTGCAGGTTGATCTATTGCTTTTGCCATCGCTAAAGCACCCGTACTTAACTCTCCGGCCATAGCCAGTGCGGCAAAATAGGTGGAGCGGAACGGGTTTTTGGTGATCCGGTTATAAGGAACGGTTACCATGCATTTCCGGTCATCAATTTCACGGATACGTACACCCGCTAATAAAGCCAGAGGAAGCTTTGACAGCAAAAACATCCTGAACTTTACAGGATGTTTCAATGCTTTTATAAACCTATCTGCTTTCATCAGTAATGCACCAGGATTTATTCCTTATATTTTTCCGGCTTTAATGCGTCCGGGGCCCAGTCATTCAGGAACCCGGATACTTTTTCTTTGCTGTAGCCTTTCCCTTCTTCCAGGTAGGCGGAGTTCTGGGTATGGATCAATTGCCCGTCGCTGGCAAGCACCAGGAATACGGGAAATCCGAACCGCTGAGGAAAAGCATATTTTGCCAGCAACGGAAGATTTTTATTTTCCTTGCTGTAATTTAAGTGGTAAACGACATAAGCGCTTTTGATCAGGGAATCTATCGAGGAGTCTGTCTTTGAAAAATGATCAAACCGCGCACACCAGATGCACCAATTGCCTCCAATAGAAATAAGAACATGCTTGTGCTCTTTTTGGGCCTGTGCCACGGCTTTTGCAATACCGGCTTCTGCATCGGCAGCGGGGTCATATGCGTTAAATGTTTTTAAATCCTGTGCCCGGCCACCCAGCATTATAAAAAAAGAAAAAATGATTATAACAAACTGTTTCATATCTTATAAAAATTAAAATCCGAACCCGGCACAAAGATAAACAGAAACGGGCGGCCTTACAGCCCTTTTTGTTTTTAAAGAACAGATAAGGTAAAGTGTAGCCGGGAGTGGAACGTAAAATGAAGATGCAGGATCCGCATAAACGATAACAGCACATCACCGGGTATCCAGACAGAAGAGTTGGGCCGCTCCTTTTTAGTCCGCACTCAGAACGTCCCCAGTTAAACGGCCTATTTCACCCTCCATTCAAACGGAATAATGATACGCGCTGTAAAGTTGCGTCCCATTTCAAAAACCCCTACCCTGCCGGTAACAGGATTTTCGGGAGCATACCGCAACCGGTTCAAAAAGTCCTGGTAAGCTACATTGCCGATATTATTCAGCGCCAGCACAATTGTAGCTCTTTTAGCGCCACCAAAATAAAGATCGCTGCCAATACCTGCATTGAACAGGATATACGATGGAGTTCCTGTTTCCGTATTATAACCGGAGAAGAAATGGTCCTGGGCCCATACATTATTCATTTCTGCTTTAGCGTAAAAATTTCTGAACGTTTTTAACTGATGCGGGAACTCTGCACGCAGCTCTGTTAACAACTTCATAGGCGGGATCAACGGAAGATTGCCGGATCCATCCACTGGTTGGGTGAATTTTCCACGGACATAGCTGAATGAATTTTCAAAATGCAGCCAGTCCAGCGGGTGCGGGTGAATATCCAAAGAGGCTTCAACACCATACATGTTAGCACTTTGCTGCGTAAACTGGTATACGGGCACCTCATTAATAGTTGAATCCGCCCCTGTGTCCGTCTGTAATTTCCGGAAATAAATATAATTGCTGATATGGCTGAAATAAGGCGACAGGTTTAATGAAACATGCTGCGTATTTACGTCAAGCCCCAGATCAAATGAATAGGAGTCTTCACTTTTTAACTGCCGGTTCCCAATCTCGTATCTGAAGGTTCCCTCATGCTCTCCATTTGCTGCCAACTCTGCCATATTAGGCGCTCTGAAACCTTTACTGGCATTGGCTTTCACCGTAACATACTCATTAATATCATGGGTAACTCCGATACTCCCGGATAAACTGGACAGGTTCTTGGTAAAAGGCTGAAACAGGTCTTCCCCTTCTGAAGCGGTCAGCTTACTGTTGATGTGCCTGCTATCAAACCGCAGCCCCCGGTAATGGTTGTTTTGTTAATGGTTTTAGAAGCGATACCATAAATGCCCCAATCAAACAGCCGGTAATTGGGTATCAATGCCTCTTCTGCCCTGATCCGGTTCTGCTGGCTCATTCCGTTTACTCCCAGCGAAGCTTTCCAGCCGTTTATAAAAGGCATCTGGTAGGCGGCATTATAATTAATCGTTCTCAGGTCAAAATAGCTTTCAGGAACATCCGGTGCTTCATAATCTCCAAACTCTTTCCGCTGGTTGCGCTGAAACCCGATCAAAGCGGTAATACGCCCGCCATTGCCCAGGTTAAAGCTGTTATCCAATGCCGCTTTAAAATGCTGAATATTCTGATCCGGCACCAGGGGCGATTTTCCTTTTTGCAGTTGAGGCGTGTTTTCATACCCGTCTATTACAAAATTGCCCGAATCATCCCTGTCGCCATCTACCATTCCCACATGCAGGTTATAATCAGAAAGGAGCAGATGGGAATAGCCCCAGCTTTTATTAACCCCAATATAACCACCAAAATTGTGCTCATTGTACCGGCTGTTCAAAACGTCTCCGTCATATTTATTCTGATAATCCCCTGCGCTCTTAATACTCCCGTAGGCATTCCAGTTAAAACCATTGATATTTCCAGCTACGTTTGCGTAGCCCCCCTGCATATTATTGTTGCTGTTAAGACTACCCGAAACATTCGCTTTGATCGTATTTTCAGCAACGGGAAGATTGGTAAGGATATTAATGACCCCGCCGGTGGCATCGCTGCCATACATTAAGGAAGCCGGGCCCCGCAGCACCTCTATTTTCTGTGCACTGTATTCATCAATTTCCACGCCATGCTCATCACCCCATTGCTGCCCTTCCTGTCTTACCCCATCATTTAAGGTAACCACCCTGTTGTAAGCCAGACCGCGGATGCTGGGCTTTGCAATTGCCGGGCCGGTTGTAATAACGGATACACCCGGTACCTTTGCTATTGCCTGCAATAAGTTAGTACCCGATGAGCGCTGCAGGTCCTTTTCAGAAATTACTGAAACATGCACAGGTGTGTGTTTAAGCTGAGTGGAGGCAGAAACGCCAGTAACCACCACCGCCTGATTTTCAACCACAGCTACATTCAGTTTAAAATCCTGAGTAGTGGCACCACTGATGGTCAGGATGCCTACATAAGACCGGTAACCAACATAAGATACCGTAATGGTAAATCTTCCGTTCGGAAGCGATCTTATAAAAAAACGGCCATCCTTATCTGTAACCGCGTCCACTTTCAGATCCGGGAAAGAGATTGTGGCACCTGGCAGGGGCAGATTGGATAAGGAATCTGTAACGGTACCTTTTAAAGAGCCGGATAGCTCCTCTTCTGCATTTTTGGGCACCGGCGATGCATAGATAATGCATCTGATCAATAGCAACACACTAAGGCTTAAAATTTTCTTTTGCATACATACATTTACTAAACCGCACCCGGGAAAGGTACTGGCGTTAAAAAATCCGGTTAGAACAATTCTGGAAGATGTATGCGGGTGGCCCTCTTAAAAAAGCATGCGATAAATGCAGATCGTGCGGCCCGTCCGCGTTTTTGCCCGATGACCTGACAGTTGTCAGGATAACTCCAATCGCAATCGGACCGCCGTTATAAACAAAAGGGAAAGTACGCTCTATACCCGTATTTATAAATCCACAACTGTACTCATACTTTACAATACTTTTCTGTTGCGGATCTGTATGCAGGAAGAGCTGATCCTTATGATGAGTAAATACGTTGTGTAAATACAATTTAGGCGTAACAGCAATCGTAAAAACGATCAGCAAACACCAGCTTAATATATATTGTATTTTCCTTTTGCCCCTCACCTTTTTGAAACTGAGTTGCAAAAATACAATAATAAATAATAATTGATTTAAAATTTTGTAAAAATGCTATTCCACCGTTAGCTGGAAAACGCTTTCATCTTCAAGGATGCCTTCAAGTACATCCCCCGGAAGCACCTCGCCCACCCCCTCCGGTGTTCCTGTAAAGATCAGGTCTCCAATATTCACTGTAAAATATTTGGAAACATGTGCCAGTATCGATTCAAAACTGTGGATCATTTTAGCTGAATTACCGTGCTGTACCAACTCATCATTTTTATAAAGCCCGAAGTTGATATTTTTGGTATTTTCAAAATCACTTAAAGGACGCCATTTCCCGATTATTGCTGAATTATCAAAAGCTTTTGCTTTCTCCCAGGGCAGGCCTTTTTTCTTCAGCTCATTCTGAATATCACGGGCCGTAAAATCAATACCCAATGTTATGGCATCAAAATACTGACTGGCATATCTTCTGTTAATATAACGTCCGTTTTTTGAAACCCGCATTACCAACTCACATTCATAATGCAATTCATTTGTAAACTCAGGATAATAAAAGGGCAAGTGAGGCCGCAATAAGGCGCTTTTAGGTTTCATAAAAATTACAGGTTCTTCCGGAACCTCATTTCCCAACTCCCTGGCATGTGCCGCATAGTTTCGCCCAACACAAATAATTTTCATAATAAAGCAGGATTTTTAAAACTCTTATAATTACAACGTATATATTTTATTATTTATTTCATTCATAGCTGCTTCAATGCCCTGGAACATGAATGTTTCTATAGCAATGACCGCCTTTTCAATTTTCAGCTGTACCAGCGCTTCTTCCTCCTTTCTCCATTTTCCTAATACAAAATCAACCTGCATACCTTTGGGGAAATCATTTCCGATCCCGAATCTTAGTTTTGGATAAGCAGTAGTATTTAATGATGCCTGTATGCTTTTCAAACCATTATGCCCTCCGTCACTGCCCTCTGGTTTTATCCTCATTTTTGATAAAGGTAATGCTAAATCATCTAAAATTGTTAAAGAACGTTCCAATGGTATTTTTTCTTTATCCAGCCAGTATTTGACCGCCTTCCCGCTCAGGTTCATAAATGTAGTAGGACAGATACAAACAGCTATGCGGCCCCTGACCTTTGCCTCTGCAACATAAGCCAACCGCTCACTCCTAAAGGTTGCCTCATGTTTGAGCGCAAAGGCTGCAGCGATATCAAAACCAATATTGTGACGGGTATGCGCATATTCATTACCAATGTTCCCCAAACCTGCAATTAAATACTTCATACTGTTTGTCAAATTTATTAAAAATAAAAAAACCTGCATCTATATGATGCAGGCTTTTTACCCGTTTTTTGTAAAAATTATTTTTTTGCTGCGGCTTCTTCCTGTTTTAACTGTCTTGTCATTACAATGGAAGCGATAGGAATACGCGGAGAGTTCATAATTTCCATATTATCAGCCTTTACGTCTTCCACGCGGATGTTCTCATTTATCTCCAGATTATCAACAGGCACTTCAATTACCTCTTTCAGGTCTTTAGGGAATGCTTTTACTTTTAATGATTTGATCTTGGAAACAAAGCGTCCGCCATCTTTAACACCTTTTGCACTTCCGGTAAATTTAACCGGTATAGCTGCTATTACTTTTTTGTTATCTGTAAGTTCCAGCAGATCTACGTGAATTAATTCGTCGCTTACTTTATCAAACTGAAGATCCTTCAGGATACATTTATAGGTAGCCCCATCCAGTTTTACCTCTGCCAGCTGAAAATTAGGCGTGTAAACCAGGCCTTTGAATACTGAGGCCGGCGCACTGAAGTTGATTTCTTTGGCACCCCCATAAATTACAGCAGGCACGGCTCCCTGAGAGCGGATCTGGCGGGTGGCTCTTTTGCCAAATTCGGTCCTCAGCTGTCCTTCGATTGTAATTGTTTTCATTTTATATTTTTGTTTTAATTTACTATGTAGTCCTCAAATTTGAGTGAACAAACAGACTGGTAATACTTTTATTTTCAAAAGCGTGCCTGATCGCAATTGCAAAAAGATTCGCTACAGTAATTACCTTTATCTTCCCTTCTGCCTTTTTTATTGGTATGGTATCGCAAACCACCAATTCATCCAAAGCGCTGTTCTCAATATTCTCGTAGGCATTCCCGCTCAATATCGGGTGCGTGATCATTGCCCGTACGCTTCTTGCCCCCTTTTCCATTATTAATCCCGCGCTTTTTGCAAGGGTACCGCCGGTATCGCAGATATCATCAATAATTATCACATTCCGATCCTCCACATCACCGATCACCGTCATACTGGCTATTTCATTCGCACGCTTCCTGTGCTTGTCGCAAATAACCATATCCGCATTAAAATAGCTGGCTATTTCCCTTATCCGGTTCGTAGCGCCCACATCAGGGGCTGCAAAGGTAAGGTTTTCCAGTTTCAGTTCCTCAATATATGGAATAAAAACTGCGTGGCTGTCCAAATGATCTACTGGAATATCAAAATAGCCCTGGATCTGTGGCGCATGCAGATCCATCGTAATGATCCTGTCGGCCCCGGCTGCAGTTAACATATTGGCAACCAGCTTACTACCTATTGCCACGCGGGGGCGATCTTTCCGATCCTGGCGGGCATAGCCATAATAAGGCATTACCACGATCACTTTGTAGGCCGAGGCCCTTTTTGCAGCATCGATCAGCAAAAGCAGCTCCATAAGATTATCTGCCGGCGCATAGGTGCTCTGGATGAGGAATACATAATCTCCCCGGACGCTTTCCAGGAAGTTCACATAAATTTCCCCGTCGCTAAAACGCTGGGTATGCACTTTTCCCAGTTCGCAGCCATAGCGGCTACAGATTTCTTCTGTTAACTGACGCGATGCCGAACCGGCAAAAATTTTGGCTGAATGCATATTAAAAACCGGAAGTTCCATTTGTTACTGAATGAGCGGCGAAGATATTAATATCTGCTTCAATTCACCAAGCAAAATATGCACGTTTTGAAAAAATATTATAGATTTTGTATCTTGTGTTGATGAAAACCAAAAACACCATCAAAGATTGGGCAGAAGACGACCGGCCCCGCGAAAAACTACTTGCCCGGGGACCACAGAGCCTGAGCAATTCCGAACTGCTGGCGATCTTAATTCATAACGGAACTCCTCAAAGAACAGCGCTGGACCTGGCTAAAGAGGTACTGGAACTTGGAAGCAATTACCTCAGTGACCTGGGGAAACTGACAATTGCCGAGCTGATGCAGGTAAAAGGCATTGGCGAAGCCAAGGCCGTAACCCTGAGCGCAGCATTGGAATTAGGACGCAGAAGGCAAACAGATAAACCTGCCCGGCTGCAAATGGCAGCCGGCAGCAAACATATAGGTGAATATCTGCAGGCAAAGCTGAAAGATTATCTTTATGAAGTATTTGCGGCTGTATACCTGAACCAGAACAATCATTTCATTCATTATGAAGTGATCAGCGCGGGAGGCATTACCGGAACAGTTGCTGATCCCCGCATTATTCTGAAAAGAGCGCTGGAAAAAAACGCAGTCGGAATTATACTGGCGCATAACCATCCTTCCGGCAATTTGTCGCCCAGCAGGGCAGATGAATTCCTTACCAATAAAATAAAAGAGGCTGCAAAATTTCTTGATATAAAAGTAATGGATCATATTATTGTAAGTGATATGGGTTATTACAGCTTTGCAGATGAAGGATTGCTTTAAGCGCTTTTCAATCAGTAGCTTTTTCAACAGGTCTGTATTTTTATTGTATCTGTGCCCGCTTTATTTGCCCGGTACCCGGCAATTATTTCCTGCTATTTTTTATTTCCTGAGGCATAAGCATTGCATCGGGTTGTAAAACAATACAATCGTTTTGCTGCAAATAACCGGCTGCTAACAAAAGTTAGCATTCAAATACCTATTTTTGTTACCTCAACATTTTTTGAATAAACATAGTTTGAATAATTTTATTCCTTAAAAATACTATATATGGCTTTAGAGGATTTGGTGATGCCAAAATTGGGTGAAAGTATTATGGAAGCCACCATTTTAAAATGGTTAAAGCAGGTAGGGGACAAAGTGGAAATGGATGAAACTGTTTTAGAAATTGCTACCGACAAAGTGGATAGTGAAGTACCCAGTACCGCTGCAGGAATCATTGAATCCATTTTGTTTAATGAAAATGACGTGGTTCCTATTGGCACCGTCATTGCCCGGATAAGAACGGAAGAAGACGGAAGCCATGAAACACCCCTCCCTCCTGCTCATGAACCGGCTGCAGCACCGGTCACAGCCGAAAAAGAACAGGAGGCCGAGGTCGTTTCTTCCGAAATAAAAAACGGAGAAGTAAACAGCAATCCTGCTGCGCCCAATAAATTTTACTCACCACTGGTACTCAATATTGCGGCCAACGAAGGTATTTCCATGAGCGAATTGGAAAAGATCCCGGGCACCGGAAAAGAAGGGCGTGTTACCAAAAATGATATACTTGGTTACATAGCATCAAGAGCCAAAAAGGGTACGGATCTGCAATCAGCATCAACAGCTTCCAACGTTTCCGTTCCTTCCATTGCTCATCATGATGTACAGCCGACTGCTGCCGACTGGAACAGACAGGATGGCGCGATTGAGATCATTGAAATGGACCGCATGCGTAAGCTGATCGCCGAACATATGGTGCGCAGCAAACATACCAGTCCGCATGTGACCAGCTTTTCAGAAGCTGATGTAACCAACATGGTCATCTGGCGTGAAAAGGTGAAAAAAGACTTTGAAAAAAGAGAAGGAACCAAAATAACCTTTACGCCTTTATTCATTGAAGCGATAACCAAATGTATTAAGCGTTTTCCGCTGGTTAACAGTTCCGTTGAAGGAGATAAGATCCTTATCAGAAAAGATATCAATATTGGCATGGCTACTGCCCTGCCCAATGGCAATCTTATTGTACCTGTAATTAAAAATGCAGATCAGTTGAACCTTACAGGATTGGCAAAGCGGGTGAACGGCCTGGCTGATGCCGCCAGAAATAACAAGCTGAAAGCGGAAGACACACAGGGTGGAACCTTTACATTGACCAACGTGGGAAGTTTTGGCAGCCTTGCCGGCACCCCTATTATTAACCAGCCCCAGGTAGCCATCCTTGCTGTTGGTGCCATAAAGAAACGCCCCGTTGTTATAGAAACGCCCCAGGGCGACAGTATTGCCATCCGCCATATGATGGTGCTGAGTTTAAGTTATGACCACCGCATTGTAGATGGTGCTTTGGGAGCTACTTTTCTTACTGCAGTAGCAAAAGAACTGGAAAGTTTTAAGGGAACCGAGTTCTAGTGAACAAGCCCATTTCCTCCTGAAACTGTGCAACCGGTTGTGCAGCTTGTAGTATTTAACGGATGAATAGCTATCTTGCTTTATGTAAGGCTGTTGTGAAACGGGATTCTGTAAATCCGGCTTGCCGGCTTGTTTGTGATACGGTTGCCTGTATGCCTGATAAGGGCCTGCTATGCCCCGCTTCTTTAAGAAGAAAAGCAGTACCGGAAGGAAATACAAACGGCCGGGCTGCGGCTTTACTGTTACAGATAACAAAATAATAATATAAAGCAGGCCCGGTACTGCTGGTAAGATACCGGATAATCGATACCTTTGGCTCCTATTGACTGCCACCAAAACGCGGTAATCATTATATGCAGTTAATCCATTCCTGGTATATCAACTTTAAAGCAAAACTACAGGCCATAGCCTGTTATTTCGGGTATACTTCAGAAGAAGCGGAAGATATTGTACAGCAGTTTTTTCTGGATCTTTTGCAAAAGAATATTACAGACAATATTCAGAATCCTGAAGCTTATATAGTTACAGCCTTTAAAAGAAAGCTGATTGACCTCCACCGGGCCAGCCAGCGCAAAGGAGCGCCTTATGAGATCGAGTCTTTTTATATTCCGTCTGCCCAGGAAATCATAGAGCAGCTGGAAACCAATGAGCACCTCGTTAATCACATTGCAGAAGCCTATAAGAAGCTTCCGGCTAGATACAGAAAGGTGATCTACATGAAATATTACAAAGGGTATTCTACTGACAAAATCGTTTCCCTTACAGGATTATCCCACCAAACGGTTTATAATAATCTTTCAAAAGGGATCCAGCACCTGCGGCAGAACCTCTGTAAGGAGCGGCTGTTTTCCAAACTGGCCAGTTTGCTTCTTTTCCCATTTATTTAAGAAAAAGTTAAAAAAAACGGTTAGGTTTTTCCGGAGGCGCCGTCTGTAATAAAAAAGGAGGCGTTGGTGATTTATACAGTAGAAGAGCTTACCATTAATGATTCGTTTATTGCCTATTGCACAAGGCAAAATGAAAAAGATATTGCTTTCTGGAATGAATATTTATATCAGCATCCTGAAGAACTGTTAACCATTGAAGAAGCCCGGAAACTAGTGCTGGGCTTAAAGTTTATGCTGCACAAAAAGCAGAATGAGCTGTCGGCCGATGACGCCCGGCTTGGCCTGGATCTTATTGCGGTTCCAGGAAAAACGCATAGTCATGATTTTTATCAGGAAAAACCAGAACAGCCAGCCCGTGGCCGGAATAAAAAAGAGTGGCTTGCTGCCGCTTCTGTTATCCTTCTATTGGGAACAGGGCTCTGGTTCCTGTATAAACAACCTTTGCGCACGGGCAACACCAGCAACAGGTTGTCTGCCGGAATTACCGCTACCGTGCCAGGAGACAGCATCGGGTCTGAACGGGGAGAATACAAAACCCTGATATTATCAGACGGAACAAAAGTGACCCTGAATGCCCAATCGGCGCTATTGGTATCAGCAGGTTTCGGCACAAAGAACCGGGACGTACGGTTAACAGGGGAAGCCTTCTTTGAAGTGGCGCACAACCGGTTACTACCATTCATAGTCCAGGCGTCCAGGTATAAAATAAAGGCCGTAGGCACCAAGTTCAACGTAAAAGATTATAAAAACGATGCTTACAGCGAAACATCGCTGCTTGAAGGAAAAGTACAGATCCTGCTTCCCAGCGGCAACCGGGACCGCGTATATAAAACATTGGAGGTGAACCAGAAATTTGTGATCCATACTACAGCGGCCCCGGAAGCACCTCTGCAGGAAAAGACGGAAATAACGCCGCTTTCTTATGACGACAGCCAACAGAATATTGAGACGGCATGGGTGGATCATTCCTTGGTTTTTGACAACACTCCTCTTTATGAGATTAAAAATATCCTTGAGCGAAAGTATGCGATCACGGTTGAAATTGCCGACAGCGATGTAGCGAACTATCGCTACACAGCAAGTTTTCAGAACGAAGGGGCAGATGAGATACTCAAAGCCCTGCAGCTTTCTTATCATTTTTCTTATAAAAAAGACGGAAATAAAATCATCATTAACAAATAAAATATGTAAACAGGAAAACAAAAAAAGGGAGAAACGGATTGCGGCCATTTCCCCCCGGTAAAAATGGAAGAAGCTGAATGTCTTCCACTTAGTTAACAAAAACCAATTAAAAGTATGAAAAAAAGCGCTTACGTAAAAAGGCGGCCGTTGCGGCTGCTCAAAAAGCTGTTGTTTATGAAGTTATGTATTGCCCTGGTGCTTATAACCGCTTCGCAGGTTGCAGCACGCGCCGGCTACGGGCAGGAATCAATCAGTTTAAAAATAGAAGAGGCCCGGCTGTCCACCGTTTTAAAGATCATCCAGAAAAAAACCGATTACCGGTTTGTATACAGCAATAAGGTTGTTGATGATTTTGGCACAGTAGACATTAGAGTTGTGAACATACCCGTTTTAGATTTATTACCAAGAGTGCTTAATGGCACAGGGCTTCAGTTTCAGCAAATAAGTGACAATCTCATTGTTATTTCAGAAAAAGCAGGCATAAGAAAAAACATTATTGTAAAAGGAGTAGTAAAAGATAAAAATGGCGATCCGGTAGCCGGTGCCACTGTTTCATCCAGTAAAGGGCAGGTTACATCAACTAACAATGAAGGTGAGTATAGCATAGAAACCGATGAATATGCTGAACTTACATTCAGCTACGTGGGCTATGCTACCCAAACCATTAAAATAAACAGCCAGCAAATTATAAATGTAGTGTTTGAAGAAGGTAACCGCGCATTAACAGAAGTAGTGGTAACAGCATTGGGCATTACCCGCGAAGCAAAAGCGCTGGGTTACGCTGTGCAAAAAGTAAGCGGTAATGAAATTCAAACCGTAAAAGGGGTGGATGCGGCCACTTCGCTTACCGGCAAGGTATCGGGCCTCGTTATAAAGAATTCAACCGAATTTAACGCCACTCCTACCATTGAACTGCGCGGGGAAACACCAATGCTGGTTATTGACGGTGTCCCATACAGTAATATGACTTTGCGTGATATACCAACAGATAATATCGAAGATATCAGTGTACTGAAAGGGCCCACCGCTGCGGCTTTGTATGGTTCCAAGGGCACCAGCGGTGCTATTATGATTACCACCAAAAAAGGAAAAGGCAGGGGACTGGCTATTGATATCAACAGTAATACCATGATTGCATCGGGATACCTGGCCATACCGAAAGTGCAAACCTCTTATGGTCATGGTATCGATGGCGAAATTTCTACCGACTATGTTTGGGGGCCAAAATTAGATATTGGCGATAGTGCCATACAATGGAACCCCATTACCAAGCAAAAAGAAATGATGCCCCTTGTATCGAGCGGTAAAAACAACCTGAAAAACTTCCTCGAAACCGGGCTGGTCACCAATAACAATATCACGGTTACCCAAAGTGGCGAAAACGGATTTTTCAGGGCAGGCGTTAACCACATTTATAACAAAGGACAGTTTCCCAATGAAAAACTGAATATTCTTAACTATACTATGAGCGGTGCGTTAAAAATAGGGCAGAAATTCAGCCTGGAAAGCAGCATGGGCTATACCTGGCAGCAATCGCCCCAGGTATGGGGACAAGGTTATGGGGCCCAGGGGTACATTTACCAGTTGCAGATGTGGACAGGACCGGATTACGACATCCGCCAGTACAAGGATTATTGGGTAACGCCCAATGAGAAACAAAACTGGCTGTATGATGCCTGGTATGATAACCCTTATCTGATTGCTTATGAAAAATTAGACGGCATTAACAAAAACAAGCTCAATGCCAGCCTTACTGCCAATTATAAGTTCACCAAAGATCTGAACCTGATGTTCCGCACCGGCTACGATTTTTATAAAGACGAGGAAACGGTACAAAGTCCTGCAGGTATTAATTCTACGCGGGGCGGATCAAGCGGAAACACCTTTAGCTGGAATTACAGTGGTAAAGGAATGTTTGGTATGAACCAGCTATGGGGCTTCAGTACCAATAATGACCTGATATTAACGTACGATAAAAAACTAAGTAATTTCGACATCAACTTACTGGGAGGCGGAAGCATTACCTATTTTGTTGACCGGGAAATGGGCGCTCAAACTCGCAATGGTCTTGCCATACCCGGATGGTATTCCCTTGCTAATGCAGTTCCATCAACAACGGCCGGCGTGGATGCCCTCATCAACAACTACGGTACCTGGCGGCAGCAGGTAAATAGTCTGTATGGTAAAGCCTCTGTTAGCTGGAACAAAATTGCCTATTTGGATATCACCGGGCGTAATGACTGGAGTTCTACCCAGCCAGCCTCGCAACGGTCTTATTTTTACCCGTCTTTTGCCGGAAGCGTCATACTTTCTCAGTTTATCTCAATGCCGCAGGCAGTAGATCTGTGGAAGGTGCGTGGCTCCTGGACACAGGGTAAAAAACCAGCGGGTATATATGACAATAACCGTACCTACACCCCCAGCACCTCATGGGGGCTGCCCAGTTCCAGCTACCCATCCAACATACTGAGCTACGACTTATACCCATCGGTAACAAGAACCTGGGAAGTAGGTACAGAGGCGTATTTCCTGAAGGGGCGCCTGCATGTAGATCTGGCTTATTTCAACAAGTATTATTATGATCAGCAAATCAGCCCCGACATTTCTTCAGCCTCCGGTTTCTCATCCACTCTTATTAACACCAAAGAAACTTATGTAAGAAAAGGTATTGAAGTAACTGTGGACGGGACTGTTATTAAAAGAAAGAATTTTGAATGGCGTTCTTTAATCAATTATTCTTTCAATCACAATTATTATGTGGATTTAGATCCGGTTTATACGGCCGATAAACTTTGGATTAAAAAAGGTGCAAGAAAAGATGTGTATGTTTCCCAGCCCTTATTAAGAGATCCCCAGGGCAATTTGATTCTTGTAGGCGGCCTGGTAGCTTCAAGCCCCTATGAAGCCAATATGGGATATACCGATCCTAAATTTTCATTCGGCTTTTCAAACAATTTTATCATCCACAACTTTATTATCGGGCTTAGCATTGATGGGCGCATAGGTGGAATTATGTATGATTATATCTGGAACAAAATGTTTGACAGCGGTACCAACCCCGAAACAGATACCAAATGGCGTTATGACCAGGTGGTAAACGGCCTTAACAATTATGTGGGTGAGGGAGTAAAAGTGGTTTCCGGAGAAGCTACCTACGATAAGTACGGACGCATTCTTACAGATACCCGCGTATTTGCCCCCAATGATGTGGAAGTAGGTTATCAGAGTTTTATGCGCGAATTGAATAATACAGATAGTTATGAGCATGGTTTAAAAAACCAATCCTTCGTTAAACTAAGAGAGATATCTGTAGGATACAAGATCCCATCAAAATTATATAGCAGAACAGGTATTAAAAATGCTTCTGTGTCTTTGACCGCACAGAATGTGTTCCTGTGGACAAAGTTCACTTTCTCTGATCCGGATCTGGGAGATGAAAATTTAAACGCTCCCTCACAGCGCATGCTGGGCCTGAACATCAAACTGGGATTATAAAAGTGAAAATCGTATACCTTAAAAAATATAATAATGAAAATTATTCAAAAGCATATAATGGTAATGTTGATAACAGCCACAGCGCTGATATCCTGCACCCAAAAATTTGATGCCATTAATACAAACCCTGATAAATCCACTTCATCAACCGATGCCTGGTTAGCCACCAATATGTTAACCTCTATAACTTCAAGTGATATAACAAGTACCAAAGGCTTTTGCCAGCCTTTTATGCTGTCGAAATATGTGTTATGGACCGAGAATCAGGTAGACTTTCAATATAACAGAATCGCCCGCACAAGTTTTGGACGCCTATCGGTTTTACGTAATGTGGCACCCATGCTTAACTATGCAGCAGCCGAGCCTGTAGCGTTAAAAAACTCTTATGCAGCGCTGGCGCATTTTATAAGAGCCTGGCAGTTTTACCAGCTTTCCATGCAGGTAGGCGATATTCCTTATTCTGATGCCCTTAAAGGAGAAACGGAGGGTATCATTAAACCCAAATATGATAGTCAGAAAGATGTATTCAAAGGCATTCTGAATGAACTGGACAGTGCCAATATTTTATTTGCATCAGGTACCGATTTTTCAGGTGATTTTATATATAAAGGAAGTGTGGATAAATGGCGCCGTCTTACCAACAGCTTTGAACTGCATGTGCTGATGCAGTTATACAAAAAAACAGGTGATGCTGATTTAAACGTAGTAAACCGGTTTAAGGATATTGTGGCCAACAGGCCACTTATGCGCGATTACAATGATAATTTTGCAGTAACCTATGTAAATACTGCAGGATATGCATATCCCTGGAGCAACACGCCTGTACAAATCAATTCATTTACAATCTACCCAATGATAGGGGCTACATTGATTACTCCTTTAAAAGCCTTACAGGACAGGAGATTGTTCTATTATGCCGAACCTGCGCCCGCCCAGATTGCCGCAGGTAAAGCTGCTTCCGACTGGGACGCCTATATTGGAGTAGAGTCTTCCGATGTGTTTGCCAGCACTACTTCTGCAAGGGCCACTGGTAAGTTCTGCGATTTCAACAAACGTTATACAGATCTGTATAATGCAGAACCGGTAGGATTATTAAATTACTGGGATATTCAATTTGTTTTGGCGGAAGCTACTGTAAGAGGGTGGATTACTGGAACCTCAGCACAGGCATATTATGCGGCAGGTATTCAAAGCTCTATGAGCTTTCTGGCAAACTACACTCCTGCCGGTTATAATCATGGTATAGCAATGGATGCTGCTTATATTGCCAGTTATCCTGCATCGGCAGCAGTAGCGCTTACCGGTTCTACAGACAACCAGATCAAACAGATCATCACTCAAAAATATCTGGCTGGTTTTCTGCAGGGTGTTGATTACAATGCCTGGTATGAAAACAGACGCACCGGTTACCCTGCATTCGTGTTAAATAGCGCTACAAACCGTAATACGCCCTCTGATAAGTTTCCTGTGCGCTGGCTTTATCCTCAGGCTGAATTAGACCATAACGGAGATAATGTAGCTGCTGCTATTCAATCACAGTATGGAGGTGTTGATGATGCAAACCAGGTAATGTGGCTGCTTAAGTAATTTTTTACTCTGAAAAGAAAAGGGATGGTCTCAAAATAAAGAAAGCTGTCATATCGTCCCAATTGTAATCGGGACGATATGACAGCTTTGATATCTTTCCGTTATATTCTATCGTATAAAACGCTATTCATATGGCTATTGATTTTTCAAGAAGGGATTTTTTAAAGAAGACAGGCCTGCTGGCCGGTGGCGCGGGCGTTTTTTCCGCGCTTCCTGCTTCTATACAAAAAGCGCTGGCCATTAATCCGCCCAAAGGTTCCACCTTTGAAGATGCAGAGCATATTGTATTGCTGATGCAGGAGAACCGCTCTTTTGACCATTGTTTTGGCACCCTGAAGGGAGTAAGAGGTTTTAATGATCCGCGCGCTTTAAGGCTGGCAAACGGGAACCCCGTATGGCTGCAGACAGACCAGCAGCAAAACACCTATCACCCCTTCCGGCTGGATATGCAGCAAACCCGGATCACCTGGATGGGAGGCCTTCCCCACACCTGGAAAGACCAGGTGGATGCACGCAACAACGGGCAGTATGATCAGTGGCTGATAGCCAAAAGAACAGGATATAAAGGTTTTGAAGAACAACCGATGACACTGGGCTATTATACCCGGGGAGACGTTCCTTTTAACTATGCTTTTGCAGATGCATTCACTGTTTGTGATCAGCACTTCTGTTCCTCTCTTACCGGTACTACTCCCAACCGGTTGTACTTTTTTTCCGGGGCGCTCCGGAAAGACGGATCCGCCAAAAATCCTGCCCTGGTACGAAACGAAGAATCAGATTACAGGGCAGAATCCGACTGGCAAACCCTTCCTGAACTGTTGCAGGATAACGGCATCTCCTGGAAAGTATACCAGAATGAAATCAGCCTTCCATCGGGTCTTAGTAATGAGGCCGAACCCTGGCTGAGCAATTTTACAGACAATCCGCTGGAGTGGTTCACCCGGTTTAAGGTGCGCCGCTCCCGGAAATATGAAGTTTACCTCGTAAACAGGCTGGCCACTTATGATAAAAATCTAAAGGAACTGGAAGAAAAAATCATAAAAAACCCGGACGATCAGAAGGCCAAACGGGTACTGAATGGTCTGCGCGAACGCAAAAAATACTATGAAGCAGAGTTGGAACGCTGCCGTAAAGAACTGGCAGCTCCTTTGAGCGATTATGAACAGATACTGCATAATAATGCCTTTGCCACAAATGATTTTGACCCGGATTATCATCAAACAGAAACCCTGGAATATAATGACCACGGAACTCAGCGAAAGATGCAGGTGCCCAAATCGGATGTATTGGCCAATTTCCGCAAAGATGTAAAAGAAGGGAAACTTCCGGCCATATCCTGGCTGGTAGCACCGCAGTATTTTTCAGACCATCCTTCTGCCCCCTGGTTCGGCGCATGGTATGTTTCTGAAGTACTGGATATATTAACGCACAACGAAGAACTCTGGAAAAAAACGATCTTTATTCTTACTTATGACGAAAACGATGGATATTTTGACCATATTCCGCCGTTCACTGCACCAGACTACCGGAATCCCGCTACAGGCACCGTATCCGCCGGCATCAAAAATATTGATAAGGAATTTGTAACAATGGACGATGAACTTCAACAGAAAGGCGTGTCAAAAGAGAATGCGCGGCAAGGGTCCATTGGCCTGGGTTACCGTGTTCCCTTTGTGGTAGCCAGCCCCTGGTCAAGAGGAGGTTATGTAAACTCACAGGTATTTGATCATACTTCAGTAGTTCAGTTTATTGAGCATTTTGCTTCCCGCAAAGCAGGCAAAAAAGTACAGATCTCCAATGTTTCCGAGTGGAGAAGGGCCGTTTGCGGAGATCTTTCTTCCGTTTTCCGGCCTTATAATGGTGAAGTCATCCGGCAGCCGGAATTCCTGAAAAGAAATGCTTACCTGCAGCGTATTGACGAAGCAAAGTACCGCCCTGTTCCCAAAGCAATAAAGCCGCTTTCGACAAATCAGGTCCACGCCCTCCAACTGAATTATAAAGAAACCCGCAGGTATTTCAGACAGGAGAATGGTACAAAACCCTCCAATGCACTCCCCTATGAACTGTATGCGCATGGAAGCCTGGACGATGCCGGAGAAAAGATACGTATTACCTTAGAAGCAGGAACTGCCCTTTTCAAAGATCGGTCCGTGGGCAGCCCGTTTTCCTTATATGCCTATCTTCCCTATGCGGATGCAGATGCTGATCATCAAAAGATCATCAATCGCAACTGGTCCTTTGCTGTAGCGGCCGGAGAAAAGCTGGAATATGATATTCCACTGAACGGCTTTGCCGGAAAAGAATATCACCTGGCGCTTTTTGGCCCCAATGGCTTTTACAGGGAACTGAAAGGGCATGCAGGGGAAGAGCAGATCATAGCAACTTGCGGATATAACCATTCACCCGGCAAAAAATACGGGCAGTTGCTATTGACCATTCACAATTGTTCTGCAAAAAGCCGGCAGGTCATCATTAAAGATAACAGCTATGAGCAGCAGGATATCCGTAAGGCCGTTGCGCCTAATGCCATATTGAACCTTGTTCTTTCTTTAGAAAAAAGCTATGGATGGTATGACTGCTCTGTATTATTAAAATCCCATCAGGGCTTTGAACGTAGATTTGCCGGCAGGGTGGAAACCGGTAAGGAATCGTTCAGTGATCCGGCAATGGCACAGTAGTAATACACCTCCTTCAACAGCAGCAAAGGAAAAGCTTTTGAAGAAGGAAAATGATTACCGGAAGCCCTCCGGGCCTATGTTATTGAAACAGGGAAACCCAAAGTCATCAGTGCAGACAGGAATACCTGCAAAACAGCATTAACGGATATCTTTAATTTACCTGAACAGTATAAAAAACCTCCGCCGGAGCGAAGGTTTCCTGTAATCAAATTCAATGCTGAAGATCAATTATTTCCGGATGCCGGGCTGGATGCTTCCCCCTTGTTCTCTTTTTTCTCCGGGCGGGGAATCAGTGCCTTGCGCGACAATTTAAACTTGCCGGATTTAGGATCTGTACCGATCAGCTTTACTTTCATAGAATCACCTTCTTTTACTACCCCATCCAGGGTTTCCAGGCGCTTCCAGCTGATTTCACTGATATGTACCAGGCCCTGTTTGCCGGGCAGGAATTCCACAAAAGCTCCAAATTCCTTAATACCTTTCACAACGGCATCATATACTTCACCTACAACAGGAACGGCAACAATACCTTTGATCCAGTTTTCTGCCTTTTCAACAGCAGTCTTCTCAATACCAAAAATGCTGATCTCACCCCTGTTATTGACTTCTTCAATATTAATGGTGGTTCCGGTTTCCCGTTGCATTTCCTGGATCACTTTACCACCAGGCCCTATCACAGCACCAATAAATTCTTTGTCGATAAACATTTTCACAACACGTGGTGCATGCGGTTTTACCTCAGCACGTGCTTCCGGAATTGTTTTATACATGGCTTCCAGAATATGCAGACGGCCGGCTTTTGCCTGCTCCAGGGCCTGCTTCATTACTTCCATAGGAAGGCCGTCTACCTTTATGTCCATTTGTACACCGCAAATACCATCACGGGTACCGGTAACTTTAAAGTCCATATCGCCCAGGTGATCCTCATCGCCTAAAATATCACTTAAAATAGCGAACTTTTCTTCTTTGGTAATCAATCCCATAGCAATTCCGGATACATGCTTTGGAATGGGCACACCCGCGTCCATTAACGCAAGAGAGCCGGCGCAAACAGTAGCCATAGAAGATGAACCATTCGATTCCAGAATATCGCTCACCACGCGAACCGTATAACCAAAATCATCCCCGCTGTCCGGCATCATTTGTTTCAAAGACCGCATGGCCAGGTTGCCATGTCCTACTTCTCTACGGCCGGGGCCCCGCATCATTTTCACTTCGCCGGTTGAGAACGGAGGAAAATTATAATGCAGAATAAATTTGGAATATTCTGATTTGGCAGCTGATTCCACCAGTAATTCATCTAAAGCTGTACCTAAGGTAACAGTAGTTAATGATTGTGTTTCACCACGTGTAAATAATGCTGATCCGTGGGGAGAAGGTAAAACATCCACTTCCATATCCAGCGGCCTGATCTCTGTTAAAGAGCGGCCGTCCAGTCTTATGCGCTCATTCAGGATCATGTCTCTTACCACGTCATACTGCAGGTCATGAAAATAGTTTTTCGCCATTTTCTTTTGTTCATCGGTAAAAGGAGCTTCTTCGGTGGCGGCTTCTTCAAAGCTTTTCAGCATTTCTTCCTCAATAGCTTCAAAGCGGTCAGTACGTTCATGTTTGCCCAGCTTTCCTTTAGCCACTTCATACACTTTTGACTGTGCAAAGCCGTACACTTTTTCACGTAACGCTTCATCCTGGGCTGGTTTGGTGTATTCCCTTTTTCCGGAAACACCTTTAAGCGCACGTAGTTCTTCCTGCGCCTTAATCTGAACACGGATGGCTTCATGCGCCACACCCAATGCTGCCACCAGGTCATCCTCGCTGCACTCTTCAGACTCTCCCTCTACCATCATCAGGTTCTTTTCAGTAGCCGCAATGATAAAGTCCATATCAGAGTTTTCCATTTCAGAACGGGTGGGATTTATTTTAAACTGTCCGTTCACGCGGCCAATCCGCACTTCGCTGATAATTTCTTTAATAGGCACATCAGACACTGCCAAAGCAGCAGATGCAGCCAGGCAGGCCATAGCATCCGGCAATATTTCAGGATCACTGCTGATCAGCGTTACCAGCACCTGCACCTCGCATAAATAATCATCGGGGAACAGAGGACGCAATGCCCGGTCAATCAGCCGGGAGGTCAATACCTCATAATCGCTCAAACGGCCTTCCCTTTTAAAGAAAGAGCCCGGTATACGGCCGGCAGAAGCAAACTTCTCCTGATAGTCCACCGTTAAAGGAAAAAAGCTCTGGCCTTCCTTGGGTTCTTTATTGGCTACTACAGTAGCCAGCAACATACATTTACCCATAGACACCGTCACTGATCCATCGGCCTGGCGGGCCAGGCGGCCGGTTTCTATGGTCACTTCTCTTCCATCTCCTATATCAAATACCTTTCTGATAGGTTGTTGTAACATAAAATAAACTTGATTTTTTTTAATAAATGCGCCCGGTCTTAACAGCCGGCATTCACCAACTGCCTACTGGCAGTACATCCGGCAGCATCGTTTTCCTGATATTGGATCACTTTATTCAGTTAAAACGGGCAAGTATAAAAACAGCTATTCCCAACATCCTGCGGACATTGGGAACAGATTATTATAAAAGCATTGATTGCAACAATCAAAACCGGATAAACACAATTCGCCAATACCCTTTGGGATTGGGAAAATTTATTTTCTTAAGCCCAGTTTCTCAATTAATGCACGATATCCTTCCAGGTTGTGTTTCTGAAGGTATGCCAGCAAACGTTTACGTTTACCAACCAGTTGCATTAATCCCCGGTTGCCTGAAAAATCTTTCTTATTTTCTTTTAGGTGTGCACTTATTTGTGCAATGCGCTCAGTAAGCTGAGCTACCTGGCCTTCAATAGACCCGGTATTTGTAGCTTTACCACCAAACTCTGTAAAAATTTCTTTGTTTCTTTCTTTTGTAATTGGCATCTTTAAACTTTTAAAGGATCATCCGATTTTTTCTATTCAATATTTTCGGCTGCAAAGGTAACGCATAAAAAGGAAATTTCAAATTAATTGTTACCGATATTGAACAGGCATCATCAAAACATTTTAACGATTGATTTTCAATAAGTACAGCGCAATTTGCTCGGTTAAATAATCCTACAGATGTACTTGTATTATACAGGAACATTTATCCTTCTCTCTTGGTGTTCTATCGTGTGAACATATCTCTGAAATAGTTCTGATAAAAACGGGGTATCAGGCTTTCAGCTCCGTCCGAAGTATTCCCTCCGGCCATTAACTATATTCGCTCCACCTTATTCTTAATATCGCGGCGATACGGGCCTCTTAGGCTATGGTAGATTGCTGCTGCGAACCTTTGGCCACTCTGCAGCTATGCTTTCTATATAGCATGGTAAAAGTGCAGCGCACCGGCGCACTATTTATAGATCCGTACAAAACAACTACAGAGCCGCAGCACAGCGTAATATAAATTTTGAAGAAAATAGTACGTCTGCATAATAAGACATATTTATCAAAGGTGGTTTGCAGCAAAAGTTGCCCGGCGTGCTATTGTTAATACCACAATAGATTAAAAAAGGCTGTTTATCTTTACGCAAAAAGATGAAACCACATACTACTAATTATTTTGATACATTTATCCGGGTTGCAGAAGACTGCCCTGTACAACAGGGCCAGGTTCCCCCTTTAAAAGACAACAAAAAAACTGCAGCCAGCATCCAGTTTGAAATGATTCATAAGAATCCCTATAAATATACCTCGGACGATGTGCTGTTTCAGGTATATGCCTGTAAAAATGATCTTACCAGAGCACAATATAAAAAGGAGCAGGAAAAGTTCTTTTCAAAGGGCCAGCCATGTTTGCGGGCCTCCCCGCTTACCAAACGTTACGGATGGGGCATACACAGCAATGCTGAAGGAAAAATAGCCCTCTACAGTGTCGGGTCAAAAGAATATGAAGATTTTTCAAAAGATAAGAGGTTAAAGGTTCTGAAGGCGATGCGGTCCGGCCGGTAACCTACTGATCTAAAAAGCTATTTATAACTTAATAAAAAATTCCAGTAAATGAAGTATATCGTTTTATTTCGCGAGCCTGATGGCAGAAAAGAGCAGCACACCCCGGAAGCCATTCAACAGCACCAGGAAAACTGGAAACAGTGGATGGATGAGCTGATCAGCAAAGGCACGATTAATGGAGGCAGCGGACTAACGCTGAATGGCAGAATGATTGCACCGGATGGTAATACCATTACAACTGATATTCATAAAAACGGAGAAGAGATTGTTGGTGGTTTCCTCCTGATCAATGCAGGAGACCTGGATGAAGCAGCCGGCATTATTAAAAGCTGCCCTATTTTTGAGTTTGGAGGATACGCAGAAATACGGGAGCTTCAGAATCAATAACGGGCATTCTTACAGTAAAACATCGATACAGACTCATTCATTGGGATGCCCGACTGAAAAAGCAGTTCTTATAGTACCGGCAGTTTATAACCGGTGCAAAAAAATAAAATTGCAGATCTGCTGCTGTAATAAAAGCCCGGAAGCGTATAAAACTAACTAAATTCGCATCCATGGAACTTTCACAGGATACAAAAAACATCTTGGGACTGCAACTGCCTACAGACCCGCGCTGGGTCAATCTTGCAGAAATATCCCTGGAAGCTATTCTTACAGATCATGCTTATTGCGAGCAAAAAGCAGCTACCAGCTGTATTTCCATTATACAGCGTTATAGTGATAAAGATAAACTGGTAAAAGCCCTCGCTCCGATTGTTACAGAAGAATGGGGCCATTTTCGCCTGGTATTGCAGGAACTGGAAAAAAGAGGATTACAACTGGGCCGGCAGCGTAAGGACACATATGTAAATGCCCTGCTTCAGTTTCAGTCAAAAGGGGGCAGCCCCGATGCTGTTTTTCTGGATAAACTGCTGACCATGGCAATGATAGAAGCAAGAAGCTGCGAGCGTTTTAAACGCTTAAGCGAGGGGTTGAACGATGCCTACCTGAGCAGATTCTATCGCCGCTTTATGGAAAGCGAGGCCGGTCATTACACCTTATTCATAGAGTTAGCGGAAGAATATCTGCCCAAAGACCAGGTACGTAAAAGATGGACTGAATGGCTGAAGCATGAAGCTTCCATTATGCAGGAAATGGAACTGAGAGGTGATCGCATTCATTAACTATACAAGCGATACAGCTTTTCATTAATGGCAAAACCCGCAATCAATTGCTGATCCATAGCAGTTAGTAAAACAAACATGGTCTGCTGAGGGAAGATCAACCGCATGTTCCTGCCTAAAATGAGGCCGCGTACCTTTAATGTATTTTTTTAAGGATATACCGGCCTGTACTGCTGCCTTTGATTGACGTTCCGTTCTGATCCAGTTGTATTAATTGCCCCACCGCAACTTTAAAAAATCGCTTTCCGTTCTTTAGGGTAAGCACCATTGTTGTATCAGCAGGATGCAGTTCAAAGGCTCCTTTTTCCTGGTATATGCCTTTACGCCCTTCATATTTCTCCGTAAGAATAAACAGTGAGCTGTCTTCCAGCAGCCTGAGATTTGTTTGTATGCCCGGGCAATCTGCGCAAGGCAGCACGCCCTCATACTCGCTAATGCCGGTCACAACAGGTGCTTTGGCACTTTCACTTTCTTTATCTGGCCCCGTATTGCAGGCCAGCAACAAGGTAGCCGCTATTATTTGTACAGCTTGTTTCATCTATTATTTATTAATGTGCATTTGTAAAAATACCGCTTTCGCTCCTTATCCGCATCCCTCTCAAAAAGAGAATCTGTTGAATTGTTTAGTTTCCTGCCTTCAATAGGCAGGAATAGCATCTAAAAAGATCCGCATATGATGATGCGGCACACCAACTTCCACAAATGGTTCATCATAGATCTCAAAACCATTTTTTAAGTAAAACAGGATCGCTGTGTCCTGTGCATGACAGGTGATCTCTCTGAATTTCTTTTCTTTTGCAAATACCAGTAATGCTTCCACCAGCAACCGGCCAATGCCTTTATACTGGCAGGTCGTTTCCACTGCCATTTGCTTTAGCTGTGCGCTCCGGTGCTCCTGATCCAGCGGCACCAGGATCACACATCCTACCACTTTATCCTTTTCCACTGCAACAAAATGCCAGGCTTTATGATCATCCATCTCCCAGCCATGATCCGGTAAACCGATCGGCCGCAGCAGAATACGGTTCCGTAAATCCTGTTCCTGTTTGTAAAGCCTGTCCTGCATCTCAATCTGCTTTATTATGATCATGATTTTTTATTTGTATTTCAAAAATAATACAACAACGGTATTTCATACCACTTACAGCTAAACACAAAACATATATGTTGTTATACAAAAAAATATCAAAAAAAATTTTGTAATATAAAAAAGGAGTTACAACTTTGCATCCGCAAATAAAAACAATATAAAATGCAACGCAATTATTTATATATTGAAACAAAAGCGTGGTTCAGCCCGGAAGGGCTGAATACCCGTTGCGGGGCATTAGCTGCAGAAAATTAAAAAATATCTTTTTTAATAAAACACAGGCCCCGCAAGCAATTGCGGGGTTTTTGTTTATACGCAAAAAAATGAAACGGACAGAATTATCCAGTCGATTTACAATAGCGGCACAGTTCCCCTGCTGGCCCAATGGCGGAGCTATGCACCTGCGCATTCGTAAATCAGCAAACCCAAGACCGGAGTTTTTATATCAGCATCAGGAATAGAGCTGCATGTGAGCATAATAAAAACCCGGTCCGGAAAAGACCGGGTTTTTTATTATTCAAAAAGGAGGTATGCTATGAACATCATTTTTATAATTATCCTGTTGGTATTTATAGTGGAAAGAATAACCGGCAGCAAAAAAACGACTAATATAAAAAACGAATCTTCCGGAACGCGGATCGATGACCCTGCTTCTGTAAGATTACGGTAACCGGTTAATTGCAGAGAAAGGAGAAACATGCCCCGCGGATGCAGCGGGATGTTTATGCGGATCAGAGCTTAACAGATAAAGTGCCATAACCAATACGGCCTGGTGTAAGGGCAACCTGCTCGCTCTCCTTTCTTTTTGAAAGGTAAATACTGATTGATCGTCTTCTGTTCGGACCTGAAAGCCGTACGATCTGATTGGTACTGAAGACAGGACAAAAAGGTTTGAGTCCTTTGGGCACTACCGATATATGGATTGGGTATAAGGGTCAATATGATCTACGCAATCATTGATACAGGTTTGATTCCTGTGTTAAAAACAAAAATGAACAGATTGATGACTAAAATTAAAACCGATGGAACAACAACAATGGCAGCGGTTCGGTGGAACATTTTTAAGCGGACCGGTTGCTGAAGAAGTGAACAAGGCATTAATAACGGAACAGGAAGCCGGCAATACTATACAGGTATGCCTGGGCACCGACAGCCAGGTAAAAGGCGCCGTTATTGAATTTGCAACAGTGATCGTTTTTGTACGAAGAGGAAAGGGCGCTTTTCTTTTTCTGCAGAAAGAACTGCTGCATAAAAAAATGAGCATCCGGGAGCGCCTGTTAATGGAAGTAGATAAAACCGTTCAGCTGACGTTACAACTGAATGAGGTCTTTAAAAGACACAGGATCGCTCCGGAGCTGCATATAGACATTAACACTTCTGCTGCATATAGAAGTAATGCCGCGCTCCACGAAGCCATAGGGTACGTTTCAGGAATGGGCTGGACCTGTAAGGCAAAACCAAACGCCTTTGCAAGCTCCAGCTGTGCCAACAGAGTTGTTCAATAAGGCCGTTGCAAAAAGCACCAATATCAACCACTTTATAGCCTCCTGTCTGATGAGGTACTAAAGTTAAAAAACAAAAAATGGAACAGGAATCAATACAAAAAGTAATCAACACCAATGAGCTTTTCGGAGATGCGTTTATCAATGCAAAAGTGCTGTATCTTCATGAATTCGGCAAATTGCCCTGCACACTGTTCATAGGTCAGCTGGATGGCAGTAAGGCTTTTACTGCATTGAAAGAACTGCTGGCCGGTCGGACCAGGCACATTTTCCAGCGTCAATGGTTCAAGCGGAAAAATAAAAAGTTCCAGTATGATACAGCGATCTTCCTTTTAAACGACGGCTGTATCCTGGAACTGGATGAGTACTGGTGTGAGATCCTGCACGATGGAAACAATGATCTGCTGATCCGGGAAATCGTGCACCTGCTGCAGCAATTCCACGAAAAGAAAAAAAAGGAGCCACTGGAAATTAACCTGATCGTCCGCGACGGGAACAGGCTGCTGCTAAAATCAATGGAAATAAAAAGAAACAGGCTCGATCTGGATCTTTTTTATGAAGATGATTTCAAAGCAGTGGACTCGTGTATCCGCCAGCGGCTGAACCGGAAAAAAGATAAGGGCATTGTACTGCTGCACGGCTTGCCCGGAACAGGGAAAACCTCGTACCTCAGGTACCTGGTGGGAAAGATCAGAAAGCGGGTGCTTTTCCTCTCACCTTCCGTTGCAGGCAACCTGATCAGCCCGGATTTTATCCAGTTGCTGATTAATAACCCGGATACGGTACTGATCATTGAAGATGCTGAAAATATTATTATGGACCGTCGCTACAGCTCCGGTTCATCGGTATCTGATCTGTTGAATATATCAGACGGGTTACTGGCCGACTTTTTAAACATTCAGCTCATCTGCACTTTTAACAGCGCACTCACCCTTATTGATGAAGCACTGCTGAGAGAGGGCCGGCTCATTGCAAAATATGAATTCAGGAAATTGAGCGTGGAAAAGGCCCGGGCGCTGGCATGCCATCTGGGATACCCGCAAAACATTACAGAGCCCAGCACTTTGGCGGAGATCTGTAATTTTGAACCGGTTGCCGGAAAACAGGCAAAACCGGCCCCGATCGGCTTCCGGCTGGCAACCAGCTAAAGCAAATAAGAACATCCGGCAGCAATAACCGGATGTTTTATTATTCCATAAGAATATCAGACCAACATATAATGTAATGACAACCTGATTGACGATCCCAAAAGCACGGACCTGCCGGTAATAAATAACAGGACTGCCGGTTCAATAGAAATGATCCATGTTATGTTACTTTACTTTTCTGCTTCACCTACATGCATTGCATCAAAAGACCATGTCCCGTTACCTGCAATAAGAAAATAGATCAGCAGCAATAATACAATAATTGCCAGGAACAGGTTAGAGAACGGGAGCATAACATCCGGAAGCTCCTGCCCGAGGAAAACAGCTCCCAGCAAAACAGGGATCTGCATAATACAGGCAGCCCTTGTAAGCCAGCCCAGGGTAAGCAGCACGCCACCCAATATATGTGCGCCTACAATATAATGGCCTACCAGCAGTTCAGAAAAAGAGCCAAATGACATCCATCCCGGCATAAGGCTCATCAGAACAGTATAGTTCTGAGCAAACTGAACACCTTTATAAATCAAAAAAAGGCCAAGACCTATCCGCACAATATCCATCCACTTGGGATGGTGCGTTTCGCCCCAGAATCCGATACGATGTAAAACTGTCATAACGAAACGTTTTTAGATGAAAAAATGAAAGAAAAGAACTTTGGTAAAGTTACAATATACAACAGGCCAAATACAAATTTTTTAAGTGCCAGTAAATCATTGTTTTGAAATTAAATAACCGGCCATTTTATTACTACAGACAGAAAAATCGTGCCGTACAGGGGCCCTCAGGCCTCCATTAATCAGTAACCCGGAAAACAGAAGACACAGGGTAATGATCTGAAGTATTATTTGTTGTATAACGGGGCACTATAAGCTGCACATCGGTTCTTATCTGAACAGAGTTGCTCATATACCATTGCTTCATATTACCGGTAACAATCTGCTGATCAATAACGGAATTGGGATACCCAATAGTAGACTGGTGCCCCGGACTGTTAAGCGGTAAGGTTACCGGTAAATAGCTTAAGGTATCATCCGTAAAGTTTTTATAAGGTGATATCCTGCCTTCCAGGATGCTGTTATTAAAATGGTCATTATAATCGCCAAGTATCATACCATCCTGATCACTCCAGTAATGATCCAGGCTATCTTTCAGTTCTGCTGAACCATCAAGCCGGTGCGTGTAAGCTTCAACCGTTGTTCCGGATTTTGCGTGCAGCAGAATAAGGTATACCCGTTTCCTTGTGCCGTTAACAACGGCATCCGCCATAAATAAAAAAGGGAACCGGCCATTTGCAAAACTTACCGCGGCTGTAGCGCTCACCGCCATAAAGGGCCGTGCGCTTACATTCCTGAAAATATTCCGGTTATAAACAATCGCAAGCTTCTGATCAATTTTTGGGTAAGGGCTTATCAGGTACCTGAACTCATTTCCCAGGTATTGCCGGATCATATTGCCAAAGCGGGCCGTGTCCACCACTTCACACAAACCATACAAATCTGCTTTCAGGTAGTTCAGGATCAGCCCGGCATTTGCAGCCTGTTCATTAAGGTCTCCTTTAAAGGCCGAAGCATCTCCAAACCATTCCATATTCCAGTTTACGATGGTAAGGTTTTTATTATAGTTCTTTAATTGTGTGGTATCTTCAGGAGAAGGGTTGCCCGGAACGGTTTCTTTTTTACAGGCCCACAAGCTGGTTAACAGCAATAAGGTGTATGCAGTGTATTTCATATAGTATTTTTCTACTCAAATTTAAACAATTCTTTCGGGAGTCTGTTTTAAAAAATAAACAAATGCTGATCCGGATACTCGTTTTAGCCCTGCTGTTCTATCTGCCCTTTAAGGCTTATTGCCAGACACGTTATGAGCAAACCGGCTGGGCAGCCTGGTTTAATAACACAAAACTAAATGCCAAATGGGGATTGTATTTTGATGTACAGATGCGTACTTACGATAACTGGACCCGGATACGCAATCTGTTGCTGAGACCGGGGATCAACTATTACATCAGGCCCAACCAAACAGCCACAGCAGGGTATCTGTATACACCCACTTTTCCTGCTCCAACAGCAGCTAACGGCAAAACGCTGACAGAGCACCGCATCTGGGAGCAGTATACGATCAGCCATCCTGTGCGGAACGGCTCCCTGAGCCATCGTTTCCGGCTGGAGCAACGCTTCATAGGGCGTACCAACGAAACACTCTTTGCGCAGCGCTTCCGTTATTTTTTCCGCGATATACAGCCATTGATACCAACTCCCAATGGTTTTAAAAAGGGCCCCTTCATTGCCTTACAAAATGAACTCTTTTTTAATATCCAGAATAAAATTAAGGTCAATGGATCCGTCTTTGATCAGAACCGTGCATATATAGCCGCCGGATTCCGTGCCAGTTCCAAACTGGATATAGAAGCTGGTTACCTGAACCAAATGATCAAAGGAGCTGACAATAACACAATGAACAATATTATACAGATAGCAGTCTACACGCGGTTTTAAGCTCTCGCACCAAACAGCAGGCTTCCTACCCGCACCATAGTGCTGCCCTGTTCAAGTGCCAGCTCATAATCGCCGCTCATGCCCATTGACAGGATCCGGAAACAGGGATTTTCAGTTTGAAGCCGGATAAAGAGCCTGCTCAAATATTCAAACTCCCGTTGAACCAGAGCCGTATCATCCGTAAAAGAGGCCATACCCATCAGGCCGCAAATATTTATATGCTGTAATGCCTGCAACTGCCTGTATTTACCAATTGTATTCATCAGCTCAAAAACCTCTTCCTTATCAAATCCGAACTTGGTCGTTTCCTTTGCTATATGAACCTGTAACAGGCAATTGATGATCCGGTGATGTTTGGCTGCCTGCTTATCAATCTCGGTCAGCAGCTTAAAGCTATCCACCCCGTGGATCAGATGTACAAAAGGGGCTATATATTTTACTTTATTGGACTGCAGGTGTCCGATAAAATGCCAGTGGATATCTTTTGGTAAAACGGCCTCCTTCTCTACCAGCTCCTGTACATAATTCTCTCCAAAAGCACGCTGGCCCAGGTCATACAGCATTTGAATATCACTTGCAGGTTTTGTTTTGGAAACGGCAACCAATGTAGCATGTGCAGCAGCCGTTTTTTCCAGTATTGCTTTATAATTCTTTTCATTTACAGACATGCCGTAAAAATACAACAGATTCTGCTAACAGATTACTGCGGCTGTTTCCCAGTGGCATACTGGAATACATTGTAGGGCAACGATACACCTTTTGCTATAAGCACAATAACCCCGTGGCCGGGCACTTCAAAAGATTGTACGGCCTGCCGGGTTATTGCTATATCTTTTTGCTCCCATATATTATGCAGGGTATAGCCTTTTTTACTATCGATGCTTAAATCATCCATGTTAAAAGAAATATTCTTTTTTGTTGCAGACCGGTTCAGGAGCGCTATTGCAATTTCACCGCTCATCGTATGCTTCAGCGGTCTTGCCCATACTTCCTGGTCACCATAATCAGCCAGGCGTCTTGCCTGGTATACCAGGGGATCCTGGTTAATGGCGATCATTTCCCTGTTGGTAAGGATTGAGCGGGTTTCTTTGCTCATACGGGTAAGATCGTTGCCTGCCAGCAACGGGGAGTTGAGCATACACCACATAGAAAAGTGAGCTTTATCTTCTTCAAAGCTCATCCCTCTTCCTACCTGCAGCATATCCATGTCATTTACGTGCCCGGGGCCGGAGTACGGCCACAGATCTGCATTCAGGTCAATGATCTTCAGGATCGATTCAAACGAGGCGCTGATATCTGCCGAAACGCGCCATGAGTTAGCAATATGCACCACCCATTTGCCTGGGAATTTCCAACGACATACATTATACAGGGCTCCGGGTTTTATTTCCTGTATGAGCCGCCCGATTTCAGTATACCGCGTCTGTTCATCCAGCCCCAGCCAGTCGCCCCCGCACCAGTCTACTTTTATAAAATCAAATCCCCATTCCTTTAAGAGCCGGTGCAGATCCGCTTTTTCATGGCCATATAAACCCATGCCAATACTTATGCTGTCATGATCCCAGTAAGAACCGCAGGTATTGATCCCCGCATCACTGTAAATACCGGCACTTAGCCCCTTTGAATGAATATAACGTGCTATAGCAGCCATACCGGCAGGAAATCGTTTACTGTTAAACAATAAATTCCCATCTTTATCCCTGCCGCCAAAAAAACCGTCATCAATATTTATAAACCGGTAACCGGCAGCCTTCATGCCACTGGCAACCAACGCATCAGCCTGCGCTTTAATGATCTTTTCACTAATCCCCACATGAAACTGGTTCCAACTGGACCACCCCATCATGGGCGTATGAGCACCCTGTTGCTCAGTTAGGTCATTGCCCTGTGCGCCTGCATTCATAAAGGCTGACAGCAGCAGCCAGAGAATAACCAGTTGTTTCATACTGTAAAATCTTAAAAACATATAATAACAAAGTTCTGTATTACCCCTTCGCTATGGCAACCTCTTTATATTTTATTGCTTTATTTTGAGCAACAGACCAGGGCTGGATCAATACTTTTTAATATCATTCTTATGACAGATCCACTTTTATATCCCAAAATCATTGCAGAATCCCCCTGCTGATCACAATCCGCTGCACTTCGCTGGTACCTTCATAGATCTGGGTAACCTTTGCATCGCGCATCAAACGCTCTACATGATATTCCTTTACAAACCCATAGCCTCCATGCACCTGAACGGCTTCAATAGCAGCCCACATAGCCGTTTCCGAAGCATACAGTTTTGCCATAGAAGAGCTGATGCTGTAGTCCTGGTGATTGTCCTTTTCCCATGCTGCCTTTAAGCAAAGCAGCCGCGCGGCTTCAATTTTCAATGCCATATCCGCCAGTTTAAAAGCAATCGCCTGATGGTTCATAATTTCCGTTCCAAATGACTTACGTGTTCTGGCATAATCCCGTGCACGTTCAAAAGCACCGCCGGCAATGCCCAACGCCTGTGATGCAATGCCAATGCGGCCTCCGGCCAGTGTTTTCATGGCAAATTTGAATCCAAAGCCCTCTTCCCCTATCCGGTTCTCCCTGGGTACTTTTACATCAGAGAACAGGATCGTATGCGTATCGCTGCCACGAATTCCCAGCTTGTTCTCTTTAGCCGCAACAGTAACACCCGGCCAGTCTTTTTCTACAATAAAGGCATTAATGCCTTTTGCCCCTTTTGCCTTATCTGTCTGGGCCATTACAAGATATACAGAGGCACTGCTGCCATTCGTAATCCAGTTCTTGGTACCGTTAATTACATAATGGTCTCCTTTATCTTCCGCAGTTGTTTGCTGACTGGTGGCATCACTGCCCGCTTCCGGCTCACTCAGTAAAAAAGCGCCAATGTATAACTGGCCATCCTTTTTCCCCTGTGCCAGCGGTTTCAGATATTTTTGTTGCTGCGCTTCAGATCCGTATTCCTGCAACCCGTAGCATACCAGGCTGTTGTTTACGCTCATACAAACGCTCACACTGGCATCCACCTTTGAAATTTCTTCCATCGCAAGCACATAGCTGATCGTGTCCAGCCCGGCACCACCATATTCAGGCCGTACCATCATTCCCATAAAACCAAGGTCTGCCAGCTTTTCAATCTGTTCCCTGGGAAATTTTTGTTGCTCATCCCGCTCAATAACACCCGGCAAACATTCCTGTTGCGCAAAATCCCTGGCCGCTTGCCGGATCATTTGTTGTTCTTCTGACAGCTGGAAATTCATAACGGATCGTTTTATTTTCTACAAATATAAAAGACTGCATCAGTAAACGAACAACCGTTCACAAGTTTACTGCACTATAATAAAGAAATTGACAGGGAACAATTCCGGTTACAATATGCCTGGCAGTTGACTATTTTTATTTTAACCACAGCTGTTGTGCTGATGACATCCAGGTTCTTTGCCTGACCGGCTCGCCCATTCAGGCGGTCGTTGCACTCTTGAGCCGTCGTGTACAGGACATCAAGGTATAATTATCAGATACCAGTTATCAGTGGAGAGTTATGAGTTGATTAGTTGAGCGCTTCAGCTGTTTGGCCTTCCTCATAAAAAAGAAGTCTGATGAAAAAACACTCAAAAAATGAATATCCCGGATCCTGACAAGCTGTTCAATCTTATAAGAAAGAGCATTTATTTAAAAATACCTACAAATAGCGATGGTCTCTGACCGGCAATCGTAATAGCTTTATATAAATAAATATTTTTCGGCCTCATAAATTTTATCCGTTTAATTAAATCGTGACAAACCGGTTGTTGTTCATATTATTGTTTTTTGCTGCTGTTGTTTTAACGTCCTGCAACAGTAACCAAAACACTCCTGCTCAAAACAGCACTGATTCCGCTGTTATCCCCGAACCAGCCACGGAGGATACGATAAGCAACAGTACCGACACGGCTATTATCCCAAAAAATAATACAGATGGCCCTGCACGCCGTTATCATAGATTTACACGGGACGACAGCTCTAAAGTGGCTCCAACCCCTCTGATCCAACCTGCAGCAAAGGCTGATAGTGCACAAACAGGTTATGCACTGGTGTACTGTCCGGATAAAATGATCAAGAACAGTCAGAATATAATAACGGCAAGAATCACAAAAAATGAACTAAACAAAGCGATTACAGACCTGGTCACGGACCTCAGCAAACAGGAAAATGAGAATACCGGTTCTATAAAAGACAATCTTTACCAAAAACAATTGCAGGTATATAATAAAATGGAAGTGCAACTGCAATGTGATGAAAGCATTTTTACGGTTACTACTACAGGCAGTGATTCCATTCAATCCTTTGCCCCGGGCGAAAAAGAACTGGAATGGAACTGGGAACTGAAGCCCAGATCGGTAACTGGTAAAACCGTTATCTCATTTATTTTTAAAGGTATTGACCGGTATAACCAGCCCATAAAACTGGGGGAAAAAATGTTATATGTAACGGTGCAGGTGGATGTCCGGTCTTTCTGGTCTAAATGGATGGAGTTCTTATCAGACGATCCAAAATATACCATCACAGCTATTATTGTTCCACTGGTTACCTTTTTGGGCGGTTATTTTCTCAAACGCAGATCTTCCTAGCAGGCAGGGTAAGCACCCGCGGCTATTCCATAAGGACAGGGGGCTATTTCAAACTGAACAGGCTGTCTACAAACTCATGCTTATCAAATACCAGCAGGTCTTCCATTTTTTCACCTACACCAATAAACTTTACGGGAATCTTAAACTGGTCGGCAATAGCCAGCACTACGCCTCCTTTTGCCGTGCCATCCAGCTTGGTAATGGCCAGTGCGGTTACATCCGTTGCCGCTGTAAAATGTTTTGCCTGTTCCAATGCGTTTTGCCCCGTAGACCCATCCAGTACCAGCAATACTTCATGTGGGGCAAAGGGAACAAACTTTTGCAGTACGCGCTTGATCTTATTCAGTTCATCCATCAGATGCGCTTTGTTGTGCAAACGCCCGGCAGTATCTATGATCACTACATCACTGCCCCGGCTCATAGCGCTTTGAGCCGTGTCAAAAGCCACAGCAGCAGGGTCACTGCCCATTTCCTGCTTTACAATAGGCACACCTACACGTTCGCTCCAGATGGTCAGTTGGTCTACAGCCGCCGCGCGGAAAGTATCAGCGGCACCTAATAATACATTCTTACCTGCTTTTTTAAAGTTATAGGCCAGCTTACCGATGGTAGTGGTCTTGCCAACACCATTTACGCCCACCACCAATATGATATACGGTTTCGCGGGCATTTCCCCGTCAAAGGTGTAGCTCACAGCAGAAGGGGCTTCCACGAGGATGTTTTCAATCTCTTCCTGAAGAATGCGGTTCAGCTCACCGGTGCCCATGTATTTATCCTTTGCCACCCGCTGCTCAATACGGTCAATGATCCGCACAGTGGTATCCACCCCCACATCTGCACTCACCAGTGCTTCCTCCAGGTTATCCAGCACTTCCTCGTCAACCGTATTTTTACCGGCAATTGCTTTACTTATTTTAGAAAGGAATCCTTCCTTGGTTTTTTGCAATCCCTGGTCAAGCGATTCTTTTTCCTTTTTACCAAACAGTTTTTTAAAAAGACTCATACTTATTTATAGGTTTATGGTTTGAGGTTGTTTTCCGGCAAAGATGCAACAACAATCAGGAACCGTCAAACTTCAAACAAAAAAACAAAAGCCATTCGTTATTGAAACGAACAGCTTTTCCAATATCATATTAAAGGCAGATTTATTTCTGAGCTAAAAAGTCTTTTACCTTCTCTTTATGCACAATCTGCTCTTTGAAAGTATAAGCGCCTGTTTTAGGGCTGCGGATCGCACGGATCACCTTCGTCCAGTTTTTAGACTCTGCTGCTGCTTTAGCATCTTTTACCTTCGCGTTCTTTGAAGCTGCTTTTGCCATTTTATAGTAATTTAAAAATGTGGGAATGTAGGAAATGTGGGAAATGTGAAATAAAGATCATTTACATATTTTCACACTTACGCATTTCACATTTAAATTATTTAATTTCCTTGTGAACCGTTACTTTCTTCAGAATAGGGTTGTATTTCTTCAACTCTAAACGTTCGGGGTTGTTCTTCTTGTTCTTTACGGTAATATACCGGCTGGTACCGGGCATGCCGCTGGTTTTATGCTCCGTGCATTCCAGTATTACCTGAACCCTGTTTCCTTTTGCTTTCTTAGCCATTGTATAATGCTTTTAACTGCTTTAGTTAGATTTTTTCGCCTTTAGCACGCAATTCCTTTACTACAGCGTATAAACCGTTTTTATTAATCGTACGGATAGCATCTGTAGATAACTTTAACGTGATCCATTTGTCTTCCTCAGCCAGGTAAAACTTCTTTTTTTGCAGATTCGGCAAAAAACGGCGTTTTGTCTTAATATTGGAGTGAGAAACCTTGTGGCCTCCAATTGGGGTTTTACCTGTAACCTGACATACTCTTGCCATAGTAAATAAAAATTTAGGAGTGCAAAGGTAAGTATTTAAAATGGCATTTAAGCATAATCTTTCAATTATTTTAAAAATACCTTTACAAAAGAGGTTATTCCTTAACAGCACATTGCGTCCTTTTCTTTTTCTTTAAAATAGATACCAACAGGGCGCCTGTTGTCGTCCCGGTCATAGCTTGAAAAAATAAAGCAGGTCCCGGAGCGGAACCAGCAAACAATTTCGTTACTTCACTGAAAATCACAGCGCTGTATGCAACCTTCTGCTCTTTGCACAGCCATTCCTCACTCCTGCCTGCCGGCATTAATGCTTCTGCCCGGAGCTCTATAACCACAACCATGCCCGCGCTTATCCAATAATGCCCATCAGACTTTAAAAAGTATTATCATCTTCTCCCTATAACTGCGAAGCGTTATTCCCTGAATGCCTGTACATTGAAATCAGCGAATGCGATGGTGCATTTTGCCCGTTGCCGTAATTCAACTAAATTCGCATTCTTACTATTAAAAATATTTTAATCATCTAAATAGCACATTTTATGGCATATGACGTAATAGTTGTAGGAAGTGGCCCGGGCGGATATGTAGCCGCTATACGCGCTTCACAACTGGGTTTAAAGACTGCAATTATTGAAAAAGAGAGCCTGGGAGGTATTTGCCTGAACTGGGGGTGTATCCCAACAAAAGCGTTGTTAAAAAGCGCACAGGTATTTAATGATATCCAGCATTCGCAGGAATATGGAATTGAAGCATCCGGCAAGCCCAATTTTGAAGCTATTGTAAAACGAAGCCGGGGTGCGGCAGACAAAATGAGTAAGGGTGTCCAGTTCCTGATGAAAAAAAATAAAATTGATGTGATCATGGGCTTTGGCACCCTGAAGGGTAAGGGCCAGATAGAGGTAAAGGGCGCAGACGGGAAAACAACATTGGTAGAAGGAAAGCATATTATTATAGCAACCGGTGGCCGGAGCCGCGAGCTGCCTGCATTAAAGCAGGATGGTAAAAAGATCATCGGCTACCGTGAAGCAATGGTATTGCCCCGGCAGCCCAAAAGCATGATCGTTGTAGGCAGTGGAGCTATCGGGGTAGAGTTTGGTTATTTTTACAACAGCCTCGGCACCAAAGTGACCATTGTGGAATTTTTGCCCAGGATAGTGCCTGTAGAAGATGAAGAGATCTCTAAAGAGCTGGAAAAGAACCTGAAAAAGCAAGGCATTACCATAATGACCGGCAGCGAAGTAACTTCTGTTGATACATCCGGCAATGGTGTAAAAGCAAAAGTAAAAACCCCAACGGGGGAAGCCATCCTGGAAGCCGACATCCTGCTAAGCGCTGTAGGTGTGGCTGCAAACATTGAAGGCATTGGCCTGGAAACAGCAGGTGTAAAAACAGACAAGGGCAAGATCGTTGTAGACAAATTTTACAAAACAAATGTAGAAGGCATTTATGCCATTGGCGACTGTGTTCCGGGGCAGGCCCTGGCGCACGTCGCATCAAAAGAAGCTATCATTTGTGTAGAGAACATTGCCTTTAATGAAAAGAAATACAAGCATCAGCCTGAAGCCCTGGATTATAATAATGTTCCGGGCTGTACCTACTGCTTCCCGGAAATAGCCAGTGCAGGCTTTACGGAAAAGGCGGCTAAGGATGCAGGCTATGAGATCAAAGTGGGCAAATTCCCCTTAACAGCAAGCGGAAAAGCCACAGCAGCCGGTCATACAGAAGGGTTTGTAAAAGTGATCTTTGATGCCAAATACGGCGAGTGGTTAGGCACGCACATGATCGGTTATAATGTAACGGAGATGATCGCCGAAACCGTTGTAGGCCGTAAACTGGAAACCACTTATCATGAAGTGCTGAACAGCATACATCCGCACCCAACCATTAGTGAAAGCGTAAAAGATGCCATTGAAGCGGCATATGGTGAAGCCATTCATTTATAATATTAAGATGGGTTTGTAACGCCTCCTCCTAACCGGGGAGGTTTTTTTATGGGTAAGCCTCAACACAAAAATACAGCGCCGGATAGTATCAGGGCTAACGACCCGGCAGCGGTGGGTGGCCGTTAAATAATTTTCTAAAAAAGTCAGAAAAAAATTTGACCCTTACCTTAGGTCATAGAATAGCTTTGCACCTGAAACATTGATCAAATCATTTTTGTGAAGCAACTCTCTGTAAAAGAACTGGCCAATGCCGCAGGCGTAACAGTGCGCACGTTACACGTTTACGACAAGACGGGTTTATTGAAACCTGCTATACGAACCGACAAGAAATACCGATACTACGGACAGGCAGAACTCTTAAGGCTGCAACAAATTCTTTTTTATAAAGAATTAGGATTAACACTTGCAGAGATCAGCTCGCTTTTGGATACACCGGATTTTGATGTAATAAAAGCGCTCACCGGGCATAAAAAGGCATTGCGCAAAAAACAGGCGCGCATTGCAAAAATGATCGCTACAATCGACAAAACCATTCTAAACTTAAAAGGTAAAATTAAAATGACACACAAGGAATTATATAATGGATTACCAAAGGAACAGGCCTTGCAATGGAGAAAAGAGGCCCTCGAAAAATGGCCGGGGCAGGTAAAACATTCGGAGAAAATGCTTTTGAATATGAGCAAAGCAGAATTTGCAGAACTTCAGGACAATTTCAGGCAAGTAAACAACCGCCTGGCGCTCCTGTCTGACGAAGACCCAAAAAGCGATCCGGTACAGCACGAGATCCGAAAGCACTATCAGTGCATTCTCAAATTCTGGGGTAAATCAAAAAATATAGCCACTGCGTATAAAGGCCTGGGCAGCTTATATGTTTCAGATAACCGGTATGCGATGATTAATGGCGAAGGCAGTCTCCGTTTTGCACAGTTCCTCAATGAAGCAATGAGCTACTTTGCAGACACTCAATTACAAAATAAATAAAGACTATAATTAGTTCAGAAACAAGACCGGCTGTTTTATATTCCGGCAGTTAAGAACCAAAATAATGGTTTGCCTGTTTGTTTTGCCCTCAAAACAATTTCAGAAACACAATTAGTTTTTGAACATCCACAACACGACTTTCCGCAAATCATTTCCTACACAAAAATTACTGCAGACTTTTTGGTAGCCGAAATTTCGGGAACTAAAGACGGGCAGGAACGCAAACGAATTTTCTCGATGAAACGGGTAAAATAAAAGGGTCCATGAGGTACAATACCCTTATAAAGCGGAAGACGGCAGTAAAGCTTCTGCCATAACCAGGTCAATGGGATGGGTGATTTTTATATTGTTCTGCTCTCCTTCCACCAGGGATACTTTAATGCCAAACGCTTCCACAACAGAAGCCTCATCAGTGAATTTTCCTTTTTGCTCAATGGAAAAGGCCGGAACCAGTATCTTGCTGTGAAAGACCTGGGGCGTTTGCACCAGTACTATTTTTTCCCGCTCAAGGGCATCGCTCCCCTCTTCTGTGATCAGGCGCACGCTATCACTGCTGGGGATCACAGGGATCGCGCTCCCTGTTTCCAGTGCCTGCTCATAGCAACGCCGGATCAGCCTTTCAGAAACCAGGCAGCGTACTGCATCATGCACAAAAACAATGGCCTCCTCATGAACCTGCTGTAAACCGTTCTTTACAGACTCAAAACGCGTAGCGCCACCGATAGTGATCCGGACACGGTCCTTGTCAAAATAGGCATCAATGATCTCCTGCCCCATGTCAACATAGGCCTCCGGAAGCACCAGTATGATCTCCAAATCATCATACGCTTTCAGGAACACATCGATTGTATAAAATAAGAGGGGTTTGTTTTTCAGCAATAGGAATTGTTTGGGCAGCTCACTGCCCATTCTTACCCCTGTACCTCCTGCTACAATAACCGCTGTTTTCTTCATCCGATTTCCGGTTTCTTATTGCTGATTGCTTATTTTCTGATCGCTGATCCCGGCCATCGGAACTGATCACTGAAAACTAATAACGCGCCTACTCATCCAGCTTCAGCACTGCAAGGAATGCTTCCTGCGGCACTTCCACGTTACCGATCTGGCGCATACGCTTTTTACCTTCTTTCTGCTTTTCCAGCAGTTTACGTTTACGGCTGATATCGCCTCCATAACACTTGGCCGTTACATCCTTACGCATGGCCGAAATATTTTCCCGCGATATGATCTTGGCGCCGATCGCTGCCTGGATGGCGATCTGGAACTGCTGGCGGGGCAGCAACTCTTTTAATTTTTCGCAGAGCTTTCTTCCAAAATCCTGTGCCCGGCTCCGGTGGATGAGCGCACTGAGCGCATCGACCTTATCCCCATTCAGCAGGATATCCATTTTTACAATATCACTTTCGCGATAGCCCAAAGGATGATAATCAAAGGAAGCATAGCCGCGGGTCTGCGATTTTAATTTATCATAGAAATCAAAAACAATCTCCGTTAAAGGCATTTCAAAGATCAGTTCTACACGGGAGGTGGTCAGGTAACTCTGGTTCACCAGAATACCCCGCTTGCCCAGGCAGAGTGTCATAATATTACCAATATATTCCGGCTTGGTAATGATCTGCGCTTTGATATAGGGTTCTTCAATACGTTCTGTTTTTACAGGATCAGGGAACTCTGTAGGATTATTTACGATGATCTTTTCGCCCCTGGTAGTGTAGGCAATAAAACTTACGTTGGGCACGGTAGTGATCACCGTCTGGTTAAACTCCCGCTCTAAACGCTCCTGGATAATTTCCATGTGCAGCATTCCCAGGAACCCGCAGCGGAAGCCAAAGCCCAGTGCCTGGGAAGTTTCCAGTTCAAAGGTCAGTGAAGCATCATTCAGCTGCAGCTTGTCCATGCAATCGCGCAGCTCTTCAAATTCATCCGTATTTACCGGATAAATACCCGCAAATACCATAGGCTTTACCTCCTCAAACCCTTTGATCGCAACCGGGTTGGGATTGCTGGCAAGGGTGATGGTATCGCCCACTTTTACTTCTTTGGCGTTCTTGATGCCTGTAATAATATAGCCTACATCACCTGCCCGCACCTCGTTTTTCTCGGTCATTTTCAATTTCAGAATGCCGATCTCATCTGCCTCATATTCCTGGCCGGTGCTCACAAACTTTACCTTATCTCCCTTGCGTAATACTCCATTAAGAATGCGGTAATAAACAATAATGCCCCGGAAACTGTTAAACACGCTGTCAAAGATCAGGGCCTGCAAAGGAGCCTGCATATCCCCCTCCGGCGGAGGGATTTTATGAACAATCGCTTCCAGTACCTCTTCCACTCCCAGGCCGGTTCTGCCGCTTGCCAGTAAAATATCTTCCGGTTTACAACCAATAAGATCAATGATCTGGTCTTTTACCTCGTCGATCATGGCCCCCTCCATATCAATTTTATTAATTACGGGTATGATTTCCAGGTCGTTATCAATTGCCAGATAAAGATTACTGATCGTTTGCGCCTGTATCCCCTGGGTAGCGTCTACCAGTAGCAACGCGCCTTCGCACGCGGCCAGTGCACGGCTCACTTCGTAACTGAAATCTACGTGGCCGGGCGTATCAATCAGGTTCAGTACATAATTCTGTCCATCCTTTGCTTTGTAATTGATCTGGATAGCATGACTTTTAATAGTGATCCCTTTTTCCCGTTCCAGATCCATATCATCCAGCACCTGGTCCATCATTTCCCGGTCGCTGATGGTATTGGTTGTTTGCAATAACCGGTCTGCCAGGGTACTTTTACCATGGTCAATATGTGCTATGATACAAAAATTCCGTATATGCTTCATGCGTCAACCCTTATTTTCAGGGGCTGCAAAGGTACGATTTCAGGGGCAATAAGGCTTCAATTTCTTTTGCAGCAGTATTGCTGCGGCCCCACTGTTACTGAATGTTAAAACCAAGGCGGTTAAAATCAATTTTTGTCCGCATCAGCACCTTTTTTAAGATAATTTAATTAGCTTACACATATTATTGAAACGATTCTATTTTTAACAGCACAAACCGCCATTATGAGCACACAAAATAATAACAATGCCCCGCTTGCCAGCCTGGATGAATGGGAAGACGATCTTTTAAAAAGATATCCGGACCCTGAAGCCATTGCCACTTCCAAATCAACGGAAGCATACCGCAATTATGAGAACCCGGAAAGAGATACGGTAAAGGAGTTTTACCGGCTGAACCATACCTGCCAGACCTATGATTTTGTGATGGGCAAACGGGCCGATTTCCTGCAATTTAACCGGAAAGAAATGACCGTTTGGGATGCATTTGATTTCCTGAACCAGTTGGTAGACGATTCTGATCCTGATACCGACCTGGATCAGTTCCAGCACCTGCTGCAAACCTCAGAAGCCATCCGCAGGGATGGTCACCCGGACTGGATGGTACTGACAGGCCTGATGCATGATATGGGAAAAGTGCTCTGCCTTTTTGGAGAGCCGCAATGGGCCGTTGTAGGCGATACCTTCCCGGTTGGCTGTGCCTACTCCGACAAAATTGTGTACCCCGAGTTTTTCAGGAGCAACCCGGATTATAACAACAGCCGCTACAACACAAAACTGGGCGTATATGAAACGGGATGCGGGTTAAGCAACGTTTATATGTCCTGGGGGCACGATGAATATATTTACCAGATCCTGAAGGATCATCTTCCGGAAGAAGGTTTGTACATGCTTCGCTATCACTCCTTTTATGCCTGGCACCGGGAAGGCGCCTATGCCTATCTTACAGATGATCATGATAAAAAGATGCTGAAATGGGTACAACTGTTTAATCCTTATGATCTGTATTCTAAAAACCCGGAACCTCCTGACTGGAGTAAGCTGCGGCCTTATTACGAAAAACTGGTGAACAGGTACCTGCCGGCAACATTAAAATTTTAGAAATTGTAACACGCAGGAAGTGAATAGCAAGATGATCCTTTTCACTATTGACCATGAACTATTGACGATTAACCATTGCCTGTTGACCTTGCATGCATCAATTGCAACCGCTTGATTATATTGTTTTTTTTATTTATTTCATAGCCGTATCGGCTTATGGCTATTATGTTTATCGCCGTAAAAAATCTGAGACCACTGATTCAAAGGATTTTTTTTTAGCAGAAGGATCGCTTACCTGGTGGGCCATAGGCGCTTCCCTGATCGCTTCCAATATTTCCGCTGAGCATTTTATTGGTATGAGCGGATCGGGCTTTGCCCTGGGCCTGGCCATTTCTTCCTATGAATGGATGGCGGCCGCTACCCTGATCCTTGTGGCCGTATTTATGATCCCGGTTTATCTGAAGAATAAGATCTTCACCATGCCACAGTTTTTATCGGTACGCTACAATGACCAGGTCAGCACTATAATGGCCATCTTCTGGTTGCTGGTATATGTTTTCGTAAACCTCACTTCTATCATCTATCTTGGTGCACTGGCCATTTCCTCCATCAGCAATTTAAGTTTTGAAGCCTGCATCATCGGGCTGAGCCTGTTCTCTGTTATTGTAACACTGGGCGGCATGAAGGTGATCGGTTATACGGATGTGGTGCAGGTTATTGTGCTGATCATCGGCGGTCTGATTACTACTTACCTTGCCCTGTCATTGCTTGCTGATCATTTTGGTTTTAACGGGAATATCTGGAAAGGGCTGGGCATATTACGAAAAGAAGCGCCGGAGCATTTCCACATGATCTTTAAAAAAGGAGATCCTTATTATTACGAGTTGCCCGGCATGTCCGTGCTCATTGGCGGAATGCTGATCAATAATCTTGCCTACTGGGGATGCAATCAATACATTGTGCAACGTACGCTGGGGGCAGACCTGAAAACGGCGCGCAAGGGCATCCTGTTTGCTGCTTTTTTGAAACTGCTGATACCTGTTATTGCAGTAGTACCCGGCATTACCATGTTTGTGCTGCATAAAAACGGCTTGTTCCGGCAGGAGATGGCGGATGCAGCCGGAACCTTAAAACCGGATCATGCCTACCCTGTGCTGATGAACCTTTTGCCCCAGGGCCTGAAGGGTGTTGCTTTTGCTGCATTAACGGCAGCCATTGTGGCTTCGCTGGCCGGTAAGGCCAACAGCATTTCCACTATTTTTTCACTGGACATTTATAAAAAATTCTTCAATAAAGAAGCTTCTGAACAAAAGCTGGTCCGCACGGGCAGGTGGGCCGTTATTATTGCAATGCTGCTGGCCGCCATTGTTACCCCTGCATTAAGATCCCTGGACCAGGCGTATCAATTCATACAGGAATATGTAGGCTTCTTTTCACCGGGCGTTTTAGCCATCTTCCTTTTGGGCATGTTCTGGAAGCGCACTACCACCACTGCTGCGCTCGCCGGAGCGGTATTAACAATCCCCTTTTCTACCATACTAAAGTTCCTGCCCCGGTGGACAAACGGCGCTTTCCCGGACTATCCGTTCCTGGACCGGATGATGATCACCTTTTTTGCGGTAGCCCTGGTAATGATCGTCATCAGCCTGGCAGATCGTAGATCTGCCCAACCGGCCGCTGCGATCAAAGCAGATAAAAGCCTCTTCAGGGTTTCACCCGGTTTCTTAATGGCCTCCCTTATCATCTGCGGCGTGCTGGCTGCGTTGTATACCATCTTCTGGTAAAAAGTAAAAAGGTATTAAACCCAAGCGAGCCCTTGACCCGTAGTCCAGGGCAAGTCCCGGGGTATTAAACCGGTTTGGATTTTATCACAAAACGGCTAAAATGCCAAAAAAACCAGATCGCGGATAGTCATTATAAAATTTATAATAAATCAAGATGTTATTGGCGAATCCTTATGCAAAAGCTTAGCTAATCCAATTATTACACACAATTGTAAATTAAAATAACGATCATTTTTTACAGGTATCAACAAGACATGAATATAACCTAAACTCAAAACAGTTATACAAAACAGGGCTACTCTAATTACAAAGCAGCCCTGCTACCTAAATAGCACCTCTTTTAATGTTTAAAAAACATCATCTGTTATGGAAATAATGTTACAAGAGCCGTTACATCATTCGAAGTAAATGGCCTATTAACGCCAGATCCTATGCAAGCTAACATCCAACTATTTGCATCTTCGGTAGTAGGCGTTCCAGGTATATGAACAGCCCCCGTCCTTGTGGTACCTTCATTGTATCCACCAGGGAGATTTGAATCGTATGGACACCCACTATATGCTCTGTTAAAATAATCTGTATGACGGAACCCTAACATGTGTCCTATCTCATGAGCCATCACAGTAGCCAGATAAGATTGTGCAGCATTAGTACCAAGTGCATTGACATTTAAACTGATAGTATTATAGGGGTATGCAGGAAAGTCTCCATTACGATTTGGCCATCCTCCTGATAACCCTAAACTTGGCAGATTATTATCCATTTTAATATTTATGTCTACCGGAGTAGCTGCATTTTGGGGATTAGACGTACTAACTGTCGAAAAATGTATACCTATATCTAAATTATTATAACGCTGGCATGCTTCGCCTAAAGCTTGTTCATATACTGAAGGAAAGCCGGGATAGATATTCACCCAAATACCACGAACTGAAGCACCATGTTTACTAATATAATGGTTGGTTCGATAATGGGCAATAGGATCTGCAGGATTAAATTCAGAAATGCCCTGTTTATCATTACTCATTATAGTATTAGGCTTAGGCAATGAACTTTCTAAAGTTTCAACAAAAATATTCCCAGCCTTACTTACACGATTATTCCATCCAGCCTTGCTACTATCGCTAAAATATTCTTGCGGAAAAAATAAGTCACCTTCAACTATATAACCTCCATCATGGGCAACTACATTATATGTGCTGTAATTTTCTTTTGAAAGTCGATCGTACACATATTGAGGAACATCATTGTTCTTAGCTTTGAGGGATAAATCATTTTTTTTGCAGCTAATTGCCAAAATAAGCAATCCCGTAAAAAATAAAAGTGTTTTTTTCATAAAATCAATTTTAGTTAATTAATAAAAACAAATAGGTTAATTAATAAAAACAAATAGGTGCTATTAAGTTATTTATTTGTAGGAATTAGAATGCCAAGCAATTATTCAGGAAAAATAAATTACAGTTACAATGTTGCGCTTTCGTATTCTAGTACGTTTCTTTATTTAAAAATAAGTTTTATTTCTTAAAGTTAGTAAAATGAAAACAAAGTATTTAGTAAGTTATTTTCTTTTATTACTCGTAAGTATTTCTTTTACATCTTGCCTAAAAGACCATGACAAATATTGGGACAATCCTGATCTTCAGAATTCCGCAGCAGTCAGCGTGGTAAACGGGGCCCCGGTCAGCCTGCCGTTAGATTTCCAATTTAACGGAACTCAACGCTTTTTATTCCAGGACTTTAGTTACACATATAGAACTACTTATTTACCTGTAATGGCCGGCAACAGAACTTTCTATGTATACAACCGCGGAGAAAAGGATAGTCTTTTTGCCAAAAACCTCAGCTTTGAGGTTCGTAAAAGATATTCCATATTCATTGTAGACACTTTACGCAAAATGGATGCGGTACTGGTGCGCGACAGCGTGATGTATCCAACCGGGGACTCTGTATACCTGCGCTTTGCTAATATGAGCCCTGATGCAGGTGCCCTGGATCTTTATATTCAGGGAAATAATACCCCCATTGCCACAAAAGTTCCTTACAAGGGCGTAAGCCTGTTCAAAAGCCAAAAGTCGGCAGGCAACGTGGTCTTTGAGGTGCGGCCAACGGGTTCTACCCATGTGCTGGCCACATCCGATGAAGGCGAGAATTTATATACCGGAAATCAATATACAATCTGGACAAGTGGTTTTAAATCAATGAATACTACTAACGGGAAGCTTATCGTAAAAAAAATAAGGCATTATTAGTATATCCCATAATCAGCATCAGCCACTATTGTCTTCCCGATAGCTGGCTGATTTTTGCTATATTTAAAACGAAGTTTAAAATTAAAAAGACTTTTGGGAATACACGATGCTGAGCTTGAAGGGATACTGAAGCAATGCAAACAGGATTCAGTATTACATAAAGAGGCGCTTTATAAAGGCTATTATGGCTTTATAAAAAGCGTAGTGAAGCGTTATGTAAATGATTATCATGTAACTGAAGAACTGATCAATGATTCGTTCATTAAAATATTTAACAACCTGGGCACTTTTAAAGCGCCCGACACTTCAGCGGATGTACCACAATCGTTCAGGGGATGGGTGGCAAAGATCGCATCCCGGACCGCAATTGATTTTTTAAGAAAAAAGAAAATGGATTTCACAGATGATGAACCTTCCGAGCATCATTTTACCGACCCGAATCCAACGGCAGTTTACAGTAATGAAGTGAAAGACATTCTGTCATTGCTGGATCAATTACCAGACACACAGAAAACAGTATTTAATTTATACGAGATCGAAGGATTCAGCCATGAAGAGATCGCCAGGCTGCTGAATATATCTGAGAATGTATGCCGGGTATATCTGTCAAGGGCAAAGAATAAATTAAAGACACTATATATAAAACATTTTTAAAAAAAGATCATGGAAGAACCCGCAGATGATTTTTTTGAACATATAAAACAAACGCTTCATAACCATGAGGAGGAGTACCGGGAAGGTGCCTGGGAAGCCTTTGCTCAAAAACACCTGGCCCCGCCGCCGGCCAAAACGGCACCGGTCATTGCGGCCTGGAAATGGATAGCAGCTGCTGCTGCAGTGGTTGCCGGCCTGCTTTTTGCCATTCCCTATTTTACAGCACAGCACAAAACAGATCCTGACCATGCAACCGTAAACGTAATGACGCCGGAAAACCAACCCGCCAGCGGGCCCATAGCAGACAGTAATCAGACAATCCATCCCGACCATGCACCTCAGGTTGCACAACAGCAACTTACCCCCGTGATCACTAACAGCGATATCTGGAAAGAACCGGAAAGCATGCACCGTACAGCACCTGTATTCTTTAATAATATATCAAAGGGCGCTCCTATGCTGTATTCTATGGCTCCTGTCAGCGCTCCTCAGCAAATTACCATTGCCACAGCTGCACCCCAGGTTCCCCCTGGTCAGCAGCCAACAGCCAATAACCCTGCTACCGGCTTCTGGAAGAACCGGATCATTACCAATGAGGCGCCTGCTCCGCAACAGCATCCGGCACCTGTTACGACCCCTTACCCCATGATGGCGCAAAATCATCATCCGCAGGAAAAAGAAAGCAAAAGTTCCAGGAAATGGATCCCCAGCCTGTACCTCTCACCAATGTTTGCAGAAAGCGGGGTCAATATGGGGTATGGTATATCCTTAGCCTATGCTATCAATGACAAGATAAAGATCAGCGCCGGCGTGGCCCATAATAAAATAACCACGTCAAGAGATTTTGACGCAGCGCCCTCACCGGCAGCACCCACTTTGAATGCTCCGGGCGGTGATGTATCCCTGGCTTCCAGATCCCTTCTTGCCGCAGCAAACACTACGGCAACAACCCCAAGACTGGAAAGCGTACAGGGTGCCTTATCCGGTTTTGATATCCCATTGGATGTAAGCTATAACATCTCTAAAAAATTCTATGCAACAGCAGGCGTTTCCGGGCTTGTTGTTGTAAACGATAATACCAATTATACCCTTGTAACAAGTACCAATACAAGAATTTCGGTAGAGAACAGCCAGGGCATTTTACAGGAAGACAAAAGCATTGTAACCAATACCTATTCATCCGCTAATGCATTGCCCGGGGACATCAGTCATGAAAAGACTTCTTTCCTCGGGTTCTACAATATTTCTATGGGCTATAAGCAAAAGATCACCCCAAAAAATAATGTTTCCATCGAACCTTTCCTGAAAGTTCCCGTTAAAAATGTAACCAACCAAAACCTTAATTATACCGGTATGGGCGTTCGGTTGAAATTTGATTTTTAAAGTCTGATGTTTATTATATTTGTTATTATAAAAGTGCGAAGTCGGGGGCTTCGCACTTTTACTATCAGCAGCAAAAATGAACAGGAATGAATTATCATTAAGATCCGTATGAAATTATTCAGTGCAGAGCAAATAAGACAGTGGGATGCGTTCACCATAAAAAACGAACCGGTTTCCTCTCTTGAGTTAATGGAAAGGGCCGCTAATGCCTGTACACGCTGGATCGTAAAAAATACACTTGCCGACTCCTATTGTATTTTCTGCGGCAAAGGCAATAATGGCGGCGACGGTCTGGCCATAGCCCGTTTACTGTACAATGCCAACAAAACAGTTACTGTTTTTATACTGGAATCAGCCACCGGCGGGTCAGACGACTTTAATTCCAACTTCAATATCCTGCATCATTTATCAGCGATCCCGGTTTACAGCATCCGGTCAGAAAAGGAACTGCCGCAACTGCCGCCGGATTGCATCATCATTGATGCCCTGTTTGGCACGGGGTTAAACAGGAGGCTTACCGGGCTGGCAGCTACGCTTGTTGAGCACATCAATAGTTTCCGCATGCCGGTGATCGCTATTGATATGCCCAGCGGTCTTTTCTGCGATCAGTCATCTCTTGGCAATCCTATTATAAAAGCAAGCCACACCCTTACCTTTCAGGTGCCCAAGCTGGCATTCCTGGTTGCTGAAAATGCTGATTTCTTTGGCCAGGTGCATATTATGGACATTAACCTGCACCCCGGGTTTTCTGAAAAAACACCGGCAAAATTTCATATAACTGATTCCTCACTGATCCGCTCCATTTATCAACCCCGGAAAACATTTGCGCATAAAGGCAATTTCGGGCATGCACTGATCATAGCCGGAAGCACGGGGAAAACCGGGGCTGCCGTACTCAGCACAAGAGCCTGCCTGAAAACCGGGGCCGGACTGGTATCTGCACATATACCCCGCCAAAGCCTTCCGATCATCCAGATGGCAGCCCCCGAAGCAATGGCTTTTCCGGATGCAGAAGACCATTACATAACCCGGATGGATTATGAACCGGATGATTTCAGCAGCATTGGTATGGGGCCGGGGATCGGCAAAGAGCTTAAAACACGGTTTTTGTTAAGAGAACTGCTGGAAAAGATCAAAAAACCGCTGGTGCTGGATGCCGATGCGCTCAATATAATAGCAGCAACAAAAGGATACTTAAAGCTGATCCCTTCCAAAACCATTATTACCCCCCATCCCAAAGAATTTTCAAGGCTTTTTGGCGACACTGCCAATGATTTTGAAAAAATTGAGTTAGCAAGCAGCAAGTCAATGGAAATGAATATTATAATTGCCTTGAAAGGGCACAATACATTTATTGCACACCCTAATGGTGCCGGTTATTTTAACCATACCGGCAATGCCGGAATGGCCAAGGGCGGCAGTGGCGATGTGCTTACAGGAATGATCACCAGTCTCCTTGCCCAGGGTTACACGCCGGAGCAATCGGCCGTTTACGGGGTATACCTGCACGGACTTGCGGGCGACCTGGCTGCCAGGGACCGCGGCATGGAAAGCATGATCGCCTCTGATATTATTGAACATATTGGCAACGCTTTTAAACAATTATAAATGAACCGCCCTTTACTGCTCTCTGTTTTAAAAAAATCGCATTTTTACGCCTCCTTTTCAGCATAAATAACATTTTTGGTTTTGAATGCAACGCTTATATTTGCAGCCTTGCTTATGATCATTATCATAATTTAATATTTGTCAAATTTATATGCAACATCTGATCTATCTCGTACCACTTATGGCCATTATTGGCCTGGTTTACACTTTATTAAAATTCCGATGGGTTGTTAAACAGGATGCAGGAACACCAAGAATGAAAGAAATCAGCCGTCATATTGGCGAAGGTGCCATGGCCTTTCTGAAATCAGAATGGAAAATTCTGGCCTACTTTGTAATTATTGTGGCCATTCTTTTAGGAGTACTGGCCAATGCTAATCCACACTCCAACTGGTTAATCTCTGTTTCTTTTATTATAGGTGCGGTACTGAGCGCTTTTGCAGGATTTATAGGAATGAAAGCCGCCACCCTTGCCAATGTACGCACGGCCAATGCTGCCCGGAGCAGCCTGGCCAAAGCCCTAAATGTGTCTTTTGGGGGTGGTGCTGTAATGGGTGTTGGTGTTGCAGGGCTGGCAGTGCTGGGCCTTGGAGGGCTATACATTGTGTTCAAATATTATTTTGCGCCGGATGCAGCCCTGAATTCCTCTGAAATGGTGACTACTATTGAAGTGCTTACCGGCTTTTCCCTGGGCGCTGAGTCGATAGCGTTATTTGCACGTGTTGGAGGCGGTATTTATACAAAAGCCGCTGATGTTGGAGCAGACCTTGTGGGAAAAGTGGAAAAAGGCATACCGGAAGATGATCCCCGCAACCCCGCCACGATTGCGGATAATGTGGGCGACAATGTAGGCGATGTTGCCGGTATGGGAGCAGACCTCTTCGGTTCTTATGTAGCCACAGTGCTGGCCACCATTGTTTTAGGCCAGCAGATACATATAACCGGCGGGTCCGATTTTCTGGCAGGCTACTCTCCTGTTGTATTACCAATGCTGATTGCAGGCGTTGGTATTTTATTTTCTATAATAGGTACTTTCTTTGTTAAGATCAGTGAAAACGCCGGCATCAGTACCAAAACCGTTCAAAAAGCGCTGAACATGGGCAACTGGGGCTCTATTATTTTAACCGCTCTTGCTGCTGCCGGGCTGGTACTCTGGATCCTGCCCGATCAAATGGAACTGCGCGGGTTTATATTTACAAAGACCGGTGTGCTGGGCGCTATCATTGTTGGCCTGCTGGTGGGCGCTTTAATGACCGTTATCACTGAATATTACACCGCAATGGACAGAAGGCCGGTAAATTCTATCATCAAAAAATCGTCCACCGGACATGCTACAAACGTTATCGGGGGGTTAGCAGTGGGTATGGAATCCACTTTTTTACCGATCATTGTACTGGCGGCCGGTATCGTAGCCTCTTATAAATGTGCAGGTTTGTATGGTGTATCCATTGCAGCAGCGGCTATGATGGCCACCACTGCCATGCAATTGGCAATAGATGCCTTCGGACCTATTGCCGATAACGCCGGCGGTATTGCTGAAATGAGCGAGCTGCCCAAGGAAGTGCGTGAAAAAACAGACGTACTGGATGCTGTGGGCAACACAACAGCCGCAACCGGTAAAGGTTTTGCTATTGCATCGGCCGCCTTAACCGCACTGGCCCTGTTTGCCGCGTTTGTAGGTGTTGCAGGCATTAAGGGGATTGACATCTATAAGGCGAATGTGCTGGCCAGCTTATTTGTGGGAGCAATGATCCCCTTTATTTTCTCCTCACTTGCGATCCGCGCAGTGGGAGAAGCCGCTATGGCCATGGTGGAAGAAGTAAGAAGGCAGTTCCGGGACATTCCGGGCATTATGGAAGGAACCGCTACCCCGGAATACGATAAATGTGTAGCCATATCTACGGAAGCATCCATCCGGAAAATGGTGGTGCCAGGAGCCATCGCAATTATTTCCCCGATCATTATCGGTTTTTTACCCGGGTTTGGCGCTGAAGCGTTGGGGGGATTTTTAGCAGGCGCTACCGTATCCGGTGTATTATTAGGCATGTTCCAGAACAACTCCGGCGGCGCCTGGGACAATGCAAAAAAATCATTTGAAAAAGGAGTAGAAATTAACGGGGAGGTTTTCCATAAAAAATCAGACCCGCATAAAGCCTCTGTAACGGGAGATACGGTTGGAGATCCGTTTAAAGATACCTCCGGCCCGTCCATGAACATCCTCATCAAATTAATGTCGATCGTTTCACTGGTCATTGCTCCCACGCTGGCACAGGTAGAAGGCAATACCGCCCGGCACAATGCGGCACCCGCAAAACAGGTCTTTGCAGGAACAGTTCATCAGCAACCGGCTTTACCTGTTGCCCCAAAAGCAGTGCTCTTTAAGTAATTTTTATACATAGTATTAAAAGCCGGGTCCTGCTGATCCGGCTTTTTGGGCTTATTGCATGTAGCAACTTAAACAAACATAGGAGACATTAAATCCGTTTAATAAGCAATGTCGTGGCGAGCTTGTCGAACCATAATTCATTTGACAAACTTCCTTCGTCAGGATGACAATACTTTTTTAATCTAACTGGTATTAAACCCTGATGAATCTCTGAATCCCGGGATATCAAATACACCCGATTATTGCTTATATTTGAATGAACAAGTGGTGCGCCTTTTCAAAAACAAAAGTGAAACTGATCTTCTGTTTTAAAACATTCGGAACTTTTCCCCTGATTAAATTGCTGATAAACTTTTAAATAAAAAATTGAAGAAGATTTATTTGTACCGGTCCGGTTTTTTAAGAATTGTATTTTTATTGATCCTCCTTGCTATTATTCCAAAAGTACGGTTGACGGCACAGCTTAAGTTTAAGCATATAACTATCGATGAAGGGCTGTCTCAAAACAGCGTTTTATGCATGGTTCAGGATAGAGAAGGGTATATATGGATCGGCACAGAAGATGGATTGAACCGCTATGACGGATATGAATTCCGGTATTATAAGCATGACGCCCGCACCCCCAAAACAGTCAGCAACAGTATTATCAATGCTATTGCAGAAGACAAACACGGAAACTTATGGATCGGCACTGCGGATGGGCTAAACAGGCTGGACAAAAAGAGCGGAACTTTTACCCGTATTAAAATAACTTCAGAACAGGCCCTGCTGCAAAACCGTGATTTTATAAATTCCCTTTTCCTGGACACAGCCGATAATCTTTGGATCGGCACCATTGAAGGGTTGAAGTGCTATTCATTAAAATCAGGGCAACTGACCACTTTTTCTTTGCAACCGGGCAATACAGGGATCAATACGGATAACAGGCCACAGGCTATTTTTAAGGATAGTGAAGGGCAATTGTGGGTAGGCACTACAAGCGGGTTATTTCTTTACAACCCGGCAAATGGCCGGCCACTGAAACTTCCGCCCTCCCTGGAACGTTTACAAAAGGATTATATACGCGTAATTAAACAGGATTCAGAAAAGCGGATATGGTTTGGATCCGAAACCCGGGGTGTATTTGTTTATGACCCAGCTGATCAAAGCTGCGTTAATTTTACGAGGGGCAGGTTCTCTGCTAATGGCATTTCAGGCAATACGATCCGTGATATTTTTTTTAAATCAGAAAAAGAGGTATGGTTAGGCACTCCGGAAGGTCTGGGGATATTGAATGCCACTACAGGTAAGTATAGTATTCAGGCATATAACTCAGCCGATGAGCAGGGAATCAGTCACAATTCAATCCGTAATTTTTTAAAAGATAATGCCGGTAATATATGGTTAGGCACCTATGCCGGCGGTATTAATGTTTATTACCCGGACAATTTAAAGTTTAACCTTATTCCGGCTAAAAGCAAGTATGGCAGCGGGCTTACGCACCCGGTTGTAAGCAGTATCCTGGAGGATGAAAGTCATAATTTCTGGATCGGGACAGAGGGCGGCGGTCTGAATTATTATAATGAAAAGCAGTCTTTATTCTCCAGTTACCGCGTACCTTCTCCGTTTTTAAACAGCAATAACATCAAGTCTTTAGCCTGGAAAAACAATTATTCTATCTGGGTGGGTACATATAATGGATTAAACCTCTTTAATATCATTAATAAAACTTTTACAAAATATAGCGCAGGCGATGACCGGTTACTGGGATCTGATCAGATCTATGCTTTAGTGAATACCCCTGATGGTTTGTGGATAGGTACAAATGGCGGAGGATTAAGATTCCTGGATCATTCCGGCAGCATTCAGATATACCGGTACAACCCAAAAGATCCTAACAGTTTAAGCTCTAATAATATCAATGTTATGATACAGGATCCGCTTAACAACCTTTGGATCGGGACCCAGAAAGGTTTAAACTATTTTGATACCCGGTCTAAAAAATGTATCAGGTATTATAATATACCCGGGGAAAGGCAAAGCCTGAGCAATAATTCTGTCCTTTCCCTCTATGCGGATTCACGGCATCGGATATGGATCGGCACTGAAGGCGGGGGCCTGAATCTGCTGGATCCCAAAGCAAACAGATTTTATGCTGTAACAGAAGCTGACGGTATCGGAAATGACGTGATACATGCTATTAATGAAGATGCAAATGGAAATATCTGGGTAAGCTCTAACAAGGGATTGTCCCGCATTAAACTGAATAAGCTGTATGGCCCTTTTGCATCTTCCGATATAGAGGTGCTTAATTATATAGCAGCAGACGGGCTTCAAAGCAACCAGTTTTCAACCGGGGCCGGCTTTCGTTCGCAAAACGGGACGTTGTACTTTGGAGGGATCAACGGAATAAGCTGGTTTGATCCGGATGATATTATTATGAACACCCGCAAACCCGCTATTGTTTTTACAGATATCCGGATCCGGAATAAAAAAGGCAATCAAACAGATGACCAGTTTTTGTCCGGAGACAATCTATTAGCATTGCCCTATGACCATGGCTCCGTAATATTCAGGTTTGCCGCATTAAATTTTATTACCCCGGAAAAAAACAAATATGCTTACCGGTTGCAGGGATTAGAAAATGACGAGGGCTGGCATTATGTAGATGCCCGGCAGCGCCTTGCCACTTATACCAATCTAAGCCCCGGCACGTATTACTTCAGGGTAAAAGCCTCTAATAATGATGGCATCTGGAATACGAATGAAAAGGTCATTAAAATAATTGTTTCGCCGCCATTCTGGAAAACCTGGTGGGCCTACCTCATTTACCTGTTCATAATAGGCGGGCTTTTATATCTTTTTTATCATTATTCGCTCAAAACGGCCAGATTGAAGAGTGCGCTTCAGTTTGAGCATTTGAACCATGAAAAAGATATGGAGCTGGCACAGCAGAAAATCAATTTCTTTACCAATATTTCTCATGAGATCAAAACGCCGCTTACGCTTATTTTAACACCACTGGAAAAGATCATCAGATCCGGTAGGAACAGCAAAATAAAATCACAGCTGCAACTCATACAACGGAATGGCGAGCGGCTTAGCCGGCTGGTAAACCAGTTATTGGATTTCAGGAAACTGGAATCCGGTAAAATGACCTTGCGGAATACGGAAAATGACCTTGTGGAATTTCTTAAAGAGATCTGTTTATTATTTGAAGGGCTGGCCAGTCAAAGGAATATAACAGTACAATTTGAATCGTCTTATAATGTACTCTTGCTTTGGTTTGACGCTGAAAAATTAGAAAGAGTGCTCTATAATCTCCTGTCCAATGCGGTTAAGTTTGGGCGTGATAAGGGAACCATTACAGTGCGGCTGAAGCCGGATAGTAATGCCCCGGGCTTTGTTTGTATAGAAGTGGAAGATGACGGTATTGGTATTGATAAGGAAAATCAGTTCCATTTGTTTGACGGGTTTCAGACCAACCAGGATAAGAATATCAATAGTACCGGAACAGGTATTGGGTTGGCTTATTCAAAGGGATTGGTTGAACTGCTGGGAGGAACAATCAGTGTCAGCAGCCGTTTGGCAGAAGAAGGCCGGCCCGGCTACACCTGCCTTACCGTAAAACTGCCTGTTCAAAAAGAATATTTGATCATTGACACACCTAATGATACTTTCCGGGAAGACTTGTTTTACCGGGAGAACCGGGTGGATGAGGAATTGGCTTTTACAGATCATCAGAATAACAGTGAATATGCTGAAAAACAAATCATGCTGGTTGTAGAGGATAATAATGATCTTCTACTCTTTATGGCAGATACTTTTTCAAAAAAATTTATAGTATATACAGCCGGCAATGGAAAAGAAGGAATGCTTCGCTTAAAAGAAATACAGCCTGATATAATCATCAGCGATGTAATGTTGCCGGAAATGGATGGGATCACATTTTGCAAAAAAGTAAAAGCAGATTTCCGGACCAGTCATATCCCTTTTATTTTATTAACAGCAAGAACACCTGTAATGTATAAAATAGAAGGATATGAAACGGGAGCCGATGATTATATTACCAAGCCATTCAGTCTGGAATTACTTGAAGTGCGGATCGATAATCTGATAGCATCCCGGAAAGAGCTGGCCCAGCACTTTAAAACCACATTGCTGACATCGCCTCAGATAGCGATCACATCTCCAGATGATGCGTTTTTAGCTAAAGTGATGGCATTTATTGAAGACAACGTTACAGAACCGGTATTAAACGTAGAGCAACTTGCAAAAGAACTATGTATGAGCAGGGGCGCTTTATACAGAAAGGTAAAAGCGCTGACGGGCCAAACTACCATTGAGCTTATCCGGGGCATACGCATTAAGATAGCAGCCCGGCTGCTGCTCCAAAAAACCATGAATATTAACGAGGTGGTTTATAGCGTAGGCTTTACTGATGCCGATTATTTCCGGAAATGTTTTAAAGAACAGTTTGGTGTTACCCCGCGGGAATATATGAACCAAAAAAATACTGAGCGTATAGAAGAATAAAAAACCGTTTAGCTGTATCAACAGCAGCTTAATATATTTTTCTTACCTGGATCCCATTGAGCACAGGTTCTCCTTCAATAGGAGTAAATACAATAGTGATCCCCTTATTCTGTTGTGCACTTACGGTAGTGGTAAAACTTACGGCACGCTCCGGCACCATGTATTGCTGATTGGATAATGGTGAAAGGAACGGTCCTCCGTTTATGTCTACATTAAATGTACGCACACTAAAATGATCCGGTGCAGCTTCACTGCCTGACAGGTTATAAACAAGGGTTTCGTGTTGCCGGGGTGAATGGAGCTCCGCAAAATGCAATGTAATGGTATAGACTCCATCAGGAACATCCATTTTAAATTGTTTGATGCCTTCCCGCTGGGTAGCATATACCGGGTCCAGACCGGTGCCCAGCATATTTTTATCAGAGCCATAGGCTACCCTGCTGTCTTTCTTTTTAAACACATGACCTCCTATATATCCCCAACTGCCTTTGGCATATTCTTTTTCCGGCAGCCATATTTCATGATCTGCCGGATCGTAAAAATAGCGTTGATCCCCCAGGTTTACATTTAATGAAGTAAACGGCAGGTCTTTATCATTAAGCCGCGTGGGTATTATTTGAAAATCAATAGTAGCCTGATCAGTAACCTTTCCATCTCCGGAAGCAGCCTGCAGCAGATTGGGGCCATTTATAAAGGGTACCTGAAAAACAGCAATCCCAGACCGGGGTTTTGCAGTGCCCAGCGTTTGGCCATTTAATTTCAACACTATCTCCTCCTGATTGCTGAACACCTGTACAGGTTGCGTACAGACCGGCTTATTGCCTGGCCGGGCAATACCGGCTCTCAGATCCCATTCAGGTGAACCGATATGCAGGTAAGGCGTTTTTAACAGGTTGGCCTGGTAAAAACGGTACGCATCTTTTACTTTTCGATCCATTGTTAAAACCCCTTTGCTGTTGATATGCGGGGTACTTTCGGCGCGCGTTTCAGAGCTGAAATCCGCCAGGTTCCAGATCACAGCACCGGCTATAAAGGGTTTGCTGCGGATCGTTTCCAGGTAAGCCCGGTGGTAAGCCGTGGCATATTCTACTGTTTTATCAAATCTTACCGGAGAAGAGCTATGCAGGCGATTGTCTGCATCTGCGCCATATTCGGTAATCAGCAACGGCTTCTGCGGCAGTTCCCTGTGGTGCCATTCTACAAACCGCTCAAAATCCTTAAAGTTCCCGGTGTACCATCCCTGGTAGCAGTTCCAGCCTACCAGCATCGGGATCTTTGTCAGCTGAAGCCGGTTGTATAAATCAAAATCAGCATGGTTCGGGATTAGGGTATACCGGTAAGGGTCTTCTTTACGGGTAAGCAGCTCCAGTTTCCGGGCCAGGCTGGTGATTTTCTTAAAATAAGCTTCCTGTTCAGGGCTTCCTTTCTCATACCGGGGCCTTAACAGCACTTCATTCATGTAGGCCCATATGATCAGGCTGGGATGATTAAAATTCTGACGGATCATTTCCAGGTGCATATTCAGGGCATTACGGGCAAAATCTTCAGATTCAGAGATCCTGTTAACAACAGGCGTTTCAACAGATGCGAGGATGCCGAGCCGGTCACAGGCTTCTATTACAGCCGGATCCTGGGGATAATGAGCAATACGTAAAAAATTGCCTCCCATTTGTTTTAACAGCTCTACATCATGTATATGCATTGCCCTGGACAAAGCATTGCCCATACCTGCATAATCCTGGTGGCGGCTGGTTCCGATGAGCTTTAAAGGTTTACCATTCAGAAAAAACCCTTTTGCTGCATCAAACCGATACCAGCGGAAGCCCAAAGGGTTTACTACTTCATCAAGTATCTTCCCGGTATGACGATCGGTTAACTGCGCGCTGATTCGGTACAGGTAAGGCGCATCGGGCGACCACAACCTGGGATGAGCAACATTCATATTCCGGAGAAAAGCTGTTTTTTCGCCGGGATTTACGTGGTACACGATAGTGTCCTGTGCAATAGTCATACCGGCTGCATCCGTTAAACGGTGGGTAAGTGTAAGTTCTTTCCGCTGCCCGGAATTGTTGACAAAGCTCCCCCGGATCGTTACGGATGCCTGCTCCGCACTAACGGTAGGCGTGGTAATAAAGACCCCGCCAGAACCATGATCGCCCATGTTGAAATGGACCTTATTCAGCGCGATGACCTGTACATCCCTGTAAATACCTCCGAAAAAAGTAAAATCGCCTGATAAAGGAGGGATCGTTTCGTTTTCACTGTTATCCGCCTTTATAAGCAGCTCATTTGCTGCACCCGCTTTATAAGAAAGATACGCTGACGCCGGAATGCAAAAGGCGGTATACCCTCCTTTATGACTTCCCGCAGGTTTACCATTTATATAGACATCCGCCTGTTGGGCCACACCATTAAAAAAAAGATAGATATCCTTATCCTTCCACCCGGATGGGATATATAATTTTTTTTTGTACCAGCCGGTGCCCCGGTAATAGCCGGGTTCATCATCTTCGGTGTCCTGCGTATTCCAGGTATGCGGAACAGTAATCCATGTCCACCCGGCTGCATTACTATCAGCCGGCTGCATGCTTTCGTTACCTAAATGAAATTCCCAGTTGCTGTTCAATGTTTGCGTTATTCTTTGTGCCTCAGACGGCATCGCAACAGCTAACAACATAAATAATGGCAACAAACTCCTTTTGTTCATGTATGGATCCATTTTTATCGGGATGACTGGATAACTGCGGTGGCTGCGCGTGGGATTATTCCCCGGGTACTTCAAACAATACCCTACCACGCGGTTTCCTGATGCCGGCAGTTGTCCGGCCTCAATATTAGATCATAACAGCAAATCAGATACAGGTCATTTGGCGCTGTTTTACCGGTCATTTTCATCATATTATGGGCACACTATTTTGTAGTTAAGCCATGATCCCGGGTTTTCATGCAGCAGTTATTGGTGCATCTGTCGGGTAAATTTGGATGAAATGTCAGGTAGGTCTGCTTCAGTGCGCGCTTATCTTTGACGGTATAAACGTTACTACCTGTTTACGTTCCTTTTTTAACGATTGCCTGATTGATTCCGCTTGCTGTTCACATATTAATATATGAATCGAAAATTATTTATCCTATTGCTTGTTGTGCCTGCGGCTTGTTTAGCAGCTGCCTTTGATAGTGCAGAGGCCCGCTTCAAAGCGGCCCTGCAATTTAAGATCATTAAAAGGGTTCCCCGGTACCGGAAAGCAATCAATTGCAAAGAAGTATTAAAAATCGGTTTAAGTCCGCTTTCAGAATATCAACCAATATACATATGAAGCATTTTTATCAAAAGATGATGGGGCTGATGACGGTGCTCCTGCTGTCTTCGGCGTTTCTGTCGAATTTTAGTTACGCCCAAACAGGCATAAGGGTAACCGGCGTGGTAACAGATGAAACCAATATGCCGCTTACCGGCGTTAGTATTACTATCCCGGAGCGAACAGGCGGTACCCTTACTGACGTAAACGGAAACTTTTCCATCACGGTTCCTGATGAACAGTCAGTATTGCAGTTTACCTATACCGGTTTTACAACACAGGAACGAAAGGTAGGATCGACCCGTAATTTTAAAATAGCGATGCAGGCCGATTCCAGGAGCTTAAACGAGGTAGTAGTGGTGGGTTACGGTACCCAAAAACGAAAAGACATAACCGGCGCGGTGGTGTCAGTAGACCGTAAACGGCTCGAAAACCTGCCGAACACCAACATATCGCAGGCTTTGGAGGGAGCTGTGCCGGGCCTTACGGTTACCCAGACAGCCGGAGGAGCAGAAGGGAACAGCAACACCTTATTAATAAGAGGCAAACGATCCATTACAGCCAGCAATAACCCACTGCTTATTCTGGACGGTATCCCCTATAACGGGAGCCTCACCGATCTGAATCCTTCAGACGTTGAAAATATAGAAATCCTTAAAGACGCATCTGCCGCCGGCATTTATGGTTCACGCGGTGCCAACGGGGTTATCCTGGTTACAACAAAAAAAGGGCGGAGCGGGAAGCCCGTCATCAGTTACAACGGCAGTTACGGTATTGAAAAAATGGGGATGGTGCCCAGAGTGCTTTCACCAACGGAGTTTTACAACTTTAAGAAAGAACGGAACCCGTCAACCATTACCCTTTCCGAGCAGGAAATCTATGATTCGGGCAATTTTCCCAATTACCTGCAATTAGCTACACGCACTGGCAGCCGTAATCAGCAGAACATTTCTGTAAGCGGCGGTGGCAACCATTCCAGATTTTATGTTTCAGCGGATTACCTGGATGTTGCCGGCATTGCGATAAATGACCATTTCCGCAGAGTAAGCACAAAGGCGAACATCGATGTGGATATTACGAAATGGCTTAGTTTCGGAACAACAAACACGCTTACTTATGATGACCGGAGTGGCTTATCCCCTACATTTACGGGCGATTACAGCGTAATCACTTTTAACCCGCTGACGAGCCCTTATAACCCCGATGGTTCCCTTACAATATACCCCTGGCCGGAGACGGTTTATTACGCGAATCCTTTGGCGCCTACCCTTGCCTCCAATTCAAATCATACCTATTCAATATTCAATACCAGTTATGCCGTTATCCGGTTCCCTGTAAAGGGATTATCGTACCGGATCAATACAGGCATCCGGTATGCATCCGCTCAAAATAATACCTATTACGGGCGCAATACCAAAACGGGTCTGGAAAACCAGGGCAGCGCTACCACTGACGCCAGCCTGGATCTTGACTATACCATTGAAAACCTGTTGTATTACAACCGGATCTTTGGAAAGCATAAAATAGACTTTACCGGTCTGTATAGCCTGGAAAACAACCGTTCAACGGACAATACTTTAAAATCCAGCGGCTTTCCAAATGATGTGCTTACCTGGTACCAGGCAAACGTTGCTCTAAAACTCGTTCCCAGCAGCGACTATTCCAACAGGACGTTGCTGTCTCAGATGGGAAGGCTGAACTATAGTTATAATGAAAAATACATGGTTACCCTTACCACCAGGCGCGATGGATCTTCCGCCTTTGGAGAGAACCGGAAGTATGGATTCTTTCCTATGGCATCCCTGGGGTGGAATATCAGCAGTGAGCCCTTTATGAAAGAAATAACGTTTGTAACAAACCTGAAATTACGCGTTTCCTGTGGTAAAAACGGGAACCAGGCGGTAAGTCCGTATAATACCCTGGCGGGTCTTACTACCCGTTCCTATGTTAACGGCGTCAATCCTGCGCCGGGATACATCCCTACCAAACTGGCCGATAAAACCCTGCATTGGGAAACCACCAAAACCTTTAATACAGGGCTTGATTTTGACCTGTTCCGGGAACGGATCACCGGTTCTATCGATGTTTATTCAGCAAGAACCTATGACCTTTTGCTGCGGCGCTCCGTATCCACCATATCCGGTGTCAGCAGCATTGTTCAGAATATTGGAAAGACCGCCAATAAAGGTATTGATCTGGGTATTAACAGCATCAACATAAAAACAAAAGCCTTTAGCTGGTCCAGCAATATTACGTTCTCCCTTAACAGGAACAAGATTGTAGACCTTTATGGCAATGGGCAAAATGACACGCTGAACAACTGGTTCATCGGTCACCCCATCGATAATAATTTTTCCTACAAGTACGGCGGTGTGTGGCAGCTTACCGATGATGTAAGCCAATCGCCGCAGCCCAATACCCAGCCCGGTTATGCCAAGGTGGTGGACATTAATGGAGATGGAAAGATCACCGGTTCCGACCGCACCTTACTACCGGGGGTACAGCCGGCATTTACTTATGGTTTGGGAAACACTTTTGAGTACCACAATTGGTCGCTTTATGTTTTCGTCAACGGCGTACAGGGCGTAACCAAGCAAAATAATACCCTGTATGATGCCGTTAATACAGCCGTTGAGAAAAATACGTTTGCAAAAAATTACTGGACTCCTACCAACCCAACCAATGAGTATTATGCAAATGCAAACATCCCCGAAAATTATAATCCTAATATTTATGGTGTACGCATTTTTCAAAATGCAAGTTATCTGCGGGTGCGGGATATTATACTGACTTGCTCCCTACCGGCCGGCTTCCAAAAAAACATAGGAACCAGCCGCTGCAAAGTTTACCTGGAAGCCCGCAATCTCTTTACCATTACTCCCTGGAAAGGCTTTGACCCGGAACTATCAAGCTCAACAGAGGGCATCCCGCTTCAAAAGGAATTTGTTTTTGGCATTAATGTAAGCCTGTAATTATTAAAAAAATCACTATGAAACTATATAAAATTTTGACCGGCTTGTCTTTGAGTGTTGCCCTGATCGCATGTAAGAAAGGCTGGCTCAATGAAAACCCGCCTAACCTGATCGTGGCCGATAACCTGTATGTGAATTACGATGGATTTCAAAACGGGCTTAACGGGCTTTACTATGAAGTTCGCCGGAGCAGGTCGGGCATTGATCAGACAGACGCTACCAATGACATTGCATTTGAAATGAATGTAATAGGTACCGACAATGGTTATGGTAATTATGCCAGTAATAAAGAGCTGGTGTTTAATAATTGGGGAGCGCAGTTAAATCCATCGGTAACTTATATCAATCAACATTGGAGTTATCTTTACGAAACTATAAATGCTGCCAATACCATTATAGATCGTGCTACGGCAAGCGACAATCTTACTGATGCTCAGAAAAACTCCATACTGGCGGAAGCACGTTGTATACGCGCGTGGGCCTACCGACACCTCACCTGTCTTTATGGCGATGTACCGCTTCAGCTCCACGAATCGGGAGGTGATAATATCCGTACAGACTATGACCGGGCTCCTGTTGCCCAGGTACGCGCACAGATGAAAGCAGACTGGCTGTTTGCAGAACAATACCTCCCTGAAACAGATGCCAATAACGGAAAACTTATTAAAGGAGTTGCCCAGCATTATCTTGCAGAAACTTATCTCGCAGAAGGAAAGCCCGACTCTGCAAAAATATGGGCTACAAAAGTGACAACAAATGCAAATTATAAGCTGGTTACTGAACGATACGGTGTAAACGCAACAAAACCGGGCACTCCCTTTACTGATCTATTCCTTGATGGCAACTCCAATCGCAGTGAGGGAAATACGGAGGCGCTCTGGGTATTGCAGAGCCAGGAAAACGTAACAGGCGGCACAGGCAATGTCATCCTGCGCCGCTACTGGGTGAACCGGTATTATTCATATGTATTGAAAGGAACGGATGGTAAATCAGTCAACCCTTTTGCCGTCAGCGCTGATTTTGGTGGCAGGGGAATTGGCAGGTTGGCCCCCACAAAATGGGCACTAAGCATTTATGATACAACAGATGACAGGGGCAGCGATTTTGCCTGGAGGTTTTCTTACCCGATCAATGCACAGGTACCAAAGGGTTATACCTCAGGCCAGGTTATTGAGCTTAACAGAACAGCCACTGAGAAGATCAATAACCCGGACTGGCCCAGCACCCGTAAATGGGATTATACTTCTCCAACCGATATTAACGGCAATGTAAACTTCAATGATGTGATCTATCTCCGGTCAGCCGATACCTACCTGTTGTTAGCGGAAGCCGATTTCAAACTCGGAGATATTACCGGTGCGCTGAACGCGATCAATGCGCTGCGCAGCCGTGCACATGCACAACCGGCAACAGCATCAGATATTACCCTGGATTATATCCTGGATGAGCGTTCGAGAGAATTGTTTACCGAAGAAGACCGTCGCTATACGCTTTTACGTACAGGCACCTGGTTAACAAGAACAAAAGCGCATAATGCGCTTGCCGGTGCTTTTATTACAGACCGGGATCAGTTAATGCCCATACCCCAGGACGTTATAGACGCCAACCTGACAAAAGTATTTCCCCAGAACCCGGGTTATTAATAATTTTACAACTATCAACAATCATGTACAGGATCTTTACTTCTTCATTAGCAATTTTGTTGCTTGCTGCTAACGCCCGGGCGCAGGGTATTCCGGAAAAATTAGACCTATATATCCTGATGGGGCAAAGCAATATGGCAGGGCGGGGTCCGATCACCCCGGATATAGCAGCCGAGCATAGTGAGCGCGTTTACATGTTTACTAAAGATACGAAATGGGTCATTGCCAGGCACCCGCTACATTTTGATAAGCCTGCTATTGCCGGCGTGGGGCCCGGCCTCAGTTTTGGCATAGCAATGGCAGCTGCTGATTCTTCTGCTAAGATCGGTTTGATACCCTGTGCTGTGGGAGGAACGCCCATTGAGCACTGGAAGCCGGGAGCCTATGATTCCATATCAAAAACGCATCCCTATGATGATGCTGTAGCGCGCATTAAGGCGGCCATGAAATATGGCACGATAAAGGGAGTGATCTGGCACCAGGGAGAATCGGACAGCCAGCCTGAAAAAGCAAGCGTTTACCTGTCTCAGTTATCGGTTTTGATAAAACGGATCCGTGAACTCGTTGGCAATCCCGGGCTGCCTTTTGTAGTGGGGCAACTCGGCAGGTATCGCCCGGTTTATGCCAACATCAATACGGAGCTTGAAAAGTTACCGGAGCTGGTACCTTTTACGGCTGTTGTAAGCTCCGAAGGGCTTGTTCATAAAGGAGATTCCACTCATTTTGACGGACCATCTGCGCAGGAAATGGGACGCCGGATGGCCGCCGGAATGATCCAACTGCAGGCGGACCGCAGATCAGTTCCAGGTCAGGCGCGCCAGGCACTACCTGCAAAAAAGAACAGCAATAATCTTTAAATGCACAAAGATGTTGCTTCGCACAAACTTTATAAATCATTGCAGCAATTTTATTAGAACACCTGCAATCACAAGTGGTTTGAGCAGACCTGCCTTTGACTATTAATACAAACCCAGCCTGAAATCCATGCATATAAAGGGTTTTAAAGAATCTTTATGCTTTTAGGGTCAAGAATATCCTATCATATTAAATCGATAAAAACGATGAAAACAACAAATAGTACAAAGTATTTTGTAGCAGCATTGCTTATTACATCAGGCTGCTATTTCGTTCGTTGCGCCAGAAACCAGGTTATTGAAGATAAAAAAGTTCCTGCTGATGCATCTGTGGTTCAGCTGAACTCGTCAGGGCCTTTTGTTCATCCGGGTATTTTAAATACCAGTACCACGCTGGATTTTATCAGGTCAGAAGCAAACAGTACAACTACAGACAGGTATAACGATTACCAGGCCACCATAGTTGCTTACACAGATACAGCTACCCTGCCCACCAGCTTTCCGTCTGTTGTTACGGTTAAAGGCTCCGGCACAACGGCAACAGAAACACAAATTAAAGAAAATGCAGTGTTCGCATATGCCCTGGCGCTCAGATTTGCCAAAACCGGCGACACCGCCTATTCTCATAAAGCAAAAATTATTTTGAACGGATGGGCTTACAATTTTGATCATTATGAGGTTGCATCTGGTACAACGGCAACACAGCCGGACCTGGAAGCATCCTGGGTAGCGCCGACCTTTGTTGCTGCTGCTGAGATCATCCGGTATTATCAACCCAGTGGCCATAGTGCCAACTGGGCAGCTACAGACATTACCCAGTTTAAGGTATTCTTAAATAATCTGAAAGATAATTACATCAACAACACCCTGACCTCGGGGCATAAGCAAAACTGGATCATATCGGCAGGCTATGCGAAGGTTGCTCTTGGCGTATTTCTTGACAGCAGAACTGTGTACGACGCGGGTTTAAAAATACTTACGGATAGTATTGGTACGGTCATTTATGCTGATGGCACCATGCCTGAGCTTTGCTCGCGTACAGACTGTGTCCATTTTCAATATTCCCTTAACGGGCTTACCTATGCTGCCGAAATTGCCCGCGAACAGGGCCAGAACACCATTTTTACAATTGACCGACTGTCTTTAGGCTATGGCTTTATGTGGAAAGCTTATCACGATCAGTTTAGTTGCAAACAGTGCTCCACCGCAAAAGTTTATCCGGCAGTTGAAGTAGCGCATCGTTATTACAGCTCAGATACAACAGGGTATTTGCGCGGACGGCAGCCACCTTACGGCCCTTCGTCAGATAATACGTTTTTAGGGTTTACAACCTATACACACAGAGGGGTTCCGCTTTAAATAAATTTATCAGGCACATTCATCGGGGCGTATTTGCATTCTTTTCAGGAACGGTCTACCTCTCCTATCAGGAATACGCTGCCGCAAACCAATATCAGATCTTCCTTATGCGCTGCGGCTTTTGCCGCACTGAGCGCAGCATTGACATCTGGCCAGGCAGCACCTTCTAACCGGTATCCGGCAGCTTTTTCTTTCAGTTCCTTACCGGGCAGTGCCCTGGGAATATCTGCATTGGTAAAATAATACAGCGCACCGGAAGGCAGCATGGATAAAATTTTATTTATATCCTTGTCTTTTACCATTCCCAGTACCATATGTAATTTCCTGTAGGGGGTTAGCTCCAACTGGTTGAGCAACTCACGAACCCCGTCTTCATTATGTGCCACATCCAGCACAATTGCCGGGTTCTTTTGAAGGGTTTCCCAGCGGCCGTGCAGCCCGCTTATACGTTTTGCATGCGCAATACCTTTTACAATAAACGCCTCATCCAGAGCAATGCCTGAAGCATTCAGTTGCCTGCAGCATTCCAGAACGGTCAACAGGTTATGCACCTGATAGGCGCCCGGCAGATCCAGCCGGTACACCCAATGATCTATTTCATCGCTTTTTGACACTTCCACAACAAGTTCACCCGCCTCATGATGCCATTCTTCCACATGAAACTGCTTATCTGCAAAGCTGATGGGAGCTTTTAATTCATGAGCCTTTGTAAGAAAAACCGGCGCTGTTTCCGGGTGGCTTTCTCCAATAACAACGGGAACCCCCTGTTTAATGATCCCAGCTTTTTCACCGGCGATCTTGGACAAGGTATCGCCCAGTAATTGCATGTGATCGAATCCTATATTTGTAATAACAGAAAGTACCGGCCGGACAATATTGGTACTGTCCAAACGGCCGCCCAGTCCGGTTTCTATTACTGCATAATCAACAGCGTTGGCAGCAAAATGGTCCAGCGCCAGGGCAACGGTTATTTCAAAAAAGCTGGGGCGGATGCACTCAATTTCCGGCTGTGTCTTTTTAATAAAATCAATCACCTCCTGCTCGCTGATCATCCTGCCATCGATCTTTACCCGCTCCCGGAAGTCTGTTAAATGCGGTGAAGTATATAAACCCGTTTTATACCCCTGTGTTTGCAATACCGATGCCAGCATATGGCTTACGGATCCCTTTCCATTTGTTCCCGCCACGTGGATAAATTTTATTTTTTCCTGCGGATCGCCTAAAGCAGCACAAAGTGCCAGGATGTTATCAAAACCATTTTTAATAGCGGCAGCACCTATCTTGCTGAACATGGGCAGCCGGGCATATATATAATCAAGCGTCTGTTGATAAGTCATATAGAACTACAAATATACTGTGTCAACAGACTAAAGATCAGTAAGATTTTCAAAAATGCAGGCAGAGAATGTAATTATAATCAATGAATGTAGTATTTTCGCAATCCCTAAGTTCTTTACCCTGATGCCCGGGTGGCGAAATTGGTAGACGCACCACCTTGAGGTGGTGGCGCTGGTAACACGGCGTGCTGGTTCGAATCCAGTCCCGGGCACACCATAACCCTTGTAAAGAATTGATTTACAGTGGTTTTTTATTTTCTGCATGTCAAAAAAGTAGCGCTTTTTAACGCTTCTTTTCGCATTTTTTGACACACAAACGACACGCAGAATGACACGCACTTTTGTGGGAACATTTGCTGGTATCAAACCGGCACAATGTTCCTATCCGACTGTTCACCACCTGGTGAAGAGAAGAAAAAATCCATTCCCAAAAACATCATGGCGCGGTTTATTTACATCAATTGCTAATCTAACGGTTCCTAAAAAAACTCAACTGTTTTTAAGCGATCCGTTTCTTTTCATTTCATTCCGTTTTTTTCCACAGACAATTTTTCCCTCCATTATTCGCATGTATCGGGCCTGAAAAACCCGCTTGTGGCATCGGGATTGAACTCACTTTTCATAACCTATAAAAATTGTGCGTTATGAATTTGGGAGAACGATTAAACAGAAAAGGTAATAAGAAATTCTTTTATTATGATCTTGGCAGGGGAAAAGGTAAAAGACCAACAACGGGAATATTTATTTATACATCACCCAAAAACCCCGAACAAAAGGAACACAATAAAGAGGCTTTAAAACTGCTGGAGGTAAAAAAAGTCAGGCAATAATTGACCAGCAAACAATAGGGACGCCTTTTATCCCCAGACATAGGTTTAAGGAGAACTTTCTTGATTTTTATGACGAATAATGTAAATAATCATAAGAAAAAAAATAACCGCCACCTGCCTACCAGTTTTAAGCATTTCAAAACATTTCTTGGAAAAGATTACATTTCTCCAACAGAGATAACTGAAGATTTGTGCAAGCGATTTCGTACCTATTTATTAGAGCGATTTACAGGGTTAACGCCAATGGATTATTAAGCAAAATACTTTCCGGAGAACCCGGTTGATGAAGTATTTGCACAATCAAACCCCTGCGTAAAACTGAAAGAAATTGTAGAAGTTCCAGACTACTATGCTTTATTAGCTACTCCTTGCCATAATGAAGAAGTAAGTCATGCTTTTATATTTTGCCATTATGGCAACACCGCAGGCATGGGGTGAAGCTTGTGAAGTACCAGACATTGTTGTATAGCCGCCATTTTTATAGATCGAATACACATTAACTTCTGGTGCAGCATAATCAACAGTAGCACCGAAATTGCTAAATGAGGCAAAGTTATCATTAGTTTGGTCAATGGCAGATATTACGTAAATATTACTATGATTAAAGTGGGCCATTGGAAAGTTTACTACGTTAGCCGATCCATTTCCCGCAATAACAAAAATTTTAGCACCTTGATTAGCCAGGTTTACAAGTGCCGTATCTACCGTCGGAGCCGTACCCCCAGAAGGGAACCAAAGGCTGATATTAACAAACTTTGTTCCTGTTGAAGATGATGTATAAACATAATCGATCCCTAAAAGTAGTTCGGCTATAGAAAGTTGGCCCGATGGATTAGTTACTTTAACAGGAATAAATAATTTAATTCACTTGTCATTAACAGCTTGTCGAACCATAATAATTCATTTGACAAACTTCCTTCGTCAGGATGACAATACTTTTTTACATCTAATTGGTATTAAAAAATGGCCGGCGGCTTCTGTTTTGTCTGAAAATAAAAAAAACGCTTTCCTGATCTACAAATTGCTGTATAGCAAAAACCTGATCAGAAAATCAAATTCTATAACAAACATTCTATTCCGCATTTGCGGAAACAAGAAATGAGCCGGCTGCTCCCGAGAATTGTTTTCCGTTACAAAACTCCTTGCAGCAAACTTTTATGATTGCGGTTCGTGCTCTTTTTCACTTTACTTACATCCCCACTACTTCTACCTTACTCTTTCCGCTCTGCCGCTTACTTACCCTGATCTGTACAGGTACCCGCTCTGTCATTTCCTGCACATGAGAAATCACACCCACCTTGCGCCCCTGGTTGTGCAGCCGCTCAAGAGCATCCATCGCAATGTTCAGCGTTGCAGGATCGAGCGAACCAAAACCTTCATCAATGAACAGGGATTCTACCTTCATACGATTGGATGAAAGCGAGGCCAGGCCCAGTGCCAGCGCCAACGATACCAGGAAGGATTCGCCACCGGAAAGGGAATATACCGTGCGCACTTCATTGCCCATATCCTGGTCAAGCACCTGCAGGCCCAGCGAGTTGGGGATCCGCTGTAATACATAACGCCTGCTAAGCATCTCCAGGTGCACATTTGCATAGCTCAGTAATACATCCAGTGTATATTCCTGCGCAACCTGCCGGAATTTTTTTCCATCAGCAGAACCGATCATTTCATTGAGCTTTGCCCAGTTGTCTACTACCTGTGACTGCCGCTCAATGTTCTCCAGGAGCTGACCGATCCGTTGCTTATTGACTTCATCATCTTTTATTTTAAAATCAATTTCATTAGCAGTTTGATTATTTTGCTTCCATGTTGCCTGAGCTTCCGTTTGCAATGCGATCAATGCTTCCAATGTTCTCTCCGAGAGACGTTGGGCTGTATGATTTTCCAGGGCTTTTACCCGTTCCTCAAAAACTGACCGGGCCTGCATCACCGCATCATCTATGGCGCGCAGGCCTGTCCGTTCTTTTTCTATCCAATCCCGGGTAAAAGCTAATAATGGTAACAATTCCGTTTCTGTCAACGTAGTTTCATACTGTTGATTGTGGTTATTCAGCCACTCACCAAGTTTTTCTTTTAACTCTGTTTCCTGTTTTGACAGGAATGTACTGTCCTTTTCCAGCTGTTCGCTTTGAGCCGTATTCCGGGTGATATTGCCCTGTACCAGTTCTGCCTCTTTCTTTTTTTGTTCCGCTAACTGCCTTGCTGAAGAAACAGCATTCTTTAAACCTGTTTCAATACCGGTTACAGGCGCTCCGTTGAATATAGTTTTCCTCCGCTCAGATAAACCGTTCCTCTGAAGCTGTAACGATGATAACTTTTGCTCTTTCAGCGCTACTTCTTCCCTTATAGTATCCGCCTGCTTCCGTATCCCTTTCAGCTTCTCCACTAATACATGTTGCTTCCGGATATTCTCCTCCAGCCTTTCCATACTGGTTTTCCATTCAAGGGCAAACTCCGTAATGTGCTTTGCAAACGTTTCCGGATTGCTCTGCCAGTTTTGAAACCATTTTTCTGATGTGAAGTAACCTGATAATGTTTCTTTTAGCTTATCCAGCTTACTTTCCGCTTTTTGTCGTTCGCCTTCATCATGTGCCTTTTGTTCCTGTAAAGATTTCAGCGCTCTGCCAATATCCTTCGAATCATTTTCAGCATCATTGAATCGTTTCTCCAGCGCAGTCAGCTTTGTTTTATGAACTTCTAAGTTGTCTTTTTGTTTGCCATAAGACTGAATCTGTTGCTGCAATTGCTGCTGCTTTTCTTTTTGCAGCTGTAATTGTTGCTGCAGCCAGTTACCGGTTTCTTCAACAGGCAGATTCACGCATCTTTTGCTGATACCGAATTCAGTCCATTTGTGCGTTAATTCCTCAATGGTTTTTGTCTTGTCTGCAACACTTGCTTCATATACGGATATGTTTTTTCTTATCTGAATGCAAGCCTGGTTTAAGCTGCTATGAGCAGCCAACTGCTGTGCATATCCTGATTCAGCCTGCCGATAGCTGACTTCCAGCCCGGCAAGCACCTGCCCAAGCGAGGGATCATGCAATGCATAGGGATGTTCTGTACTTCCGCAGACCGGACAGGGTTCTCCAGGCTCAAGCTGACTCCGGAGCTTTTCTATACTCCCGGCAGCAATTAGTCTGGCTTTTTCCAGTGATTTCAGGGAAACGTCCCTTTCTGCTTTCTTGATCTCAAGCAGCCTTTCAGCCGCTGTCAGCTTTTCTGTTTGCTCCCCAAGTTCTTTTTGATGTTGTGTTAATGACTGTTGGCGTGCCTCTTTTTCTTTTATAGCAGTGTATAAGAGTCGCCAGTGAGCGGTCGCTGAAATAATATCTCCTACTAATGTATCTGTTGCAGCCTTCTCTGCTTCAATATCCTGTATCGGGATCTTTAATAAAGCAGTTTGAAATGCATTGTAACCCTGCTGCAACTGTTGTAACGATTTCCGGACAGTTTCCTTTTCTTTCTCCAGTTGCTGCGCCTGCTGTTGATAAGCTGCTGTTTCCTGCTCCGCATTATGAATGCGCAGGGCGTAATGATGCAAACTTTCCAGTACGCTTTCAGCATCTCCCAGTTTAGACAGGATCATGCGTTCCTGTTCTGCAACCGGCCGGCGGGCTTCATGATCAATCTTCCACTGAGTAAGTTTTGTAACCTCCTGTTCTAATAAATCCGACTCTTTTTGAGCCTGCAACAATTGGCCTGACAGCTCTTTCTGCCTGGAATGTATCTGCTCATTTTCCTCAGCAGCCTGTTTTATCTGTTCCGCTTTTTCAGATAATTGTACATCCAGTGCTTTTGCCTCATCGAGCAGCGGTTGTGCGTCCTCTTCTTCTTTTATTTTTGTGCCCAGATCATTGATTGCCTTTTCTATTGCAACATCCAGTATTTGTTTTTGCTGCTGCAAGGTGGATAACCGGTCGTTCAGCTCCGCTAATTGCTTCGATTTCGATTCCAGTTGTTCCTGCACATTTTGCAGGTTATTGATAAGCGGTCTTACCGGCTGAATACGGTCAACAACCTGTAAATGTTGCTCACGTGGCGCTGCGGCTTCTTTGTTCCGGTTTGCCTGGTCATAGGCCAGCCGGGCAGTTTCAACCCCTTCCTGAAATTTCACCCGTTGTTCATGCCAGTTGATTTCTTTACTTAAATCAGCCAATTGCTGATCACCTGCTTTTATTATAGCCGTCAATGCAATTCTCTGTTCCTGTAAGGCATCTAATTCTTCCATAGTAAGGGTAGCAATGCCCTCCCGCCGCAGGCGCAGCTCCCGTAGTTTTTGCTGCTGCTCCCGGTGATTTTCAAAAATCCGTTTTGAAATTTCCGAATAAATAGATGTACCGGTAAGCTTTTCCAGTAAAGCCGATTTTTCGTCCCTGCCTGCTTTCAGGAAAGCTGTAAAATCGCCCTGGGCCAGCAATACCGAGCGGGTGAACTGTTCAAAATTCAGTCCCACCAACCGTTCTATCTCTTCCAGCAGCTCTGTTTTCTTACCCGGAACATTTGTATGGGTGCTCATATTCTTAAGGGTAATACCAAAAGCCTGCAGGCTTCCTTCTGCCTTGTTATAAGCCCGCCTCACCGTCCAGGTTGCCCTGTAATGCTGCCCGTCAATACCTGCAAAATCCACTTCTGCATACCCGTCTGCAGTGCCATCGCGCAGTATGCCCCGTACATCTCCCTGATGGATCGTGCTACCCTGCACATCTTTGATCTCGATACCGCTTTCGGCCATCCTGTACCGGGGCGTTTTGGCATATAAGGCCAGGCAAAGCGCGTCCAGGATCGTTGACTTACCTGCGCCTGTAGGCCCGGTTATGGCAAATATACCGGCAGAAGAAAGGGGCTCCCGGGTAAAATCGATCTCTGTAACGCCATCCAGAGAAGCCAGATTTTTGATCCGTATTGCAAATATTCTCATGGTGCAGCCTCGCTTTCGTTTACTTCCCGGATCGCCTGCTGAAACAATTGCAGCAGCGCTTCAGGAACAGGATTGTTATATTTTGTGAGGTACACCCTGCTGAATACATCCAGAGGTTTCAGATCGCTAAGCGGCGCCGCATTTACGATCGCTGGTGCTCCGGATTCCGGTGAAGCCGTTTTATAGCGTACATCAATTTTTGCCAGCCTTACGTGTTTGCCGGTAATGGCAGTTTCTATCTTATGCCGGAGGCCGGGTTCCGGCCCGTTCAACAATACTCGCACTTCCAGGTACGGCGCAGTGGTGGCATCGGCTTCAGCCATCGGCAACTGTGCCAGGGCATCCAGTACTGCTGCCAATGAGCTATGAACTGCAGGAATGTGCTGAAGCGGTACTGATACCGGTATTTCTATTGTTTTCAGATGCTCAATTCCTTCGCTTTTTAAATCAAATACAATTACCTGGTGCTTATAATGCACCTCGGAAAAGGACATAGGCAACGGGCTTCCGCAATAACGGATATGCTCCTTTCCGCCAATACGCTGTGCTTTATGTATATGCCCTAAGGCAACATAAGCAATGGCATCGTCAAACGCTGATGCTGAAATACACTCTGCTCCGCCCATGATCAGCCGTTCCATTTTATCAATATCACCCACTTCAGCCTGCCGGGTATGCAAATGGCCCATTGCAATAATTGCCTGGCCGGCCTGTTTTTGTGCCGACACCTGCCGGTAAGCCCCTTCATAAAAAGCTGTAACGCCCGCAGCGTAAGGGTTATCCGCATCCGGTATTACCGGGTAATCGCCCATACGTAAGAAAGGAGCAGCTATGCACCAGGCCTGTACAGTTCCTTTTTTATCCTTTAAAGGGATAAGGATCTTCTTATAATCGATCGCCCCGTTTTCATCCCTTTCCACCAGGCCTATAATATGAATATTCGATGACTCCAGAAACGGCTTGGGCGCTTCCAGCCGGGAGGCTGAGTCATGATTGCCCGCAGTAACAATGATCTGCAGATCAGGGTTCAGGGTTGCAGCCTTACTTAAAAAGGAATAGAAGATCCTTATGGAGGCTGCTGAAGGATTGGACAGGTCAAATACATCGCCGCTGATCAGCAATACATCAATCTGCTCCTGGCTGAGCGTCTTTATCAGCCAGTTCAGGAACTGCCGGTGCTCATAGGTACGGTCGTACTCATAAAAAAGCTGGCCTATATGCCAGTCGGCTGTATGCAAAATCCTTAGCATATTCTTTTGTTTATCCTGCTACCGATCATTACTTTTTGTATTTGATACATGTTTTCAAAAATACAAAATAATGCTCCATCCTGCTTACCCTCCTTTCTTACCGCTTCTGACACCTGTAATATGCAAGTGAAATTTATTATAGCCCTAAACAAAGCGTTACGGCTAAGTTGCCGGGGCATTAAAGATTCCTAAAAGCACATGGATCTATTTTAGGATATAGCATTTCCAATACCCCCGGATTTTCAGGCAGTACAAAAAGAAAAGGCCCGTGCCATTCAATGCTCCCGCAGATTCGCACCTGCCTGCCGGCGAGCTACGCTATACACACAACTTTTCTCCCCTAATACTGGGTTCGTGCAGTAACAGTAATTGTATGTTGTCTTAATTGAGTTGCAGAGTTATTGAGACAATGACAGACCTTCAACTCCTCTATTTTCTTTTCAACCTTTTGTCGCCACAAAAGGTTGCCAAAAAGGCTTCGTCAAACGAATGCCTCCGGCCGTTTGACTGCCCACGCACACGGACAACCTATATGAAAAGTTATAGCTGGTGTTACTGAAAAGGTTTATTGAAGTGCCTGCTGCTGATTGTCGTAATTTCCTTACTGCGCTGCTTTTTTACGTGCTCCTTTTATTTGATAAAAAAACATCTGTTGCGTAAAAAAGAGGCGCTATGAAGCCAGTTGGCTGCAGTAGTCGCAATTGTGTTCCGGAATTGAGAAACAAGAAAAAGGCAGCGCATAATCATTAGAAACCTTTATACCTGTTAGCAAAAGATATGTATACAGGGTAGCTACCGGCGAGCAGGGAGCAGGGAGCAGGGAACAGCGCAGACAACCGTCCATCTGCGCTTCCGCAATGGCGGAAGTCTGCGTTCCGAAGGTTCGGAACAGCAGGACGTAACACGACCAACAAAAAATCGTTGCGTCTTCGGGAAACTTTTCGGTCTGATTAAAATGTCATTTCCGTATAACCTGTCATCCGGCTTGATGACAGTGAAGTGCAAGGAAATAAATTAAAATTAACCAGGTTTATAAAAAGTTGAATTAGTACCGGAATGACAAAATAATATTTTACAGGTTTACGCTTTGCCCTGGATTATTTCGCCTTGAACAATTCTTCCTTGGGCACGATCTTTACCCTTGTATCGTCTTTCAGTGTTTGACTAACGGCACTGTAGGGCGCCGTTACCACCAGATCTCCGGCTTTGAGACCGGCTCTGATTTCTATATAATTAATATCCTGTATACCGGTTTTTACAATCCGTTTTTTAACCACATTATCTTTCATTACTATATAGACCACCTCTTCCATTTCGCCGGCCTTACTGTCTTCATCAGCGGCATTGTTAGCCGGATCCTTTTGGTCCTTTCTGGTATCAGACAGGCTTTTATCACTACCCTTTATCCTGGCATTAACAGCAGCAATAGGCACTGTTACAATATTATCCTTCCGCTGTGTCTTAATGTCGGCACTGGCATTCATACCCGGCCGGAAGGGAAATTTTCTCGGGTGGGTCGGGTCGATCAGATCCTGGTAGGAGTTTTTATCGATCCGGATCCGCACTTCATAATTGGTAACATCATTGGAACTGGTGCCAGTGCCGGTTGTGGTGCCCAGAGCAGATTTTACGCTACTGGCTATTTTAGTAACGATGCCTTTAAATTTACGGCCATTATAAGCATCTACTTCAATATCAGCATTATCGCCAATGCTCACTTTTACAATGTCATTTTCACCTACGTTTACCCGCACTTCCATTGTGCTCATATCGGCAACCGTCATCATTTCGGTACCTGCCATCTGTGCCGTTCCAACTACCCGTTCTCCCTTTTCTACTTTTAAGGAGGAAATGATGCCGCTTATCGGTGAAACGATTGTTGCCCTGCCCAGCACTTTATTGGCAGCCATCAATCCTGTTTGGGAAGAAAGCACCCCGGCCCGCAGGCTCCGTATATTCTGCAGGCTTGCGTTATAATTTGCCTGCGCAGAGGCGAGGTCAGTTTCATATTGTTCAAACTCGGCCTTTGAGATCACCCGGTCGTCAAACAACTTTTTATTACGGTTATACGCCTGCTGCGCCTTGTCCAGCATTGCTTTCTGAACTCCAAGCGCGGCCTCACTATTTGCCACGTTTGCCTGGGATTGCCCTAATCGCGCAGAGGCCTCATCCCTGTCCAGGGCATAATTATCAGCATAAACCCGCGCCAGTATCTGCCCTTTTTTAACACTATCTCCTTCCTGCACATTCAGATCAGTGATCTCACCGCTTACATCCGGGCTGATCTTTACTTCATATTCCGGATAAATCTGCCCGCTTGCAGTTACTGTTTGGGTAATGGAACGTATCGCTGCCTTTTCTGCAGCAACTTTTATCAGGTCCTTATCTTTATTTGAAACAACAGAATAAATGATCAGTAAAGCAATCACACATCCTGCAATGATCCATATCCGTTTCCATTTTTTACTCATACCGCAAATTTAATTTTGCCCTGTTTAATTATGGAGCTTGATGCCCTGTCCTTTATAAAACTCCAGCAACTTTATCTTAAAAACATAATCATAGTGGGCAGACAACATATTGATCTTGGTCGTGAACAGGTTGTTCTGATTCACAATAAGGTCTATGGGTTTCAGCAACCCCACATCAAAACGTTTGCGTGCAAAATCGTATGCTTTCTGGGCTGAGGCCAGCGCAATCTTTGAGGCATTGTATTTTTCAATTGCTGCAACCGCGTTGGTATGTGCCTGGTAAATATCCTGCTTTAACTGTTGCTGATCCTGGTCGAGTTGTAATTGCTGTGCCTCCACATTCAGCTTTGCCTTTTTCCAGTTGGTACGGGCCATATTCCCGTTAAAAATGGGTATATTAATCCCCAACCCGATATTCTGGCTGAAGTTATTGCTGAGCTGCCGGAAATAAGTGTTTTTATTAAACCCCATCGGAATATTTTCCTCGGTATTCACGATATAGTTTGTACCGTTAATATTGACAAAACCAACCGGAACAATCCCGTTTTGGAAATTGGTCGGCAGCAGTTTCTGTGCGTTGGAATAACGGGTGTCCAGTCCTCCAAACAATCCTATGGTAGGATACATATCGGCTTTTGCTACCAGCACATTTTTTTCCGCAGCTTTTACATTCAGCTCATTGATCTTTTGCTGGGGAAGGTTGTACAGGGCAGAATGAAAGACCACATCCGGCTCCAGTTCTGCCAGCGGCTCAACAGGAATGCTGTCTACGGGAGGTGCATCAATATCAAAAGAAGCTGCGGCATCCAGGTTCAGCAGAGCTTGTAGCTGCAGCAGGTTTAACCTGAAATTGGCCCGGGCGTTGATCAAAGTAGCGCTGTCATTGGCCAGTTGGGTTTCCATTTCCGCCAGGTTCAGCTCAGGCAGGGCGCCGGCTTTTACCTGTTTATCCACATCATTTCTCTGATCCCTGCTTTGTCCCACCTGAACGGCTGCCGCATTGATCTGTTCTTTGGCCAGTAAAGCAGACAGGTAAGCATTGGCCACATTGAGCGAAATGTCATTCCTTGCCTTTTCCAGTTGTGCTATGCCCGCCTGGTAGCTATAGGCATTGGCCGCAATGGTGTTCTTTTTCTTAAACCAGTTAAAAATATCTGCATTCAGGTTCAGCGAATGGTTGGCTGCCAGGATCTCATTGGTGGTAAACTGGTTCGATGTGGGGTCAATGGAGCGCCCGAACTGGTACCCTACATTGTGCTGTGAGTTTGCTGTCGGGTACAAGGCCATTTTACTCTGCTCCAGTGTGAGCTTATTAATACGAGCCTGTACGTCTGCCTGTTTTACGGATATATTATGTTCAATAGCATACTGCACACAACGCTCCAGGCTCCATTTTTCCTGGGCGTTTAGTTCAGCAAGTGCCAAAAATCCGGCAAGCGCCAGTAAAATTCGCTTCATTGAACAAAAATAGAAGAAAAGAAAGCAAATTTTGTGCAAAACCGGCAATATTCTATCTGTAGAATATAGGAAACTTTTGACAACCCGCTACCGGAACAATAAAAAAGGCCATCTAAGAATAGACGGCCGGAATTGAATCAAAACCAACTACACCTGATTATTTATAATGAACAGTTTCTACTACCAGCAGGATCGTTTCTGAACCGAATGATTCGGTTTCAAACTGCACCGTATTCCATAAGGCCAATCCATCCCCGCTGTGCAATAATCTTCCTGCTATTTCAGCCGCCCCCTGTATGATATAGCAAAATATAACGGCATTGCTTAGCCGGGTCGTATAAACTTTCTCATCCCGCATTCCCAACTGCTGAATGCGCACCGTTATTTCCGCCGCAGCGATGACCGTATTATCCCCGTTTTTATGCAAATCAAAAGAAAAGAGCTGAACCGGGTCAACACCCGGAGTCCCGGCTATATTGAATGGCAGGAGCAGAAATTTCACTAATGCATCTTTATACCGGTTGCGGATGCTGATCGTTGCTCCATTCAAAAGAGCCATCTGCCCGCACTTTAATTCTTTGGGCTCTTTATGGGTCAGCAGTTCCAGATCACCGACTACAGGGATCAGTAATAACAGCTGCCCGGGCTGTTCTGTTTTTTTTGAAATCCCGGGAGCGAGCGTTTCTTCATCAACTTCCTGTAACTTACCTAACTGAGCAGCCTGGCTACAGCATATCCTTATTGTCCGGAACGTTTCATCCGCGATCACGCTGTTGTTTGCGCCCAGAAATATATGTGCGGGCGATTGCCGGATCACTTTATATCCTTTACGGAATAAATACTAATAAAAGGTTTCAGGGGTAAGAGCTCTGTGAATACCTCGTCATTTGCCTCTTTTAATAACAGCAATAGCTGCTCACCAATGGCATCGATCCAATACATCCGGTCGCTATAAAAAATCACAGCGGTCCTTTGCCCCCGACTGAGCGCGGATGTTTGAACTGATCATTTCAAAGCGATAATTATGAAAAGGCAGGAACTTCTTTCCCAATACATTTTTCACATCGGGGAACAGATTGCTTAACTGCTTCCTATAACCGGTGATAGCAGTGCTTACCAAAAAATCAAGCCGTTGAGAACCGGGAACCTGGTGCACTATTTCTGCATATGTACTATACTTTTGCCGCCGGTCAAAATGCTGTACCTGCAGCAAAAATTTCCGGTAAGTATCAGCAAACACCAGTTGTTCCCAGGCGCCGGAATCATCAGCGCTGATTATTTTACAGTAACAGATCCTGATCTCCCTGTTCATAATCGGTCAGGCTTTTACGGCTATGGTATGCGTTAAAGTAAACCCTTCGCTCAAACTTCCGGAAATGCTGCTTAGTTCCGCAGCATACCCATCGCTAAAAACATTGTCGTTGGCATTATAGGTATAGCCGTTCATGCCCCTGTAGCCGGAAGCTGCATTTACCAGAACCACTGCACTATTATCTCCTTCCGGGAAAGCGATCTGGGTTACCAGCAGCGACTTACCGGTTGTACTGTAAATATGCGCATGAATATGCGTAGCCCTGCCATTATACCAGCCCGGGAAAATACTGGTGAAAGTCACCAATCCATTGGAGTCAGTTGTCTGCCGCCCCCGCAGCCAGGTGGCACTTTGATAATTTGTGGACTGCATACTGCTGCCGCCATACTCAGAATAATTTCCTTCTTTATCACAATGCCAGATGTCAACTATAACATTCGCTAAAGCCGCGCAGCTGTTACTCAGATCAGTAACTGAAATTTTAATAGTAAACGCAACCCCCGTACGGTCTCCGGTAATGTTGGATCTTACCAGTTCTGATGCATTCTTTGTTGGAAAAGGGCCTTCCGTTTCAGGCGGTGTTGCCGTACAGGTACCGGAACCGGTATCAGCAGCATCCGATTTGCTGCAGGATTTTGCCAAAGGAGCAACAAATGCCATTCCTAAAGCCGTAATGCCCTGTTTTAAAAAAATTTTCCTTTCCATCTTTTCTATTTTCAGGGTAAAGCTTATTGCCGGTACAATATTATCCCGCCCTTGCTGCCAGGAAAAATTTAATAGGTGAATACGGAAAGAATACCGGCAAACTCTTTAACGGAATGTTAAGAAGGCTTTATCCATTTCAGCAATGCCCCCAGGTAGGTTTCACCAACGGGCAATTCTGCCCCGTTGCTGATGCGTAATTTTCTTCCTAAAAAGGAAACAGCTTCTTTTATGGAAACAATATAACCTCGGTGAATACGGGCAAACTCCTGTTCCGGCAGGCGTTCCAGCACTTTTTTTAATGACAGCAGCGTTAGGACAGAACGTCCGTCTTTCAGATAAATTTTTATGTAATCGTCCAGGCTTTCTATATAAAGAATATCTGAAAACAGGATCTTTATCATCCTGTATTCCGCATACACCAGCAGGCTGTCTTCCTTTTTTTCCCGGATGCCCCTGTAATATTTCTCCGCCTTCTCAATGGCTTTTTTAAAACGTTCAAAGCTAAAAGGTTTTAATAAATAGTCGACCGCTGACAGTTCAAAACCCTCCAGGGCAAATTCTTTATAAGCGGTCGTAAAGATGATCATCGGGTCATAGGTAAGGCCGTTCACAAGATCCAGCCCGTTTATATCCGGCATATTAATATCAACAAATACCAGGTCCGGCTGCGCCTTTTCTGCAAATGTCTTGCCTGCAACAGCATTATCAAAAATTTCCAATAATGCTATCCCGCTGCATTGTTTGCAAAATGTACTGATAACATCCAATGCCAGCGGCTCATCATCTATTGCAATTGCTTTTATCATTTATTGGACAATTGGTACTACTTTTAATTCCACAATATAAAAACCGGCCTCCTCTGTGATCTGCAACTGATAATTGCCGGGATATAAAAAATCCAGCCGTTGTTTTACATTCCTCAACCCTACCCCTTCCCTTTCCGTTGACGGGTGTTTCCGGAATATCCGGTTTTTGGTATAGAGCGTAATATACGCCGGGGTTATATCAATTCTTATGTTAACAGGAACTGCTGCATTGTTGCTGATGCCATGCTTAAAAACGTTCTCCACAAAAGGCATTAAGATCAATGGCGCTATTTGTACTCCATTCGTTGATCCGCTGACCTGGTAATTCAACTGTCCGCTTTTACTTAAACGCAATCGCTGCAGTTCAATAAAATCGCTGATGCATTCCAGCTCTTTTTCTACAGGAACAAAATCTTTTGGCGCATCATCTGTAATATAACGCATAATGCCGGAAAGCCTTAAAATACCGGCTGCTGTATCATCGCTCTTTGCCATTGCCAGCGAGTAAATATTATTAAGGGTATTAAATAAGAAATGCGGGCTGACCTGCGCTTTCAAAAAAGAAAGCTCGGCCTGGGCCTTATCCAGCTTAATGTGCGCATTCTTGTTCTCTGTTATGCGCCATTGTTTTGAAATAAAAATAATGGTGCTGATGGCCCATACAACCAGGAACAGGGTGATGCTCATCAGATCAAAATGGCCTTCCCGGAAACCGGGACCGTTTTGGCGGGGGCCGGGCGGCAGATGATCAGCATCCGGCAGATCCCGGGGCCGCTCCATTTGTGGCGGAGGCCGGTGAGGGCCATCAGACCGAAAACGCTCTGCCTGCCGGTTAGAATTGAGTAATACATCAAATGGTTTTAAATAAAAAGTAGCCCCGGACAATAACAGAACAAAAATACCATAGATGATAAATTTGTCCCGGACCAGGAAGCGGGGTAATAAAATAAACAGATTGCCATAAAAAAGACAGCCATAGAAAAACAAAAATGCAATAAAAGGCCAGGAAAAAAGCAACCGGTTAAACCGCCCAACGCCGAAAGAACCTGATTCAATGAATACAAGAATAAGGCCCAGGCCCAGTACCCACCCCAGTACGTGGGCGGTTACCAGGATCGTATTACGGTTCACAACCATAATCAAACTTAAAAAAAATCACCCATCTTCCCTTACATTTGCAGCGAATCTGGTTGGCGCTGCTGCGCCATGAAAAGGGAAGCCGGTGTAAATCCGGCGCTATCCCCGTAGCTGTAAGGTGCCGGATCCTTTTTAACAGGGGTCCTGAAACGCTTTAATAACGGCCACTATGGCGCAGGGCGCCATGGGAAGGCATTAAAGCAGGCCCGAGCCAGAAGACCTGCCAGGTTCTATTATTCATCAGCGCTTTCGGGATGAAAAGCGGGAATAACAACGCAGATGCATCATTGCGGTGTTGCTCTCTTTTTCCCTGGTGCTTTTATATGGTTATCAATATCAGGTAATTGAGGTATCTGCAATATATACTACTACTCATCCTGGGAAGCCAGTGGCATCCCGTTCTGGGGCAAACCACCACAAAGGATACGCTTTTACCTGAAGTAAACATCAGCGGAAAAAATCAGAAGCAGAATATTACCGGCATTCTTCCACAACAAACCATTTCGGGCGATGATTTAGCAAAACTAAACAGTCTTTCGGTTGCTGATGCCGTAAAATACTTTCCAGGCGTAAATGTAAAAGACTATGGAGGGATCAGTGGTTTAAAAACAGTTTCTGTGCGCAGCCTGGGGGCCAATTATACAGCAGTTCTTTACGATGGATTAGCCTTGCCCGAAGGACAGGGCGGCCAGATTGATCTGGGAAAATTTTCCATCAGCAACCTGTCCGGTATAACCCTTCAGAATGCGCAGCCATCGGAATTGCTCAATACAGCCCGGGCATTTGCTTCTGCATCGGTGGTATCCCTGCAAACCACCGCCAACAGCTCCACTCCGTATCTATCCGACTCCTTTAATATCGGCCTGCAGGGAGGTTCATTCCGCTATATGAACCCCAATGCCGATATCACCGTAAAGCTTGCCGACAAATGGGGGTTCAATGCAACTGCAGACTATACCAATACCGAAGGCGATTATCCTTATACCGATTATACCAATAATCTGAAGCTCAGAAGAAAAAACAGTGATATAACATCTGTAAGAGCAGAAGCCAACCTGTTCTACAGAGAGGCGTCCGATAATAAATTCAACCTAAAGACTTATTATTATTATTCTGACAGAGGCTTACCAGGAGCAGTCATTTATGATAATTTTTATGCTGCAGAACGCCTGAAAGATGAAAATCTTTTTTTACAAAGCAGCTATCAGAAGAAAATAACGGCAACAACACAGGTCCTGCTCAACGGCCGTTTCTGGCATTCAATGAATGATTACCGGGATCCTCATTTAACAGACAACAGCCTGAATTATGAAAACCGGTTCCTACAGAATGAGTTTTATTTGTCCGCAGCCATCCAACAACAGATCTCAGGCCGGATCAGTGCGGCTTATTCCGGAGACTATTACTATACCAACCTGTTCCGGAAAGATTCCTTTGCAGAAAGGCAGTCGTTCCCCGCACCTTCCAGGGATACCTGGCTTAATAATCTTTCACTGAAGTTTGCAGCCGCCAACCTGGAACTGCAGGCGAATCTGCTGCATACCTATATTCGGAACCATACCCGACTGGGGGAAGCCGGAACGGCTTTAAACAGGCTCAACCCCACTGTTTCAATAAAGTGGCAGCCTGTTGCCGGCCTGCCGCTCCGGTTGCGCATGTTTTATAAAAATATTTTTCGCGCGCCTACTTTTAACGACCTTTACTATACCACTGTCGGCAATACCCAACTGAAACCGGAAACCGCCAATCAATATAATATCGGGGCAACGTACGCGCTCCATGTGGGCAACCTTCTCAGAGAACTGAATGTAACTGCAGATGCTTATTATAATGATGTAAAAAACAAGATCATTGCAATTCCGCGCCAGAACCTGTTTCAGTGGAGCATGCAAAACCTGGGCATTGTACAAATCAGAGGCATTGATATTGCTGTTGCCACCGTTTTTGAAAAAATAAAGCGCTGGGAAATAAAGGCAGCGCTGGCCTATACCTACCAGCATGCAACAGACCATACAGACCCCGGCAAAGCGGCTTATGGCAACCAGATCCCGTACACCCCGGAGCATTCAGGAAGCCTTCGTCTGAGCGGGAGCAACGGCAGGTTTTCTGCATCCTACAATATACAGGCATCCTCTTACCGGTATACCACAGGAGAGCAGCTCAGCGATGGGTATCTGAAAGGATGGGGCCTCCACGATATCAATTTCCGGTATGCCCTGCCGCTCCGCAGCACACGGCTTCTTTTTTCAGCAGAGCTCAATAATATTTTTAACGCACAATACGAAATTGTAAAATTTTACCCTATGCCGGGAATCAATTACCGGCTTGGAGCAGCCGTTCAATTTTAAACCCTTCAATTTAATACGATGAAAACAGTAAGAAAAAATTTACACAGGCTTTATGTTCTTTTTCTTTCAGTGGTAATGCTTTACTCCTGTAGTAAAGAGGATGCCCCGCAACCGGTTGTAAAGCCAACTACCGGCCTTTATGTTTTGTGTGAAGGAACTCCTGATGCCAATAACAGCAAATTAGGATTCTATGATTTCTCAACCGGGACTTATAGCGGCGATTTTTATAGCACCACGAATCAAACGGTTTTAGGTTCCATTGCTAATAACGCTGTTATTTACGGTGCAAAGATCTACATTGCTGTTGATAATTCCGGTATTGTAAATGTGTTAAATGCCGGAGATGGCAAATTAATTAAAAGCATTTCTTTTAAAGATGAAAGCGGAGCTTCCAAAGGCCCGAGAAGAACCGTTCCTTTCAACGGGAAAATTTATGTACCCACTATCTGGGGAAAATCGCTGGAAGTTATTGATACGTCCAGTCTGGAAGTAACCCAAAGCTTTTCGCTACGGTCTTCCGCAGAAGATGTAGCATTTTACAATGACCAGGCATTTGTGGTTTTACAGGGAAATTATAAATCGGGCTATGACTCCACCATTGCTGTTTTAAATGCGGCTACCGGTACCGAAGTAAAGAAAATCAATGTGGGCGTTAATCCCGGGCGGGTTTGTATCGACAATCAGGGGAACCTGTTCATTCCTGTTATTGGCGATTACGATAAGGTGCAGCCTTTTCTTGCCAAAGTGGATGCTAATGGTACCCTTGTAAAAAAAGTAGATGGCAGCTTCGACAAAATGGCGTTCTATAACAACCAGCTGTATATTTTAAGCGGCTATAACGGTTTTACAGGCGTAAGGATTTACGATCCACAGACAATGAACCTGATCCAGGACAACTTTATCAAGGATGGTACAACAATAAAAATTCCTTATGGAATCAGTATTGATGAATTAAATGGCGATGTTTATGTTACAGATGCTATTGACTATACGGAATCCGGAAAAGTGTTTGCCTTTGACAAATCAGGAAAACTCAGGTTCTCTTTTACAACAACCGGGGGAATAGGCCCCAATACCGTTCTTTTTAAGCGGTAGCACCAACAGCCTGCTAAAAAGCTGTGCTGCCAACAGGTACCCCAATAGCACAGCTTTTTGTAAAAAATAGCCTTTACCTTTGTCCCAAAAAATGGATTCAGTAAACTATAAGGCGATACTAACGGTAACATTTACCCTGTTTGCCATTATTGATATTATTGGTTCCATTCCCATTCTTATATCCATAAAAAACAAAGTAGGCGGCATCAGGGAGTTCAGGGTCACGCTGATCTCCGGGTCGCTGATGATCCTGTTCCTGTTTTTGGGCGAGCCCATCCTGAACGTGCTGGGTCTTGATGTAAAATCCTTTGCCGTTGCAGGCTCCATTGTTATTTTTATCCTGGGACTGGAGATGGTGCTGGGCGTTGAATTCTTTAAATCGGATGACGATGTAAAAGCAGCTACCCTGGTGCCCCTGGCTTTTCCGCTGATTGCCGGCTCCGGAACGCTTACGACTATTATGTCCTTAAAAGCCAATTACAAGGAAGTGACCATTTTAATTGCCATTCTTTTGAATCTGCTGGTGATTTACATCGTATTGAAATCCCTTGCCCGGCTGTCAAAATTATTAGGGCAAAGCGGATTAATAGCCATAAGAAAATTTTTTGGCGTAATATTGCTGGCTATTGCAATAAAAATATTTGCATCCAACGCAGCCGGTTTGTTCCAGCATATGCAGTAATTACACCAGAGTTCTTTATATTTGCCGACCTTTAAGAGAAACAGGTTAAAAGTTCATAAGGTTTCAATTCGTCCTTATCAACATTTTAACTGATCAACGGCCTCGTAGTACAATGGATAGTATAAGAGTTTCCGAAGCTCCAGATACAGGTTCGATTCCTGTCGAGGCTACAAAATTAATTGATTACCATAAACTTATGTAATCAGGCGCCAGTTTTGCTGTTTTTATTATCTTAGTCCGCCCTTTTGCCTGTTTAGTGAGCATTTTTATAAACCCTCGCTCACGAGCCTGCTTGTCGCCCTTTATCTTCCCTCATTATTGCCTGCATTCGTTTTTCGTTTTGTCCTTGTGGTGTTATAATCTATGGAAAATTAGATTTCGCTCGTTGCCTGATAGTTCTATCTTATAGAGTTCTGATGATCTAATACATTCAAGAACTTTCTTATAGAGGTATGCGTTTGATTCGTCTGTAATGTTATCGGCTCCAGGAGATCCGGTCTTTAGAGGAACAAACATCAGATAAAGGTTGACATTTTTAATAAGTAGCAGGTAATATATCCTAAATCCACCTCTGCCTTTTAGCCTCTTTTTAACGTAGGGCTGCTCGTCACTGTTGTTAAGCCTAACACCAGCTTTTAATTCATCCACCGACTTGCTAAAGAAATATTCTATAATTTCTGTCTTGATACTCTTGCAAGAGTTTTTTTGCAATCAATTTTTCAAACTCAACCTTAAAATCCTCAATGCAATAGACGCTCATTAAACGAGAGACAATTGTTTTATTGTTTCGGTAAATTCGGGCATTTGAGGTAAAAAGAAAAATACAGATTCCAAACCTTCGTGAGATTCTTTAAGCTCATCGATAGATTGCCTAAAGTCTTTGATTTCGTCTTTCGCTATTCCCTTATTTTTAATAAGGTTAACACCGGACCGGGCTTTTGCTTTAAAAATACGTTAAGCACCTTTATCACCACCAGATCGTTGTATCGCTTCTGTTGTAACAGGCGTAAAGAAATTAACAAGATTGCCATCCGGATCCCGGAACAAAAGGGACCGGTTGCCCCAGGGCATTTGGGTAGGTGGCTGCACAAGATATGCGGCAAGAAACTCCTTTAACCGGCTGTACACTTCCTCAACATCCTTAACGCGGAATTCAATAATGACAGTGCGGTTTTGCGCGGCACCGGCCACGCCCTCTCCGCCAAAGAACTGCAGGGTTCTGGTGCTGCCTATTGCCAGGGTGGCAACAGTTGTACGGAGCTCTGCAAAATCCGGCGTATACTGAATGGCTTTTTGCCCGGTAATCTGCTCGTAAAAAGAGATAAGCTTTTTAACATCCGCTGTGATGATCCTGGTAGAAATAAGATCCATAATCCTGTTGTTTTGAATGCATCAAAACTAAACAGGAACGGTGACAACTGTATGTCAGGAGCGGCTGAAGTTTCTTCTGTTACCAAAAATCGCACAGGCATTGTGCGGAGGAAAGGCCCCGGCATCAATATGCAGAACCATTAAGATCACTCTTTGCACTACATCAGGTTTCTTATATTTTATTGCTGCAGCACTTCTAATTGCCCTCCTGCGGAGTAACCGCTAAACTGGCAATAAACAGAGTGCCCGTCCTCCCTGTGAATCACATATACCCATACCTTTTCGTTCCAGTAATCAATGGCACCTTCATCGCCAGAATAAGTTGCTTCCTCTTCAATCCTGTCCAGCTCTGCTTTTGGCACTTTTCCCTCATAGATCTTTACACCGCCAGGCCGGCTGATTTCGGCAGCAACCGATTTTACAAAATAATCGTACGACCATCCGTTACCAATACTCCCGTCATTTGCAATAAATGCCCGCCAAACATGCCCGTCCAGCCGTTCCATTTTGCCATCTATCGGGAAAAAAAGAAAATCCTGAGCGTGCCCATAGGGTTTGCCATTAAGTAATTTCAGCCCTTTCGGCAGTTGTATGTAAGGAAAATCCCCAAGCGGCACTTTTGAAAAGGGAACTGGATCAATATTGAATTTATGTGTAGCAGCAGCCTGTTGCTCCTGAGCATAAAGATTAATAACACTACAGGAAGATGAATGCAGCTATAAAAGCGATCATTCTTAAATAGTTTTCATAACGGGGATCTTATTTCTCATTAGTTTTTACCATCCCTTATCAGCAATTTTTATGCCAGCGCCAGGTAATAAACTCTATATATGTGCTATTTATGTCAGGTTTTATAAAAAGAAAAGAACATTTTAATATGCCTGTAAATCTTTAAACATGTTGTAAGTATCCACCAATCCTAATTCCTTATGCCGAAACCCCTTTGGAGTCCCTCCTGCTGTTTTAAAACCAAATTGCTGCCAAAGATGCACAGCAGCCTTGTTGATGTTTACAACAAATATTAAACCGGATACCTGGATAGCCCTTTCCTTCAGCAAAACGGATGAATGTGCGCAAATTTACCATTTCTGTCCGGCTGAATATCAGCATGGTTTTTGAGCTTCCTCAGGTAAGCCTTTAAATTAAATAATATAATACAAAGCAAATTCTGCAGTTACAGTCTGCAACAGGATAAAAAAATCTGTAAATTTAAACTTATTGATATGAAAGCTATATGGACAGGAGCAATCGGGTTTGGGCTTGTAAACATCCCTGTAAAACTGTACACGGCTACGGAAGAAAGCAGCCTGGACCTGGATATGCTGGATAAAAAGGACCTGAGCAATATCCGGTTTAAAAGGGTGAACGAACATACCGGGAAGGAAGTAGCCTGGGAAAATATTGTGAAAGGCTATAATTACGACGGCAAATATATTGTGCTGAATGAAGAGGACTTCGAAAAGGCAAGCCCGGAAAAATCGCAGCTGTTGTCTATTGACCAGTTTGTAAAGATGGAAGAGATCGACAGCATCTATTTTGAAACCCCTTATTATATAGAGCCGCAAAAAGGAGGAGAAGCGGCCTATAACCTGCTGCGGGAGGCGCTGAAAAAGACGGGCATGGCCGGTTTGGGCACATTTGTGATGCGTGGCAGGGAGGTGTTAGGCATCCTCCGTCCTTTCAATGAGTTGTTGCTCTTTCAGCGGATGAGGTACAGCCAGGAGATCCGGAACACGGATGAACTGAAGATCCCCAAAGGATCCGTAAAGCCTGCCGAACTGAAAATGGCGGTAGCATTAATTGCCCAGCTTGAGCAGCCGTTTGACATCAGTGCCTATAAAGACGATTATACGGCTGCCCTGATGAAGATCATTCAGTCAAAAGCAAAGGGCAAAAAAACAGCAGCCCCGTCAAAAATGCATGTGGCTTACAGTAAAACCCGGGATCTGATGGAGCAGTTAAAAGCAAGTTTGTCCGCATCAAAAGGTAAAAAAATCTCCTGACCGGTTATTTACAATTGCGCACAGCTATGGCAACCCTGAAGAAATATAAAGAAAAGAGGAACTTTGGACAGACCCGGGAGCCCAAAGCAAAGATACAATCAGCCCGGAGCACCCAGCTGCGTTTTGTAGTACAGCGCCATGCGGCTACCCGGCTGCACTATGATTTCCGTCTGGAAATGGAGGGAGTGCTCAAAAGCTGGGCTGTGCCTAAAGGGCCATCTATGAATCCGGCAGACAAACGGCTGGCCATGATGGTAGAAGATCATCCTTATGACTACCGCACCTTTGAAGGAACCATTCCGGAAGGGAATTATGGCGCCGGCGAAGTGGAAATCTGGGATGAGGGCACTTATGAAGCGTTGCAGAAAGAATCCCGGAAAAAAGAGGAGACCGTTTTACTGGAAGAATTAAAAAACGGATCGCTTAAATTCATCCTGCATGGCAAAAAGCTGAAGGGTGAATTTGCACTGGTACGCATGAAAACCGCACAGGACAGTAATGCCTGGCTGCTGATCAAGCACAGGGATGCATTCGCTACCAGTGAAAAATATGATGCAGAAGCTCTTACGGCAAAAACCTCCAGAGTAACAAAGGCAGTCGAGAATAAAAAGACTGAAAAAAAAAATCCAGGAAAAAAGATCCGGATAAATAACACGGTACCAGATCTTTCCGGTACCCGTAAATATACCCGGTATATAAAACCGATGCTGGCCAGCCTCAAAAAAGATAACCAGCCTTTTTCAGATAAAGACTGGGTCTTTGAGATCAAATGGGACGGATACCGCGCCATAGCAGAACTAACGGATCACTTTCGCCTGTATTCCCGTAACGGCCTCAACTTTGAAAAACGCTATGCACCGGTTGCAGAAGCCTTGAAAAAGCAGCAGCATGAAATGATCCTGGACGGAGAAATTGTAGCTTATAATGATAAAGGAATGCCCAACTTTCAGGCCCTGCAACTCTACCAGGAACAGCCCGGTACTCCTTTGGTGTATCAGGTATTTGATCTTTTATATCTGAACGGGCACAGTACCGAGTTGCTTACACTGCTGGAAAGAAAAGAGCTGCTGAAAAAGGCGCTTAAGCAAAATGATATTATAAAATACTGCGATCATGTGGTACAGGACGGAACCCGTTTTTTTAAAGAACTGGTGAAGGCAGATCTTGAAGGAATGATTGCTAAAAAAGCAGATAGTACCTATACGGAAGGAAGGCGCAGTACCGAATGGCTGAAAATAAAATATCATAACATAGAAGAAGTAGTTATTGCAGGATATACCGCACCCAGGGGCAGCCGCAGCAAATTTGGTGCTTTGATCCTGGGCAGGTATAAGGAAGGCCGTCTCCTGTATGCCGGCCATACCGGAACAGGGTTTAACGAGGTCTCTTTACAGGAATTATTCAAAAAAATGCAGCCCCTGGTCATCAGTAAATCGCCCTTTGCAATTGCTCCAAAGACCAATATGCCCGCAACCTGGCTGCGACCCAAACTGGTAGGCGTTATTAAATATTCGGAACTGACCAAGGATGGCATTTTCCGGCACCCGGTCTTTGAAGGGCTGAGGGAAGATAAACCTGCGAAAGAAGTTGTTATTACCCCAAATACGATAAACATGCCAGCATCAAAAACGACTCCGGAAAAACAGGAAAGCAAACCGCGTACTGCCCCTGCTGCAAAGGGAAATGCGCAGGATCAGACAGTAAAACTGAACGGTCACGAAGTAAAGCTAACCCACCAGCAAAAAATTTACTGGCCGGAAGAGGGCTATACCAAGGGGGACCTGATCGGCTACTATAACAATATATACCGTTTTATACTGCCCTATCTTAAAAGCAGGCCGGAAAGTATGAACCGGTTCCCCAACGGGATTGCCGGGGAAAGCTTCTATCAGAAAGATATAGGAGCGTCGGTACCGGATTGGCTGCACACGGTTCCTGTCTTTTCTGAAAGTAATCAAAAAGAGATCCATTATGTTGTCTGTAATGACCGGGCTTCACTATTGTACCTGGCCAATCTGGGGTGCATTGAATTCAATCCCTGGAACAGCACCGTACAAAAACTGGACTTTCCTACCTATATGATTATTGACATCGACCCCTCAGAAAAAAACAATTTTGACCAGGTCATCGATACAGCACTTGCTGCAAAACAGGTGCTGGATGAATGCGGGGCTGTATCCTATTGCAAAACATCAGGTGCTTCGGGCATGCACGTGCATGTACCACTGAATAACCAATACAGTTACGATCAGGTAAAGGATTTTGCACATTTAATTGCCATTAAGATCACGGAATTATTACCGGACAGTACCACACTGGAGCGGAACCTGAAAAAAAGAGGCAACCGGAAAATATATGTTGATTATTTACAGAACCGGAAAGGCCAAACCATTGCCAGTGCCTATAGCGTACGTCCCAAACCGGGGGCAACAGTTTCCACTCCCTTACACTGGAAAGAAGTAAAAAAAGGCCTGCATCCTGCACAATTTACCATGCAAACCCTGCCTAAACGGCTGGAAAAGCTGGGAGACCTGTTCAAGCCGGTTTTAGGCAAAGGCATCAATATGCTAAAATGCATTGAACAGATCCGGTAACTGCAATATACGGGTACTATCATTGATGCAGAAAGAGGTGCAGTAAACGGGGCTGAGCTATCGGCCGCCATAGCAAAATAAAAGTATACAGGATTTCAACAAATAGAGGATTGATGATTGCGCAAACAACTGTGTAATCATATATAAAAAAATACGAACTAAAAAACAGTACAATATGCAACCGCTAAACGAAAAAATAGTTGAAACCGACCTATCGCAGGACTTACTATTAAAAATGAACGCCTACTGGCGCGCTGCCAACTACCTTTCGGTAGGACAGATTTATCTGCACGATAACCCTTTGCTGCGGGAGCCGTTAAAACCGGAGCATATTAAGAAGATGCTGCTGGGCCATTGGGGCACTACGCCCGGGCAGAATTTTATCTATGTGCACCTCAACCGCGTTATAAAAAAATATGACTTAAATATGATCTATATATCGGGACCCGGGCATGGCGGGCCGGCGTTGGTTGGTAACACTTATCTGGAGGGGACTTATAGCGAGATCTACCCGGAGATAACGCAGAATGAGGAAGGCCTGAAAAAATTATTTACCCAATTTTCATTTCCGGGCGGCATCCCCAGCCATGTATCGCCTGAATGCCCCGGTTCTATGCACGAAGGCGGAGAACTGGGCTATTCTTTAAGTCATGCATTTGGCGCCGTGTTCGACAATCCGGACCTGATAGTTGCCTGTGTAATTGGCGACGGAGAAGCAGAAACAGGCCCTCTGGCCACCGCCTGGCACTCCAACAAATTCCTCAATCCCCTTACAGATGGAGTTGTGCTGCCTGTATTGCATTTGAACGGATATAAAATAGCCAATCCTACTCTTTTTGCAAGGATCGGAAATGATGAACTGGAAGAGCTTTTTAAAGGTTACGGATGGAAACCCTACCTTATTGAAGGGGAAAAGCCGATGGAAGTACATGCAAAAATGGCCGGCCTGCTGGATCAGGTCATCAAAGAAATTCAGCTGATAAAGACCACGGCCCGGGAAAACCCTGATATCAGCAGACCGCGCTGGCCGATGATCATTCTTAAAACGCCAAAAGGCTGGACAGGCCCCAAAACAGTAAACGGGCTGCCGGTTGAGGGCACCTTCAGAGCGCACCAGGTACCTATAACGGATCCCGCTACCAATGACCGGCACCTTAAGCAACTGGAAGAGTGGCTGAAAAGCTATAAACCCGAAGAGCTGTTTGATAATAATGGAAAATTGCTGCCGGAATTGCAGGAGCTGGCCCCTGTTGGGGAGCGCAGAATGGGGGCCAATCCGCATGCGAATGGAGGCGCCGTTTCCTATGACCTGATACTGCCCGAATTTTCTGAGTATGCACTGGAATTGAAAAACCGCGGCCAGGTTGGCCCGGGCGATACATTTGTCCTGGGCAGTTTTATAAAAGATGTCATTCAACTGAACAGTACTCAGAAAAACTTTCGCTTGTTTGGTCCGGACGAAACCTTATCCAACAAGCTGAACGCAGTGTTTGAAGTTACCAACAGGCAATGGGAGGGAGCAACTATTGCTACAGATGAATTCCTGAAAAAACAGGGCCGGGTAATGGAAGTGCTCAGTGAGCACCAGTGCGAAGGGTGGCTGGAAGGTTATACCCTTACCGGGCGGCATGGCCTGTTCAATTGTTATGAGGCCTTTATTCATATTATAGACAGTATGTTCAACCAGCATGCCAAATGGCTGAAAGTAACAGCAGAACTGGACTGGCGCAAAAAACTGCCATCGCTGAATATACTGCTGGCGTCGCACGTATGGCGGCAGGACCATAACGGCTTTACGCACCAGGACCCGGGCTTTATTGATCACGTGGTAAACAAAAAAGCTTCTGTAGTACGGGTGTACCTTCCGCCGGATGCCAATTGCCTGTTATCTGTAATGAGCCATTGCCTGCAAAGCCGCCATTATGTGAATGTGGTAGTTGCCGGTAAGCACCCCTCCCCTCAATGGCTTAACATGGATGAAGCAATCGTACATTGCACAAAAGGCATCGGCATCTGGAAATGGGCCAGCAATGATGAAGGCACCGAGCCGGATGTGGTAATGGCCTGCGCCGGGGATGTGCCCACTTTGGAAACGCTGGCTGCTGTTTCCATTTTGAGGGAACGGTTGCCTGGTCTTAAAATACGTGTTATCAATATAGTGGACCTGATGCGCCTGCAACCTGAAAGCGAGCATCCGCACGGACTGAGCGATCAGGACTTTGACGCGCTTTTTACAAAAAGCAAACCGGTCATCTTTGCCTTCCACGCCTATCCATGGCTCATTCACCGGCTCACTTACAGGCGCACCAATCATCATAATATCCATGTAAGAGGCTATAAGGAAGAAGGTACCATTACTACTCCCTTCGACATGACGGTACTGAACCAACTGGACCGGTTTGACCTGGTGCAGGACGTGCTGAACCGCCTGCCACAGCTCAGCGATAAAGCCGCCTATTTAAAAGAAGAAATGAAAGACAAGCTGATAGCACACCGGCGTTATATTACTACATATGGGATTGATATGCCTGAAGTAAGAGACTGGACGTGGCCACGTTCTTACTAAAAAATGCTTTATACAGGCCAGGAAAGAAGATAATAAGCTGCCGGGTGAAAACAGTGCCCATTTTGAATGCGCTGCATGAATGATCCACGTGCCGGCCTGCCTGTTCATTGCCTGTAATCAAAATTTACTTTTGGCACTTGTATTTATTTGACTCCGCTTTTGTATCTTCGCCGCTATGCCTGTTGGCTTATTTTTTTTGCCGACGGGATTGACATTTAATGAATTGTAAATCTTTTTCTGAAAAGAAAAATTAAAAACGGACTATTAATGGATTTATTTATAATTGTTTATATCCTGGTGGGCATTGTACTGGGAGTAATAGCGGGAAAATTCATCTTTGCCAGAAACACACAGCAAAAAATTGACGAAGCCGAGTTACAGGCAAAAAACATCCTCAAAGAGGCGGAATTAAAGGCAGAGACCATCCGCAAAGAAAAAGAGCTGGAAGCCAAAGAACGTTTTGTATCCCTTAAGGCAGCGCATGATAAAGAGGTAAATGAGCGGAACCGGAAATTATCGGAAGCCGAGAACCGGATCAAGCAGAAAGAGCAGTCGCTGAGCCAAAAGGAAGCAAATGCAGAAAAGCAGATCAAGGAAAATGATGCCATCAAAGAGAACCTGAACCGCCAGATCGAGCTGGTCAATAAAAAGCGCACAGAGCTGGAAAAGCACCAGGAAGAACATATCCGCCGGCTGGAAAAAATTGCCGGCCTTTCAGCCGAGGAAGCCAAAAGCCATCTGGTAGAAAGCCTTAAGAACGAAGCCCAGACACAGGCCATTGGCATCCAGCAGGAAATCATTGATGAAGCAAAATTAAAAGCCAATAAAGAAGCCCGTAAAATCATCATCCAAACCATACAACGCACCGCAGCAGAACAGGCCATTGAAAATTCCATTACGGTATTCAACCTGGAAAGCGATGAGGTAAAAGGACAGATCATTGGCCGTGAGGGCCGCAACATCCGTGCGCTGGAAGCCGCTACGGGCGTAGACCTGATCGTTGACGACACACCAGAGGCCATTCTTCTTTCCTGTTTTGACCCCCTGCGCAGGGAAATTGCGCGTTTGAGCCTGCAGCGGCTGGTTACCGACGGTCGCATCCACCCGGCACGTATTGAAGAGGTGGTGGAAAAAACACGCAAGCAGATCGAGGAACAGGTAATGGAAATAGGCGAACGCACAGTCATTGACCTGGGCATTCACGGGTTGCACAAAGAGCTGGTGAGGATGGTAGGACGCATGCGCTACCGCTCTTCCTACGGGCAGAACCTTTTAATGCATAGCCGTGAAACGGCCAATCTTTGCGCCATTATGGCTGCCGAGCTGGGTTTAAATCCAAAGCTGGCCAAGCGCGCAGGTCTCTTGCACGATATTGGTAAGGTTCCGGATGAAGAATCTGAACTCAGCCACGCGCTGCTAGGAGCAAAGCTGGCAGAAAAGTACGGGGAAAACCCTGCCGTGGTCAATGCTATTGCTGCACACCATGATGAGGTAGAAATGCAATACGTTATTTCTCCCATTGTTCAGGCCTGCGATGCCATCAGCGGGGCAAGGCCCGGAGCCCGGAGGGAAATTATGCAGCAATACCTGCAACGCATCAAAGACCTGGAAAATCTGGCCACCAGCTACCCCGGCGTTGAAAAAGCCTATGCCATCCAGGCCGGGCGCGAGCTGCGCGTGATCGTGGAATCCGACAAGGTATCTGACCAGGAAAGCGACAAATTATCCTTTGAAATCGCCCAGAAGATCCAGACCGAAATGACCTTCCCCGGCCAGATCAAAGTAACGGTGATCCGGGAAAAGAGAGCCGTAAATGTAGCCCGGTAAAAAGTACTTATACGATCATATTCAAAAAAGCCTCGTACAAAACGGGGCTTTTCTATTCCGATATATTATTTTATGGAATGATAAATTTTTAGCATCGCACGGGCGAAAAATTTTTCGCTCCGACCCGTACCTTTGCTGTTTCTTTATGAGGAAGCAACGATTTATCCGTTTACTGATATTAGGACTACTTTCTGCGATCGGCCCTTTTTCCATTGATATGTATTTACCTGGGTTCCCTGATATTGCAAAGGATTTGCATACAAATATCAGCAACGTATCACTTACCCTTTCAGGGTTTTTTATCGGCATTGCCGCCGGTCAATTGTTGTACGGCCCACTACTGGATAAATACGGCCGCAAAAAACCAATGTGCATAGGTATTGCACTATACATACTGACTTCTTTTGGATGCATGTTTGCTACTTCTATCGAAATGCTGATCGCGTTGCGTTTCCTCCAGGCCATAGGTGGCTGTGTGGGCATGGTAGGCTCGCGGGCTGTAGTCCGAGACCTGTTTGATGTGACCGAAAACGCCAGGATTTTTTCACTGCTGATGCTGGTGGTAGGCGTCTCTCCCATTATTGCTCCCACCGTCGGCAGTTACCTTTCAGCCGCTTTTGGCTGGCGCTCCCTGTTCATGGTGCTGGGCACAATCGGTACCGTTATTTTGCTAATGGTCATCATCTGGCTGCCGGAATCAAAAAAGGCAGACCCTCATTATTCCCTTTACCCAAAAGCCATCTTGGGTAAATTCGGAACCGTGCTCCGGCAACGGCAGTTTATTGTTTATACGATCTCCGGTTCCTTTACCGCAGCAGGCCTGTATGCTTATATTGCCGGCTCACCCCATGTTTTTATGGAAATCTTCGGGGTAAGTGAAAAAGCCTACGGATGGATTTTTACCATTGTTGCCGCTGGTCTGATAACCGCCACCCAGATCAATGCATTTATTCTCAAAAAACGCTCCAGCGCGTATATCATTTCAAGGGCGGTTAGTTTTCAGACCCTGACAGGGATCTTGCTGGTAACGGGCTTTGCGCTGAACTGGTGGAGCCTGTATGCAAGCATTGCCCTTTGCTGTATCTTTCTCGCCTGCCAGGGTTTTACTTTTCCCAATGCATCGGCGCTTGCTATAGCTCCCTTTCATGAAAATGCGGGCAGTGCTTCTGCCCTGCTGGGCTGTATTCAGATGGCTATAGGCTCATTCAGCACGGTTATGGTCAGCATATTTCATAACAATACAGCCGTGCCAATGGGAGGCATTATGGCCTTCTGTGCTGTTACCGCACTGTCTGTGCTATTCCTGGGCAGAAGGCGTGAAAAGGTTAACGATACAACCGGTAGTTCATTACTGCCTACTGAAAACCAGGTATAAATTGCTGCACGATTCTTTTTTTTGGAAGATATTGGTTTCCTTACTACCTTTGCATCCCGATAATTTAAAAACAGGGGACTAAAATTTTGAGATATGAGCAGCGCTATAGATTTCGTACACGAGCAACTAACTCCCAAAAAGGTATTTCCTGCCTTTAAAGCCGGTGATAATATCACCGTTAATTACAAGATCATTGAAGGTAATAAAGAAAGGATACAGTCTTTTAAAGGAGACGTTATCAAAAAACAAGGCAAGGGCAGCACTGCTACTTTCACTGTAAGAAAAATTTCCGATGGTATTGGCGTAGAACGGTTATTTCCCTATTCTTCTCCTAATATTGATTCTATTGTATTAAATAAAGTAGGCCAGGTGCGCAGGGCCAAGCTCTTTTATCAGAGAGAGCGTTTTGGTAAAAGTGCCCGTATCCGTGAAAAACGGATGTCTGTTGCTGCGGAGCAGGCAAAAAAAGCGGCTAAAGCATAGGCTTCTGAAAATAATTGATTAAAAAAGCAGTTTCGGGAATATCCGAAACTGCTTTTTTATGGTAAGTTGATGAGGCTCCGGACGTGTCATCTACCGGTTTACAAAATCTTTAAATAGCTCGATTATTCATCCTTTTCCAGCATGAACATATTATTTTGCACAAAAAAATACAGGTTAAATAATTAAATTATTCAACCTGTATAAAAATTTCAGGTAAAGAACAGTTAATTATTATTGGTGCGTTGCATTTAATAATCTTACAACCAGCCTGTAGGAACCCGGTACAAAGATGCGCATTGGAATACGTATTGCATAATCAAATTTACCACTGGTATATACTCCCAAATAGTGAGTATCTGCGGTTCCTTTATAAAGATCACCTGCGGCATTACTGCTCCAGGCAGACGTACTGTCGATCTGAACATATTTTGTGGGAATCCGGTAATACATATTGAACCCGTTACCTAAAGACTGCAAAGGGAATGGGACCAAAGGATATTTAAGGATCATAGCAGTATCCAAAGCCTGAAAGGTATCAGGGGCATAATCCTGGAGATTCTGTAAAAACGGAGGGTCCGGATTAAGACCAGAGTTCGGTCTCTTTGCAAGCTCACCTTTCTTAGGGTTAAACACCACTCCGTTTCTGTCTACTACTTTTAAAACAAAAACGTTAGGCGTGTCGGCAAATCTTGTTATTGTATAATCTACAAAAGGATTGTTATTACCATTAAACAGAGTACCATTATTGCTTCCTCCAGCAGCCCCGGCCCCGCCTGCCGTTCCTGCAACTAATAATGAAGCACTGAAAGCGCCTGTTTCCGGAGTAATTTCAACGGGTTTACCATCCACTAAAGTAATATTTATGATCTTTTGCACGATTTCAGATCCGGCCTCGTTAGATACCTGTAAATCTACAGAATAACTACCTAAAGGCAGGTTTAAAGTTCCTGCATTGGCTTCCAACACGCCACTGGATTCATTTACAACGATCGGTGGTAACTCTACTGTCTTCCGCTTTGCCATGATGGCCGCATAATTGGTATCGGTTTTAGGGTCATACATACCGGACCATACCTCTACAGGGTAGGTTCTGGTGAACATATCGTCAACAATATCCCCATTTTCATTATACACATGCATCAGCTTTATTTTCATGGGCAGGCTGGAGCCATCTGTAACCAGTGTATAAGAACTGCTGACCCTGCCTCTGATCACTGTAAAATCGCTGGCATATTGAACATAGGGACTCAAAAAGCCGCTACCGATTTTTGTGCATCCTACAAGTACAATGGTAAGAACCGATACACTTACCACAAATAATATGATTTTATTTTTCATTTTAAAAATGATTTAATAGCTGTATAATTTAGTTTGAAATATTATCGGGCCAGTCAGCAAAAAATAACGTGTGTGCAGGTTCCAATTCATCGATAATCCCGTTTTTGGTCAAGATGCCGGATGTTTTGCACAAAACCCTGTAGCCAAGGTCGGAAGGGATATCGCTGGCAGGGTTTTGATCACTTAGATTGTAATTACCTGTTAGATAACTTAGGTATACTAATCGAGGAACTGTTGACACCAGAGGATTATAGCCCATATTGGGATCCCTGGTTTCTTCATAAGAAACGATTACTTTTTTATTGGGCAGCCCCGTCTCATAAAACCTGCCTGTTGTAGTAAGATCACTATAATTCAATGCCGGTTTTACTATATAAAGCTTTAATGAATCTTTGGTTCCATTAATATTATTTTGCAAATAATACTTTAAAGAATCCATTCCAAATTTTTTTGTATCACCGTAGGCAGACTGTACATATCTTGTCCGGTCATTCAGGTAATTAAATATGGCAAAATCACTAGGTGCAAAAAGGGTTGTATTCGCTTCATTGATGTCATTCTGCAGACCGGCCGCGTCAATGAGCTGGATTAGTGAATCGTAGACAGGATCCTGTTTCAGCACATCGTAAGTTAAGGTGTTTTTATAGATGCTCTCATCCTCGTTTTTGCCTCCGATAACATAATCCTTCTGGCAGGATGTAAATAATACAACTACTGCTGTCAAGGTATATAAAATTTTGTTTAACATATAATTTCTCTTTTAAGTTTTTGCTGATAAAATATGCGTACAATTATTTATTTATTCTTAGCCCACCAGGGGTTTTGTGTCAGCAGTTTGTCTTCCGGGAATAATGTACCCATATCCAACGGCCAGTAGTACCCTTTGTTGGTCTCATTCACTCTGTCTGACGGATACCCCACATATTCCAGCCACCCCTGTGTCTTATTCGTTCTTATAAGATCATAATACCATTGCCCTTCACCAATTAATTCTCTTCCCCGTTCCATAACCACTTCATCAATAATATCATACTGGCTGGACACATCATTATACGATGAAATCCCGGCCCTGTTTTCAGTCATAGACAAATTGGCCTTTGCTCCGGCAAGATCATTGGTATATGCAAGCGCTTCTGCATTTAACAGGTAAATATCAGACAAGCGGAACATTGCAAGGTTATTATTAATGAATGGATTGGACTTTGTCTCAGGAATTGAATATAAAAAATTGGTGTATTTCAATAGCAGGTAACCGGCAGGATCCCCATTGGAAGCATTTACCTTGGCAAAAATGCTTTTAAACCTCTGGTCATTGGTCTTATCAAAAAACTGGTCTACAAATCCATTGGTTGGAGAAACCCAACAGTTAGACGATCTGGCGTCAACCCATGAATCTTTCAGAAAAGTGGCAAAAAAATCATAGCTGGCTTCTGCATTACCCTCCAGCGATGCCGTCATAGCAAGTTCCCATATATTCTCATTTGAGGACTTGCCCTTCCATATATTGCTATAGGTAGCCATGGGCTCCAATACATATCCACCATTATCAATGATATCCTGGCAGGCCTGATGCGCATTTATATAATCATGCTTCCAGGCATACATATGTGCCATTAATGCCATTACAGCTCCTTTTGATGCACGCGGCACTTTACTAAGATCATTGGTATATTTTAGATAGCCTGACGCGGTTTTTAGATCTGCCAGGCAACTGTCAATAACAACTCCTTCAGCAGTTCTGGCTAGCGGGGGTATATTGCCGTAATCGGCATCATCATAAACGCTGGTTACAAAAACCGGATCCCCCCAAACGCGGATCATATAAAAATAAGCAAAGGCCCGTATAAATAAGGCTTCGCCGAGATACGCATTGCGCACATCCTCGCTCGCAAAAGTTCCGGAAGGCATTGCCGAAACATTCTTCAATATAATATTGGCCTCGGCTATCAGCTTATAAAACCGGGTCCAATCCTGCAATTCCGGAAGATAGGGTGTATATGAAAAATTAAATGGCGGATTATTAGCGGCTCTCAATGTCTGATAGTTCCACCAAGTGGATGGTATAAATGTGCCTGCGACCAGGTCTCCGTTGATAAAAAATGACCGGCTGGCCCTCAGGTTATCACGAAGCTGAAGATACATGGCATTAGTTGCCTGTTCAGCTGCAACAGCTGTTGTCCAAAATTTTTCTCCGTAGGTAGAAGTAATCGGCCCCTGATAAAGATACTTTTTACAGCCTCCTCCCACAAACAGGAAAAGGGAAAGAAACAGAATCGTATATTTTGATGAATAGATTTTCATGCTGTTATATTTTTATGCATTATTTAAAATTGTACATCTACCCCTAGTGTAAACTTCATTGGGGTTGGGTATGCGCCACCTGTATAAACACCTAGCTGATCTACAAGCTCCGGGTTGGGCATGGTGCTATTTTTAATGGTCAGCACATTATCCACCATTCCGTACACCCGTGCCCCTTTTAGTTTAACCCTATCGATTAACCGCATCGGGATCATATAACTTAAGGTAACATTCTTTACTTTTAAATAACTGCCATCTTCATTAAACATACTTGAGATGGGGATGAATTGATAATAAGAAGGGCCAAACGGATTGAGACTTGGGTATCCTGCTTTATAACCCGGGCTCTGCGCCTTTTCCGGTGTCCAGTAATCCACTCCATCCAGGTTAGGCAAACGTCCACTTGCGAAAGTATAAATGCTGCTTGAATATCCCCCTACGATATTACTAATCTGAGTTTGATAATAAGTATTGATTACATCCCTTTTCCATGTAAAGATGCTAAGTATTGTTAAGTTAAAATTCTTAAAAGAAAAATCATTCACCCAGCCTCCTGTGAATTTCGGGTTAGGATCTCCGGTGGGAATACGATCGCCATAAGCGGCTCCGTTATCTTCACCAGTCCATACATCCCAATCATTGTTTACATCGCGCCATTTAGGATCACCAGGCACTACTGTATGATTACCTTTATAATATGTAAGTCCTTTACCTGTTAAAGGATTAAAAGGAATTTCACCTGCATTGTTATAAACTCCTTCATATTTAATCTGGAACATCTCGTACACAGGCTGTCCTACAGCGTAAATGCGCGAATAGCCATGACCATCATCTAATACCAGTGTTCGGTTGTCATTAGGCAGTTTTGCAAAAAGATTTTTATTATAGGAAACATTTAATTGAGAGGTCCATTGAAACTTACTGCCTGGAGCAAGCGGACGAACGGTCAACTGAAATTCGGCACCTCTGTTGCTTACCCAAAGATCATGAGCATTAAAATTGATTTTATCAAACCCCGTATAGAAGGGTAGAAAGAAATCATAAAATCCATCCTTACTTAGTTTATCATATACATCTACAGTCAAATTGATCCTGTTTCTAAACAAAGCAATATCCAGTCCGAGGTTTTTCTGTATTACCCTGGACCATGACAGGTTATCCTTTGTAAGACCGTTATTATAATCTGGCTGAATAGCAGTTCCTCCGTTATAAGTACCCGAAATAATATAAGAGTTATAAGGCCCGTAATAGTTGGGAGAATTATCCCCCGAAACCCCATAGCTAAACCGCAGTTTCATAAAGGATATGGTATTCTTTAATCCTTTCATAAATTGCTCATCCGATATAACCCAGCCAGCGCCCAATGCAGGAAAAGACCCCCACTTGCTGTTTTTTCCAAAACGGGAAGAAGCATCCGTTCTGAATGATCCATATAAGATATATTTCCCGTTATAATCGTATTGCAACTGCCCCAAATAAGAAAGCATGGCACTTGCCAGGTAATTTGAATTAGTGTTATAGGCATCGTAATTCGAAGGCTGAAGGGCATTTTTACCGGGTATTACATGTATATCATTAGAGGGTATATCATAGGCTCCTAAATAATTGCTATTAACAACATCTGAGCTGAATTGCTGTCCGGCAGTAAACAGGATGTTATGCGCGTTACTATTACCAGTAATAAATTTTTTGTTCCAGTTAAGCGCGTTGGAAATAAAATATTGAGAATAGGTGCCCTTTTGAGAAATGGCATGAGAAGATGTAGGCGTATTATCCGGATCCAGATCAGCTACGGCATCAATATTTGATGGTTCAAAATAATCCTGGTTGGAAGCCGTTACATTAGCACTGGCCTGTAACGTATATTTCAGCTTGGGAAGTATATTATAATTGATGGTTAATGCAGCCAAATAATAATCATCTGAATTATCATTTCTTAATTTACTGTATAAACCATTAAAGTTTAAGGAATCAAAACTTGTGAGATGATATAAAGAAGATGGCTGGTCCGAACCGCTTACAGGAGTATTGTCGTCACTATTATTTTCATATTTACGCCCTCTTTCCCTGTTAGATTTGGATAACCCGATAACCAACTGGCTATTCATCTTGGGGCCCAGTTTAAAATCAAAATTGCCCCTGAAGCTATATCGTTGAAATCCGAAAGAGTTAATGATGCCCTTCTCATTGTAATAGTTCATACTGACCCTGTAGTTTAAAAGATTTGAAGCTGCAGACATTGAGGCATCTACATTCTGAATAGCTCCATTCCTGTAAAACAATCCCTGCCAGTCCGTAGCATTATTAAACGCGGGGTTAAACCGGTCCGTTAACATCTGGGGCAACGATGCCATTTGTGCAGGTGTGGCGTATTGGCTAAGTATATCTATTTTTTGCTGCCGCTCAGCCGCCCCAACAGTTGTTGTTAAAAGTTCTGGTTTTTTAACAAGGCCTCCGTATATATTTACCCTGAACTCGGGTTTCAGCGAACGTCCTTTCTTTGTTTTTATATAAATTACCCCGTTTGCACCTCGTGAGCCCCAAGCCGCAGTAGCTGCCGCATCCTTCTGAACATCCACGCTTTCTATATCGTTAATATTAATACCCGCTAAAAAGTTGGTACCGGTTGCTCCAAGGTTGGATGAAATATCATCAGAATTAACAGGGATTCCGTCTATAACATACAAAGGACCGCTTAAGGCCCTGGCTTGTGCTACATTGGGATCATCAATTGAGGTGCTCACCCTGGAGTTCCCTCTTACCACCATTGTCGGCGCCACACCCGGTTCACCGGAGGTTATCTGAACGTTCAGACCTGGCACACGCCCTTGCAACAACTGATCCACACTTGGCGCAGGCTGATTTTCGATGTCCTTTGCCAACACACCGGAAACAGCCGATGTTGCTGTTCGTTTGGTTTGAGCCTGCATTCCCACTATCACTACTTCTTCCATATTATTCTGCTGAGTGGGAAGCAGCTTTACCTGAAGTTCTTTACCAACTTCAACATTCATTTTTTGACTGATAAAGCCAATCAGGCTGACTTCAATTCTGACCGTAGACTTTGCCGAAGATGTCGATAGAGAAAATCTGCCTTCGTTGTCTGTAATAGCTCCCTGGCGGGTAGCTAAATTGATTACAGATGCGTTAACCAATGGCAAACCGGAAGTATCTGTTACTACCCCTTTAATAAAAATGTTTTGGCCTTTTACAGCAGTCGTAAACAAAATAACCAAAAACAATAATAGAAAGTTTCTCATTCTTATTTTGATTTTATGTTAAAACATAAACATATTGTAAAAACTTTAACATTTTTTGTGCAATCGTTTGCCTAATTCTGATTTTATTTAGTTATTTGAGGTTTAATACAGAGTGCAATCGTTTGTGCAGTATCCGTTTGGTTTACAGAGAGGTTCCTATTGTTTCCGGCATTAAAAAATTTAGCCATCCGGTTTCCTGCACTTTTTAATCAGACTTTTTAATCAGACTTTTTTAAACAAATAGCCCTTTTTAGCGTAATAATTTTAGGAATTCTTTAAACTTATATTTAACCGCTCAGATTACGATACAAACCGTATATTTGACTATTAATTTTTAATTATCATGGCAAATTTTCAATTATTGGGTGCTTTGGGTACAAATGAGATCATTATCATTATGGTGATTGTGTTGTTGTTATTCGGAGGCCGTAAAATTCCTGAGCTGATGAGAGGTTTGGGAAAAGGGGTGCGTGAATTCAATGATGCAAAGGATAATGTAAAAAGAGAGATCGAAGAAAGTGCCAATAACATGACCGCTGAGCCCAAAAGACCAGCCACTTCTTCCAATCCCGAATAAGACCCGGTTCCAATATATCAGTATCTGACTACAAAAGCTATTTTCTTTTGCAGGATTTTATTTCTATTTCCGACTATCACGAACGGTTAAAAAAAGGTTTTACCACTTGCAAGGCTACGGTTGCGGAATACCTGGAAAAAATTAAGACGCATCAACATCTCAATGCATTCATTGAAATATATGAACAGGAAGCCCTGGCCAGGGCCCAAGCATTGGATGCACTTCCGTTTCCGGCAGGAAAGCTGCATGGTGTGGTAATTTCGTTGAAAGATGTTCTTTGCCATAAAGGACATCAATTGTCTGCTGCTTCAAAAATCCTAGAAGGTTTTACTTCCGTTTTCTCTGCCACAGCCGTCCAGCGCCTGCAGGCAGAAGGCGCTATTATTATAGGCCGTGTGAATTGTGATGAATTTGCAATGGGATCCACCAATGAAAACTCCGTTTACGGCAAGGTGCTGAATGCTGCCGATGAAAGCCGCATCTCCGGCGGTTCTTCCGGTGGTTCGGCCGTTTCAGTGCAGGCCGGCCTGTGCATGGTTTCCCTGGGAAGCGATACTGGTGGCTCTGTACGGCAACCGGCAGATTTTTGTGGTATTATTGGGCTGAAACCCACTTATGGCAGGGTCTCCCGGTATGGACTGATCGCTTATGCCTCCTCCTTTGATCAGATCGGCATCTTTGCAAAAAACATTCCTGATACCGCTTTGGTGCTGGAAGTCATTTCCGGTGCAGACGATTTTGACAGTACCGTTTCTAATGAGCCGGTGCCCGTTTATTCCGGTGCATTAACCTCCGGATCTTCTTACAGGATCGCTTATTTCCCCGAAGCCCTGGATCATGAAAGCCTGGACCCGGAAATAAGCCGGGCCATAAAGAAACAATTAGCGGACTGGGAAGCAGAAGGACATACAGTACAACCGGTTCACTTTGACCTGCTGGAGTATATTGTGCCTACCTATTATGTGCTGACCACAGCAGAGGCTGCTTCCAACCTCTCCCGGTATGACGGGGTAAAGTACGGATACCGTTCTGCAGGTCCCCAACCGGAACTGGATGATTTCTATAAAAAGAACCGGTCAGAAGGATTTGGAAAAGAGGTAAAACGTCGCATCCTGCTGGGTAATTTTGTGCTCAGCTCCGGTTATTATGACGCCTATTTTACCCAGGCACAAAAAGTGAGAAAAATTTTAACAAATAATTTACAATTGATTTTCAGGGACTTCGATTTCATTTGCCTGCCCGTATCCCCTTCTGTAGCTTTTAAGATCGGGGAAAAAACCGAAGATCCGATAGCTATGTATATAGCTGACATTTATACAGTTATGGCAAACCTTGCCGGTATCCCGGCTATTGCCGTTCCAAAATTTACCCACCCGGTGCACCGGATGCCTTTTGGGTTCCAACTGATGGCGGCTCCGTTTAAAGAAGTATCTTTACTTGCTTTCAGCAACAATATTTTGAGCAAATAGCCGTTCTTTTAGATCTACTACTATCCATGCTGCGTTTTTAAGAACCATTTGTTTATTAAAACACAACAGACATAATGACGAGGAAAAAGTTGGCTTCATGTATAAAAGGATCTCTTGCCATTACAGCAATAACTGCCGTTATCAGCGCTCATGCCCAGTTAAGCCCTGTTAAGGAAACTTCAGCAGCGCCTGAGGCAGACAATACTCCTAAAATGGTAAAAGCAGACCCCAAGGAGGGCTTTAAGGACCTTTTTGAAAACACAGCGCTTAAAAGCGCCAGCTTTAACGGGATCAAAACGGATCATCTGAACCCGAAAGCAATCAGCTTTGTAAAAGATTATATTGATAAAAACGCACGCGAACTGCGTGAGCTGAAATCCTGGGCCCGCCCTTATTTTGATATGATGGATGATATCCTCACCCAAAACGGCATCCCCAAAGAATTAAAGTACCTGGCAGTAATAGAATCCCATTTAAGGTCCAACCTGGTTTCCTGGGCCGGAGCAGTAGGCCCCTGGCAGTTTATGCCGGAAACGGCGCGTACACTGGGCCTTACGGTTACCAAAGGCAGGGATGAAAGAACCGATTATTTAAAAAGCACAAGAGCTGCCAGCAAATACCTTACTTATCTTTTTAACATTTATAAAGACTGGTTACTGGTGGTAGCTGCCTATAACTGCGGGCCCGGCCGTGTTAATTCCGCCATCAATAAGGCCGGCAGTAATGATTTCTGGGATCTGCAATATTACCTGCCCGCAGAAAGCAGGAATCATGTAAAAAAATTCATTGCAACCCATTATATTATGGAAGGCCAGGGCGGCGTTACTACGGTTTCAAGAGAACAGGCTCTGGCAATGATGAAAACCATTAAAGATGAAACCACCCAGCAGGATGTAAAGGTGCAGACCATCAGCGGCCGTTATAATTCAAAGGCAATTGCCAAATACCTGGATATGACGCCCGCAGCTTTTGATAAGCTAAACCCCAGCCTGGACAAGGTATTGGCCTCAAACAGCACCTATCAGCTAAAACTGCCTGAAGATAAAATGCAGGCCTTTCTTTCAAAGAAAAATGATATGCTGAATGAATCCATTCAGATGCTGATCAACCCTGAATACAGGTAATCAGGCTTTGCTGAGCAACCGGACAAGCCGATGGGAAATGCCCGCAGGCATTCAATTCATTCATGCCTTTTCAAAAACAAATGATCCTGTATTATTTTCTGGTTCAAACAGGTTTGTAAAAATCTACGTTGATAGAAACTTTTTAATTCGCTTTATTTTCCATTGTCGTTCCAGCGAGTAAATATCTTCTCCCCTTTCCAGGTATTCGTAAATAGTTAAACATTTTTCATACAGTTTTTTTCTGTCTTTATCTTGGGAATCATCGGCAATCAGTAAAAGTATATCTGCAAGTTTTTCCAGATTTTCGTTGCTGAACTCCTTTTTTGTTTTGAGCGTGTTTATAAAATCGTCCAAAGGAATGTCAAGCAATTTCTGAATATCGAGGTCCAATTCGCCTTTTAATGTTTGATTCGTAAGCTCTATTCCATTAGCTACCTGTCCTTTGCCTTTTAAACCAATCAGGCCGGAAAGTATTTTACCCAGCACCCGTCCAAGCTGGTCAATTTGTCTTTCTAAGTGGTCTTCCATATTTACTTGTTTCCAGTCCCCACTTCATAATAGGCGAACTCATCGTTTAGTGAGCAGACGCTCTTTTAAAGTTAAACAAAATTTTGATGATAAAAAGCTAAACAAGACTATCGGTTGCATAACATTTTTACATTTAAACCGGATAACAAAATAACGTGAGGAATAGATGTCCCCCTCAAGGAGGGGGTAGCCGCAGGCCGGGGGGAGGACTTTCCACCCTTTCGCCAGTTGGCGGATACTCCCGCCAGCGGGAGATATGCGGTCTTCAAAAAAATGTTATGCACCCAGGCTATCCCAAACATTAACAAAACCGAACAGCGAAAATTTTATAATTTACAGGGCATCAACAATACTGCATGATCGCAATTTCAAACCTTGTAAAAAAATACGGTCAGCAATTAATATTGAATATTCCTTCGTTTCAATTCAATAAGGGTGTTTACTGGATAAAAGGTGCAAACGGTTCCGGCAAGACCACCCTTTTAAAAATACTTGCAGGACTGATACCCTTTGAGGGCTCGGTTTCAGTTGAGGGTGTTTCTCAAAAACAACATCCGCTCAGTTACCGGAAGCTGATCAGCTGGGCGGAGGCAGAGCCCCTGTATCCGGACTTTTTAACGGGTAAAGAACTGCTCCGTTTATACCAGCAGATCAGAAATGCATCAGACGCTGAAGTGAACGGGCTCACCCGCCTTTTCCCGATCAATTCTTATGCCGGCAATAAAACGGCCACCTATTCGGCAGGCATGTTAAAGAAATTATCCCTGACACTGTCATTTATAGGAGGCACCCGGCTGATCTTACTGGATGAGCCCTTTATTACCCTGGATGCAGACGCCTGCAAAATATTGGGCGCTTATATCTCCGCCAGGCATAAAGAAAACGGCACCACATTTATACTGAGCTCCCACCAGGACCCCCGCAAGTTCCTGGATACCTGTACAACACTGTCTATTCAAAACCAAACCCTGCTCCCGTGAGTCCTGTTTCAAAAATACTTTACAAGTCCTTTATCCGGCCTTTTTACAGGGAAAACGCCGGCACCTTTGTATTTGTTTTTACCATGTTCTTTTTCATTGTTGGAACGGTTGATGGCGCAGGACTTTTTAAATACCATTACACTTTAATAAAGGGAATATTGCACATAAAACTATTTTTAGCTGGCATCCTGTTGTTGTGGATCTTTTATGTAAGAAAATGTGCCCTGTTCATTATCGATTGTATGCGGCAGCCGGCTTACCAGTTCCTTTTCATTTTCAGGATCCTTCCAAAGCAACAGCAATACCGGCTGTTCTTTGTCACCAATGTTATATTGTTTTTACCCATGACCATTTATGTACTGCTGGTTATAGCAGAAGGTATTTATCTGGGTACCTGGCCATCTGTGATCCTTATCGTTATCTTTATGATAACGGCCTGCCTTTTTTGCCCGTACCTGCATATACGGTTACTCAATAATCCCGGGCACAAAACAACGGGAAGCACTTTCCGCCTGAACCGTAATCATTCTTTATCTGTGTTTTATCCGAATATCCTGCTCCGCTCAGTATTTAAATTGCAGAAACTGGTATGGCTGGGCATTAAATTATTTACCTGCAGCTTTTTGTATTTTATGGCCGTTAATAATACGCTTACGACAGACGATACACGCATCACTTTTCTGTTCTTTAGCTTTGGCATTCTTGCCAATGGTGTATTTGTAAACCGGCTAAGGATGTTTGAATACCGGTACCTGGCTTTTTACCGCAGCCTTCCGGTGCCACGCATAAAACGGTTAATACAATATGCCTGCTTTACGTTACTGTTGCTTTTACCGGAAATAATTACACTTGGTTTCATTACCCCCGCTCATTTGGGTGTTCATGACGCTGTTGCTTTTGGCGGTTATGCGGTAACAACCCTCCTTTTATTAATTGCCATCAGTTTTATCAGGCAAATGGCATTAAAGCACTTCGTAAGAATACTCCTGCTGTTGTTCTTTGCCGGCTATTTTATAATGCTGTGCTCTGGCATTCCTTTTATCTGCATTTTATTTATGATATGCGCTGTCCTTCTGTTTCATTTTGCCTATTATCAATTTGAAGCCACGGCATCCTGAGCATGACCTGCAATTTAAAATTACCATGTAATGACCAGGTCGGCAATAAGCGGCAAATGATCATCATCATTCAACCCAGTAAAAGGAGCTGTAACGTGCATTATTTTGATGTTCTTACTGGTGATGATGTTATCAATATTTATATCTGTTTTACCTAATGTTCTGGAAGTGGGAGCCGTACAAAACCAGCCCATATTGCCGCCATTGGCAATATTAAAACCTGCTTCCTGGAATTTTTGCTGCTCTGTATTGGCGGCATTCATATCGCCAAAGCAAATAAAATACTCATATTTCCTTAGCTCTTTGATTAAACCGGCTAATGCGGAAGGATGAGCATCTTTCTGCCAGGGAATATGAGTAGATATGATGGTGATGATCTTATTGCCTATTTTAAGATCGCCGATCAATGCATAATAATCTCCCCAGGAATAGTTCATTCTTATATTGGTTAAACTATAGTTAGTGGCAATGCCGTTATAGATCCATTTATGCCGGTCTCCAAAATAGATATTGTTATAATACGGTTTTAATAAAGCATCCGTAGCGTTTAGGGTACTGTCTTTATCAAAATTGCTGTTCCACTCATTCATGCTGAAAATGTCCAGACTTTGCTCTCCTATCCACTTACGCCACCGGAATAGCTCGGCCTTCGGATTCTGCCCGCCCGGGTAACCACCGGGCGCTCCCTGGTTAAAATGCCCTACATTATAGGTAGCTACTTTCAGCCTCATTGGGAACCTGTCTGCAGTTTGCCCGTTGGTTACGATTGCAGCCAGCAATGCTGCATAAAAAAATAAATTTTTCATCATATTGTTTTTTAATAAACCGGACTTTATTTAAGTTTTTAAAATCAAAGCCTACCCTTCCGGACGGACACATAGATTTATAATTTTATAGGCCAGGTAAACGCTGAAATATTCATTACCAAATATTTTTTTCTTTACCGCAGTCACCTGCTACTTATTATACCGGACGGCCAGGTACCCGATAGAGCTTCCTATGGATTGGGTAATAGGAGCCGTAGCATAGGTATTACCGGTACTGCATAAATTCTTATCAACGATCAGCCGTATATAAACATTAGGCTTACCCAAAAGAGAAAGCGGCAGCGGTATATTTATATTTTTATAGGCCGCCAGTTGATGATAAAGCGTATTGGAATAATAGGCCACATCCGGTACGGTGTAGTAAGCAACGGTATGCCACTCCCCATCCATATCTCCCGTATCGGACCAATCTACCCTCCAGAAACGGGGAGTACCGGCTCCTGATCCGGGCCTGTTCAATGCCGTAAACTGCAAAGACAACCGGTCCGTGCTGATGCCTGCCGTAGAAAGCTGCAGGATCCAGGCTTCTCCCCTGTTTTTTTCATTATTCCACCATACGCAGGCCGTGTTCAGCGCAGCATTGGAGGCTGCACCCTTACCATCTGAATTGGTAGTACCTGCCGTATTTTGCCTGGTGCCGTCCGGCAGCAGTACCCCATTCCCCAGAGGATTGGTATTGCCCAGGTTGGCAGCCCCACATAAACCCAGGTAGGACCAATCGCCCGTTAATGTTATTGCAGAACCGGCAGAAGATCTTAAAGACCCATTGGAGCCATTGGTAGGATAAGCCACTCCGTCAGTAATTTTGGGATATTGATATTCCACCAGCAAACCGGAAAAACTGTTTGAGAAATCAACAGCCAGTTGAAGATCAGACTTGCTTACATGCCGCAGCTGATACCGCCCGATATTGCCATAATCACTTTCATCAGGCGCATCTTCATACTCAAACCTGGGAAAAAGTTCATGCACCACAATACCGGAGATCTTACCCGAACCATAAGGCAGCATGGAGCCATCTCTTCTGTAAGGGCAGGTCATATTGGTAAGCAGGAACATGCTGGCTCCGTTGCGGTCCCGCATCAGCAAAGGGTATTTGGTAGTTCTGTTGGCATTATACAAAATCGTATAGCCTTCGTTCACCGGAGTTAGCGGCCCTTTGCGTATGGGCAATTCACAATCGGTTAAAGTGGTATAGGTATAAATATCATCATCTGTAAGCGCCGCCATCGTTTTTTCCTTTTTTGGCAGATCGGCATCAGATCCTGCTACCTGGCTCATCACCATGCTGGACGTAACGCCTGTAATGGTATACCGGTTGGGGTTTTGCTCCAGCTCTACCGAAGTTCCCTTTAACAATATCTGTACCCGGCTGTAGCGGGTAAAAATATTGTCACTGGCCGTGGCCGTAAGCATTTTAAACCCATAATTCCCATCAGGGCTTTCTATATAAACCGTAGTATTATTGGAGGAATAATCGATCACCGTTGGTGTTGTTTGCCGGATATCGCCCATATTCTGGCTGGATTTATCGCTTACTACAATACCTTCAATAAAAATGTCAGAAACGATCCTGCCGCCGGCCCATGCCCTCACATCGGTAAAGGAAGCCTTCGTGCCAAAAAGGTTCTGGGCATTGGATTGCAACAGGTACAGGGTGGCTACATGTTCTACCTGCCAGCCATCTGTATAAGACAATTTCAACTGGGCGCTTCTCAGCTGGGTTTGTGACGGATTGGCTTTAACCGTGAAAGACAAAAGGGAATCCTTTGTTAATTTCAGATCATCCGCAACCCAACCCTGCGCAGAATCCAGGTAAATTACTTCCCGCTTTAGCTGGTTCAGCGGTATATTGGTCTTTAATACGGTTTCAACGGTGTTATCCGTTTTACCCAGCACCGAGGCATTGGTATTCACAAACTGAAGCACAGGGTCCAAAGCTCCTTTTTGCCTGATCAGCACTGTATCATACCGTTGCGCTGCCTGTGCATATAACACTATTTTTCCCATGCGGGGTAAACCCGGATTAGCATCATAACGCACAGTAAAAGTAGAATCGCCGGTAATAGTTCCAACACTATCCAGATGGATCCATGCAGAAGAATCATTTGCCAGCGACAATTGCACCTTATCATTCGTGTATACCTGTATAGCCACCTGCCCGGCCTCCTGGGGAACCGTATATTCCTTTGAAACAGCGCCCAGCTCTGAAAAACGCACCAGATCTCCGTTATCCCTTTTACAGGACAAGGCAGCAAACAGCAATAAACAAAACAGCGCTGTAACAAAAGCGGTTACCGGTTTATTATTCCTGAAGTTCATACCAACTGATTTTATAAACTGCTAATGCCCTTTTTGATTAATCACAATTTCCCTTACCAATGTATCGCGGGATATAACAATGGTAGCGGAGCGGGCCGTGTCATAATTGGCCTGGTAGCTCAGCACAAAATCACTGTTACCCTCTCCCTCTGTTTTATTAAGCGTGGCCCAACTGGTTGCTGTTTTAAAAGCCAGGTTCCACTTTCCGGTAGCATATACCATAATATGCGTGCTGCCCGCCGCAGTATCCAGATCCAGCGTGGTATTATTCACCGCCAATGAGAGGGACAGCCCTTCATACTTTTTGTAGCAGGAGCCGAATAAGACCACCACTGTCAATAAAAGGGTGGGAGCGATTATTAATACTGTTTTATTGAAGCGTTCCATCGGATTTAAAAATTTCCTCATTCTTTACTATTTTTTGTTGTGACTATTGACAGTCGGCCCGTTTACCGGGCATATGCATCATAAGCGTTATTATCCAAAGCATGGCCCGACTTGGCTACTTCCACATCCGGAATAGGATAATATTCATGACAGGGAAGCATATTGGTCTTAACGGCCGAATAGTCTGTATAATCATAAGTGGCCTGGTACCAGATCCCCCAGCGCACCAGGTCATATTTACGCTGATATTCTCCCAACAGCTCTCTTGCCCGCTCTTTTTGTATTTCATCCAGCAGTGCATCCCAGTTCTTAAATGTATAAGGGATAAGGCCGGCCCGGGTCTTTACCATATTCAGGTACCGGATGGATTCAGATGCATTCTTCAGCCCCCAGTAATTTTCTGCCTGCATTAACAACGCGTCTGCATAGCGGAACACCCGCTGGTTATTTCCATCAGCGGAATTGATCATTCCATAACTCCAGAACTTTGGCCCCGTCCAGGGCACGGTTGCCACACTTTTAAACGGCGTGCCGTTATAATCCCACGCCAGATTGAGCGGTTTTCTTAAGTCATTACCATCCTTCCGCATAATGGATTGCACGTAGTATACATTAGGTCTTAACGCTGTATAGGTAGTGGCGGATGCGCCTAATTCCGGTATACTTACGCCATCATAAACAGCCCCGCTGCCCCTCATGGGCATACAAATACAGGCGGAACTGGTAGTAACTTTTAAACCGGATTCGGAGTAGGTAAACTGCACTTCAAAAATGGACTCCGGTATATTCTTGTTTTTAAAAGGCAGATCAGATAAAGGATAGCCGGAAAGATCGCCATAAATAGCTTCCAGGTGCTCCATCGCATCACGGGCGATGTCCCATTCCTTATTCCATTGTGCTAACTTGCCAATCAGCATCCAGCCCATTGCTGCGCCCAGGCGGTTACCGGGATTATCGCTGGTGCGGATCTGCGGCATTTTTGGCACATAGATCAGGAGCTCCCTAATCAGTGAATCTCTTGTAGCCGTGGCAGGCATGCGTCCCAGCCTGCCCACGCGGTCTAAGGTTTCCGCGTCTGACACATCTTCCGTATAAAAAGGAACATCTCCAAAATTGCAGGTAAGGAACCAATAGTAATAAGCCCTTAAAATAACGCCCTCGCCGGTAAGATTATTTTTTATTGAATCACTTAACGGCGCGCGCTGGATGGCGGCTATAATGGAATTGGCATACATCACGCCTTTGTAACCCTGCGTCCACATGGTAGCTCCGTAACGGGGCTGCGCCGGCGACAGATCCAGCTGCGCATCCAGGGTGCCGGAATGGATATTCATCAAATCGGTCACACCTTCCGTTACAATAAGGTAAGTGTAATTATAGATAGACTTTAGCGGGATGTAGCAGGAGTTTAAACCGGAAATACATTGCGCTTCTGTAGTATAATAATTACTGGTGTTTACAAAGGAAGTAATATCTTCCTTTAAGGTACAACCCGACAAACAATATAAAAAACCTGCAATAATCAATAGTTGTTTCATCCGTTAATTTTTATCGTTTTTAGCCGAATGGGACTTATCATGAATAAGAGTTTTCATTCCCGATATGAAAAAAATGAAAATTTTTATAGGAACGTTTCATCATTTTTATTCTTTGATGCTGATTATTTTTAAAACCGGGCCTGAATGCTGAACGTATAGGTCCTGGGCTTGGGGTAGGCACCTATATCCACCCGCCGCAGCGTGGAGGAACTGCCGCTGGAGGATACGTCCGGGTCAAAGCCATTATAATATTTCCATACAATAAGATTATCCCCGCTCAGCACCAGCTGTACATCGCGCACCGCGTTCCGGGTCAGCTTTGCTGTATTCCAGGTATAGCCGATCGCAATATTTTTTAACCGGAAAAAGCTGGCATCATGCACCATCCTGTCTGAGGCAATGCCATCATTGCTGCCCGCCCTCGGAATATCGGATGAAGGATTACGGACAGGATGCCAGGCATCCAGCATATAACGGTATTGATTGGTAAAAGGCGATCCGTTTCCCAGCCATTGTTCAGCAACATTATAAATTTTGCCACCCAATGAATAACTAAAGAAGGTGCTGACAAAAAAGCTCCGGATGCGGAAATCATTCTGGATCCCCCCATAAATATCCGGGTCCGCATTCCCCAGGTATACCAGGTCCTGTTCGTTAAAAATGCCGTCATGGTTCACATCTATATACCGGGCAGATCCGGGGGCATATTGCGCATTAGATGCAGAAATGTAGGCATTGGTAACCTTATTGCGGTTGATTTCATCAGTCGACTTCCAGGTTCCTGCATATTTAAATCCCCAAAGCGCATTCAGCGGGTAACCCACTTTGTAGCCATACATCATGTAGCTGTTATTTCCGTATGCCCCGTATACATTTACATAACTGTAATTGCCAATATCATCTACCCGCTGCCGGTTGTGAGAAAGGGTCAATACTGAAGACCACAGGAAAGAAGGTTTATTGATATTGGTTGAAGATACCGTAAGCTCAAACCCCCGGTTATTGGTCTTGCCCACATTGGAGAGCTGCGTGGTGTAGCCGGTTTGTGTGGGCGTTTGCACATCCAGCAGCAGGTCACTGGTATACGACAGATACCCTTCCAGTGTAATGGACACCCTTTTATTGAACAAGGCAATATCTGTTGCAAGGTTATACATATCGGTCTTTTCCCAGGAAAGATTATTATTGGCCAGGCGCAACGGATAAAAAGCCACCGGTTGTGAACCGTCAAATAAATACCCTGTGGTGGTAGACGTTAAGGCAGAAAGGGACCGGTAAGCACTAATGCCGCTATTACCAGCTCTGCCTGCACTTAACCGCATAGAAAGCTCATCGATCCATGACACATTTTTCATGAATTTTTCACTGCTTATCCGCCATTTCAATGCTGCAGACGGGAAAAAGGCCCATTTTTTGTTCGCTGCAAAGTTGGAGGCGCCATCCTGCCTTGCTGTAACAGTAGCATAGTAGCGGCTTTTATAATTATAGTTGAGCCTTGAAAAATAAGACATCGATTGGGTAAGGGCACTGCTGGAGGCAGGCGTTAAATTTTCCTTATCAGGAATGGCTCCCATATTGTTCCAGGTAATATCATCAGAAAGATATCCTTTGCCCTGCAGGGAAAAGTAATCCGCTTTCGTTTTTCGCCCTGTAAAGCCGGCCATCGCATCCATATGATGCTTTCCCCTCCAGTCTTTATTATAAGTAAGCGTTGACTGCAGCATCAGGTTCTGACTGGTGTTTTCTCCCCGGTAAGCAGTGCCTCCTTCATTTTCCGCTTTTGCGGGCAGGCTGCCGGGTTCATACCGGAACGCATGAAGCGCATACTGATAATAGGTAAACTGGGTATTCCACTTAAAGTTCCGGGCAGGTGTAATATCCAGGTTCAGCGAATGTGTGGCCATATTCCGTTTTTCCCAGTTCTGAACATCAAAATCCAGCATCGCCCTTGGAGAATTGAATTTCTGACCGGAATACCATAAATCATTAAAATCGCTATTGACCTTTAAAAGCGGGTTCAGGAATACGGCAGCATTCCACCAGTTGGTGCCACCGATCGTAACCACATTCTTGCGGTCGTTCCGGTTGGTATAGTTGTACCCATACCCTACTTTCATCCATTTAAACAGCTGGTAATCCAGGTTCAAACGCCCGGTGTAGCGTTGTGCACCACTTTTCTGAATAATCCCCTGTGTATTATTATAGTTGAAAGAAGCATAATAGTTGGCTTTGCCGCTGCCTCCGCTTAAAGTCAGCAGGTAATTTCCATAGCTTCCATTACGTGTAATTTCCTTTACCCAGTTAGTACCGGCGCCCATTGAAAGCGGGTCGGGATAAGGGTATTCGGACTGCGGCGTAGTGGGACCGATCTGGCCATAGTTGTCAGACGTGGCAAAATAGGCGTAATCATTCCGGTATTGTGCAAACTCAGAAGCATTCATCAGATCCAGTTGCCGGGGCAACTGGGAAATGCCCATATCTGTTTTCAGCGTAATATTCGGCCTGCCCTTCAGCCCTTTTTTGGTGGTAATAATGATCACCCCATTGCTGCCCCGGGACCCGTAGATGGCGGCGGCAGATGCATCTTTAAGCACACTGATAGACGCAATATCTGCCATGTTGATGTCTGTAAGGCTGCTAATGGCGTCATACACGCCGTCTACCACAATCAACGGTTCATTGGTAGCAGTCACCGAACGTGTTCCGCGTATGCGGATGGAAGCTTCTGCGCCCGGCTCCCCGGAAGAAGCCAGTATATCCATACCCGCAACCCTGCCCTGCAATGCCAGGTCTGCCGACATTACCGAAGTATTCTGCAGCACATCTGTGTTCACATTGGTTACCGACCCTGTAAGATCTTTCCCCTTCACCTGTCCATAACCAATAACCACCACTTCCGGCATGGAATCCTGGGCAGGCACCAGCTGCACAAAAAGCGAATTTTCATGCCCGCTTTTCACCAGTATATTTTTGCTGAACTTTTTAAAGCCTACATGCTCCAGATCTACCATATATACAGAGTCGGCCATCAGACGGCTCAACTCAAAACGCCCTGTTGAGTCTGAAAGGGTCCGCGCCACTATTTTCCCCGCAGGACTTGAAGCCGTAACGGTTACCCCCCGCAGATTACTGTTGTCCGAAAGCGAAGTAACGATACCTTTTATGGTACCCGTCTGGCCGGGAACCTGGGCACGCGCAGTACCGGAAACTATAAAAAGCAGCAATAGTAAAACAGAAGAACAAAAAAGCTTACACATATCAAATCAGTTGGTACAGGCATTGAGTCATTCCAAATTCCTGGTAATTTTTTTAGTTATTTTTTGAGTACAACGGTTGAACCGGAATAATACACTTTAAGGTTATAAGAACGGGCGATGACATCCAGGATCTTCGCAAGGCTCATGTATTCCAGGAACTGCCCGGTAAATAACAGGTCTTTGGCAGGTACCTGCTTTATCATAATGGTTACCCCAAATTCCTTTCCAAGCTCTTTTACAACCTCACCAATGGGAGCGCTGTTAAAAGACAGCTCTCTTGTCAGTAACATTTGATTTAAGTCCGGATGCTCCTCATTTTGTTTTTTCCTGCGGGGCACCACTTTATTCTGAACAGCATAAGCCCCGGTAGCCGTATTCACATTAATTTCCTGCCCCGGACTAAGCACAATCTCCGGTATGCTTACGGATGCTTTTAAAGAGCGGACCAGTATTTTTCCCTTAATAAGGCGCACTTTTAATTTCTTTTCAGCTGACTGTACATAGAAAACGGTTCCCAGGTCGCGCACTTCCATTCCATCAACATAAACAGAGAATGGTTTTGCAGCTTTTTTATGTACGGAGAACTTTCCAGCTCCCTGCAGAAAAACGATCCTTCCATCAGCCGCAAAACCTTTTTTATAGTAAACAACGCTTTGCGGTGCAAGCTCTGCCAGTGAACTGTCCGGCAGTAAAAATGCCTGAAAATGCTTACTGGTATTAACGATCGTATCAAACTCCGTGCTACTGCTTCTTAACGGGTGTTGCTCTTTACCGGCTAACAAATCCTTTCCTGCCCCGGCACTACCGGAACTTTGAAATAAATAATAAAGACCTGCAGCAATGACTAATAGCGCGGCAGCACCTGCAATAAATCTTAATAATCGTAGGGGCCGTGGTCGTCCGGCACCTGTTGAGGCCGGCTTATTGTAAGGCCCTATATTCAGCTTTTGAGTGATCTTTTTATAAATACGATGCTTTTCAGGGTTAGTTTGGGAACGGTTAAACGACGCACTGTACTCTTCATAAAAGTCCTTCCATGCCGATTCCAGCAGTATTGCTTCTTCCTCCTGTAGCTGAAGAAAGGCGTTTCTTCTTTCTTCTATCGAAAGACTTTTATCCCGAACAATATTCTGAAGCCGTTCAATTTCCTCTTTACTTAGCATATACCCTTAAAGCGGTATAAACGCCAAAAAGGGTACGGGTAAAAAAGTTAATAAATTGTTAAGAACCCTAACGCGATAAGCAAAAAACAATGATACAAAGGATAGAAAGCTCCTTATCAGAAATTTTTACCAGCTTTCTGAGATGATTCATGGCCATTTTAACGTACTGCCTTACAGAAAATTCAGATATGCCCATTTGCCGGGCTATTTCAACATATGGCAAGCCTTTTACCTTATATAAGATAAATGCTTTCTTTTTTTGCTCCGATAGTAATTCTATAGCTGATTTAAGCCTGCCCAATTTTGAAACATACAGCGCTTCTTTTAACAGGATGTCTTCTTCATCCGGCATCCGGTGCAATTGTTCAATACTATAATTTTCAATGGATCTGATAGGCATTTTCAGCGTTTTCCTCAAATGGGACATGGTCATATGATAACTGGTTGTAAACAGCCATCCTCCAATATTTACGTTTGGGGAAATATGTTCTTTTTTATTCCAAAGTTCCATAAAAACTTCCTGTAAAATGTCTTCCCGGCTGTTCAGGTCAGCCTCCCACTTTGAAATATTTTTCAGAACAGGATCGTAATAGCGATCATAGATTTCTCTGAACGCAGTTTCATCACCCTCTTTTAATAATTCTATAAGTGTACTGTTTGAATACATGAGTACAGGATTAGTGTTTTAAATCAATTGTAATAAACACCAGAAAGCAACCATCATTAAGGAGTTCTATATTCTTATACAATAAAAGATGCATCTGAACCATTCATTTTTTTGTATCCGGGATCCGGCTGTTTTTTAGCCAGTTAAGCATAAGCCTGTATTACGTTCATGCTGTATATATCTGTCATTCCCCTATTCTGCCCGGGTTGGCGCCCTTTCAATTTCAGCTTATGCCACAGCAAACCTTTTAAAATTGTATTATACTGATGCACACTCTAAATCGCTACAAAGGAAAAAGACTTATTTAAATTAATTGTTACCAAACAATGAAAATAAAATAAATAAAATTAAACATTAATAAACAACGATCGTACGTAATTTAAAGTTAATTAAATATTGCAAAACACAAAATATTATTAGGCACCCGCCGCAGCGTGGAGGAACTGCCGCTGGAGGATACGTCCGGGTCAAAGCCATTATAATATTTCCATACAATAAGATTATCCCCGCTCAGCACCAGCTGTACATCGCGCACCGCGTTCCGGGTCAGCTTTGCTGTATTCCAGGTATAGCCGATCGCAATATTTTTTAACCGGAAAAAGCTGGCATCATGCACCATCCTGTCTGAGGCAATGCCATCATTGCTGCCCGCCCTCGGAATATCGGATGAAGGATTACGGACAGGATGCCAGGCATCCAGCATATAACGGTATTGATTGGTAAAAGGCGATCCGTTTCCCAGCCATTGTTCAGCAACATTATAAATTTTGCCACCCAATGAATAACTAAAGAAGGTGCTGACAAAAAAGCTCCGGATGCGGAAATCATTCTGGATCCCCCCATAAATATCCGGGTCCGCATTCCCCAGGTATACCAGGTCCTGTTCGTTAAAAATGCCGTCATGGTTCACATCTATATACCGGGCAGATCCGGGGGCATATTGCGCATTAGATGCAGAAATGTAGGCATTGGTAACCTTATTGCGGTTGATTTCATCAGTCGACTTCCAGGTTCCTGCATATTTAAATCCCCAAAGCGCATTCAGCGGGTAACCCACTTTGTAGCCATACATCATGTAGCTGTTATTTCCGTATGCCCCGTATACATTTACATAACTGTAATTGCCAATATCATCTACCCGCTGCCGGTTGTGAGAAAGGGTCAATACTGAAGACCACAGGAAAGAAGGTTTATTGATATTGGTTGAAGATACCGTAAGCTCAAACCCCCGGTTATTGGTCTTGCCCACATTGGAGAGCTGCGTGGTGTAGCCGGTTTGTGTGGGCGTTTGCACATCCAGCAGCAGGTCACTGGTATACGACAGATACCCTTCCAGTGTAATGGACACCCTTTTATTGAACAAGGCAATATCTGTTGCAAGGTTATACATATCGGTCTTTTCCCAGGAAAGATTATTATTGGCCAGGCGCAACGGATAAAAAGCCACCGGTTGTGAACCGTCAAATAAATACCCTGTGGTGGTAGACGTTAAGGCAGAAAGGGACCGGTAAGCACTAATGCCGCTATTACCAGCTCTGCCTGCACTTAACCGCATAGAAAGCTCATCGATCCATGACACATTTTTCATGAATTTTTCACTGCTTATCCGCCATTTCAATGCTGCAGACGGGAAAAAGGCCCATTTTTTGTTCGCTGCAAAGTTGGAGGCGCCATCCTGCCTTGCTGTAACAGTAGCATAGTAGCGGCTTTTATAATTATAGTTGAGCCTTGAAAAATAAGACATCGATTGGGTAAGGGCACTGCTGGAGGCAGGCGTTAAATTTTCCTTATCAGGAATGGCTCCCATATTGTTCCAGGTAATATCATCAGAAAGATATCCTTTGCCCTGCAGGGAAAAGTAATCCGCTTTCGTTTTTTGCCCTGTAAAGCCGGCCATCGCATCCATATGATGCTTTCCCCTCCAGTCTTTATTATAAGTAAGCGTTGACTGCAGCATCAGGTTCTGACTGGTGTTTTCTCCCCGGTAAGCAGTGCCTCCTTCATTTTCCGCTTTTGCGGGCAGGCTGCCGGGTTCATACCGGAACGCATGAAGCGCATACTGATAATAGGTAAACTGGGTATTCCACTTAAAGTTCCGGGCAGGTGTAATATCCAGGTTCAGCGAATGTGTGGCCATATTCCGTTTTTCCCAGTTCTGAACATCAAAATCCAGCATCGCCCTTGGAGAATTGAATTTCTGACCGGAATACCATAAATCATTAAAATCGCTATTGACCTTTAAAAGCGGGTTCAGGAATACGGCAGCATTCCACCAGTTGGTGCCACCGATCGTAACCACATTCTTGCGGTCGTTCCGGTTGGTATAGTTGTACCCATACCCTACTTTCATCCATTTAAACAGCTGGTAATCCAGGTTCAAACGCCCGGTGTAGCGTTGTGCACCACTTTTCTGAATAATCCCCTGTGTATTATTATAGTTGAAAGAAGCATAATAGTTGGCTTTGCCGCTGCCTCCGCTTAAAGTCAGCAGGTAATTTCCATAGCTTCCATTACGTGTAATTTCCTTTACCCAGTTAGTACCGGCGCCCATTGAAAGCGGGTCGGGATAAGGGTATTCGGACTGCGGCGTAGTGGGACCGATCTGGCCATAGTTGTCAGACGTGGCAAAATAGGCGTAATCATTCCGGTATTGTGCAAACTCAGAAGCATTCATCAGATCCAGTTGCCGGGGCAACTGGGAAATGCCCATATCTGTTTTCAGCGTAATATTCGGCCTGCCCTTCAGCCCTTTTTTGGTGGTAATAATGATCACCCCATTGCTGCCCCGGGACCCGTAGATGGCGGCGGCAGATGCATCTTTAAGCACACTGATAGACGCAATATCTGCCATGTTGATGTCTGTAAGGCTGCTAATGGCGTCATACACGCCGTCTACCACAATCAACGGTTCATTGGTAGCAGTCACCGAACGTGTTCCGCGTATGCGGATGGAAGCTTCTGCGCCCGGCTCCCCGGAAGAAGCCAGTATATCCATACCCGCAACCCTGCCCTGCAATGCCAGGTCTGCCGACATTACCGAAGTATTCTGCAGCACATCTGTGTTCACATTGGTTACCGACCCTGTAAGATCTTTCCCCTTCACCTGTCCATAACCAATAACCACCACTTCCGGCATGGAATCCTGGGCAGGCACCAGCTGCACAAAAAGCGAATTTTCATGCCCGCTTTTCACCAGTATATTTTTGCTGAACTTTTTAAAGCCTACATGCTCCAGATCTACCATATATACAGAGTCGGCCATCAGACGGCTCAACTCAAAACGCCCTGTTGAGTCTGAAAGGGTCCGCGCCACTATTTTCCCCGCAGGACTTGAAGCCGTAACGGTTACCCCCCGCAGATTACTGTTGTCCGAAAGCGAAGTAACGATACCTTTTATGGTACCCGTCTGGCCGGGAACCTGGGCACGCGCAGTACCGGAAACTATAAAAAGCAGCAATAGTAAAACAGAAGAACAAAAAAGCTTACACATATCAAATCAGTTGGTACAGGCATTGAGTCATTCCAAATTCCTGGTAATTTTTTTAGTTATTTTTTGAGTACAACGGTTGAACCGGAATAATACACTTTAAGGTTATAAGAACGGGCGATGACATCCAGGATCTTCGCAAGGCTCATGTATTCCAGGAACTGCCCGGTAAATAACAGGTCTTTGGCAGGTACCTGCTTTATCATAATGGTTACCCCAAATTCCTTTCCAAGCTCTTTTACAACCTCACCAATGGGAGCGCTGTTAAAAGACAGCTCTCTTGTCAGTAACATTTGATTTAAGTCCGGATGCTCCTCATTTTGTTTTTTCCTGCGGGGCACCACTTTATTCTGAACAGCATAAGCCCCGGTAGCCGTATTCACATTAATTTCCTGCCCCGGACTAAGCACAATCTCCGGTATGCTTACGGATGCTTTTAAAGAGCGGACCAGTATTTTTCCCTTAATAAGGCGCACTTTTAATTTCTTTTCAGCTGACTGTACATAGAAAACGGTTCCCAGGTCGCGCACTTCCATTCCATCAACATAAACAGAGAATGGTTTTGCAGCTTTTTTATGTACGGAGAACTTTCCAGCTCCCTGCAGAAAAACGATCCTTCCATCAGCCGCAAAACCTTTTTTATAGTAAACAACGCTTTGCGGTGCAAGCTCTGCCAGTGAACTGTCCGGCAGTAAAAATGCCTGAAAATGCTTACTGGTATTAACGATCGTATCAAACTCCGTGCTACTGCTTCTTAACGGGTGTTGCTCTTTACCGGCTAACAAATCCTTTCCTGCCCCGGCACTACCGGAACTTTGAAATAAATAATAAAGACCTGCAGCAATGACTAATAGCGCGGCAGCACCTGCAATAAATCTTAATAATCGTAGGGGCCGTGGTCGTCCGGCACCTGTTGAGGCCGGCTTATTGTAAGGCCCTATATTCAGCTTTTGAGTGATCTTTTTATAAATACGATGCTTTTCAGGGTTAGTTTGGGAACGGTTAAACGACGCACTGTACTCTTCATAAAAGTCCTTCCATGCCGATTCCAGCAGTATTGCTTCTTCCTCCTGTAGCTGAAGAAAGGCGTTTCTTCTTTCTTCTATCGAAAGACTTTTATCCCGAACAATATTCTGAAGCCGTTCAATTTCCTCTTTACTTAGCATATACCCTTAAAGCGGTATAAACGCCAAAAAGGGTACGGGTAAAAAAGTTAATAAATTGTTAAGAACCCTAACGCGATAAGCAAAAAACAATGATACAAAGGATAGAAAGCTCCTTATCAGAAATTTTTACCAGCTTTCTGAGATGATTCATGGCCATTTTAACGTACTGCCTTACAGAAAATTCAGATATGCCCATTTGCCGGGCTATTTCAACATATGGCAAGCCTTTTACCTTATATAAGATAAATGCTTTCTTTTTTTGCTCCGATAGTAATTCTATAGCTGATTTAAGCCTGCCCAATTTTGAAACATACAGCGCTTCTTTTAACAGGATGTCTTCTTCATCCGGCATCCGGTGCAATTGTTCAATACTATAATTTTCAATGGATCTGATAGGCATTTTCAGCGTTTTCCTCAAATGGGACATGGTCATATGATAACTGGTTGTAAACAGCCATCCTCCAATATTTACGTTTGGGGAAATATGTTCTTTTTTATTCCAAAGTTCCATAAAAACTTCCTGTAAAATGTCTTCCCGGCTGTTCAGGTCAGCCTCCCACTTTGAAATATTTTTCAGAACAGGATCGTAATAGCGATCATAGATTTCTCTGAACGCAGTTTCATCACCCTCTTTTAATAATTCTATAAGTGTACTGTTTGAATACATGAGTACAGGATTAGTGTTTTAAATCAATTGTAATAAACACCAGAAAGCAACCATCATTAAGGAGTTCTATATTCTTATACAATAAAAGATGCATCTGAACCATTCATTTTTTTGTATCCGGGATCCGGCTGTTTTTTAGCCAGTTAAGCATAAGCCTGTATTACGTTCATGCTGTATATATCTGTCATTCCCCTATTCTGCCCGGGTTGGCGCCCTTTCAATTTCAGCTTATGCCACAGCAAACCTTTTAAAATTGTATTATACTGATGCACACTCTAAATCGCTACAAAGGAAAAAGACTTATTTAAATTAATTGTTACCAAACAATGAAAATAAAATAAATAAAATTAAACATTAATAAACAACGATCGTACGTAATTTAAAGTTAATTAAATATTGCAAAACACAAAATATTATTAGGCAGCCGCCGCAAGCATACCAGGCCAATAATTGTTGAAGGCTGCCCGGTTTTTGTCGCAACAATTTCCGGATTGATCTACAGACCGCGGCGGCGGGCTTCACTGCAGTCTATTTTTGTTTTGCAATGCTGCTGAACAGAAAAGCTTCTTAACAGCAGCCATTATTCAACATTCAAAAACAACAGTCATGTTTATTACTTTCTTTATCATCAGCCGGATCCTTTTAATAGCCTGTTTTGTTTTGATCCTGGGATACCTGTTCGGATCCTTTGCCCATCATAAAACACTTACGGTTCTTACTAAAATTGCAGCGATCCTGTTGCTCACAGGCTTTATTATTTCCAATATTTTTATTTTCCGTTTTCGCCAGGGCAACCCGCGTTTTAATGACAGGCACTGCTGGGCGCACCAGCAGGCAGATTCCGGTTACTACAAAGGGAACCGCTTACCTTAAATGATCTTTTCCCATTGTTGTTATAGGGGCTGATCGAAGTTTTGTCACAAAAGCAAAAACGAGCGGAAAAACGATTTCACCGAAGACAACCGCTCTGACAACGCAGCGATCTTTAGACTTCGCTACGCGATGCTGTCAATAACAGTTGTATAAGGAGCAATTACTCTCTTACGCCGTGCCGGGCATAGCCCCGGCCGGCCGGTAGCGGGGGCCGTTAAAATTTTGTAGCTTTATTTTTAAAGAGCGGCCGGTTATTTTGCTATTCGGATAATAATGACCATCCATAAACAGCATATCAATGTAATTTTCCATATACTCATATGGAGTGTTCTGTTGCTGCTCCCCTACTTTGTTGGTTCTGCAGACGATCAATATAAAATAGGATGGATGCCGGGGTTTGTTTTTACGGCATTCGGAATGCTTCATATGTTCATCTTCTATGTCAATGCTTATTATCTTGCTCCCAGGTTTTTAAATATCCGGCGCTGGTGGTTGTATATACCTTTAGCAGTATTGTTGCTGGGGCTTTCCTTTATTTTAAAATTTGCGATCCTGAAAACCGGGTACCCGCAGCTGCTGCAATATCCCGCTGTATACCGTTTTTCATTTGCCCCCTCAGTAGGCGTGTTCATCATCAGCATTGTTTACCGGAAAGTGATCGACCGCATCCACTTTGAGAGAAAACAAAAAGAAAGAGAAGCGGCAATGCTGATGACAGAATTAAAGTTTCTGCGGTCACAGATCAGTCCGCATTTTCTTTTCAACGTAATGACCAACCTTGTATCCCTTGCCCGGAAGCGGTCTGATCAGCTGGAGCCGGCCCTTATTACACTGTCTGAATTTATGCGTTACATGGTATATGATACACAGGGCAAAAAAGTATCCCTGCTAAAAGAAACAGCGCATTTAAAAAATTATATCTCATTGCAAAAAATGCGGTTTGGGAATGAACTGGTCGAAGATGACATTGATACGGTAGCGGATCACTACCTTATTGAACCCATGCTGTTGATCCCGTTTGTTGAAAATGCCTTTAAACATGGAACGGCACAGGGCACAGGAGTCCGTATAACCATCCGGTTGGCGGTAGCTGATGACCGGCTTTTCTTTGATGTCCAAAACGGCATTCCGCTTCATCAGGACAGTGCGGCATATGAACAATCAGGTGTGGGGCTCCAAAATGTAGTATCAAGGCTGGAGCTCTTATACCCTCAAAAACATGAACTAAAGATCACCCGGAAAGACAATGTCTTTCACGTGCAATTAAAACTGGAGCTATTATGATCAGAACAGCTATCGTAGATGATGAACAGTTAATAAGGGAGTTGCTGCAGGACAACCTCAGCCGCATTCCTTTTATAGAGGTGGTACGTGTCTGCAAAAATGCATTAGAGCTTTCCCAGTATTTGCAAACGGAGCCCATAGACCTGTTGTTCATGGATATCCAGATGCCGGGAATTAACGGCATCCAGTTTCTGAATACGCTGGAAAACCCGCCCCTGATCATTATGGTAACAGCCTATGAAAAATACGCTTTACAGGGTTTTGAGCTGAATGTTGTGGATTATATTTTAAAACCTTTTAGTTTTGAGCGGATCTTAAAAGCCTGCAACCGTGTATCAGAGCTGTACCAGCTAAAAAAAGCCAAAACAACCGGAACAGATCTCCGGGAGCAATACCTGTTTGTAAATGTAGAATATACGCTTGTAAAAGTGGCGATTGCGGATATCACTTATATTGAAGGGCTCAAAGACTATATAAAAATTCACCTGGCTGGCTCTTCCAGGCCTATACTCACAAGAATGACGATGAAAGCCATGGAAGAAAAACTTCCGCAGGGAATGTTTATACGTACGCACAAATCTTACCTGGTGGCATTGTCAAAAATAACAGTCATTAAAAGGGACCTGGTCTGCATCGGCCCTGTTGAAATTCCTGTAAGTGAATCCTGCAGGGATGCTTTTTTACAGGCAGTAAAACGGTCTGAAAACAATCAATAATATTCCGGGCTTGCTTTTATCCGCCGCAAATACATGAATATATCTTCCGCACAGTGTTTTGTGCCGCTATTGTTTAATGCCTGCAGGTATTTTTGCGGATTACAGGAAAAGGACTGCAGGAAAAATCCTATTTCCGCGCAGTTGTACAAAGAAACGGCAGCCGGAGGGTGGGTTTGCCGAAAGCTCATATCCCTTTGAGCACAGCCCCGATCGCTTTTGCTTTTAAAAGACACTCTTCCCATTCCTTTTCAGGATCACTGTAAATGGTAATCCCCGAGCCTGCTTTATAGGAAAGATAGCGGGTGGAGCTGTTATACATCAGGCTCCTGATCACCACATTCAGATCAAAATCCCCATTGGGTTGCACATAGCCAACAGCACCTGAGAAAATGCCCCGCTTATTTTTTTCATAACGGTCTATCAGCTGCATGACGCTGATCTTGGGCGCTCCTGTCATGGAGCCCATCGGAAAGGTTGCCTTTAATATCTCTGATAAAGTAACAGTGTCGTTAATCCTACCGGAAACCGTGGAGATCATCTGGTGCACCTGTGCAAAACTGTAAATACCAAACAGTTCATCAACCTGTACCGTTCCTTCTCTGCAGATCCTTGAAAGATCATTGCGCACCAGGTCTACCACCATTACATTTTCAGCCCGATCCTTCTGACTCCTGAATAATACTTCCCTTTCCTTTTGTAAACCGTCCGCCGTGCGAGCCTGTCTTGAAAGCGTTCCTTTTATAGGCTGGCTCATCAGATGAGCTCCCTGTTTTTTCAGATACCGCTCAGGGCTTGCACAGATCAGCCATTGATCCTTTAACCGGTACAGGCCTGCAAAAGGAGCAGGGCTCATTTCCATCAGCCGTCTGTAAATTTCAAATGGCGCTATTGCTGCCCGTTCTGCAAAGAACTCCACACAATAATTTATTTCATAGCAATCACCACGATGCAGATGCTGCTGTAGCTGCTCAATGACTCCCCTATATTCTTTTAGATCTATGCCCGACCGGATCGCTGAAATGCTGCCTGCTGTACGGTTCGGTCTGGGTGTGCTGCTCTGTATCTGATCAAAGATCCTGTGAGGAGCGGCGGCGGCAATAGACAACTGCATACCTTTTAGCTGCACAACAAATTCAGGCTCAAAAAAACAGATATCCGGGAACAAAAGCGCATCTTCTTTTTGAGAAGCAGCAAATGTATGGCTGGTCTGCAACTCGTACCCCAGATGCCCGAAAAGCCATCCTTTTTGCTGTGTATAATATTCCTGAAAGCCGGAAAGTGCATCCGGCGCTGACGATGCATACATTGAGCATACGCCCGCACCCGCAATAAAACCGAGCTGATGCCCGGGAAAGCCACAGGAATCCAGAAAACAAAAAGTGTTAAACTGTTGTAACCAGTTTAACACCTTGCTCTTTATTAAGGCAGCATCACTTATATGAAAAACATGCGCGTCCTTAACTGTTCTGTTCAATGTTTACTATTAATCATTTCATAATGATCTACCTGAAATCATCATCGTCAAAATCGTCATCATCATTGCCAAATAAATCGTCAAACTCTTCATCAGGCTGGAAGTCATCATCGTCATCATACGATTTTTTTCCTTTGGTGCCTCCGGATTTTGTTTTTGACTTTGGGATATCAAACTCTTCAAAGTCCTTATCCCAATCTTCCTCTTCTTCTATTTTATCCCAGTCATCATCCGTATCGTCAAAATCATCCTCATCGTCGTCATCATCATCAGACGCTTTCCCTTTCCTTCCCTTCTTTGGTGTTTCATCTTCATCGTCCGGATAGTTCTCATCATCATCCTCTAATTCCTCATCCTGCTTCTTTGATTTTGAAGAGGCTTTCTCCGCAGGCGCTTTTCCTGCTCTTGTCTTCTTGTCTGTTCCTGTTGACTTATTTGATTTTGCCATAACCTAAATAAAATCTAATAAATGAAAATGTAAATTTTAATCGAACTTTTTAATTCTCCAAATTTTTAAACTTCTTTTTTATAAATCAGATTTTGATCAGTTGCTCTCTTTCCGGCCCGTTTGAAATATACCTTACATCAACCCCCAGGTACTGGTTAATAAACCGGATATATGCTTTCATTTTCTCCGGCAGCTCGGCATAGGACTGGGCACCGGTAATGTCTGTATGCCAGCCATCAAACGCTTTAAACCGGGCTTTATAATCGGCCAGGTCCAAACGTAATGGAATCTCTCTGATTTCCGTTCCATCCAGCTCATAAGCCGTGCATACTTCCAGTTTTTCAAAGTGATCCAGCACATCTGCTTTGGTCATAACTAATTGGGTTACACCATTGATCATACAGGCAAAATTCAGGGCTACCAGGTCAATCCAGCCACAGCGGCGTGGCCGGCCGGTTACGGCCCCGTATTCGCGGCCAATATCGCGTAAACGCTGCCCGTCTTCATTTTCCAGTTCTGAAGGAAACGGCCCGCTTCCCACACGTGTGCAATAGGCTTTGGTAATGCCTATTACCTCTTTGATATACTGTGGTGCCACTCCCAAACCATTGCAAACCCCGGCAGAAATGGTATTGGAGGAAGTTACAAACGGAAAAGTGCCAAAATCCACATCCAGCATGCTTCCCTGGGCGCCTTCAGCCAGTACCTTTTTCCCTTCTTTCAGTAATTTATTGATAAAATATTCGCCGTTTACAATATTGAGCGTTTTTAAAAATTCAATCGCTTTGAAGAATGCCTGTTCGTCTGCGCTGATATCTTCATCAAACCCATAAGTGTTCAGCAGCACATAGTGCTTTTCTTTCAGCGCTTCATACATATTTTTAAAGTCGGGGTTCAGGATGTCGCCAACACGTAATGCATTACGGCCTGTTTTATCCATATACGCCGGGCTGATGCCTTTTAACGTGGAACCGATCTTGCTTTTGCCTTTTGCCTGCTCTGAAGCTTTGTCCAAAGCCCGGTGTGTGGGAATGATCAGGTTCGTTCTTTCGGATACATAAAGGTTCTTTTTCAGATCCCCTTCAAATTTTGTCAGTTGCTCACATTCCTGTTCCAGCGAAATCGGGTCCAGCACCACCCCATTGCCGATCAGGTTTATTTTGCCTTCGTTAAAGATACCGGATGGTATCTGGCGGAGCACCAGTTTTTCCCCGTTCCGGTACAGTGTATGGCCGGCATTGGGCCCACCCTGGAAACGGGCTACTACATCATAGTCCTTTGCAAAGAAGTCTACAATTTTGCCTTTACCCTCATCGCCCCATTGCAGACCCAAGATTACATCTATCATTGTGATTTTTTTATTAACTACCCTAAAATAAGGTTACAAAAATAGAGGTTTGGAGGTTTATAAATTAAAAAGTTTATAAGGAACCAGCCGGCATTCTGCAGTCCTGCAAATATTTCTTTCTGCTTTTTAATCGGTGATGCGCTCCAGGGCACTTTTTAGTTGTTTCAGTTGAATTTCATTCTTATCAGGATCGTCTGTACTGTTATTTTCCCGGTTCTGCCAATCAAGCAAAGACCCGGGGTGTATTTCTTTAACAGCCGGCAGCTCCAATAGATATCATAGCATTACAAAAGTCAGATGCTGATCCGTTGCAATTCACAACAGGGGTTTACCGGGCCGCAGAAGTAGCCGGCAAATCTTCGGTATCGTACCGCTCTACAGATTCAATCCCTTCCAGGTCTTTCAGCCGGTTTACCAGCTCATCCAGTTCCTCCTTATCATGCACATATACTTTTATATTTCCTTCGAAAAGCCCTTCCGAGGCTTCAATTGTAAGCGCGGCAATATTGATCTTTAACTCTGCTGAGATCAGGCTGGTGATCTTGCTGACCACGCCCACATCATCCATGCCGATGATCTTGATACCGGTAAGAAAAGAGATTTCCTTGTTCTTGGCCCATTTTGTTTTTACGATCCGGTGCCCGTAGTTGGCCAGCAGCTTGGGTGCGTTGGGGCAGTTGGTGCGGTGAATGGCCAGCCCCTTCCCGGTTGTAATGAAGCCGAAAACATCATCGCCCGGAATAGGCTTGCAGCAATTGGCCAGGTGATACATGATCTTATCGCTGCTTTCGCCAAAAATGATCAGCTCCGTATCCTGCTGTTTATTTCCGCCTGTAGCAGGCACGGCCTGGCTTTCAATTTTATTTTCCTGAACAATTTTTACAACCTTGGGATATTCGATCCGGTCGCCGATCACCTTAAAATCTTTTAACTCCTTCAGGTCGATATTCTTTATGGCTACCTGGTAAAAGAGCTCCAGGTTGGAGTTGAGCTTATAAAAATGCACCAGCTCATCAATATTGGATTGCTGCATGGAAGCCCCCATGCCTTCCAGCTTGCGCTGCACCGTATACCGGCCTTCGTCGGCCACTTTTTTCTTTTCTTCCTTCAGCGCTTCTTTTACCTTTGCTTTGGCCTTGGCGGTTACCACAAATGAGAGCCAGTCTTCTGAAGGGGTCTGCTTATTGCTGGTAATGATCTCCACCTGGTCGCCGCTCCTCAGTTTATAGCTGATGGGCACCAGCTTATGATTCACCTTGGCGCCAATGGTCTTTGCCCCCACCGCGGTATGTATGGCAAATGCAAAATCAAGAGCAGTGCTTCCCACCGGAAGCATTTTTATATCGCCTTTAGGCGTATAAATATAAATTTCCTCGGTAAGAAAGCTGGTTTTAAAATCCTGCAGAAAATCAACGCTGTCTGCATCCGGGTTACCCAGCGCTTCCCGTATCTGCTGGAACCATTTATCAAAACGGTTCTCATTGCTGGCTCCTTCTTTGTATTTCCAGTGTGCTGCCAGGCCCTTTTCGGCTATTTCATTCATGCGTTTGGTGCGGATCTGCACCTCTACCCATTTTCCCCTCGGGCCCATTACCGTGGTATGCAGGGCCTCATACCCGTTGGACTTTGGGTTACTCACCCAGTCCCGCAGGCGCTCAATAGAAGGTGTATATTCATCCGTAATAAGGGAATATACTTTCCAGCAATCCTCCTTTTCCCGCTCCGGTGGAGAATTGAGGATAATGCGGATGGCAAATAAGTCGTATACTTCTTCAAAGGTCACCCCCTTCTTTTTCATCTTATTCCAGATGGAGTGGATGTTTTTAGGGCGGCCGTATATTTCAAAGTCGAATTTATTCCTTTCCAGTTTTTCCTTGATCGGCTTTATAAATTCATTAATGTACCGGGTACGGTCACGCCTGGTTTCCGCCAGTTTGCGGGCAATTTCCCTGTACGTATCCGGTTCCAGGTATTTCATGGCCAGGTCTTCCAGCTCCGTTTTGATGCTGTACAGTCCCATGCGGTGTGCCAATGGTGCAAAAACATAAACGGTTTCGGAAGCAATTTTCAGCTGTTTTTCCCGCTTCATACTATCCAGCGTACGCATATTATTAAGGCGGTCCGCCAGTTTGATCAGGATCACCCGCGGGTCATCGGTCAGCGTAAGGAGGATCTTCTTAAAATTCTCCGCCTGCTGTGAGGCTGATGTATCAATCACATTGGAGATCTTGGTCAGCCCATCAACAATGCGGGCTATTTCAGAGCCAAATTCCCGTTCAATATCCTGCAGGGTAATATCAGTATCTTCCACCGTATCATGCAGCAAAGCACAGATTGTTGAGCGAACGCCCAGGCCTATTTCTTCCACGCAGATCTTTGCTACCGCAATGGGATGTAAGATATAGGGCTCACCGCTTTTCCGCCGCATACTGCTATGGGCTTCTGCCGCCATTTCAAACGCATGACGGATGATGTTCTTATCGCCGGGTTTTATCTTATCTTTCAGCGCCCTGAGCAAAGACCGGTATTCTCTTAAAATAAGCTTTTTTTCCTGCTCTTCGTTCAGACTGTATTTAGGTTTTTGCTCTACTGTTTTCATGCAATACGACTCCTGCTGCTTCTTTTTATGGGTTCAAACACTCACTAAAATTACATATTTTATATATGGATGCACAATTTGCTTAAAAAGCAATGATTCCTACTGATTTATGCACCCAATGGCCGTTGTGCGGCTCCTGTGTTACACTCCTTCTGAAGACGATAAAAATTATTGGAATGTTGTATAAAAACTGATTTTTTAACCAATAATGTGCTACATTTGCAGCCCTCCCGAAAACTTTCGGGTATAAAGTTCTTACCGGATGTGGTGAAATTGGTAGACACGTCAGACTTAGGATCTGATGCCGCAAGGTGTGGGGGTTCGAGTCCCTTCATCCGGACCATTCCAAATTTATGGTTTGTGGTTTATGGTTTATAAACTATAAACTGTAAATTAATAAACTATAAATTTTTATGGCTACGATTACGCAAGAAAAAATTGGCCCCCTGCATGAAAAACTGAGTGTAAAGCTTGAGAAGGCTGATTATTTACCCGGTTTTGAAAAATCTTTAAAAGAATACAGTAAAAAAGCAAGTATCCCGGGATTCCGCCCCGGAAAAGTTCCCTCCGGCCTCATAAAGAAAATGTACGGCCCTTCTCTTTTTATGGATGAGGTGCTGCGTTCTATTGACAAAGAAGTGGTCAATTACCTGGAAACAAATAAGGTCAGCATTTTTGCCCAGCCACTCCCGCTGGAAAATGACCTGTCTAAACTGGATGTGCGCAATCCCGGTGAATATGACTTCCATTTTGAAATTGGTTTAAAACCGGATTTTAAAATGCTGGACCTGGCCAAGGCCGAAATTACCGGTTATAATATTGACATTACGGATGCAATGGTGCAGGAAGAGATTGAACGGCTGCAAAACCGGTATGGCAATATGGCCGATAAAGAAACGGTTGAGAATGACGACAATGTTGTAAACATCACCTTTACAGAAACCGATGCTACGGGCAATGAAACAGAGGATGGTATAAAGAAAGACAATTCCCTCCTGGTAAAATATTTTGCACCTGCGGTAAGGGAACAGCTGACCGGCAAAAAAGCCGGAGACAGCATTAACATACGGCTGGGCGATGCCTTTGAAGATAAAGAATTGGATTTCATTGCACAGGACCTGGGCCTTGATAAAAAGGATGCCGCCACAAAAGACAAAACGTTCCGGGTAACCATTACTAAAGTTGGGCTCCTGGAAAAAAGAGAACTGAGCGAAGAATTCTTTACCCAGTTATACCCTGCCGGCGATGTAAAGACCGAAGAAGATTTTAAAAAGAAAGTACACGACGAAATTTACAGCTACTGGGCAGCACAAAGCCGTAACCAGATCCATGACCAGTTGTTCCATAAATTAGTGGAAGATACTGAAATTGAGTTTCCCGAAGCATTCCTGAAAAACTGGCTGACTTCTCAAAACAACCAACAGCAGGAAGGAGAACATCCCCAGCCGGTAAAAACCGAGGAAGAAATTGAGGCAGAAATGCCTTCTTTCCTGAACCAGCTGAAATGGACATTGATCACTGAAAAAATTGTTACTGAAAACAATATCCAGGTGTCGCCGGAAGAGATTAAAGATTTTGCAAAGCAGCAATTGCTCCAGTATATGGGCGGGCAACTGGGTGCTATTGATGATCAGCCCTGGGTGGATGATTATATTAACCGAATGATGAAAGACCGGAAATATGTTGAAGACGCGTACAACCGGATCCAGTCCCAGAAAGTATTTGAATGGGCAGAAACCAAGGTGCGCCCCAAAGCAAAATCGATCAGCGCTGAGGAATTTACAAAGATGGTAAGCGAGCACCATCACCATCATTAATCATCACCACGATAAACAGATTAAAAGACCGTCCTGATCATTGAGACGGTCTTTTCTTTGATACGATCAGCTCCAATGAAAAACTGTCATCCCAATAAGCTTAAATGCAACGCTTTTATGGTTGCCTCACCATGACATTCGTTTTTAGCAATGTACTTATCCTTTCAATCGTTAATGTCAGAAAAGATGATATTACTGCCATATACTTTTTAGCTCATATACTTCAAGACCGGAAACTTTAACCGTGCCTCCTTTGACGGCCAGCGACAAAGAGCGGTTACTGTCTTCAATATTGATATTAACGGGCATATATACAAGGCCATTATTGGCAAACAGCTCAAGCCCGGTTCTGTCTGCATAGATCTGCAGGCTTAGTTTTCCATCCAGCAAAAGAGCCGGCGCTTTCACCCCATCCACTACCAGTTGCTGATGCAGTACATCATACGTTACCCTAACACCACGAATGTTCAACTGCACTTCTTTTGCTTTACCGGGTCTGAGCTCCATACGTACCTCTGCCAGTTCAATGCTGATATTCTTTAAAGGATTGGCACTATGTTCCCTGAGGGTTTTATTGCCCAGCTTATACATTTTACCCCTCAGGCCCTCCACCTCTTTTACGGGCATACGGGTCAGCCGTATGCCTCCGGCAGTTTTAATCAGCCTGAGCTCCATTGGCAAACTCATCGATTGATTAAAAGGCATTGCCCCCTTTGCGGTATTGGTACGCCACCAGCCGATCTCAATACGGCGGCCGGCAGGCGCCTCATTAAAGGTTTGAGGAGCATAAAAGTCGCGCCCGTATTGGTTTTGCAGCTTTTTTTCTTCTTCTGTAAAATGCGTACCGTCAAAACTGCCGATCGCATATTCTGTATTTGCGCCCGTAAGCACCCATTTCTTTACCCCGTTCATACCCTGTACCGGCAGCTCATAGAACTCGGGGCATTCAAACAGGTAGTGGTCGTTGCCAATGCCCCCGTAAGTAATACTTACCGGCGCCCAGTTTTTAAGATCCGGAGAAGTAAGGAACTGCATACTATTCTGCCCGTTATTACCCCGTTCTACCCATAAAACCATTATCCATTTTTTGGCAGGCTCATACCAGATGACTTTGGGATCACGGTTGTCTTTATTAATGCGTGGTACCACTGCTTTATGGTACTGATGAAAATTGCGGCCGTCTGTGCTCCAGCTCATATACTGTCCCCAGCCCCTGGCGCCTGTATGGAACAATACCATTGCCGGTTTTCCGTTTTCGCCCAGCCCGCTGGTATTATTTTTGTCTACAACTGCACTGCCGCTGAATACCGGTCCTCCCTGGTCCGGGTGTATGGCGTCACCCAGTTCTGTCCAGTGAATCAGGTCTTTACTTACCGCATGCCCCCAGGTCATGTTGCCCCATTCCCGTCCGTAGGGATTGTGCTGGAAGAACAAATGATATTCGCCATTAAAATACACCATCCCGTTCGGGTCATTGGTCCAGCCCCGTTTGGGTGAAAAATGGAACTGTGCCCGCAGCGCTTCTTTATATTCATTGCGGTTGGTATCTGCATCACTTTGCAGTACCGGTTCAAATATTGTTGTTGTATCACTTACTTTATCCACTCTCAGCTCAACGGGCCTCCCTTTCCATTCATCAATGCGCATATAAGCATACCAGTCCGGCTTGCCCTCCGCTAATTCCATATCCCAAAAACGGGTGTTTACGCCATCCACCCACAGCTCCAGATTCCGTTTGGGGGCGCCATTTTTTACAGGCAACACCAGGTACTTTTTTTCTGCTGTAAAATAGGTACTGATGCTTTTGGTATGCACCTGTTCCTGAGCCAGGCCCGGCAGAAGAATTGCGAGCAATAAAGTGCTGCTCATTATGTGCTTCATCATATATTCTATGCTTTTATATTAAGTTTACTGCCTTATAGCTGTTATGATCTTATTGTTTTATAACGGTTATAACATTATTGATCATCCGAGCCCGGAGCACCATACCAGTAGGTAGTGGCGGCAGCGTCAATGGTGCCTCCCTCCCAACTCAACATTTCCATGTCAAAGGAAAACGCCTTATGAAAAGGTATGGCGTCTAATATCCTGGTTCTTGTAAAGGTATTGTATCCTTTTGACGAAGGGTTGTCGACTCTTGGCGCATTGGCAAATGGCGTCTGATAGATCACAACAGGTGCCCACGAGGTGTTATAATAATCTTCCAGCCCGGTACCAAACTCTGAAGGAAAGGTTTCGTTGTCAACATAAGCCTTGGCATCCCCCTCTCCATACCATGTGCTCATATGATTGTTTACAGATAATGTATTGCCCATATAAATACCTTTTCCTTTGATAGCGGCAAAATTCCAGTCGATAGGGGCATCCGGATCTTTGGCGGCAACCTTTGTTACATCATAATCCCATTTGGCGTCCTTTATATTTTTTTCATATTTATAGGTTGTATGAAAATATAGGGTATTGGCATCCCAGTTCAACGGGGCTGTTATTGCAATGCCACTCAGATTTACTGCAAAGTCATTTTGGTTTATAAAAGAGATTACAGCTGTTCTTTTGTAAGGCATCACCCATCGGCTGGTGAGCGCTCCCCTGTCTGTTAATTCCCTGTACCAGCTTTTGACGGGCATGCCGCCATAACCGCTGCCTATAAAATCCCCAAGCGGGCAGAGCACGGTCTGCTTCCCGTCAAATATTATCTTTAAAAATACGCTCCGCCATATTTTTCCATAGTCCTTTTTTTTATCTGCTTTATCTGCAGTCAGCTTTATCATAATTTCCCGAACGGCATTTGCACCACCCGGTAAAGGAATGCCGGCCGTTTCTCCTTTGACCAGTGTTTGCTTCCATACCGTTTCCTTCCCTGATGGAGGTGCCGGGTTCCACAGCAATGCTTCGGCTTTATTAATAGCTGCCTTATACAGGGAGAGCTGTTTAAAAGCAAATGTTTCTACTTTTGTTCCCGGCGCATAGGTTCTGTAATTGATCTGGTAATAGTGGGGCTTATTAAGGGCGGATGTGTCTGTATATTCCCAGGTTACCTTACAATGTTTTTGATACAGCAACGGAAGATATAATGTATTGCCCCCTTTTCCTTCAGGCTCATAGCTGCTATGCGGGTTTAACAATGCCGATCCTAACCGGAACCCCTTTAATAAATCAAATGCTGGTATTTTAAGAGATGCCTTTTTTTCATTGTCAAAATAAAAGCGCAGGGTCCCGGGCTTTACAACTGTGGTCAGCCAGAAACGTACAATAGCGCCCGGGCCGTCAGCATCCATCATTACAAATTCTTTACGCCCTTCATTTTTTTCGTTCCTGATAAACTGGTTAAAATCAGCATTTGCAAACCATCCCGGCTGATCTGCGGCTATGGATCGCCTGTCATAACTACTTGCCTGTCTGAGCGTATACTGCGGATCGGGAAATTTTGCAATAGCCGTAAAGTCGGTCATCTCCCCCAGCAGCGCCGGCAGGGTTATTTTTTCCTGGCAGTTGCCATAAAGTGTTACGGCAAGTAATAGCATAAAGTATGCAAGTGAGCTCTTTTTCTGCATCAGCATATTTTATAAACAGATGGCAAATAATTTCCCGGCATCAGGAGCATTACCAACAAATGTTTTACAAGTGGTTACTATATCTGGCCCAAAGTTATACAGAAAGCATTTATTGCTGTTTAAATCTTCAGATCAACGAAAATACTTATTTTTTACGCATGGAATAGCCTGCAAATACCAGAATAACCAGGATAATAATGATGAATTCGAACATGCAATAAAAGTAAGAAAGATCAATGATACCTGTTTGAAAATAAGACCTGTAAAAAATCTTCATTCATGCTCCGGCCATACAAATTTCAACCTGATCCCTAAATATAGGATCACAATAAAAAAGAAGGTAAAATAAAAAAGCGCAGATTTGTGTATACCTGCGCTTAATCAATTGAAATTCAATATTAGTTGTTGACCCATAAGGATTCGAACCTTAACAGACAGAACCAAAATCTGTAGTGCTACCGTTACACCATGGGTCAATCCGCCCAAAATGCTGATGAGGATCAGATTTGGGATTGCAAAAATAGGGAAATCTGCTGTTGTAACAATACGTTTTAAAAATATTTTTTCCGGCTTTTTAATTTAATACGTCGATTTTGACCTTACGTTAGTTTCATGAAGATTAATGAGTTAAATTTGTTACTATTCAATTCATCTTTAAAACGATTTATAATGAAAGTTACTGTAGTAGGAGCCGGAGCGGTTGGAGCTACCTGTGCTGACAATATTGCCAGAAAAGAATTAGCATCAGAATTGGTTTTGCTGGACATTAAAGAGGGCGTGGCTGAAGGCAAGTCGATTGATATGATGCAGACAGCAGCGTTGCTGGGATTTGATACAAAGATAAAAGGTGTTACCAACGATTATGTGGCTACAGAAAATTCCGATGTGGTAGTGATCACATCCGGCCTGCCGCGTAAACCGGGCATGACCCGCGAAGAGCTGATTGGTGTAAATGCCGGGATCGTAAAAAGCGTAACTGAAAATATTCTGAAATATTCTCCTGATACTATCCTTATTGTAGTATCCAACCCGATGGATACCATGAACTATCTGACCCTTCAGACCTCCGGCCTGCCCAAAAACCGGGTATTGGGAATGGGCGGCGCCCTGGATTCTGCGCGGTTCCGTTATTACCTGAGCCAGGAACTGGGCTGCTCACCGGCAGATCTGAACGCTGTGGTCATTGGCGGACATGGAGATACAACAATGATCCCTTTAATAAAACACGCTACCTGGGGCAGCACGCCGGTAACGAACTTTTTAACACAAGAGCAGCAGGATAAAATTGTGGCGGATACTATGGTAGGTGGCGCCACACTAACCAAACTGATCGGTACCTCTGCCTGGTATGCACCGGGAGCTGGAACGGCGGCAATGGTAGAAAGCATTCTGCGTGATGAAAAAAAGCTGATCTCCTGTGGTGTGGCGCTGGACGGGGAATATGGCCAAAAAGATATTTCACTTGTAGTTCCGGTAACCCTGGGAAAGAACGGCTGGGAAAAGATTATTGATTTTAAACTATCTGACGAAGAACAGGCTGCATTTAATAAAAGCGCTGACGCGGTACGCAGTATGAACAATGTATTAAAGACCTTATAGTTTTTCATGATTGTTTGTTTTTATCCCGGTTCGTTCGGCGGACCGGGATTTTTTTACCGGCGCGCTGCTGCATTACATCCCTCAAATCCGGGCAGGGCTATCTTATGACTGCAGCCTTCTATTCCTACAAAACATACCCGTAACATTCCGTTCCCCGCCCGGAGTAGAATAATGTACAAATGGCTATTTTTGACCGATTCTAAATAATAGGGCTTATGAAATTAAAGCTGTTGATCCTTCCTGTTCTTTTAATTGTTATCCGGACTGCGGCGCAGAAGTTTGAGCCGGTCTTTGACCCCAAAGAATATGCGGCGTTTCTTTCCATGGCATTTTATAAAAGCAGCATTCCGGATAAAGAGCAACGAAGCAAGGTAAAAGATCCTTATCATATGGTATATGAATCGCATGAAATGGGAATGAAAAATCTATGGTGGCTCTATACCAATGATCATAACCAGGCCGTGATCATTATTCGCGGGACTGTTGGAGATATGGCCAGCTGGCTGGAAAATTATTATTGCCCGATGCTGCCTGCCACAGGTTCGCTGCAGCTAAATGACACCACAATATTTCACTACAAGCTGGCGGAGCGTAAGGATGCCTATGTACATGCGGGGTGGACGATAGGAATGGCTTATCTGGTAACCGATATGCTGCCAAAAATTAAAGAATCGTATCAAAAGGGCATAAAGGATTTTTACATTTTCGGGCATAGCCAGGGAGGCGCACTGGCCTACCTGGTAGATTCTTATTTATATTATAAAAGGCAGGCGGGAGCTCTTCCGGCAGACCTGCATTTTAAAACCTATACCAGCGCCGCACCCAAACCGGGTAATGCGCAGTATGCCTATGACTTCGAGTTCATTAATAAAGGCGGCTGGACCTATTCCGTTGTAAACAGCGCTGACTGGGTACCGGAAACCCCTTACAGCATTCAGCGGGTATCTGATATGAATACCGTAAACCCGATTGTAGACATTCCAGAAGCCCTGAAGAGAGCCAGATTTCCTTTACGGCAGGTAGGAAACTTCTACTATGGAAAGCTGAACAGGAAAACCCGGAAAGCTCAAAAGAAATACACCCGTATTCTCGGGCACAAATTATATAAGCTGGGCATAAAAAAAATATTACCGCAGTTGAAGGAGCCTCAATACATGCCTTCCATGAGTTACATGCGTGCAGGAACACCGGTTGTATTAATGCCGGATGAAACCTATTATAAAAATGTAACCCTGAAAAAAGACGACAAATTTGCCCATCATCATTTTGCACCGTATTATTATTTACTGCAAAAGCAGTACCCGCAATAATATGAACGAAGAACAAATAAACCGAGAGTGATTTTATAATCAACACAAGCGGAATGTCACCCGGCTTGTCAGGTTACGGGGCCTGATTTCATCGTAAAAAAAATCCTTTGTTTCTCCGCCGGTTCGGATCTGGCATTAAATATTGACCCGTCATTGAACCGGACCCTATAACGCCTGTCGATAGTGCATTGAAAGCATAAAAAAAACCGCTCTTTTTGAGCGGTTGTGTGCCCGGGACTGGATTCTCAATCCCGTAGCTATAAATTTGTTATAAGTAATATGTGTCAAATATGCGTCAGGACTTCGTTTCAGCCGATTTTTATCACTTTTTTACAGTTGTTTCCTGTCAATACAAATCTAAGTTTTTTGTGCAACAAATTAAAAGAATGTGTCGGTCTATTTTAGACTCACTCAAAACTTATTGTTTTCAATATATTTATCAATATACTTCCCAGATAGGAGAAGAAGAAACATCCCCCAGCTTTCCGTACAAACTTTTAAGCGTTCTACCCATCCAGAAACTGTCTCCATATTAATTGCTAATTGATAGTTTTCTTCATCACCTTTAGGTTCTGGGAAGATGTAATCTCTAACATTAAGCATAGCTTTAAAATACTCTTGCTCTTCTTCGCTATTTATGTAAGCGTCCTCGTCGAATGGAAATGTATTTATCCAATCGAATAATGAATCTAATACTGTTTGAAAAGATTGCTGTAGTTCTAAACCTACTTTATTCAAATGTTGTTGCAAATTATCTTTATCAGATTCAGAAAGTTCAATTTTATCAAACAGTCTCAAGTCATAGAAATGATCAACCAAGAAAATTAATTTCCCATATGCCTCACTTGCCCTATTAATTTCGTTAAATTCTGGGTACAACATTTCCCAACTATCAATATTGAGTTTTGTACGAATTTCTTCTTCGATAGGCTGTGTGATTGCATTGACAACAGATAGTTCTTCAAATGATTTATCTTTAAGCATATACATTCTTACTTCATTCCAATGATTGTTCAGTGTTTTACTTTGAACTGTTTGAATAAAATAAAAGTTTGAAAACCATATTTGTAACATTAAGTATTTCAAACTTGTGTATTCTGGATTATCAATAGCTTGATGTAGAATGTTATAAGCTTCTTTAAATCCCATTAGCGACCAAAACGGACGTTGACTGTCAATTATCAAAATTGGCTTGCCATCCGTAGTTCTATTATTGACATATTTTATTGTAAAGTAATCGGACTTTGAAGCTTGTTTTAGCTCTTTTATTATTCTGTTTTCAAAGTCAAGTTTTAACTTCAATATTCTGCTAAATGAGTGATCTCCTTTGTTGTTTTCATTCAGAAAATCCTTCCAAATAACGGCTGTAGTAAGTAATGCATTTACTTCCAATCTTGAATTATGGTTAGGGTCTATGTTTCCTAAAACATTTTTATATTGAATATTATATTCGGTAAGTTTATCTATTGCATCATAAAGATTGGTTTGCGATAACCGCTCAATATTTTCATCGTGGATATGACCCTGCTCCGTTTTTAATTTAATTCTTGAATAAAGTGTTTGGGCTGACTGGCTAATAAAATTTTCAATACTTCCTTTGAAATCTGAAAGACTCTTAAAATAGCGTTCATATTTGGATTGCAGTTTTTTGTTTAATTGCTCCCTTTGATTGTCGGAAGCTGAATCTTTCTTCTTTCCTCCATATACTCCTAACGAATCAGTAATGGATTTTGGCTCTTTAACCATTTCAGGCATTTTCAGCAGTGCATTTTGCATAACTGGAACAACAGGCTTATATGTCTTACTACCTGCGAAAAGTTTTGCAAATGAGCTATTGAACTCGTTTACCCTTTCTTTAATTAAATTTTCCCATTGATTAAGTTGAACCAAATATTCTATCCAATCTGCTGGTCTACCTTCATAATCATATAACCTGGTTATAAAAGCATTAATATTTACCCATTCTTCCAATGGCAGATTTTCAATAGGCATTGTTTTGTGAGTTGAATCGTAATCAACGGCTAAAGTTTGTAAACGATGACCATATCCTTGAGAATTGAATTTTTTCTTATCTGGTAAAGCTGTTCTGATAATATCTAAGATACTAACAACGAAATCATTGCTTGACCTTAATTCTGTATTTTTTAGAATATCAATAATGAAATGAATAGTTATTTCTTCTCCGTCCAAATCGAAATGTACAATGTCAAATTCTTCTTTAATCTGCTTTATAAAATATTCGATGTATTTCCGCCTTATAATATCCAATTCAGACGAATAAGAATGCATCCCCAACATTAATTTAGATAAACTCTTACTATCCATCATTTGAAAAGCTTTTTCAAACTCTGCTTCATCATAGGTTTCTACGACTGGTTTGTCATTGGGTATATTTTTCAGCCAAAACAAAGACTCTCCAAAAGACTTCCATTCAAACACTGTAAAAGGAGATTCGCTTGGGAAATCAAGTTTATTTAATAGTATAGTCGCTAAGTTGAAAATAGTTTCTTTTGCAGATATCCTTTTATTAATGTCATCTATTTTCTCTCTACGTTCATCATCAGCTTTTAGCAAGTCAAGCATTCCATTTTTCTCATAATTACTCGAAAACATAAAATCAATAAAAAACATCCACGCTCCACCATAAATTTCTCTGCATTCATCAATTACTTCACGATTAGTTTCAACATATTGTTTTGTTCCAAGCCATATAAAAGCTTTAACAATTGATACGTATGTAGCCCAGTTTGCTACAGAAATTTCCTCATTTAATTTCTGAATAAATTTGTCTGCCTTTAGAATTTCAAGGTTGAACAACTGTAGAAGAAACAAATACAAATCTTCTTCAGCTAACAATGGAATTGCTTTATAAGCGTAATCTTCTTTATGATTAATAAATTCATCAAACAATATTTCGGTTAATTTTTGAGAGCGAACTATATGTAATCCTTGAATGTAGTTTTTATCTGAAGATTTTTTAATTAGATATTCATTTTCCAATTTTTCAACTATAAATTGATAGTCAATACTGGAGCCCAATTTTGAAACATCAATCTTTGCACCTACATAATCTGCAAGACTTACAATTCTTAAAAACTCAATTTGATGATTGACGTTTTGGCTATCTTCCTGTTTTATTTGTAGAATTTGTTGCTTTAATTTATTGAATAAAGAATCTCCTTGTGTAATGGAATAAACAAATTCTAATAAAGGGGCATCATGACCTAATTGAATCCAAGCCTGTTCAAAATCAGTAAAGTGGCTTATTTTATTTCTTTCATTTAATTTTAAGTAAATAGTTTCTGCTTCTTCTTTAGTAAGTGATAAGTCAATTTCTTTATATTCAAATTCAATGCCTACTGCTGAAGCCCTATGCCAATCTTCATTCCTAATGGCTACGAGAAACTTGATGTGCTCTAAATGTGAAGATTCTTTTATTACTTTAATCCATTCAGTAGTATTAGGCGTTACATTTATTACAAAAACAGTAGGAATATCTAACCTCTTACTTATAGATGAAATAGCTTGAATAGACTGTTGAGTAATTATAGGATATTGTTGAATATTAAGTTCAAAAGAAAGCCAATGATTGATATATTTATGAACATAACTATATAATAATGCCGTCTTTCCCTGTCCGGAAGCACCTTTTACCATTATGGCATTATTTTTCCGTAACTCTTCATCAATTTTCTCTAAATGCTTTTCTCTATTAACATCAAGCCCCAATAAAATATGTTCATACTTTGTAAGCGTTGCATTGTAAAATTCTTTTTCTAATTGTTGATGATTTGCATCATCTGTTGAAATTTTATGTAATGGTTTTAGAACTACGCCATATTGATTGTGTATAGCAATTCTCTCACTTAAATATTTTGCAAAGTCCTGCACTTTATCATATAAATCTTTTTTCGTAATAGGCTGTTGTTTTTCAGCAATAAACTGTAACCAGTATAACAAATATCCGATGGTTGGTATTGGGTCGATCTCTGTGAAATTTTCTTTTATCAGTTGTTCAACTTCGCTTGCTATTGACTCTTCATTGATTTCGATGAATTGTGTTTTGGTCTTAACTACTTTCCAATCTTCTGGAATTATTTTATACTTTTTTAAAATAGCATTTTCTTTTTCGCTAATACTGTCTTTATGGTCGCTCCAATTTTTGAGGTCTTTGCTTATTTCTCCATAAGATACAAGTATAGGAATCGCTTCACGATATTTATCTAAAAATCTTTTAACGAATGATGTTTTAGTCTCTGATAAAATATTAGATAACGTAATGGTATTTCCTAAATTTTTCAATTGAATTGCAAACAAAATTTGACCATTGTTATCTAATATATCTAAATCCTCTTCTCCTTCTAATCTGTAAATGAAGTCATTTGACAACGAGGATAAGATGTAATGCAATGAATATAGGAATTGTGTTCTGTAACCTTTAAGAGCTGAAATTGCGGACATTAGAAGTTAATTTTTTTCGATTGGCTAATACAAATCACACATCATGATTGTAAAGGAATTCAATTTTATTTTGATGTAATAACAAGCAAGTTTTGACAGTTGTTAGTATTTTTAATCGCAGTGTTTGCCGCTGATAAAAGATGCGATATTCTATCCTCTATTCCACTTTTTGTAATACCAGGTTGTACAAGGATAATCTGAAACCCGACTTTCACACCTCTATTGTTTGCAATAAAATCCTTCAAAAGTGCAACATTATCGCTGCAAGTTCCATCAAGAGTCTTGCCGCGTTGTCTTCGTTCCAACTTTTGTATAAGCCTTGTATAATTCGTATAATTTAACGACTTGATACCCTGTCCCAGAACTTCATAAATATCTTCAACCCTGTTACCAGGATTTCTGGCAGATGAGCCCTTACAGTGGTACAATTTGATAAGAATTTCGTTTGTATCCATTTCAGCAGTAATAAAGTCTGCGATTTCGCCAGAACCGTGATCATAATAGGAAAAGGGTAAATTCCTTCCAGCTAACTGGGATTTCAAAAAGCAATGTATTGAAGTATCTCCTGTGCATTCGTTTTCTATGTCTATGTTATTTTCAGTCCACGCTGTAGAATCATCCAGATGTTCTTCTGGAAATACTTGCCTATCTCTTGGTGCATCTAAATAGTGACTTCCATTGTACAGTAAAGAGAAATCAGAATAATAAAACACAAGTGGATAAGAATTTAAGTAATCCATTATTCCCATTCCTCTATCACTCTCCGTCCTATATACAACGATTTGGTTGGATAGCGCTTCATTTTCTGAAGTAAAATGATTATCATAATTGTAAGAAAAGAATAATGGCAAGGAAAAATGATCGCAGTTCAAACTTATCCTATAATGTTCGTTGTCTGAATCGTTGTGATTAAAAGATAATTGGATATCTATTAATTCCATAGTTATCGTTTCTTCACCATTAGTATAAACCACTTTTATAAAATTTCTAAATGCCGATTCATGCCAGTTAACCGCCACAACTTCTTTGTCAGGAAGAACATCCAGTGCCACTGAGGTAGGTAAATCATCAATTGGTGTATTGGTACGCCCATCCAACCGTTCATTTATTTTATGTGCTATTGCTTTAGCCCACATTATTAAAAGATGCAAATTTCCATTGCGTTGACTCCAAACTTTCGAGGAACTACTCAATCCAATCGTAATGCTTGAACCATCTTCAACCCCCTTCCCAAATAAATGCCCCCTATGGAAGTTATCAGCGTTTCTTCGGTCAATTGACAAATGTGCGGTTGGACCTGTAACAATCCTATAGCTCTCATTTGTTCCGTAGTGGCTTCTATTTCTCATGCCAATGTTAAAAAACTCTGCCTCGTCAATATTTGCCAAAACACTGTTTAGTTCCCGATCTGAGAGAAGAACTCCATCCGCGCCTACGCAATATGACTGAAGAATAAAGTCATAAAACTCAACCCTTTTTTTGATGGTTGAATTAATAAATAATAAGGAAGAATTACTGTCAAAGTAAACAACAACCAAGTGGTTGGATACATTTACAAGCGTATTGCTTTTTGACCATTTAGGGAAGTTAATATCTTGCAAGACTAACACAGAAATATTTTCTTCAGAATTTTCCTCCCGGTGAACAATTTCCAGTCCAAATGCCGATAGGTCTATTGTCATGTCGCACTGAAATCCCCCTCTGTTTATCGAATATATTTTGGAGTGGAAAGATGGCTCAATACTACTTAATGAAAGTTCTTCGAACTCTTCTGCCGTATCATCTTCATTTACCAGGAACCCGTCAATCATTTCTCTTGAAGAAACCTCTTCATCAATTCGGCTTTCTGACATTTCAATTATCAGTTCTCTCCAAATTGAATTGGTTCTATACAAATAATGTTTTTCTATCTCTATTTCTGCAGGTATTGCTATAAACTTAGCATGTGTCACATTTTTTGCATTGGTTCTTGTAAAACGACCAATAAATTGAAGTGTTGCAGCCAATGATTTGTGTGGTGAATGTATTGCTGCTATCTTTAGATTAGGGAAGTCAAACCCTTCTCCAAGCATATCAACGCATATAATTCCATCAAGGTTTCCATTTCTCAAATTGTTGAGCGCATTTTCAACAGCACTGATACCTACCTTACTATGAATTAACTGCAAGCGAAGGGCAGTATTATTCTTATAAATTTCGGAAAGTTCTTTTGCCCTTTTTATAGAATCTGTCCTTACCATTACATAATGAACGATATCTGCTGGCTCGGATCTAAAAACCCTTTCACATTCCTGAGCTATCGCTATGTCATTTCCTGGTTCTGCTGCCACCGGTATAAATTCTGTTCTCCCAAATATTCCTTCTTCATAAGCTTGTGAAATGGGATAATTGTAGATGATTTTACCTGGAATTTCCTTTTTGTCCCTGCGAAAAGGGGTGGCAGTAAATAGTATCTTTTTTGCTCCAGGATAATGATTAAGAATATCTATCCATGATTTTGCAGGCGTATGATGAGCTTCGTCTATTAGGATTAAATCAAAAAAGTCTTCAGAAGAAGTCTGTATTCCTTCTATACCAGGGCTTACGCAATGAGGGGTGCTCACAACAACATGATAGTTGCTCAGTTCAGCCCACATTTGCATATTTACAACTTCCTTTTTCTGCTCCTTCACCCTTATTTCACTTGTGGACAGATTGAGAACACCTAAATTCCTTAACGGTTGTAAAGCAGCAAATCCTCTCGTTATTTGATCTCTAACTAATTTGCTTGGAGTGATTACAAGAACCCTATTCGCTTTAAGAACAAAGGGGCACATCATTAAAACAGCGGTTTTCCCTGTACCCGTTGGCATTACTACGATTCCAGGCTTCTTACTAATTGTAAAATGACTGGCTATACTATGGATAGCCCCTATCTGCGCCCGGCGTAAACCAAAACCGGGTCTGTCTTCTTCTGCAATTGGATAGGTGATTAAGTGATAATTGTTCGCAAAGTATCCCATATTTTATCATCCATTTTCAACACTTTGCCCATTTTATACAACAACTGACTTGTTAACTATTATCACTTGCTGTAAATAGCCAGAATGTATAAGTCATATTTGTCAGCCTATTTCCTTATAGTCAAAGTGCCTGCTTTTAAATTTCTATTTGTCATTCTAATGTTACCCAGATAAGTAGTATAAGGTTTGTGCAGCAAACTTGCATCGCTTCCTTCTGCTTTTGCCTTTTCTTTAATTTTATCCGGTGCATCAATATAGTTGTTAAACACCCTTATTCCTGTCAGAGTCTGATCTCCTTCATATTTCGTTTTCCGATAGCTGATTTTAAAGCCACTGCTTCTTACAATATCCAATATCTCATTTGTTAGTGGCCGGAAATTCTTGTAAGCTGAAAAAGTAAGATCATCCACAAACCTTGTATATGTTATTTGGTTTGATTTACACAAGGCGATGAGTTTTTGATCAGTATCCCTAAAAACAAGATTCGCAATAGCAGTACTTGTGGGAGTTCCCTGCGGCAGTTCAAATTCTATGGATGTTAATTTAGTTAGCCAGTGAGCAATGTGATTGGAATAACCTAAATCCAGAAAGAGTTTAAAAATCTGTTTATGCGTTACACTTGGAAAAAAATCCTGGAGGTCGGTTGCGAATTGATATTTATTGCCCTGATGTGCTTTAGCATTGGTGATATTGCTTTTTTTCTTCACTCCTCCTTGTATATTTTCAGGCAGCTCAATTTTGGACAGAATATTTATTTTTATTGATTTTTGAATCTGTTTCAAGCGTGAGTAGCTGGGTCGTATAATCCTCTTTTTGGAGGTGCCGTCAGGATAGGTTTTTACTTTACCGGTATCCTTGTCTTTTTTTTCTTCAACCCAATTCCCATAGTAACTTTCAATATTTTCGCACAAATATTCAATCTCTGCAGGGCTACAGCATAAAATGGATGCTAAAAACTGAAGCTGCTTTTTTCTATATTGTGAAGATTTCATTAATTATCTCTTTTACGGTATCACCAACAGCGTTAAACATTTCCTTTTTTTCAGGCTTAACGTCTTCCTCTGTTATTGACAGAAAAAATAGTATTGGCAAAGGGACATCTAATTTCTCAGCAATCGTTTTTATTACAGATAGATTGGGTTCTTTCTGGTTATTCTCAATCTGAGATAAATAAGTCTGCGTTATATTACATTCCGTTGCAAATTGTCCTTGCGTAAAGCCTTTATTTTTTCTTATATTTTTTATAGTATTTCCTAAATTCATAAAAGAAAAAATTAGAGAGCGTTAGACTACTTCATAAAAAACCTCCAATCACATCGCTTAAACAAAAAACTTAGTGAGCAGCGAAACCGCCTTAACTATAAGCAACAGGCTTGCCACATCGGTAACATCGTTTCTTTGTTTATACTTCTTCAGTAGGATGATTGTTTGAAACAGGAGTTTACGATCTTCATCTAATAGAGAACACCGGTTCTCGATGATGGATTCAATACCTTGTATCAAATCATCAATGTTTTGGGATGATACTTGTTTAATCATATTTTAATTTTTAAATAGAGAGCGGAATTACCCTCTTGCTTATAAAGCAATTCATCCTATTTAAAAAACAAGCTATCAAAAGCGTAAGCGATGTTCTCATTGCACTCTCTAATCCCTCTTGCTTTTAAAAAATAATAAGCGTACTTCTCAAAGCTGGCATTATGAACTTAAGACGTATGACGCGGGAATAGCGCATAGGTCAGGACGCAGCAATGGCCTGGCTCGAGAAATAATCCCTCTCGGGTTGTCTTTTCAGACTTTTAAATGGACTCCTTTCGATAACTTGCCCCAAAACACTGTTCAAAGAACTTAATAAAACAAAGTTAGTAAAATATTACTGTCAGTTAAAAACAGATACTAAAATAGTTATCAACATAATGTTAATAAAAACTTTCCCTTATTCTATTTTCTTACTACCATTCCCGCCAACCCTGGCGTATTCATTATCCTGTCCATTTCATCCTCCACAATGGCTTTTGCTTCCCGCTTGATGCGCAGAAAAGTCTCCCGGATGTTTTTTTTATCTACATGCTCTTTAGGCAAGGGTTTATACTCGGCTTCTTCCTTTTTGAGCGCATTAAAATCATGCTGTATCTGTGCATGAAACATCTTTTGCGGAATACGCTGATCGGGGTTGTCCGCTACCATACCCACGACCTCACCTGCAGAAAGGCTGGATATAGTAGATTGAGGAATAGCATAATCCAATTGTTTGGATTTGTTGAGGGACGTATCGCTGCTGTTAATGGTAAGGCTTTGCCGGTCCTGCATGATCTTCCCGAACCTTTCGGAAAGGGATTTGGCGCTATCTCCTGTAACCTGCCCGGAGATAATATTACCCACCATTGATAAAATAACATTTGCCTGCTTTTCTCCATAATGCAGAATAAGCTGGCTGGCATCCTGTATGACTAAGGTTACATTTACCAGAAAGCTCCTGCAAATGGATAAAAACTTGTCCGCGCTATGCCAGGTAATATTGGCGAACTCTTCCAATAAAATACCACAGGGTTGCTGCTCCTGCTCCTTTAGGAGCTTTTGCAGGGTATTCAGGTATAAAGAGATTACCGCGCAATAAACATTTGACACTTGTGGGTTATTGGCAATACAAACGATCTGCGGCTTTTTAGGATCGTTTATTTCCATTGTAAAATCATTACCGGAAAGTACATAATACAGCTTTTCGCTGGCCAGCGTTCCCAGGCTGATCGCCGCCCCGGAGATCTGCCCGATGAGCTGCTTGCCGGCATCTTCCTGGTACGCCCGGACGAAAGGCGTTGCGATCACTTCCAGCGTTGGCTCGGCCATAAGGATAGTAAAGAGCTTATCCAGCGGTGTTTGTGCCAGTTCTATAACATGCGGTAAAGTGCAATATTTGCCATCCTGGTAAATACGCAAAAACCAGATCAGGGCGGTAATAAAGCTAATACTACTCTCCACCCAGAAATCCCCTTGCTGGTCAATCCATTCCTGGTTTAGACCTAACAGGATAGCCCGCGAAGCAGATGCTGCATCGGTAATGGAATTTATTGAACCTGGTAACAACGGATTGCACCGCTCCTGTATATCCTCGAAGTTCAGGATATGGAACTCCGGGGCTACCTTATAACGATGCTTATTTCGCAGGAAATGGTTGTAGGCAACTTTTGTTAAGTCAGGATACTTGAAGTCATGGATGAATAAAGCATAGCCCTTAGCGATCTGCTGTTTCAGTATCTCTTTTGCTACCAGGGTTTTTCCACTTCCGGGCAGGCCCATCAAAAGAACGCCACCCCTGAACCCGTTGATGATATTGATCCAGCCGTTGCGTTCTTTGTTCTTTAATTTATACCGGGTTGGTATGTTAACGGAATATTTGTTTTCCAGTTTGCGTTCTTCCTGCGGGAATGTTTCATTGACCGTATTAAAGACATCGCCGCTGAGCTTTTTTTTAATAATGCGGAACAGCAAGGTGCCACCAGTCAAAATGAAAATAAATCCCATTGTTGTTACTATCATATAGAATAAGGCAATAATGGTATTGCTGGCCTGTAGCCAGAACAACAAACCACTGATAAAATAAAGCGTCAGGCCGGTTATCAGGTAGGCAATCGCCAGCCGGTAATTAAATTCCTCGCCTTTCTTTGCTTTCACGCCCAGCAGCGATAAAGAAAGAAAGCCTAAAGCGATAAATTTTGCTTTGTGAAAAGCATTAAATAACCCTGTCCGGTGGATATTATCTAATATCTTATTGCTGACGGCATGTGTCCAGCCCTTTTCCTGGAAAAAAACATAACAACTATCATAAAAGTGCATTAACAATACGGCTACACTGATCAGCCGGGTCATATCCATGATCTTCTTTAACCCCATTTCGTTTTCATTCGTCCTCATTGTCATACCACACTTTTTTAAAATAAATGATTTATAATTCCCATTGCTTAGTAAAGCCCTTCTTCTTTTTGCGCTGCTCTTCGGTAAGCAGTTCCTTATTGATGGCCCAGCTTTCCCCGCTGTCCGGGTCTACCACCTGTTCAATAATTTTGGAAGCGCCTTTGCTCACTTCTTCCAATGCCGGTTCTTTTTCCGGAGCCTTTGTTTTATCAGGCTCTTTTCCCGTTTCCGGTTTCCTGGCTTTTGAACTGTTTTTTTGTTTTGTTGCCGTCTCCTGCTGATGTTCAGGCTGTTGTTTGGCAGCATTTTCCTTGCCGCTCCGCTGCTGTACCTGTGAATGATTTTTTTGCTGGGCTACTGTCTGCTGTTTCTGCTGCTCTTTTTCGGGTTGCTGCTGCGGTTCCATCCCCAGCCGCTCCAATATTCGTTTGGCAGCATATTTTTTGTCTATATCACTGCCGTTAAAGACTGTTTTCTTGTCATGATCTATATAGGTCAAGCCAAATACCCGGCCCTGCTCATTACGCCGGACTACCAGGTCTATGCGTTCGCGCTTTAACAGCTTGGCCAACTCTGCCAGAGATCGCGGTCCTGACTGCATCGCCCATTCGATAGCCGTTTTGATGTGCTTCTTATCAGGCAGGCGCTTTTTTTCGTTCTCCCTGCATTTTTCTTCGATATAATCCAGTGTCGGTTTGCTATAAAAGGCACTGGCCTTAATGGGCTTGGTGAGCGCTTTACCGTTTTTATCTATTACCACATAAGTCAACCCCCGGTGCTTATAAATCCGGCCATCTTCCGCGCCGCGATCCGCTTTTACGTTATACAGTTTTAAAACAGCATTCAATTCATGAATTGATGTGTATTTATAGCGGTCAATGACATGATCCAGCACATTGGTAATGCTGCGCATAGTGGCAGATTTTCCCGCCTGTATTTTTTGTGGAGTAACTGTAAGTTGTTTTTCTTCTTCCCGCCGCTGTTCTTTTTTATCAGCAGGAATAAAACCATACTGCTTTTCCATCTCCTTGCGTACCGGCTCGGAAACATTTTTTCCAATAAAATGCGTGGAAATGCGTGTACCGTCATCCCTGATCAATGGAGCCAGCACATGAATATGGGGGTGACCGGCATCTTCATGCTGGTAGACCAGGTATGGCTGATCGCCAAAACCGATCTTATGCATGTATTCATCAGCCAGGTGGATCAGAAATGTTTTATCCAGCCGTTCTTTCTCCGAAGGATGAAAATTGAGCGATATATGAATGAGCTTTGTTTCTGCTGTTTCATGCAGCGTTATTAAATCTTTAAACCGCTGTTCCTTATCATGAAAATTCAGCTCCTTTGGGAGCTTGAAAAAGCTATGCGCATGGAGCAGTTCAGCACTGCCTTTCAGCACTTTTTTTTCATGGTAATTGAGTGCTTTTTTGAGGTTCGTTGGAAAGGTTATTTGAGGGCGCATTGCAAACGGATTTGATTCATAGAAACGCGGATTTCTTCAATCTTTTTTACGAGGTTTTGCCGGGTGGATTCGGTTAGCTCTGCCCATATTTTTATCTCCGGGATATGATCCAAAGTGTGCAGCTTATGAACGGTCTGATTGAAGTTATTCCCGATAGCTGAAAGCTCCCTTGAAAGCTGGTTTAAGGCTGACAAAATTTCACGGGAGGCTTCGTCTTTATAAAGAATAACAACCGGCTTTTGCAGGAGTACCTTGCGCACATACTGGCTGAGTTTGGTGCAGGTCGTTTGCTTATATAATTTATAAATGGTTGTATATTCATCCGGCTTTACCCGGATGCTGATCCAGGCTTTGGGGGTTATTTTTTCTTCATTCATCACTATTTCGTTTACACTGTTTTTAAATTTTCCGCACGAGTTTCGAGTGCGGAAACCATAAAAATCCCTCTATCCTTTTTCCCGAAGCGACTTTGGAGCGAAGGGCAAGGTCCAAAAGTTGCACTTTTGGTACACCTTGCCATCCCCGCGCGGGAGCAGGGGGATTGACTGCCCGCAGGTATCCGGAGGGTGCAGCAGGCTGATTAAAGGCGATACCGGTCACTGGTGGCCGGCATACCGCTTTGCGGCATTCATGCCGCAGGTCTGGGGCCAGTGCCAAAGTGCTGGTGCCAATCGTTCAGATCTTTGTACCCCGCATACCAATGGCGTTCGTCACTGAACCGGTCAGGATCTGTTGCAAGTGCAAGATTGGTGTATTTGGTGCCGGTCTTATCATTATCTAAATACAAATACACACGATCATAAGCCTGCATTATTGGCAGTTGCATTTCAAAAAAAGAAGTGCTGTTCAGCACTAAAAAATCACACTGTGGAACCTCCTGGTTGATGTGGATGGTCTGGTAAGAAAGGAAGTCAAAAAAGCCTTCAAAAACAGACAGGTTTTCCGTTCCATTTTTGAACCAGGTGGGGCCTTTCGGGTAGCTTGATCCTTTGAAATAAGCAGTGCGTAATTCATAACCATCGGCATCGTTTTTAAAGCCCAAAGCGTAGTAGTTTTTATCACCGTTTTTATACCGCACTTCGCGCAGGTATTTATCGGCTATTTCAGTAGCAATGCGGCGGGATTGATAGTAACGGATCAGCGCGGCAGAACTGACCACATGAACGGACAGGGTTTCTATTCTCGGCGCTCCCGGGGGTAATATCTCAGCAACATACTTTGGCCGCTCACTGGCCTGCTCCAATCGCTTAAGCGCTTCCGAAATAGAAACATCCTCATATAGCAGGATAAAGTCTAACAGATTACCGCCTTTGCCTTCACCAAAGTCATACCATTGATTACGGCGGCGGTTGACTTTAAAGGATGGTGTTTTTTCGATTCGCAACGGGGAATAATACCAATAGTTTTCGCCACGCACTTTTGCAGGTTCAAAACCGGCCACAGACAGGTAGGCTACAATGTCAATGGCGTTCGCTTCTTTGATTGTCATAACAACACATTTTCAGGTTCACAAATTCAATGACGAAACAAAAGTAGGTGCAACAAATGCCCAAAAGTACAACCGTGTCGTATAACGGTACGGTTGAATCGAAAAGTTATGACCTTCCCCTTTCCAGGAAAAGCTGCCGATGGTCACTGGCTAAAGCTAAAGTCAAAACCTTAGTATATTTACTACTTGTGTTAGTACCAGCAGCACTATATCCAAAATAAACAATAATTACCAAGCATAATGAAGGAGAGAATCGCAGTTGAAACATTGACATTAAGTGAAATTGCTAACATCTTTCAGCAGTCTTTTGAAATCGCTAATCCAAAATTCAATCGGGTTCTTGAAAAAGAATTAAAGCGTCAAAAAAAGTTTAAGATCACTAAACATAAGTGGATAAAATCCTATGAAGAATTTAAAGGTGCAAGGCTCAATTTCTATTGCGAAAAAACCCCATTTCAAGAAAGACCATTCGTATCTATTGGAATGCCTTACAGAACTACAAAAGGGTTGATTTTGGTCACAGTTGATATTTCTAATGGCGGTATTCCGACAAATGGATTTATGGGAAACACAGGATGGAATAAGTGGGTACGGATATACACAGCACATTTTTGTGAGAGATTTGCCGAACGTATTTTGAATTCCGAGAAGGCGACTTTCCAGGTAGGGTCGGAAGCAATTATGTATTCCGACCTGTTAGGTCCTGTCCGGGTTACAGAAACTGTAGCTGATAATTTGGAAGAAATAGAATTTCAATTTAAAGAAGGACAGGCATACGGCTACCGTGATAGTAAAAGCAAAATAACCTACTTTAGGACAGTATATTCAAACGATATGCTAAAGCGTGAACGACTTGATTTCAAAAATGAATGGGAACAGCCACTTGCTGAACTATATGAATTGTTTAAATAGAAATAACAGACAGTGAACAGATAGAAAGTTTCTTCTTGTGTACACCATGAAATGGTGTAGCAGTCGCCTATAATCTTTCAAAAATCATTGCATCATTTTCAGCGGAAGTCCAGGATTTTTTTTGAACCGCCTTATCATTGAATTCATTGAAAACCCATTTAGGTGAACTGATTGTAATTGTAATCTGATTTTGATTATTCAAGTTATATTCGGTCAAAACATATACCGCAGAAAACTTTGCTTTATCAAGTCTTTTCTCTAGTATTTTATTAATGTACTCTATTGCTTTTCTTGCATCCGGAAACTCTTTGTTTTTAGGGAACTCCACATCAAAACTACCCTCATATCTAAAATCAGGCTTATAGATAAAAAGTGTCCTGTCCTTCAAAAGCATAGAATCTTCAAAACTCTTATATTGTTCTGCCGACGAAAATACCTTTTTATAATAATTATATTTCATTGGAAAACATGAGGAAAGTGCATCAAGGATACCGATATCAAAAACATTCGGACTCCCATCCGTATTAATATTATTGAACTTAGGACTAATAGACCAACGGTCAACTATCTTATTATTTTTTGTAACAATAAGCGAAAAGTTGTCATTTTCCATAATATTCCTGACACGTTCACCATATCTCACAGTTTTGATCAGCGAATCAATGACCGTTTTATCAGTAATAAAAAAATTGTATTTCTGATAGGTTCTGTTTTCGTCATACGGGGAATCCATACCTATCAGCTTTACCGTATCATTAAGAAATTGCTGGTCAAATAAAAGATGGCCCTGACAAAAAGAAATTAATCTAACGCCCAGCAAAAGCAATAGGATACAAAATAGTCTCGGCATTTAGTACATTGTTATCCGGTAAAATAATATCAAATGTATAACATATTCCAATCTTCTCACCATTTTGTATAAATCATTTAAAAACGCTCGTACAACATAAATGGGAATTTGCCGTATCAGTAAAAATTCACTGTATCATATAGCGGCACGGTTATTAAATAGAAAAGACTCTTAAATACAGAATCCAGATGTTACAATAAGTATTTTAATTCAATGTTATATATTGAATAGCTTGATATAGGTATATATTATTGAGATTTCATCCGCAAGGATTTGTCATTCGAACTATATTCTCGGCCTATACAAAGTGGCGTATTATTGAGATCGTCATTAACCATAGAAGTGGTGAAGATTATCTGATGAGGGTTTTTCAAGCCATTAGAAATGTCGGTAATAGCTTTTTGAAAATTTTGAGTTCGTATTTTTTCCATTCCATTATCTTCCATATTGTCGCACAGAATAAAACGAGGATAGCGGAAATAATCCAACTCTACTCCAGCGAAAAATATAGCAAACAATACCGCATTTTTAAAATAAGTCTTAGAACTCGCTGAAAAATTATTCCCTCCATCGAGAGTGAAGACATCTTTCATGAAATCTATTTCCAAATTTCGAGGATTTTTGAATTCTTCTTGACGATCAAGATCAGCTTTCAAAATCTGCAATGTATATTCTTTTATTTTCCGCATTGCCTTATCAAAGTTGGCTCTTTGTCTGGCTTCCTTATCCTCGATTTCTAATTGTAGGCCTTTGATTGTAGCCGCAAGTTCTTCCAATTCACTTTTCAACTGTTTTAAAACGCTGACTATCTTTATTTGCTCGGCGAGATATTCCAGTTGCCGAGTTAGTTCTCCTTGACGAATGAGCAGCGCATCTATACGGTCGTCACGGGTAGATTGCACATTAGAAATGGCGGCGTCCAGCTGTTTTTGTTCCAACCTCACCCGCTGTTGTAGTACAACCAATTGGCCTCTTAGATCCAGAAGCTGTTTTTCCTTTTCTTCTAACAGACCTTCGGACTCCTTAATCTGTAATTCCATTTCCACCAGCAACCTTTTGGCATTCGCTTTTTCAGCGTCCTCAGTCAGCGGCTGTTTGCACAACAGGCAAATACTCTCGGGGTGATTGGCATCGAGCAAAGACAAGCACTGTGGGCAGTGCGTAAGTGGAAGTTCCCCTAATGTTTTACGTGTTAATAAAGAATTATTAAGATCATATACTCGCTTCTCCAATGTTTTAATAAATTGTCTTGAGTCAAACACATCAAATTCCAGCTGATCAGCCTGTTCCTGGGTTGTCTTCAAAGCACTTTTGGTTGATGAAAGAGCTTGTTGCAGAACTTCCGAATTAGTAGCCGTCCGAGTATTTGTACGTACTCTTTGGGTAGCTTTGAGTTCTACGATTTTTTCTTCATTACTGTTATACTCTTGCCTTGTATCTTCTATCTGAGCCTGAATAGCTTCTAAGTTTGTTTCTGTTCCGGATCGGCTAAAAAGACGATTCAAGTGTTCATACTGTCTTTTCTTATCTTCCTGTAATTTTTGAGCCGTCCGAAGATTCAGGCGTTGCGTGTACAAGGTGTCGTCATAAACACCTAATAATACTTCAGCAATGGTTTGCCGCGTCAATGGTAAATCAAATCTTTCAAACCGAAATAGGCTTTGTGTTGGAGTATCTTGGTCAATGTACATCAGCCTCAATAACTGGTGCATTGTAATATTGCTGTCAGTATCCGTATTCTTTACTTCTGGAAAGTTCAACGCTTTAAAAAGAATATTTGTATAGCTGGTTGTCTGGGCCGTCTGACGATATGGATATGTCTGCCATTCAATTGCATTTTTCCGAGATGCTTCATAAGCTCCCCAAAAAATGTTCATCGGCTTATTGCTGCCTTCTCCTATATATCGCCGCAAAGTTACCACGGCGCCATTAATGTTAACTTCTGCAAATACCTCCCGGCACTTTAAAGCTTCAGTAGTCCAGTTCTCAAAGTTACCTCCAAGAGCAAAGAAAATGAAATTGGCGATAGTGGACTTACCAGAACTATTCACGCCTCTAATAATGTTTACGCCTAAATGGAACGTTTCATCGTAGGCGATTACACCGGTATGTGTTACTACTACCAGCCGATTCAAAAAGAGATAAGGTCTATTTTGGGTCATACTTAAAATCAATAAGTCCTGTTCGTTCTTTTAATCCAGATTTACCAAACAAAGGCAGCTCATTAAACCCTTCGACTAATTTTAAAACGTTCTGCTGTTCAATATTCAATTGGGCCAATTTTTCTTTAATTTCATCGGGGATTGTCTGATCCGTTCTTCTTATAATACCCCGGTTCAATTCTTCGGTGTCAATCAGTTTGTAAGAAGCCAAGCATTTCAAAGCAGCCTCTTGATAAGATCTCATACGCAATAAAATCCTTTTCGCATCCATGAGGTCTTCGTATGGATTAGGAGCATTAGACTTGAAAACTCGTTTTAACTCTTTCAGATCCTGCGGAAAACGTATTTTCCTCGCTTCGTTTGGGAAAGTGAGATAAAAATCCCATATCCGTAGCCGATCTACTTCCACATCTTTACGCTTCATGTGCTCAAGTATTTGAAGTATCCTGAAAACGCAGTGATAGAGGTCAAATGCGGGATGATATACTAACATTTTATCGAGTCCATTTTATATGACAATTACCTGTTAAAAAGAAGATCATACCCATAATATCTTCTTCAGTATATTTAAAAATATTAATGCCTAATTCTTGCATCACAGGGTTAATGATCCGTTCCCGAATTAATAGATTGATGACATTTGGTGATTGTCCTTCTATAATCATTGAATAGACCTCCATTACAAATGCAGTCTTTACCTTTGCTAATATATGTATGTTAATATCCTGTGCTACAAGTGAATATTGTGAAGTGGCTATAAGTTTTTTATGAAACCTTTCTTTAACTTCGGTAGCATATTTTATCAGTTCCTGGCGTTTTCCGGCTTCTAATTTATTTTTAAGCCCAATAATCTCTTCCTTCCCGTTCTGCGTAGTGAAATAATTCAAATCTTCACAGATTTCTTTGAAATCTGGGTTGTCCTGCTTTTCCTTTTCAAACTTCTCGTACAAATTTTTAAGGTAGGCACTTTGCGCCTGCTTGGTCGAAAAATCAAGAACAATTTTATCCCGGCCAGTCAAATCACCTCCAATCTGAGTATCTTTTACTTCAACCTGGTTTTCTATCGCCATAGATTAGTTGATTTTCTTATCCCGACCAGTTAGGTCACCACCAACATTAGTTCCCGACACAGACACACTATTATTATTACTATTACTGATTTGCTTCTTTATTTTATAAACGGTGCTGACCACAAACAAACTAATTACGAATCCAATAATTCCGCAGATGTCGGCTACAATAGAGATTACTTTTTCCATAGAAAAATAAACAATAAACAGTTAATATACTCCTTATTCATTGGTTTTCATAGCCCATAACAAGGAGAGAATTTTAAAAATACTAAATTTTTGTGATACAAGAGCCTAAAAACAAGATTTTAATACAGTCATTACAGCCTTCCTTTGACCGTGTCGTATAACGTTACAGTGAAACTGCTTCAATGCAAAAGCAGCGATTTATTTTTACACCTGTGAAAATGATTTTTTTGTTAATTAAAAACGTGAAGTATGTTAAGTGAAAAGGAAGTTGCGCTGCTCTATGAAACCATTATGAGCGCGCCGGGTATGAATGATGCGGTAAAGCTGGATCTGCGCATCCCGAGAAAAAATGTTTTGCTATTGGTGAAAGTGTTGGAGAAAGGTTTGCAAACCAAAACCGGCGATGCGCTGGAAGGGCTAATGAGGGCGGCAGGTGAAAGCAGCCAGGAATCCATGCAGCAGATCGGTACCGAACTGTTAGAAAAAGCCGGTTTATCTGATATGCATACCCGGCTTAGCACCTTACATCCCAAATAACCCAAAGGGACTATCAGGAAGGATCGTCTTCCTTCTGCGGCGGGCGCTCGCGGGACTGCAGGTAATCATCCGTATAATCCATACAAATTTCTACCCACATGGGCAAATGGTCGGACATCTGGTGTGTGCGCCAATAAGTTTTGTAATAGGCGCTTTTGTTGGTACGCGGTGTTCCTGCTGCAGTGGTATGATAGGCTTCGCCCATTTCTTTTACATATTCGGCTTCATCTTCAGCCCTGAACACTGTATCATAATAATCAAATACGCCTGCTTTGCCTGTGGTGTTAAAACGTCCCGGCCTTACTTTAAAAGCGATCTGGTCGTAAAATTTATTCTTTAAAGCGTTTGAAGGTAAATGTTGCAATTCGAGCGGAATGGTAAACCCGGCGTTGACTATGGCCGCATAAGTAAAATCGGCAGGGTCGTAAATGTTGAAATCGCCTAACAGTATATTGTTGTTGGACCATTCTGCTTTACCGTCCGCTCTTTTGGAAAGCGTGGTGGCAATTGTTTGGATTTCACGTATTCGGTCCGGGTTATCAGGTTTGGCATCGCCGTATAAAACATGAACGGTGGTCAGTTGGAAGTTGGTCCAGCCAGCGGTAAAGCCACAGGTATAGGGCGTACGCGCCAATTGCTGTACCGGCTCATAAATAGTTTGTCCTGTTTCCGGGTCTTTTTTCTGAAACGGAGGCAATACCAATTCCCCGGCCAGCCCGCCAAACTTTACTTTTCGGGTGTCAAATACAAAAGCCAGCCGTTCTTTATTGCCCTGGTTACCGGCAGTAACATCGGTAATTACATAATGCCAGTTACTACCTAAGATTTGTACCAGTTTTTTGAGCGCTTTCAGGTCGTCCCGCACTTCCTGTATGGCGATAATATCAAAATGGGAGACGATCTCTGCGATATAGTAAAAAGATTCCAGCAGCCTGTCGGCATAAGCGGGTGAATCAAATTCCCTGATATTCCAGGTAGCCAGCAGCAGGTTACCTTCCAGTTGTTTGACGGGTACTTCGGCTTTCAGCTTTTGCCGGAGTGCCAGCAGGCGTTGCAGGGTGCGCTTACCGGCTGGCGTACCTGCCTGAATATATTGATAGAACGGCATAGCATTGGTTTTTTACAAAGGTAGCTTTTCCGGGACTTTGCAAATGAGAATTAAATCCAGGCTCAGAGTATCGGGCATAGCTGCCTGTCAAACAAAAATACAACCGAAGGTTACCATCCGGCATCAGCGTTTTTCTTTTGTGAACTTTTCTTTTGTGGCTGACAAAAGAAAAGTTGCGCGGGGCTTTGTGGGGAGCGGTTTAGTTTTTTACTATCTTCCACAGCCAGCGAAAGATTATATAGAGCAAAGCGCCAATGCCCACCAAAATTCCACCTACCAGTTTGAACAGGTTAGCCACAAGAAAAAACAACCCTGTAACCAACTGCCCGCCCTGATCGCGGGCAGCTTTGTTAGATGCAGGCAGGTAATAGCCCCTTGAATGATCCTCTTTAAATTCCCAAAAATTCATACCCTAATTTACGCAAAAATCATGCAGCAGAAAAGAAAAAAGGCTGCTATTTTTTGTCTAAAACAGACGTCAAAATGCAGCCTACCCACCCGGCCTGAATAAAGTGTTAACCCACGTTATTGTTTGCAGTTCAGTTGTTCAAATGCTTTCAGTGAAAGTACCGGCTTATGACCTGCGATTTCGTCGGTATCGGGCAGTATTTCAAAATCTCCATAATACATATTGCCGATAGGGATCAGCCCATTAGTCTCCCTAACAAAAATGAAATCGCCGTCCTTATCGTGAAGTTTTAAACTGCCATATGTCCATGAAACAAAGTCAGTTTCTATTATTGGGCCGTCCTCGCCCCAATCGTTCATTTCTTCGTCAATGGTTTTTCTGCCGTGAAAAAAATGCAGGTACATCATATCGTTTTTTTTAAGTTAGTTGAATGCTATAAAGCAGGTGCAGCTTCTTTAGTTAGCAGGTAATCTGCTAAAGCAGCACTGCAATAAATATCCAGTTCGCTTAGCTGCACCTTTATTTCTTCGGGATAACTATCTCCTTTCAGGATGCCGGTAATTTCAATGTATTTTCCGCGCAAATGAATTTCTTTGATGGCGGCATAGTCAACATAGCCGTATTTGCTGTAAAACGGAAAGTCCGGTATGTCATCATAAATATCTGCCGTCCATTCTTCGTCTTCATCGCCAGTAGCTGAAAAAAGTATAATGCTTTTCTTTTGCATGACTATTTGTGCTATTTCCTGCCGCGCAGCTTCTTTGATTTCGTGGAGGTCTGCTAAATAATTTCTTTTCATGAGTTTAATTTTTAAATGAAAAACTTGTGTTTCTGGTTCCTCTTTTTTGCTTTAAGTGTATATGTTTTCATGATCTTTTCTTTTGTGTTTTGATCTGCGCCTTTAAAAAGCTAACGGCTTCTTCAACGCTTTGGAGCGGCTTGGTAACCCGATTGAAGCCGTTTATTGCTCCTATGGTGTCAGGGCCGTATCTGTTGAGCTGCTTCCCTGTTTCATACAATAGTTCCGCATTGTCCAGCTCACCCGGTAAAAAAACGATGGAAATACTTTTATTACGGTTATATTGGTTGGGAGATCGCGAAAATCTTTCTTTAGTGAAGAATACGGATACCCGGCAACCTAACCCCATAGGGATTAACCGATCTGCACCATAATCCCAACCGGGAAGCTGTTTTTTTATTTCATCTAAAACCGGTCTTAAAAGGTCCTCTGTCCAGTGGGGCCCATGAAGTTTTTTTAACCGCTGATTCAATCTTTCGATTTGCCGCTGCCGGACGTATATTTTGTTTTGTATTTCGTTGCGGGTAGTCTTGAATGTTTGAAACCGCGAACAGAAGCTGTCCTTTATAGCGGTAAGTATATTTTGTTGTTCCATTTTAATTATATTTTAAAAGAGAAAAAAATAAGGGCGGCGTTTGCCGCCCGCTTTATTTCATCGTTATTTATCTTCAGGAGTTTCTTATTTTTCTTATCTCATCTTCCATGATCTTATTGTAAGCGTCATATTCCGATTTATGAATGAATATCGGAAGGCAATAGTCTGTAGGGATGAGCTTCCCGTGAATGTCATAGGCCTGTTTCCCTAAGCGAATGGTTTTTAAGGAAGACAGGTATGGCCGGGGCCATTCCCAAACTCTTATGTTACCAATCCAGATTTCGTCTTCTTTTTTATCGGCATGTACCGGATTTGATTTTGACATATTTGTTGATTTTAAGGTTAAAAAAAGGGCGGCGTTTCACCGCCCTTTAAGGTTTAATTGAGTAATAAAGCATTGCTTCCTTTGGTGGCAAAATCATTGCACCGGTTAAATGCAGCCTGTGTGCGCAGTTGCCCGGTTCCACCAAACAAAATGGATTTTAATTTGCTTTCGCTGTCTTTGTAAGTGCGTACATTCTGGAAATAACCTGTAACGGCATTGTAAGCCCCAAACACAGTTCCTTTGGTGGTTTCCATTTGCTGTGTGGGGTGTGTCATTGCATATTCGTACACAGAATTGCAGATATTTTTAAATACCGCGGATATTTCATCTTCCGCACCGGTTTGTAAATTGTGCAACACTTCTTTATTAGGAACCATTGCAAGCTGTATCAGCTTCTTTACTTCTGGGTCAGTAATGCGTACTTTCGTCCAGCGATTAAAAATCTGTTCCAGTTCCAACGAAAGGTTATTACTGATGCCCATTACTTTGTGCGCCTGTTCCAAACGCTCTTTAGCGTTTGCGGTATGGCGAATTTTAACCGCTTTGCTGTGGCTGCGCATAGCAGCATTTAAGGTGTTGGCGCAAACAACACGTACCGGAGTAAAAGCGGCGGTAATGCTGCCGTATCCATCGTGGGAAGTAGTTAAGAATAAATATTGCTCTATAAGGTCATTATTACCCACTTTAATATAATGGGGCAATTTGGCAGTAATAAAAATTCGTTCTCCTTTACCGAGCGCCCCGGCTGTTTCATACTGGATGCCTTCACCGCCTACAATAGCGTCAAAAAAACTAAAGGCATCCGCATTTTGTACAACTTCGTAATCTTTACCGACTACACCTAATACATCGCCTGTATCTGTACGGACTGTGGCAGAGTGGGTTCTGATCTGTTCGGTATAATGACCATCACGTTTATAAGAAGTAGTAAAAATATCTGCTTTAATTACTTCATAATCCAGCCCGGCAAACCGGATGGCTTCTTTGCTGGTGGGATAGTCCTGTACAATTTTTCCCAATCCATGCCACGCTTTTTCTTTTACTGAAAAGAAACTGTACTGTCCTGTTTGCTCATTGAAATTTAGATTATGTGCCATAAGTTTTATTTTTAAAATGATTAAAGGAAGCGGCACAGGCAACGCACCGCTTCCTGAATAGATTAGAAGGGTAAATTGTCTTTTTCGGTTTGGGTTTCCGGTGCAGGTTCTTCACTGCTTGCGCTTGCTGTCTTTGCTTTGCCGTGTAACTGGATGTACTGCACATGCAGGGTTAAACGCGCTTTGGCGGTACCGTCTGCGCCCTGCCATGCGTTCACGCCTACACGCCCGGCAGCTTCAACCAACATGCCTTTTTTCAAATGGGCGGCAATACCGGTACCCATCCAGTAAGCACATTGATAAAAATTAGTTACCTGCTTTACTTCGTCTGATCCTTTTACTTTAAAGCGGTCATTTTGGGCAATAGTGAAACCGACTACTGTACGACCATCTTCTAATGTTGCGATTGTTGCATCTGCTGTTAAGCGTCCGATAATTGTTTGCATGATTGATAAATTTTAAAGTGAATGAATGATTAAAAAAGTGTGAGGCTGTGGGTGTCTATCCGGCCGGTATAGCGTTCCGGGCTGTGTTTCCTGACTAAGTGATACACGGTAATATCTTCATTCAGGTAAATCGCCCACGCGCTTACTAATGATTTGGAACGGTTGCATTTCCTGCGGCGCTGTATCTGCCAGGATAGCCGCATTAACTTTGATTTGTGTTGTTGTTGCATACGGGTTGTTTTTATTTGTTTTCTAATACTCGGCCTATGGCCTCGTCGTCAACCTCGTAGCAACCTGTCCTTACAACGGAACCTGGGAAAATCAAGGTTTTTGTAATAATTTTTACTACCTCCGTAAACAATCCGCCGAAGGCGCCAAAATGAGGTGGAGAAAAATTTTACAAAACCCGTGGCCAGTCCCGCCCCCAGGCGGGATGCAGACCTTGCTTTTGCTAAGGGCCGTTTAAGAAATTCGCGACAGAAGGTCGCAAGGCCGTAGGCTTAGCTATTAGTGCGCAGGCCGGAAATATTTCCGGTAAAAAAAAGAAAAGAAGTAGCAGAAAAAGAAGATAGAAGCACTATAGTACAAGAGTGCGACGCAACAAAGTATCATAGTAACAGATTAGCTGGCTACATACATAATCACCCAATGAATAATTCTAAAAAAAATTAGTAATTTTAAGAGCCAGTGGACTGCCTGGCTAAAACAGACAAAAAGGCCATTGGTAACGATAGAAATGTTATTTTTGAAGCCTATAACAGACGTTGAATATGATAGAAATAGAACAACCTAAAAAAGTCCATCATGGCCGTAACATTAAACGTTTCCGTGAATTGTTTGGACTAAAACAGGAAGCATTAGCTTTAGAGTTGGGACCGGACTGGTCGCAAAAGAAAGTGTCGCGCCTGGAAGAACATGAGGTAGTGGAAGATGAAATCCTTAAACAGATAGCCCTGGTATTGAAAATACCCAAAGAAGCTATTGAGAATTTTACAGAAGAAGCAGCTATCAATTACTTTAATACGTTTAATGATAATAGTGGTTCCGGATCGTGTAGCAGCTATAGCACTTTTAATTTTAATGCACCGGAAGATTATAAACAATTGATAGAAGAAAACAAAAAGCTCTATGAAAGCTTACTGACCGCCGAAAGGGAAAAAGTAGCACTGCTGGAAAAATTGTTGAACGAAAGGAAATAAACTTAAGCTGCGATAATAATAGTGGTATTCATGTATCCAACCAGTTCATCACAGTGTCTTAGACTACCATAATCTGATAAGATAAGTCAACTAAAAATCTTAGAGTGCTTGTTATAAATTAGGCATCACTGCTAAAAGCGCCACAAACCAATACATAATTGTTATCAATGCGTGCTGCTATGCGATGAACTGTTCCAATAAAGGCACCTTTGCCCCCGCCTATCATCCCTAGCCTTAGTTTCATTTATTAATCACTTTAAATTATAGTGCCAATTGTTATTCGGGGGGCTAATGATCATTCATTATTTACCCTCATTTGTAAAAAGTGGCAAATTGATCCATCCTTATTAAAATGCCAGTCATTGCCATCTTGTTTTTTTCTGTCGGAAAAAAAGAAATGATTATTTCTCCTCTTTCTTACCCCGGTTGATATAGCTTAAATCATTTCTGACTAGGTACTTAAACGCCTGAATGTTTTTCAGTAAAGAATCAACCATTTCAACAGTTGTTATGATACTGAATACATATTTTATAAGGAAAACGCCACGTAAGTATCTCCAGATTTGCTCCCTATTTTGCCTCCTCCGCATGCAATAACTACATATTGCTTGCCATTTACCATATATGTTGCCGGGGTAGCATATCCAGCCGCGGGAAGCGGTGCCTGCCATAATAATTTACCGGTTTTTTGATCAAAGGCTCTGATTTTTTCGTCTTTCGTAGCTGCAATAAATATCAATCCGGCTTTGGTAACAATGGGACCTCCGTAATTCTCGGTACCCGTTGGGGCAATTCCTCTTTTTGTTAACTCTGGATATTCACCTAGCGCAACTTTCCATAGCAATTTGCCGTTGTTCAGATCTACAGCATTTAAGGTTCCCCAAGGTGGTTTAATACCAGGATATCCGTCCTTGTCTATAAAGCGGTTATACCCATTCATCATATAAGGAATACCCTCGTGTATATCTTTAGTACTTTTTACAGTGTTTTTAGTTATTGTTCCTGGTTCCTTTTCTGGAATTTTAAGTAAAAAAGCAATAATTGCCTTACGTTCTGTTTCAGAAATCTGCTTAAAAGGAGGCATCATGTTGCGTCCGTTAACGATCAAATTATTAACCTGCGTCTCATTATATTTTTTTTCGATATCGATAAGCGATGGAATATTAACTCCATTCCCTTTAAGTTCGGGACCGTGACAAGCCATACAGTATTTACTGTAAATTGCTTTACCAAAAGTATTTGTAGAATGACTACCACCAATGCTTTTCGGCACATCAATCATTACCTGGGCCCATGGCAATTCTGAACAATTTACATATAGTATATGAGAACTGGGATCAACTGCTGCGCCTCCCCACTCACCACCGCCATCAAATCCCGGAAAAATCCATCCGCCTGCTTTAGATGGCGGAGAAAACATGGTGCGGTTTTTTACCAGTTTAAATTTTGCAAGCATTTCGTTATAAGATGCTGTATCCATATCGTTAATATCTTGTTCATCAAAATGCTGGCGGGCAAATGGCTCTGGCAGCACAGGGATAGGTTGTGTAGGCCATGGTTTTTCGCCGGGCAGGGCATCCTGTGGCACCGCCTTTTCATCAATTGGAAAAATGGGTCTACCTGTGGTACGATTCAGCAGAAACACAAAGCCATGTTTCGTAATCTGGGCAACAGCATCAATCTGTTTCCCATCATGGTTTACGGTAACCAGATTAGGGTTGGCTGGCAAATCGCGATCCCACATGTCGTGGTGCACCACTTGGTAGTGCCATATATATTTCCCTGTTTCCGCATCCAGGGCCACTAGACTATTTGCAAAAAGATTTTGCCCTTTGCGGAAGCCGCCGTAAAAATCGGGTGTAGCTGAGCCGGTTGGTATATACACTATACCTCTTTTTTCGTCCAGCGCCATACCAGCCCAACAGTTTGCCCCCCCTGTTTTTTTCCAGGCATTTTTATCTTCCCATGTATCGTACCCCAATTCGCCGGGGTGAGGAATGGTGTGAAATATCCAGCGCCTTTTACCTGTATGTACATCAAATGCACGAATATGGCCGGAGAGAGCATCCTCACCTTCCGTAAGGCGCATCCCCATTATTAACAAGTCTTTATAGATAATACCCGGAGTAGTACCTGCCACATATGCATCCTCTGTATGCTCCTGGTCAAGGTCTTTTTTCAGATCAATAGAACCATATTCGCCGAACCCATCAATTAGTTTACCATCTATAGCATTAATTGCATAAAGTCTGGAACCTGCACTATATAAAATGCGTTTTCCCTGTCCATGTTCATCTTGCCAGTACACAACGCCTCTGCTAATCTGATTAAGTGCAGATGGCTCTATATGATGCTGGCTATCATTGGCAGGATCGAATGACCATATCTGCTGACCAGTAGCGGCGTCAAGTGCGAACAACTTTAACCGTGGGCTTGTACCATAAAGTATGCCGTCCACTATAATCGGGTTGCACTGATTTTGACTATGATTGTCAGGATCTTTATCTCCAGAGCTATACGACCATGCCACCTTCAGTTGGCTTACATTGGCCGGAGTAATTTGTGTATTTGGAGAATATCTGTTCCCATCTTTTGACCCGGCATATGTATGCCATTCATTATAATAATTGGTTGCTGGCATGTTGCATGAAACGAAACCTATTACAACGATGAGTAAAAGAATACTTTTGTCTTTCATTTTTATTAATAGTTATTCTGCTATCTCTATAGCTATTTTATATATCATTTTGTAAGAATTAAGGAGGCTTAACTTCAATCCTTGTTTCCTCAGCTATTTCTCGAACGATGTTTATGCACTAAAGAATTAGGGATTATTATTCACTGCAAGTTGATTAGAATAAGCAGAATTACACCCATTCCGTATAGCGTAAACCCGATAAATATATTCTCCGGTTGTCGATAAGGTATCTGTATATGTTGTAACACCTGCCGCCAGGGTTGCAACTATCGAGAATTCAGATATACCCAACCTCCTTTCCACTACATATCCTGTTTCATCGGTAGCTAAATCACGCCATTTCATCGCAATTGACGAAGCTGAAATCGATGTAGCCTCAAGTGAATCAGGAGCAAGCGGATCAATACCTGCAACTTTTTGATACCCTACACCATCAAACATACTTCGCGACGTACTTGAACCTGCGTTGTAATCATCTATATCAACCGCAAAACCAGTAACATGTTGAACCGTGCCAATTTTACAGCGATATAACCTGTCTAAATTACCAAGGCTGTCAGGTATCAGGACAGTACCCGGTGTGGTACGATCATAAAGGGTATAGGCTGACTGTGTACTCAACTTTGCCTGTGTTTTCCATGGCTGCGAAGCAGGAGAAGTATAGTAGAAAAAGATGTCGTACGTGCCACATGAATCAAGTTGATTATTCACTACCAAGGTAATAACCGGGCAATTTTCTGTTGCAGAAGATGAGCGCATGAAATCACGATCGACCGTTCCCAAACCCCCTGAATTTTGCAACGTCCATTGATTATCGGTATCACTCTGAACTGTCGCAAATGCTGTTGATGGACTGCAATTGTCATACGCTACATTAATAAAGACGTGATCACTACGTGAGGTATCACTTTTAAAAACAGCGAAGTTTTGCCATGCGCCTTCAACACCGTAGCAACTGGCACGCACCTGGCTTTGGTAATAGGTTTCAGGTAACAAATTAAGCAGCTTAATAGTGGTATCCTGCAGATTGTGCGCATATTTCCAACCCGTGTCTGCTTCAGCTTTGTACCTCACATCATAGTTAATTGCTCCAGGCACAACATTCCATTTAAGTTTTGCCGTACGACCTGATATGCTATCCGTATGCATACCAATTGGATTGCCACATGATGGCAGACTACCACATATGGAAGTATCTACCCGAAACAGCACGACCGAAGTAAAGGGCTGCAAAATCAATGATCCGCAATAGGCCTGGTTTTTTACATCGATAAATCGACCAGTTGGGAGTGTTATAGTTTGAACGGAAGTGGTTTTGTTATAGTAGAATTTGATCACATCGTTACGGTTTACCAGCTTGTCATATTTAATCGGCGCGGCAACCGTACCGTTAATTTGCGGCGCAGCGGCCTCCCATTCATATGGTGTATATCGTATATTGTTTTTCTTAAACCCGTTAGCCTTGTAACTAGCTATTACAGTTTTGTTATTGAAAGGATTTATTATGTAATTGGAAGTAAAGGTGCCCATATCGGCATAGGTAAAATCCTCGTTATGGTCTGAGTTAAAAACGTTATGGTTGGCAGACGTATCCGTGGTTACCAAAATATTTTCGCGGACGATATAGCCTGGCGGTGAATTGGGCTTATGTAGATCCATCTCGCTTACTCCACTGCTGAACGAGGTATTGTTATAGAACTGGTTACCGGTATTATTAAAATTCGCGTACAAACCCATTCCGTTCACAAAAGCAACGGTATTATTCCTCACAGTTACGCCGGTACTCAGATTGTCTACATAAATACCATTGGCAATGCTGAATAACTCCGGTGCGCCAAGCCGCTCACCTATGGTATTCAATACGATGTTCTCTTCGATTATCTCTCCGCTATTTGCACCATTTTGATAGTTCGTATATATACCGCCATTATCTTCTAAGGATAGGCAGGCACTGTCTACCAAGTTATGTTTTACCAGATTATTCAATCCGGCACACAGTATAGCACAGTAACCGGTTTTGGCAACGTAATTGTCGGAAACCTCAGAGTTGGGACAGTCAATATCCAGCCCTATAAAGGTTTTACTTTTACCGAAGGCTTCATTTCCAATGTTAGTAATACTGTTATTTTTAACAAGGAACTGACTGTTATTGGTTGCAGCATACACGCCAGTGTTGTTCACATCGTTCACGGTACAGTTGCTAAACGTACCTATTGCGCAATTTGCATAGTTTACACCATCGCCGCCGGCGACCGCAATGTTCAGGCTATCCAGCAATGAATTGGGACAATTGGATACAAATACAGAGAGTTTGTTTGAATACCTGATATCGAGATTTTTTATTACCACGTTTGATGAATTGCGCACAGTAAGTAAAGTATCGATGCGGGGAAAGTATATATTCTGCGTATTCGGGTCGGTAGACGAATAAAGATAAACCTTACCTGTACTGTTTTTATAAGCCCATTCTCCCTCTGCGTCAATTGCTTTAATATCATTCACAAAAAAATACCCATAACCGTCGCGCAGATGTTGAATGCTTGCATTTGACGGAATAGTAATGGTATGGCCCGAATGCGAGGAAACTGTGGTTCGCACCATGCGCCAACGCTCGGAACGGATAACTACATCTGCCCCTGTCCAATCCGGCGTAGCAGGCAGGTCGTCATCGGTAAACTGGGTAAGCCCTACATGACTTTCCATATTAAGGTATCCATGGTTTACGCTTTGATTGGGGAAACGTGAGACAGGTAGTTTAATGTCTTCAGCTATCAAGTTGTTCATAATTGCTGGTTTACCTGCGGCAAAAGTAGTTTCCCAAATATTCCCGCTATTTACCGTCCATGTTGTTGTTATTTTTTCCAAACCACTGATAACTGGATTACTACCTGTACCATAAGCGCTTACAGTAACGCCTGTATTTTTAATGCGTAGTTGCCCAAAAAATACATCACCCCTTTTAAAAAGTATTTTATCTCCGTTGGCAAACGTTTGGCTATTCACTTTGGCAAGCGTTTGCCATGGTGTTGAGGTTGAAGTGCCCGCCGCAGAATCGCTGCCGCTTACAGATACATAATAAGTTACCGCACAGCTCTGATCTGCCAGTAGTGTAAATACAGCACCGACAAATAGTTTCAAAAGTTTAAAGATCGGTTTCATATCATATGATTTAAGGTTTCCAGATTACTTTTTCACCAGCTTGAACTGATGGTAGATTGGCTTATTAATAGCGTATATCTTATCTGCAATGTCATTCAATTTGCGGGTTATAACTGCCTCATTAGGCTTATTGCGCAGGTAGTTATCAAATTGTGTTTTGTAGAAATTGAGATGCCCACTTGCTTTGGCCGAATCGAGGTATTGATCCAGATAATTCTTTACGCTTAAACTATCTTTGGGTCCTTTATAATCTGCTAAACGGCCAAACTCTACAAGCTTTATGTTGCGTATGGTGCTCTCCTGCTTGCGGTATTCCATGCAAAGCTGTAGTATTTGTTCTGCCTGCTGGTATTGAGGTGTATTTGTTTGTATGGCCAGATTAACGCCAGTTCTTAATTGTGCGGCTGTATAAATCGCTATTGGACGACCATCTATCAGAAGCTGATAAGCTCCGGTATCTAAGTTTAAAATCTGCAAAACCTCCTGGTTTAAATCATCAGTAAACGGTACCCATTTCAATGCTTCGGCAGCATCCGGTTTTATTGGAAATGGTAAGCTATTTTCCAGGCACGAAAAAGATATCTTGCCTTGGTCGGCATCATAATTACTGATTTTACAGTTAAGGCTTTGACCCTTATTGTCGCCTGAATTCTTTCCAATTACTATTTTGGCAACGTACTTATTGGGCTGTAGCGTTTTCAAAAACTGATAGGCCATCACAAAATGCCCTAGCGAACCAGGATGCACACGATCTTTACCCGTAATCGTAAAATTTAAATCTTTTTCCTGCAGTTCGTTGTTAATGCGATTCATGATCGACCAGTAATCCACCAGACGGGTATCATATTTTTTCGACATAGCCTCCACATGATTGCCAGCCATTTTCAGCGCATCATTAACACCATAAAAATTTTCTTCGGGCAGTTTGGCGGTTTGATCATAAATTGTAGGCTTTTCAAGGATGATCCCCTGATTATACTGTTTGAATATTTTGATAATATCTTCCGTTTTTTCACGATAAACTGCAAGAGCCTCAGCTTTTTGCTGATCTCCACTGGGATTGTTGCGGTTCTTTTCAGTATACAGTGTGCGTTTAACATCATTCATCCCTACCATCAATACACACCAGGTAGGATGATGTATCAGGACATCACTATCCAATCTTTTAAGTATGCCTGAGGCTACGTCTCCGGATATACCGCAGTTAATAAAGCGCAGCTTTTCATTTGGATAACGCGTGGCATAATACAGATAAATAAAATTGTAGAACTCACCGTTATTGGTAATACTGTTACCAACAAAACAGACTATATCGCCGTTTTTAAATAGTGGCGGGGCAATATTTTGTGCCGGTGCCTCAAGGGCGACTAGCAGCAGAATAGCTAATATTCTCATTTTCATAATGATTGTTTTTTATTTTACGCTAATCTCTATAACAGGTATCTCTACATTGGACTTTATTATGGGAATTTTCAAGTAACACATCATGATTGGTTACGATTTCTGAGGTATTAACTTCTTTCTCGGTATTAGAGTGGTATTTATCTCAGAAGCATCGTGCAGAAATTGGGCTATTCCTGTGGGTCGTAAAGATCAGGGTTAAAACGCTCGAAATATTTGTGGTAATCAGCAATGCTTATCTTCTCGTTGCTCATTACCCATTCATACCCTTCGGGCAAAGCATATATCCCCCAGTAAATGTACATGCCGAAGCGAGCGTTTGTCCACCACTGCACTCTTTGCGTTTTGGCTTCGGCTGTTTCTTTTACCCAAACGGGTGTTGGGGTGCTCACATCCTGCACCTTTGTTTTTAGCGCGAGCAGCGCCAAGTGCGAGAAATAAAGTATTTTTTTCATATTATTTTCTTAAGATGGAGATCAATTGTTGTTAGTCTCCAGATAGTTCAGATCTTTAGAAAAGGTTTCCTGCATCCGGCTTAGAGACCAGAACGCCAGCGCAAGGCAAACCGCACCTACCAAGGCTGCAGCTCCTCTTCCAGTATGGAAAATATCAGTTTTTAGGTATTCAAAGGCAATGGTGATGGGCACGACCATCCCCCTTACAAAATTGGGCGCGGTAGTAGTTACCGTAGCTCTAATGTTGGTACCGAATTGCTCGGTGGCAATCGTCATAAAGATCACCCAATAACCCACCGAAAAGCCCAGTCCTGAGCAAAGGACATAAAATGATGCCAGGGAAATCCTGTTTAGATTGATAAAGATAGCGACGCCAGCCGCAGCCAAAAACAGGTAGAAGTAAACCACTTTAACACGGCTTTTTAACAGCTGGCTCAGCAAACCGCTTATAATATCGCCGAGCACCAATCCGCCGTAGCAGCAGGCCACGGCAGCACCTGCATCAACCGGGCCTCTTACTTTCATTTCACGGCCGAACTCCGGTGAGAAGGTGATGAGTATACCCACCACAAACCAAAGCGGAACGCCAATGAGAATACAACGCAGGTACTTGAAAAAACGCGACCAGTTGTTAAACAGCAACAGGAAACTACCATGACTTACCTGTGCCTTCCTGCTTTTTGAAAACACGCTCGATTCGGAAACCTTTACCCGGAGCAACAACAAGCAGAGACCTAGGCTTCCACCAATAAAGTAAGAAATACGCCATGGAAAATGCCGGGCGATAAAAAAGGCCACCACCGCACCAAACACGCCGACCGAGGCTACAATGGTGGTAGCATAACCACGCTTTTCTTTAGGCATCAGTTCGGCTACCAGGGTAATACCTGAGCCTAATTCACCGGCCAGGCCAAAACCGGCGATGAAACGCCAAGTAGCATAAGAGTTAATCGAAGCCGCAAAGCCGTTGGCGATATTGGCAACAGAATAAATAAGGATGGAACCGAACAGAACAGATAACCTGCCTTTTCTATCTCCTAAAATGCCCCAGAAAATGCCACCGGCCAACAGGCCTATCATCTGGACGTTTAGAATAAAAACGCCTTTATTGGCTACCGCATCCCCTTTTATGCCAAGCGATTGCAGGCTGGGCACGCGCACAATGCTAAACAGCAACAGATCATAAATATCTACAAAGTAACCCAGCGCAGCCACAATAACAGCAGCATTTAAGAGAATGATAGGCCTCTTTGGGATTGATTGTTCAGCATTCATGATTGAGATGACTTTATTTAGGATAAGGTTTTGAACTTTTGATAGCGTAACAGCGCCTCTATATAGTAATAATCGGCATAAATAAGCGGCACATCAATCTCGCTTTTCTTAGGCATATTACCCGTACTATGTTTCAGCAGGAAATGGTTATTGCCACTTGATGTAAAGTATGCTGGTCCGGATAAACAAACTAGTACCTTTTCTGCAAAGTGATAGTATTTTTCGGAGGTAACAACATCAACATATCGGGATAATTCCAGCAGCGCTGATGATGCAATGGCTGCCGCAGATGCATCGCGAGGAGCGTCGGGAATGGTCGGGTCATCAAAATCCCAATACGGTATTTTATCCTTTGGCAAACGTGGATGTTCCATAAAAAATTTAGCTATAGCCCTGGCCTGATCCAGGTATCGTTTATTTCGGGTTTCACGGTACATCACTGTGTAACCATACAAACCCCAGGCTTGTCCTCTGGCCCAGGCCGAACCATCTGCGTAGCCTTGGTTGGTTTTCCTGGCTATTACATTGCCCACGCTATCGTAACAAACTACATGGTAGCTGCTGGCATCGGGCCTGAAGTGGTTCTTCAGCGTATTATCAGCGTGAGCGATAGCAATTTCGCTCAACTTTTTATTGCCTGATGCCTTAGCCGCCCAAAACAAAAATTCCAGGTTCATCATATTATCTATAATAACCGGGTAGTTATATTCGCCCATTTTATCCCAGGATTTAATCAATCCCACTTTCGGATCAAACCGGGTGGCAAGCGAAGCTGCGCCAGTTAATAAGACCCTTTTGTAAGTCGGATCATTGGTAAGGCGATAGCCATTACCGTATGAGCAATAAAGCATAAAACCAAGATCGTGCGTTGATGTATTGTACTGTTCTCTTTCAATGGCTTCCGTCCATTTTTCGGCGGCCACTTTCAGGATGGTATCTTCTGTGGCTTCATATAAATACCATAATGATCCGGCAAAGAAACCGCTGCACCACCAATCGCTTTTCATGGTGCCCAGACTGCCGTCCACGTTGGTTGATTGCGGGAAATGTTCGGCAGACGGCAGACTTGCCAGCATGTCTTTATATTGGCGTACAGCCAGCTTAATTTGCTGTGTTACATTTACTTTTTGCTGTGCATGAGCATAACATATTATCAGCAAGGTTAGAAAACCAACCAGACAAGTCTTTAATTTCACCATTATCAAAAAGGTTGTATATAGGGTCTATTTCAGCCTATCATCTGCACTTAAATGATATTTTGTTTTAATACACACATAGTCTCTTCCTGCCGTTTTTTTACAAAGCGCTGCGCAGCGACTACTTTGGCATGAGCCGCCTTTGGATTTTTTATCATATCCAACACGGCAGGCGTAATACGGGCTACATCTTTCGGCTTATCCATATCAAACAGCCACTGGCCAAGCCCGATGTCTTTCCACATATAGCCTTTGCTGGTTTGCTCGTCAAAATGGCAAACAATGGCTGGTACACCAACATCAATACAGAAAATTGGAGAATGCATTTCCAACCCGAATAACCCGGCCGACATAGCATAGGTGCTTACGGCTTCATCTGTCATCCAGTAATGATCACGCCAAACTGTTTTGGCTTTCACATCGCCCGGCAATGGGTCATAAAGCATCTCTTTCCCTATCCTTACTTGTGTTTCATTTTCGGGAACAATGAGCAGTTTTATGTCTGTTTGTCTGGCTACCGCAATCATAGCCTCGCGGATGGGGGCATTGTCATGCTCTTTGTATTTCAGATTGTAATTCGCTTTTATCGAATCTACCTTTAGTTTCTTTTCGGGTATTTCCCACCAGGGTGAAAAACGATATTGCGGTATAACACATACAAATTTTCCGGGCTGCAAGTTGTGGGCGTTCAGGAAACTTTGAGCTGAAGTGTCGTCGCGTAAATCTATAGCAAAAGCACCATCTGGGCAAAAGCCCATTTCCGGACAATTGACACCTTTGCTTTTAGCGTAGGTAAGCGATACTGAATCGCGAAAGTAGCAAAATCTGGCCTTGCTCATCAGCGGAATATCGGCAGGATCATATTTATCCCTATCGGCAGGAAATGCATAGTTACCAGGATAAGTAATTCCATAAATACCGTAAGGTTTATTAGTTCGGCTGGTCCATTTAGTTAGTTCTTTTCTCCCAGTGAGTGATGGACCCGAACCATGCAAAAAGAAATCGGCACGGTCAATGGCATCATCCTGATCAGCTTCGGTTTTCAAGATGATCAGTTTCGGAAACCGACGAATTAGCATTTGTTCTACGCCTTTTCCGACGTCTGTAGGCCATAGTAAAACCTGAGCATCAGGAAGGTATTTCTCTAAAAGAGCAATAACGCCCGGCGTGTGACCAACATCGCCTATATTGACAGTTTGCCATGATGATCGAAGGATGATAATGCTGTTCTTTTTTTGAGAAAGTGCTTCAAACGGAAGTAGCATCGCGAGCCCCCCAATACCTATATTTTTTATAAATGTACGTCTTCTATACATGTTTACTTATTTTCTGATAGTAGTTGATTCAAAAAATTAGATTTATTGATAAATGTAGAGTCGGCCAATATCGTTTGGCTTCATAGCAGCATTCAGATGACCGATGGCTTTTTTAATTTCAGGCAGATCATACTTTTCTGATGCCTGTTTCAACATAAGTATTTGTTCAGTGGCTTTTACTTCAATTACACCACCAGTAGTCCAGGCCTTTTCACCGGTGATATAAGGAATGATAAACTTATATGGCAGTGCCAGGGTTTTATGATCCGGCGTTTGATATGCCCATAAATCATACCCAAATTTTTGTAACCCGTTTGCCAGCACATTAAACGCCTTAAGGCCATAAATAAAATAGTGAAACCCTTCAACCCGTTTTGTTTCCAGCGGTAAATCACCATTCGGCATCACCTGTGAGCTGAGTTTCTCTTTGGCAAGGTCGAACTCTTTGTCTATGTCATCACTAGTGCCGCTAAACAAACTATAAGAAATAATTTGTGCTGAATACCAAGTACCGTGATTGTTTTTTCCCGCCTTTTCTTCTTTTCCAAAATCGCTTGTTTTGAGCCAAGCATTATAATCGGCAAACCATTTTCTTAAATCATTGTCGGAGCTATTATCCCATGATTTTGATAAGCGGAGCAACTGTACATGATCGGTCATCTCAATTAATGATACTGTGAAAATGATCCCGAGCGCCATACCATCATAAACACCCGGCAATGCAGAAGCACACTTCATATTAGGGTTCATTCGTGTTTCCGGATCTATAAACCATATTCTTAACAATTCACGGGCTTTGGAGGCATATTTTTCATTACCAGAATAAAACCAAGCCAACGCGAGTGTATTAATATTGCTCACCGTTTTGTCGAAGCGGCTGAGATCAAACCTGTCACCAAAAGCTTCCTCATTATATTTGCCATCACCACGTATATAAGGCATGCCGTTCGGAGTATTTGGATTACGCCATGAAAACTTACCAATCGTATAATAATCATGCACGTCTCCCGTAGGAGGCAGATCACCATCAGTTACCTTTTCGGGTTTTGTTTTAAGTAACCGATCGGCATTAGCCAGCAAATGCTTGTAGGAAGGCAGATATTCAGATTTTCGGGCGTTAATGCTTTTCCGAATAGCTAACAAATCATTATAGCTAAAAGTAACACAATTTGGCTCATTGCTTTTTGTCTGGCCGAAAGAAGATCCAATAAATAGGATACAGCAGGTTGCTGTTAGCAGGTTTATAAAAATTTTACTCATAGTACTATTTATAAAGTGGACTATCCGGAGTTATAAAATCAATTTGCCGGTTTGTAAGTAATCATTATTTGCCCTGATTTTACAGGTTTGTCGATGTAAATCCCTATGCGTGAATAAGGCATGCCGCCTTCTGAAATTTCTTCTGATCGCAGGGAGAGGTTGTTGCCCGGCGAAGAAAAAGTTACAAGCATTTTTTCCTTTTCTCTTGTCAGCAATAACGTATTTTTGGAAACCTGATTCCATGTGGAACGGGTTGAAATAACAGTTTCAAATGCTTTGGGCCGTGTAAATTCAAAATGATCTGTAAAAGTAACACTGCCTTTTTCTGTTCTGTTATAATCCATGGTGCGTTTAAGTGTTTTTAATTCGGGCACATTGTAGGCGGAGGTAATATCAAGGGTCATCTCGTCTTTTTTAGGGCTGAAAGCAGTATGAATCGTTGCAGACCTTGCCCCTGCGCCGGCTTGTTGCTGAGTGCCCGCAACCAGGGGAACAGGGTGCCCGAATGAGCCAATCGTTTTATAAGTGTATCTGTACGCGGGTGTGAAAATATTCGCGGTATAGGGAATGGCGCCGGGATCACCAACCATGATCTGATCTGCCTGTGCAATAGTAAAGGAGCCAACATCGTTATGGTTATGAGATTCGGAATTATTCCCGCCCTTAAAAGCAACCCCAACCACGCAGGAAGAACCAGGTACAGGACGGCAGATCAACACTCCGGTACTGTCAAAAAAAGAGCGGATGAGCTGTTGCTGAGACCGTTTTTGCTGCTGTGGCTGACATAACGATGCGGAGTTGGGAAAGACCATCATAATATCATTACGGATATCATTGGTTTTCCCTTCATATGTTAGTGTATCGTAAGGCTCCAGGCCCAACCCCAGGTTACGGCTCAGATAAGTGAGTATGCCTGAATCGGGTTTTGCTCCCTCACGGCTGTCAGAGATCGCCGGATAAACGCCATTCATGATTTGAAGATGTGGCCCATAACAGGCGATCTTTTGCACTTTGGGAGTGGCCAGCAGGTCTATCTTACCACCCGTAGCCTGCCATATACATTCCCTGAGTAAAATGTAATGTCCAAATCCATAATTATAGTAGCCTATGCCTTCGGTACAGTAGCCATCGCTGCCAAAACCAGCTAAGCCATTATTAGCGTAGTATGCGCCAATAGCAACAAAAACAGCGCGCTCATGCTTGTCTTCAATTGCAGCAAGTGCGGCGCCCACAAGTCCTGCCAGGCACACATGGTTCCAGTTATTGGTGGCAATTAAAAAACTGTTTTCGTTATCTGTGTTTTGAGTGCTTATCTTGTTAAGCACAGGCTCAAAAATCCGTTTTTGCAATGCATTGATGGCAGCTGTTTTCAATTGGGGATCGATTTTAGCACCCATCAGATAAAGTGTCTGGGCAATGGTATGTGCATACAAAGAAGAAGTTAATTCTACAGAATAGGCAATTCCCTTATAATTTTTAAACCCATAATCGCTACGCGGAGATACCCACGACTTTTGATCTAGTATGGAACGCAGGCCCTCTTCTATCATGCTCGTATACCTGTTTTTGTTTTCAAGGCATTCGGCCCAGGTCAGTTTCGACAGGCCTTCAGCCCTTTTACGCATCATACCAAGTCCTCTTGCAGAAGACGAAGCGCTGCCATCTGAAAGTGAAAAATAGTCCTCCTTACTGAAGGGGGGAAAGCTATAGTGTTCCATCTGCTGTAAAAAATGATCATACTTACCCGACTGCCGTAATTTATCCCAAACGGCACGTTTGCTGCAGGGGTCACCCAGGCCCATGGGTTTATCGGGGAGTAAGCGCTCAATTTCCCGTACCCATTGTTCATCCACAGCCCTGATCGGAAAGGGCGCTTTCTGTGCAGTCAGGATCCAGCTCTGGCAAACAAGTGTAACGAAAAGTACTGCTGTTTTTGCGGCCAGAAACCACTTGTTTTGACCCTTTGGATTGAAATGTGTTTTTTGCATTGTACTGTGTATTTTTCAACTATCAATCATTGATTGATTTCCCTAATACCTTCATTGCTTCCTTTTGGTATTGCATTACTCTTTTTTTAGCTATCATTATTTTTTACTCGCGTCCTACGGGTTTTTGACTATCTGCAGACCTGTTGGAACGATACAGTCAACATCAGATTTGTTATCCATATCGAATACCCGCACCTATCTTTTAAAACTATCAGCATCACCAGCCGTATTCTGTGTTTTGCGTCATATTGGGATTGGCATCAATTTCCGGACTGGGTACTGGCCAGAGTAAAAATTTAGGCGTCCAGCTGACCACATTTAACGGTTGAACAAGGCCTCCTTCCCATGTATGTGTAGCCGCATTGTAAGTGGGTGCTGTTTTAGCCATGGCCGGATAGAATTCAGCATAACGGTACTCTTCCATCGTCCGCTTATCGTCCAGGTATCTCATCCTTATTGCATCAAACCACCGGTGCCCTTCACCAACAAGTTCAAGCCCCCGTTCATTAAATACCGCAAGCCTGAATTCCTGTTTGGATAAACCCGACTGCAGATCGGTAGGAGTGGTACGGAGATTCCCATCGGCCAGACGAGCCCGTTGCCGGAGCATATTAAATGCAGCATAGGCACCGTCAGTTGGCCCGTTCAATTCATTCTCTGCTTCTGCCTTTATTAAATAAACTTCAGACAGGCGGATAATATAAAGATCATTTTCGTTGTTCCTGGCCTGTAAACCCTTTGGGTCAATATACTTATTTATATATGGGTATTGCTCCACTATCTCATTGGAGTTGGTTATTTCAGGAAACGCAACCGATTCCCGGGTTGTACCTCTATAGCTCCACCTGGTTAAAAAAGAAACTTCCGACCTGTAATCGTTTGCATATTCGCCCTCTTTATACATTTGAACGAACCAGGGTTGAAGGCGGGTGGTTCCTCCTCCTGCACCATCCGTTGGGTTACCACAGATATTAAAGCGGGTCGTGGGCTGCAAATAATAAGCAAGTTCGCTACCTCTGGAGCTTGCACTGGCAGCAGTTGCATCACGGGTAAACTGGATAGCGAAGATGACCTCCTTATATGCATTCTTTTCCAGGTCTACATTCCACAAATCCGCATAATTACTGATGAGCGAGTATTCATTTGACTGGATCACACTATCAGCATAGTTCTCCGCAAGCTGGTAGAACGCTTTCGACTCCCCGCTTTGCCCTTTCAGATCAAGGTTATTGGCATGGGTCAGGTACGCTAATGATAACATTGCCTGGGCGGCACCCTTTGTGGCATGACCGAATTCCCTTGCAGGTTGCTGACTATAGGGAATACATTTTTCAGAAGCCTTCTTAAGGTCGTCGAAAATGAAATTATATACTTCTTCAACGGAATTCCTGGCCGGGTAAAAATCAGAATTACCCTGTACTGATTGCATGTGTATTGGCACTCCTCCATACAAACGTACAAGATAGAAATAGGAAAAGGCCCTCATAAAATACAACTCTCCCATGATCCGGTCTTTGTAACTATCAGAGAGGATGCCCGGCGCAAGTTTTCCTAATGTTTCCATTAAGGCATTGGCATTATTAATGGTATTGAAAAAGGAAGACCAAGCGCTTGTAAAATAAATATTAGAGGAACTGATGGTTCTTTCATTAAATAATCTTTTGGTAGCATTATTAACAGCAATATCGTCGCCTCCGTCAATGATCTGATAAGGAAGATTTGATTTAAAGGAGCCGAAAGTAGGAAAAAAGGAATAAACACCATTTAACTGGAAGAAAGCATCATCTTCAGACTGGATAAAATTATCTGAAATGGCAGAATCGAATATCTTCTCCTTAAGACTACAGCCAGTTAACAGTAATGCTGTAATAAGAATAGCTATATATTTCGTTGTCATTTGCATTCGTTTTTATGTTTAACTTTAAAAGCCGACATTCATACCTATTGAAAGGCTTCTGTATTGGGGTATGGAGCCGTTATCAATCCCGGGAGTCATTGAATTATCTCCATGACTGTTTATTTCAGGATCATAACCTTTATAGTGTGTAAGCGTGAGAAGATTACTGCCCGTTAGATAAAACTTCAGATTCCGGGCAAATTTTATTTTGTTGTTTTCAAATGTATAGGAGAGAGTAACATATTTTAACCGCACAAATGAGGCATCTTCAACAATAAAATCTGTAAACCGGTTGCTGAAGGGAGAAGCAGACGTAGTGGCCTGGGGGTATGTATTACTGGTACCTTCCCCGGTCCATCTGCCCTCATAAGCCTCTTTACGGACATTCGCCTGTGAACCACGGGCTAACGCATCCATTGTATAACGGTTGGCATTAATAACATCCTGACCAATATTGCCTAATACGAGGAAAGACAAACTGAAACTTTTCCAATCCAGGTTGTTTGTCAGCCCAAATATAAAGTTGGGGTAAGGGTTGCCAATGATCTCCCTGTCGTCAGCAGAAATGACGCCATCGGGTACACCATTTGGTCCGCTAATATCCTTAAACTTAAAACTACCCGGCTTATTATTGGATGGATCCTGCGGACTTTTGTCAACTTCTTCCTGGTTCTGGTAAATACCTATGATCCGGTAACCGTAAAAAGAACCAATCGGGTATCCCACTTCAAAAATATTCAGAGCCTGGCCTCCTACTGCAGTAAAAGCAGGACCGGTAAATGAGTTCACACCCGGTCCTAAACTGATGATCTTGTTCCGGTTGAAAGAAATATTTCCTGATACATCCCATTTCAGGCCCCTGGTCAATATTTTTGCGCCCAGGTCAAATTCATAGCCTTTGTTTTCAACGGTACCCTGGTTGGTATTATATTGCGTGAATCCGTTTGAGGGTGGTATCGTTAAGCCGATCAATAAACCATCGGTGCGTTTTTTATAATAATCAAATCCGAATGTGATCCGGTTTCTGAATAATGTCATATCAAGCCCGATGTTCTGTTGTTTTGTAAGCTCCCAATGCAGGGTATTATTGGCCATGTTTTCCAAAACGTAACCTATTTGTATTCCTTCATTAGCAACACTTCCGGTGGAGGTAAGGCGCGCCTGGGTAGCTCCTACAGGAACTGCCTGGTTGCCTGAAAGGCCATAACTTCCGCGCAGTTTAAGTGAAGTAATGGATCTGGCGTTCCGCATGAATTTTTCATTGGAAACATTCCAACCCAGAGCTATAGAAGGGAAAAATTTCCATTTGTTGCCTTCGGCTAAACGGGTGGAACCATCTTCCCTGGCCGTAAAAGTTGCCAGGTAGCGATTATCAAAACTATAATTGGCGCGACCGATAAAAGAGGCAAGTCCCCATTGTGTGGTGCTGGTTTTCGGATTGCTGATAGAAGATCCGCTACTCAAGTCATAATAAGACATATTATCGTTGGGAAAATTGAGCACATTAATATTAAAAGCTTTACGGGTCCATTGTTGCCAGGTGTATCCTCCCACCGCATTTATCCGGTGTTTTTTATTAATTGTTCTGTTATAGTTTAAAGTATATTCTGTCAGATAATTGAAAGAGCTGCTCTCTCCAAGATAGGCATATCCTCCTTCCAGATTACCCAATGTTGTACCTCTTGGCATATAAAAGTCACGACGAGAATTCCTGGTATTGACCCCTCCGTTTACTTTAAAATCCAAACCCGGGGCCAGTGTATAATTCAAATACATATTTGCCAGTACTGTGGTAACACGGTTCTGGTCATCTGCAAGCTCAATGATCGTGAGCGGGTTACCAATCTGGGTCTGGTCTATTTGGTCGTCCGCGGTCAGCGGGGAATCGAACGGCCTAGACAATAATGCACCATAAACCACGGAAGTAGAAGGATCGCTTCTGTCGGAAGATTGCATGGCTGCTTTGTTTTTACTGATCGAGCCATTGAGGCTAACACCAAACTTGAACCGTTTGCTTATTTCCCGGTCTAAATTAATAAGCAGGGAGCCCCTGTCATACCGTGAATTCTTTACAATTCCCTGTTGCCCTAGGTATCCTGCGCTTACAGCATATTTGAACTTATCGGATCCGCCTGATAAGCTTAATTGATGGCTTTGGCTATAAGCAGGTCGATAGATCAGATCCTGCCAGTTTGTATTCACACTGTCATACCTGGCTATAGCGTCTGATTTGAAGACAGAATCCTGCCCGCTGTTTAAATAGGCCTCATTTGAATAGCTGAGATACTCATTGGTGTTAAGCACATCAATCTTTTTAGGGAGCGAGCTTATATCAAACCGGGCATTATAGGAAAGGCGGTCCCGACCCGTTTTTCCGTGTTTTGTTGTTATCAGAACAACACCGTTGGAAGCCCGTGATCCGTAAATAGCAGTAGCAGAGGCATCTTTTAAAATTTCAACTGATTCTATGTCGGCAGGATCAATGTTCGCCAGTGCATTGTCGTCTGGCAATTGATCCAGATACGATGACTGGCTTCCGGAAGAAACTTTAACAGACCCATTGTCTGAATCAATAGGGTACCCATCGATAACGATTAACGGTTGATTTGATCCGCTAATAGAGGTTACTCCACGAATTGAAAAGGTAATTCCACCGCCTGGAGCACCGGTATTGGATGTAATTTGCACTCCTGCCGCCCGCCCTTGAAGTAGTTGTTCAATGGACGTTGCAGGCTTTTCTGAAGGATCGTCTAAGGTTACTTTCGCAACTGAACCAGTAAGGTCGCTCTTTCGCACTGAACCGTAACCAATGATGACAAGCTCGTCCATTTTATTTCCAGCATCATTTAATTTTAATGAAACATTTAACTGCCCACTATCGAGTATTGTTTGGGAAATAACTATTATACTGGTTTTATATCCTACATAGGAAATCCTAACAATGTCTCCTATTTTCAGATCTATGTCTGCATACCCATTACTATTAGTTACAATCGAAATCCCCCTTTTTTCAATAGCAATTGTGGCCCCGGACATTGTATTTCCCAAACTGTCTGTAACTTTAATCCTAATTTTCAGAAAATTCTGCGTTGCTATTTTTTGATTGAAAATGTTATCTAGTTTGGGGGCTTTTAATGTTAGAATAATATTTTCTTCAACAATCTTGTAAGTAAATGGCTGATCTTTCAAAGCTTGATTTAAAAATTTTGTCAAAGGCATTTTTGTTGCAGAAATCGTAACAGCCTTACCAAACCTTAATAAATCTTTTGTATAACTCACACCAAATCCGGTTTGTTTTTTAACTGCCGAAATAACTTGTTCAAGCGGTATATTTTTACCCTCTAGCGTTATATCTTGTGCAACTACTTTTGCGTCAACCTGTGTTATGGCAAATAGCAATAAAAGAATATTCAATTTCATAACCAGAAAAATAACATTTCGCTTTGAATCTCGGTCTCTATGAAAGAATAGCCATCTTTTTGTCTGATTCAAAATCCAAATGAGAAATGAGGCAAAGCTGATATACGTCTTGATTAAAATTCGTTTCAAAACACAGGGATAGCGGCCCAATGCTTTTTTAAACATTTTTTGCATAAATTGCAATCGTTTGATAATTTAAAATGGTTTGAACAATCGTTTTATTTTAAAACTTCCACCGGGAGTGGTCTCAACACTTCCGGTTTTGTTTTCACATCGCTTTTAATTTTCAATCATGATTAAAGTTTAATTTTATATTAAAAAGTATACTTAAGTTAAAATATTCTTACGCCTAATCAACGATTAGAGTTCTTCCATCCAGCCTCAAACGAGCTCCCTGTAATCTCAACGCCTCTAATGTGCCATTTAAAGAGGTATTTTGATTTAGATCTCCCTCAAGCTTAATATTTGGAATATGACCAGAGTAGAGAACTTTTACATCATACCATCTTTCTATTTTTTTCATAATCTCTTCAAAACAAATATCATTAAAGGTCAAAAAGCCGTATTTCCAAGCCATAACCTGGTCAATATTAGGCGAACTTAACTGTATATCAAATCTCATTCTTCCTAACGTTGCTTGTTGCCCAGGCTTTAGCATTCCTTCCCTCTGTCTATTACTTACTTTTACTGAACCCTCTAACAACGTTACTTTAATATCACTTTCATCTTCATAGGCGTTAACATTAAAATGGGTGCCCAAAACCTCTGTATTTACTCCATTGGACGTTACAATGAATTTTTTATTCGGATTCTTTGCTACCTCAAAATAACCTTCCCCCTTCAATTCTACTTTTCTTTCATTACCTACAAATACTACCGGGTAAGTGATGGAACTTCCGGCATTCAACCAAACATGAGAGCCATCAGATAACTGCATATCTATTACTTTGCTTCCCCGTGGGTTAGTTAACGTGTTGTATTGCAGTTCTTTTAAAATTTGCCCGTCAGCGGTTTTATAAGCAATTTGCCCGTTAGCAAGCTTTACAAGTATTACATTTCCTAATTGTGCTAATTGTCCATTGTCTGCACTGTCTAAAAATACCTGGCTGCCGTCGTCCAGCGTGATCATGGCGCGGTTGGTGGAAGGAGCAGCAATGTCTTTCTGGTCTCTATTGTCTGTTAACGGCGAATTCTGCTGCTTCGGGTTTTGAAAAAACCAGTAACCACCAAGCAGAATTACAAAAATTGCGGCGGCGACACTATACCAAATCCGCCTGCTCCTGCGGCGAGGAAGCGTAAATTCCCGCTTTGAAAGAGCCTCTTTCCTGTTAATTTTGTCGAACAACGCTGCCAATATCAGGGAGCTTTTATCCTGGCTTAAACTGTCGGGACGCGCCAAAGCTTCAGCATAGTTTTTGCCCATGATCTGTTCCAGTCCGGTGATTGAATCGGGCGCATTTTCACGTAACCAAGCAAACAGTTCGGCTGTTTCTTCCGAAGTGGCAATGCCTTGTATATAGCGTTCGAGCAATTGAGCTTCAAGAGATTGATGTTGCTGCATACATTAATATGACGAATGATTATAAAAAATGGGTGGAGACCTATTAACTTTTTTTTAATTTTTTATTAAATTAAAACTCCAAAAAGAATGGCTGTCATTAACGCAAGAATGATATCTCCCTCATCCAACAGCGTTTTACGGATGGATTCTACTGCTAATGATAAATGTTGTTTTAGCGTATTGCGGCTAATCCCCATCAGGTGGGCAGCTTCATCGTACTTTTTTCCCGCCTGCCGGACCAATCGAAAAGCCTGCCTGCGTTGGGGCGGTAATGCTTCCAATGCCTTATTGAAAAGCTGTTCATATTGCTTCCATTCCTGTTCCTGATAGGTTAGCTGGTAGATGCCAGAAGAGAGCCGGTGCCTGACCTCATCTACCAGAAGGGGGTCGCGTGCTATACGCCGCAGGGCATCAATTGCTTTATTGCGAGCTGCCTGGTATAGATAGGCCGAAAAAGAGGTTGCAACATTAAGCTGTTTTGCATCTTCCCATATTTTCAGGAAGACATCCTGTAACAGATCCTCGGCTGTCTCGGGAATTTTTACGATGCTTAATAAGAAATTGTAAATGCCCTGGTGATGTCGCTTGTACAACATTGTAAAAGCCTGCTGATCGCCTTCGGCAATCTCCTTCAATAATACGAGATCATTATGTTGATCGGCTTGCGTCATTTTACAAATATCAAGAAAAAATTTACCAGCAATACGAATCATTTACAAAAACAACTGATTATAAGAATAAAAAGTTTGCAATTTTGCCATTCGATTTTTCTGCTACCGGCTTTCTCTCCCAATTATAAATTTACGCCAAAATCATTAACACAACTGGCTTAGGGAGTGTAGTCGGCCTGTTTAAGACCGGTCTAAAATAGACGCTAAAATTTTATTTCGGACGCTGCATGGATAAAAGGCATCCACCCAAATCGCTTCCATATTCGTCATTACAATTATAATTGTTATGTGCTGAAAATAGCTTATGCCTGGTTTTTGGGATGTTGTGTGCAACTTTAAATCTGTGTTATTCTACAGGCAGATTTGTTTGCCGGAGCGATGTAAATATCGCTTGTTTGGTTCTTTGACATATTGCTATAAAACAGGCAAACCAAATTTCTGGAAGGAGGTGTTTTGCTCAATGGTGTAATAATCCTGCTTTAACAGGCTATTGATAATAACCATATTGCGATGTACCCCCAAACCCAGGTCAGCCGCGTTAAAGCCATGACTGTTTAAGTCGGCATTCTGTACAAAAATGGTTTGATCGTTGTCAACGGCATATTGCTTTTGCACGTTAAACCAGCCATTGGCATTCCAGTTAATGCGGTTACTTATAGATTTAAGAAAAGAAGGGATTTTGTAGTGATAGCCGGTTGCGAGAATAACGGAGCCGGTCGTTTGTGTAAATGATTTACCGGTGTCCCGATGCCGAAAACAAAGATGCAGGGTTTTACCTGCGGGCTGTAGCGCGGTTAATTCCAAGGAGGTAAAAATGTTTAGTTTAAAAGAGCCGCCCTGTGCGTCCATTATATACAGTTGGTCATGTATCTGTTCGATTAGCTGCCGGTTAATTCCTTTATACAGGTAGGCTTGGGAAGCGAGTATTTCGGCTTTGGCTTTTTCAGGTAGATTGAAAAAATAGTCTACGTAATCCGGCGAAGCCATTTCCAGCGCAAAGCGAGAATAGTCCATCGGCGCTATCTGACGGGAACGGGTGCACCAGTTGAGATCGTGCAACAGGTTCTCGTATTGCAATAAATCGTAAAAGATCTCTGCGGCACTTTGACCCGAACCGATTAGGGTAATACTGCCATTTGCCAGCAAAGCATGTTTGTGCAACAAATAATCGGAAGAATGGATGATGTTTGAATGTTTCGCTATTTGAACAGATTCTGGAATATAAGGTTGTGTACCGATACCGATAACCAATTGTTTCGCATGAAACGTGCCATTTTCTTTTGTAACCGGGTTGCCGAACTGAACTGTATAATACCCGGCGTTGGCATTATACGTGATCTGTTCGCAGCGATGGCTGAATAACAAGCCTGGCAACTGTTTAGCTACCCAACGGCAGTATTGATTGTACTCTGTACGCAACGGGAAGATATTTTCGTGCGCGCTGAAACGAAACAGGCGTTTTTGTGTATGCAGGTAATTGATATAGGTATAAGGGCTTTGCGGATTGGCCAGCGTTATCAGGTCAGCAAAGTAAGGCACCTGTAAACGTACCCAGGACAAGAGCAGCCCCGGATGCCAGTTAAAAGATTCTTTTTGCTCTAAAAACAAATATTCAATACCCGGATGATCCTGTAACAGCGTTGCCAGCGACAAATTAAACGGACCAATGCCGATACCGATCAGGTCAAAAACTTTTATTGTATGCATAGCGTTGTTTGATACGGTTTACAAAAAAGGTAAGGATATAGGTATCCGCCGTCGCGATTACCATCACCATTGCCGAATGAAATGTGTCCAGCTTCCTGAACCCAAAGATGGGCAGCAGCCAGCAAATTAAAACCCACTGAATAAAATAGAGCAGCGTAATGTTTTTGCTGGAATAGGTTAACAGTTTAAAAAAAAGATTATCCTTCACCTGCTTACTCACCCAATACCATATATATAATGTAAGCAGCACAATACCGAGATGGCAGCAGGTTTCAGGAAAAGGCGTGCGATAAAAACCATAAGGATTTACAGTTCTGTAAGAAATTTTTTCTACCAGCCCTTCTCCCAATAAAATCAGGCCAATGATGGCGCAGTGTTCCATTGTCTGCGCTTCTTGTTTTTTCAGGTAGCAGCCTATGCAGATACCGGCCAAAGGATATACCAGCCAGGGCAATAGCGGGAAGAATACCTTTGGCGGGTGTCCCGTTGCCAGTCCCGCCAGGTAATGCAGCACAGGTAAAGCCGGCTGCCTGTCCCAGAGCAGCGGGCTGAGAACTGCAATAGCTATGGCCGCTGCCAATGCCCACCACTGATAATTTTTTAACCGATACAGCCCATACAAAACCCATTGCGCCATCGCCGCAAAATGCAGGATATCGCCCATACCCGCTAACCGACCCACTACTGATTCTGTTCCCTCTATTTCCAACTCCTGCAACACTTCAACCGGCAACACCCCCAAACTATACGGCACAACAAATTTCAACATATTCAGCAGGTAGCCAGCCAAAAGCAGCCCTGCGGATCTTATTAGTATGGAACGCGCGCTATGCTGCGCTTTCAATGTAAAAGACAACCCCATGAGTAACATCAATAATTGCCCTCCGGGGCCTTCGGCAATAGCGATCATGCACTTTCCTAAAACAGTTGTGTGAACGGAAAGCTGGCTAAATAACATTCCGGCATGAATGGCGGGAATAAACAGCACGGTGAAGCCCCGCGCGAGGTCGAGTGAAAGAATACGGTTCATAAGGCAAATATTTTAAAGAAGATTATACCGGCCGGAAATCCTGCCGGTGCAGGCAATAGAGGTTGGCTGTTTTGTAAGACAGCTCAATGGTTTTGAGGAAACGAAAACCAGTGTTCATCGCCAGTTGATTGGCTGCATAGTTTTCCCGGTCAGGTTCGGCGAACAAACGCTGTGCCTGGGAAAATGAAAAGTAAAATTCCTGGAATACCCTGAGCGCATAGAAGCTCCATCCTTTTTGCATCTCGCGGGGCGGGCACATTAACAGGTGCAACCCGCAATCGCCGGGTAGTGCCGGGATATAGCCAGCCAGCTCATCGGCTGATACGGCATATAGCTCTATCTGGCAGACAGGTGTCTGATCCACCAGCCCGATGAACGAATGTATTTGCGGGCTGGATAATAAACCCCTGTACAAGGTTTCGATCATGGAGCGGGAGCCTTTCAATTGCCAGAATTTTTGGGCATACGCCTGGTTTACCCATTCATAGATCCTGTCTAAGTCGAGATCAGGATCGAGTGAGCGAAAGGACAAAGTCGCATCCAGCTCCGGCACTTGCCGGGTAAACAGTAAGGCGCCGGGCAGATCATCCGCTGAAGGTTTGCACCACAGGCGGGGAATGGTTTGTAAAGATTGGTTTGTGTTCATGCGTATCTATTTTATTTTTTAATAGTCGCATGGAATTCGCCGCATAGTCATTCAGGTTGGTATCGAAGTTTCCGGGCGGCTCATTTCATGTGCAACAATTTTATGCCTGCAAGCTACCTGCCCGATAGGCAAAACACCAGACAAAAAATTAGTAAAAACACACATAAACTAAATTTATATGGAAAGTTTAACGATTGTTCAGGAAGGTGTTGGCGTTTTGGAACTACTTACCCATGTGCCGGAAGAGCTGGCACGCTATGTCTTAAAAACCGCCACACCTGTTGGTTTAATGGGTGAAGGATTTAAAGCGCTGTTTCAACGCCTGACCGGCAAAGGCTTTGCCATCTGGATCAGCCGGTATTGGATGCATACCGCTACCGTGCTCATGGCAACCGGCCATATACCTGCATTGGAGTTATTGCTTTACGTAACAAGATCAAAGGTACCTGGGATAAGGTATTGCAGCCGGAACTGCCGGCATTCTATTACCAGTTTAGCTTTGTACCGCATATTGCTACCCGCGCCTGTTTTGACGCCGGTGTGGAGTATGAAACCTTTGATATCCACTTTGAGTTGAGTTACCTGGAAGAACTGGGCATTGACTATAAAGCGTTTGAACGCTTTATTGAACAAGTGCAGAAAGACCGGCCCACTGATCTAAGCCCGGAACCTCGCCGCTGCCCGGCGCTGATGCTGGAAGCAGTACAGGCGATCCTGCGCAATAATTACAGTGAGAAAGGCAAAGCATGGTTGTTACAAAACAACGTTGAGAATATTTTGCTGGCAGCACTTGAAGATGTGGATCGCCTTGAAACCATACTGCCTGATCTTAGCGAAACACAAACCAATGCACTGTATGAAGTAAAACGGCTGATTGATGAAGCCTTTCCTTATTATCCGGGCAATAAAGAGCTTTGCAGGAAAACTTACCTCAATTTCTTTACGTTGAATTTTGGATTTAAACGGCTATTCGGTGCCACACCATATAAATATTACAATGTACTAAGGATGCAGCTTGCCAAAGAATTGCTCTTACGTGGAGAACAGGTATCTTCTGTTGCTGCAGAAGTGGATTTTCTTTCGCCGCGTGCATTTGCCCGCGCTTTTAAGGAAATATATAAAATGACGCCGACTGAATATAGAGCGAAGTACCGGAAATAAAAATGGGATGAGGATGCAAAGACTGACGAAGCATATTGAACCCCAGGTAATGAAGACGAATAGCCATACAATCCGGGGAAAAATGCCTGAGTTTGTTTATAAAATATATTTGTTCACGTTTCCTGAACAAAATAAATAAGTAAACACGACAGAGCAGAAGGGTTTCAGTATGGTATGACAACTATGGAATATCGTGCAGGATATCGACGTTAAGAAAGTTGTTTTTAATTAATTATCAGTATTTAAAATAAATAATGGCTCATTCTTATTGTAATATCACACTACAAATGTTTATATTTGTGGTGCAATATTACAAATTATGCAAGAACTAGAAAATCAATTTAAGTCAAATCAAGGGTATATCAGGACCAATGGTCTGACCCGTTCAGAAAGATACCAATTGAATAAACTGATTGCAGCCGATCTGGTTTACCAGGTCCGTCATGGCCTTTATGCCCATAAAAAATACATGCAGCAGGATGATATCACTTTGGTTGCTGAAATCATTCCTAATGGCGTATTTTGTCTTTTTACAGCGTGGCTGCAATATGGCTTTACTACCAGTGTTTCGCATCGGTACCATGTGGCTTTGCCCCGGAACACAAAGGTCCATATACCCGATTACCCACCGGTTACCCTTTATTACTGGAGCGAAAAAATATTCAACCTGGGTATAACAGCAATAAAAAAGAACGGCAAGGTTTTGAAGTTTTATGATCCCGAACGCGCTGTATGCGATGCTGTAAAATTCCGCAATAAGGCAGGTGAAGATGTAATGCAGGAAGTCATCAAAGCTTATCTCGGTCAAAAAAAGAAAAATATAGACAAGCTAATGCAATATGCAAAGATTTTGAGAGTTGAAAAAATATTGGTTCCCTATTTAAAGGTAATGCTATGATTTCCGCATCGTCCATAAGATCGAAGCTCTACAATATTGCAATAAAAAAGAACATCGCTTTCCAGGTTATTGCTGTGAGGTTTTTTCATGAAAGGCTTTTGTACCGTTTATCCATATCGGAATATGCAAAACATTTTTATCTGAAAGGAGGCAACTTTATTTATGCTATACAAGGCCTTCTAACACGCCCTACAGTGGATATAGACTTATCAGGTAATAAAATTCCCAACGAGATAAAGGATTTGGAAAAAATTTTTAAAGAAATAGCAGGTATTGCATGTGATGATGCGGTAACGTTTTACTCCGAAACGATTAAAGGACAAATTATAACTGAACACAGCGATTATAGTGGCATACGTTTAACTTTTATCGCAGCTCTTGATACGATCAGGCAAAATATCCAGATAGATATCGGCTTTGGTGATAAAGTAACACCTAGGCCTACAGATATGTTGTTCCCTGCACTATTAGAGGGAATACCGGCACCGCACTTATTGGCCTATACTGTTGAAACGGTCATCGCGGAAAAGTTCCAGACTATGATTTTTTTAGGGGAGATAAACAGTCGTATGAAAGATTTTTACGATGTCTACCATTTGCTTACAACCAAAAGTATTGATGCAGAAATGCTCAGGCAGGCCATTACCACAACGTTCAAGAATCGTGGTACAGATCTGTCACCCGAGCACTCTTTATTTTCAGCCGCTTTCCGTAACGATCCGGCACGGGTTAAAATGTGGGAAACATTCCTTAAAAAAATTAAAAGCACCGACCCCGTTTCTTTTCAGCAGGTAGTGGAAACGATTATTCAAAAGTTACCGTCAAAACTGTCTGTTTAATAACCAGGTTTTCCAAAGTATTGCCAAAGCTTATAGATGCCCATTACCTGCCGGGTGCGGATAGCGGTCATACTGCGGTTCACTATAGGAGCGATCTCCCGTAAAGGAATGCCTTTTTTATAATGCAAAAGGATGACCTGCTGCATATCGGGCGGCAAAGTAGCGATGGCTGCATTAATCTGTTGTTCTGAATATACCCGGTTCATCGCCTGCCACCAGGCTTGTCGTTCTTTATTGTTGCTTAGTCCCATGCGATTTTCCAGCCGCAACATATCCCCTGCATTTATTTTGTGCAACAAAACCGGTGTCTAAAATAGACGGCTTCCCGTCTAAAATAGACAATGCCGCATTTACTAATTTTCTGTCCCATTTTACTTGTTTTATGTCTGCTAATCGGCCCGTCAACCACGCAATTTTGTATTGTCAAAAACAAAAAATTATGCAAAGTGTGATTACGTGGGAGCAGTTGCTCATTTACCTTTTTATATTTCTTATAATTTATTATGCGGTTGTGCTGGCTTTGTTCTATCGCCATGATCTTGTAAAGCTGGGCAACCGCTTTACAAAACAGGAACTGGCGGATGCAGGTTACCTGACTGAAGAATCAGCTTCATCCAATGAAGGAAGCGATTATGACGCCCTCTACAATAATGTTCATGAGTTAATGAAAGATTGCAAAGATATTTTTATCAATGTGACCAATGCACCAATAGATAAAGCCCGGCTGATCGCGGATTTAAACCAAAAAGTGAAATCATATCCCCAAATCAAAGGGACAGCCTTTCAAATTTCTATGTCCAATCATATTGCGCAGGAAGCCTCGCACCGGTTAGGCATTGAGCTGGAGAATGATGAGCTGGAACAAATCTGGCAATAGTCAGGAAGATATGGTCTCCGTTTCCCTCATGTGCAGCATTCGGATAAGGTGGGAAGGATCGGGAGCGGAGACCGCCAAACCTCACCCCAGCCCCTCTCCTAAAGGAGAGGGGAAAAATGGGAGATTGGAGTTTTACCTGTCCGCAAAGCTCATTCCCTCTTACGGTGGTCGTCTCAGCCATTGGGATGGGCAGCGGCAGGTTTTATATAGTTCACCTGCTTATAATTCATAAGGCAGTGTGTGAGTGAAACAGTGGAGCGTGAAGTTCTTATTAATTATAAAAAGCAGATGTGTGTATGAAAATGTGGAGCGTGGCTGCTTTCGGCAGCAGAAGGGCGAAGTTGTGTGCGCTTGCCGGTGTGGTTCTTTTAATAAATGGTTTGAAGGCATCCGCGCAGGATGGCAGCGCCGGTATTGAACAGGCAAATTCTCTGGTAAGGCAATACTTTGATACCGGTATCAATTTAATGTACGCGGTCGGCGCTGTGCTTGGGTTAATCGGGGCGGTTCGCGTGTATCAGCGTTGGAGCGCGGGCGATCCGCACACCGGCCAAATCGCGGCATCGTGGTTTGGTAGCTGCATTTTTTTAGTGATTGTAGCAACAGTGTTGCGTTCGTTCTTTGGATTATAATGGTAAATAGGGTTAAGCAAGTAGTAAGTAGGGTTATGGCAAGTGTTTATCAGATCAACAGGGGTGTAAATCAACCGGTAATGTTTAAGGGTTTGAAAGCTCAATATATATGGTACCTGGGCGGAGGGCTGGTGATCCTGCTGGTTTTCTTTGCCGTCCTGTATATCTGCGGTGTGAATATGTTTATCTGCCTGGGCATAATATTTACCAGCGGCGGCATACTGTTTAAAAAAGTATATGGCATGAGCCGTAAGTACGGTGAGCATGGGCTAATGAAGAAGTTAGGAAAACGCCAGGTACCGGAGCTGATCAAAAATAACAGCCGGGAGGTTTTTATAAAGTAATTGTGGGCAACCACCATTTGTGAATAATAGAAAAAGTGAGTGTATGGAAAAATGGTTGAGTGATCTGCTGCCCATCATGGATGTGGAGCATGATTGTATTTTATCAAAGCAGGGAGATATCTCCATCGTATTTAAGGTAGCGCTTCAGGAGGTATTTACACAGTCGGATGATAACTACGAAGCGTTACACCAGGGTTTTATTAAAGCTATCAAAGTGTTGCCGAAAGAAACGGTGTTTCATAAGCAGGATTATTTTGTACAGTCCAAATATGAGCCTGGTACAACAAATCATAGCTCCTTCCTTTCGCAAAGCAGCGACCAGTTTTTTGAGGGAAGGCCTTATCTGAAACATGACTGTTATATCACGCTGACCAAAAAGCCCGTGGACAGAAAAATATCCAGCTCGGTATTTTCCAGTTTGCTGCGCCCGACCATTGTGCCGGGGCAAACCATCAGCCGTAATGCCTTGCAGGAATTTGAGGATTGTGCCGGACAATTTGCAAGAATACTTTCTGATGCAGCCGTGCAGCTCGAACGGCTGAAAACAAAAGATATTATCAGCCATAAAAATAAAGTAGGACTGATTGAGCGGTATTGTACGTTATCTGAAAAGCCGGATCATTTGCTGGTAAAGGACCTGCAACTGAAAGATAAGCTTGTGATCGGCGATCAGCATTGCCAGCTCTATACGCTGGCAGATGTTACCGACCTGCCGTCGCTCTGCGGTTCGCGGATCAATTATGACAAATACTCTACCGACCGGACAAAATTTTCGATAGGCTTTGCTTCCACGCTCGGTTTACTGCTTCCCTGCAATCATGTGTACAACCAATACATATTTATTGGCGATGCCGGCAAGACTATGAAAAAGCTGGAAAGCAAACGGCTGCGCCTGCAATCGCTCGCGGCATATTCAAGGGAGAATGCTATCGCGCGGGACGCGGTAGGTGATTTCTTAAACGAATGCGTGAGCGAACAAAGGCTGCCTGTAAAAGCCCATTTCAACATTTTGGTATGGACAGACAAACCGGATGAGCTAAAGGATATTAAGAACTTGGTTACGTCAGGGTTGGCGCAAATGGAAGCAGCCGTAAAGCTGGAAACAGCAGGAGCCGCGCAGATATGGTGGGCGGGTATTCCCGGAAATGCAGCGGATTTCCCTGCCAATGATTGTTTTGACACGTTCGCTGAGCAGGCCTGTTGCTTTCTCAACCTGGAAACCAATTACCAGGACAGCGATAGCGAAATTGGCATACGGCTGGGTGACCGGCTAACCGGAAAGCCAGTACATACGGATATATCGGACGAGCCTATAAAAAAAGGCATCTGTACGAACAGGAATAAATTCATATTGGGGCCCTCCCCGTGCCGGGCCATTCTTAACTAGAGTGGCCCGGCATATTCTGGATCAGGAAAGAGCTTCTTTACGAACCACATGGTAAGAAGCTATTACGAACAGGGCACGCATATCGTGCTGGTAGATGTGGGACATTCTTACAAGGGCTTGTGTGATCTGGTGAATGGTTATTACTTCACCTATTCAGAAACAAACCCGATCAAATTTAATCCTTTCTATATCGGCGCCGGTGATACGCTTGATATTGAAAAGAAAGAGAGCATTAAAACGCTCCTATTAGCTCTTTGGAAAAAAGATGATGAATCCTTTACGCGCAGTGAGTACGTTGCTTTATCCAATGCCTTACAGGGATATTTTGACAAGCTGGAAAATGACAAAAGCATCTTTCCCTGCTTTGATACTTTTTACGAGTACGTCCAAACAGATTTTCTAAAAATCCTGGAGCAGGACAAGGTTAAGGAACGACATTTCGACATAGATAATTTTCTTTTTGTACTAAGACCTTTCTATCGTGGTGGGGAGTTTGATTTTTTGCTGAACGCCACAAAGAACCTTGATCTGTTGCAGCAGCGTTTTATTGTCTTTGAACTGGATAATATTAAGGATTCCATTTTGTTTCCGGTCGTCACGCTGATTATTATGGAAACCTTTATCAGCAAAATGCGGAAGCTGAAAGGCATCCGCAAAGTTATCCTGATAGAAGAAGCGTGGAAGGCCATAGCGCGGGAAGGAATGGCGGAATACATCAAGTATTTGTTTAAAACTGTCAGAAAATTTTACGGAGAAGCGATTGTCGTTACACAGGAAATAGAGGACATTATTTCCTCGCCGGTGGTGAAGCAGGCGATCATTAATAACAGCGACTGTAAGATTTTATTGGATCAGTCGAAATATCAGAACAAGTTCGACCAGATACAGGAGCTGTTAGGGTTAACGGAAAAAGAAAAGGCGCTGGTGCTAAGCGTCAATAAGGCGAATGATCCGACCAGGAAATACAAGGAAGTATTTATTAGCCTGGGTGGTGTTTTATCAAAAGTGTATCGCACGGAAGTATCGCTGGAAGAGTATCTGGCTTATACCACAGAAGAACGGGAAAAGGTAAAAGTACAACAGTATGCAACGGAATATGGAAGTATTGAAAAAGGAATCGAAATACTTGCGGCTCAATTAAGAGCGCAGGAGGCATGAAAAATAACACAAATCAATGATATATGAAATTAACAACATCCTACTTGTGTATTCTTGTCAGCTACATGATGAGCTGTAACAGGATCTCCAATGACAGCGTTATGGATTTTATTCCCGGTACTTATGAGCGCACTATTAATAATGAATATTCAAAAGGCCGGGACAGGCTGATCGTAAAGCAACAGCATGGCAATGTTTATACGATTGAAAAAAAATCAGCTATTGTCCGCATCCGGGACGGTAAGGAACTGCCGGTCAAATATGATACAGGGACCTGGACGGGTATTTATGACAGTAAAGACCAGGTGATCTATGAGCAGCGAAAAGGGAAGGTGATTTCTTTCAAGCCAAAAGAAAATAAGCTGCTGGTTGGGGCGTCAGTTTATCGGAAAGTAGAATAGTTTATAGTTGATGATTCATAGTTCATGGCAATCGTTGATAACTAAATGTAAACAATAAAAGAAATGTGATGAAAAAGATAGTAATGATATTTATGTTATCTATAGGTCTTTCCTTAATGCCTACACAAAAGAGCCATGCCGTTGTGTGGGTGGTGGTGAAGGCTGTATTGGTAAAAGTGATCAAGGCAATGGACCTTGCCGTACAACGCCTGCAAAATAAAACCATTTGGTTACAGAATGCGCAAAAGACGTTAGAGAATACTTTGTCAAAAGTGAAGCTCGATGAAATTTCCGATTGGGTAAAAAAGAACAAAGAGCAATACGCAAAGTATTATGATGAGCTGGCGCAGGTAAAAGAAGCAATCACCGGGTATAAGCGGGTAAAGGCCATCATGGAAAAACAGGTTCGGGTGGTAGAAGAATACAAAAGGGCCTTTGGGCTTTTTAAGCAGGACAAACATTTTACGCCGGATGAAATTAATTATATGACAAAAGTATATTCCGGTATTGTCGATGAAAGTTTAAAGAACCTGGATCAGCTCTTTTTAGTAGTGGGCACCCTCGGCACCAAAATGAGCGACGGCAAGCGCCTGGAAATTATTAACAAGGCTGCCGAAGGCATTGATGAGACCCTGGGCGATCTGCGCATGTTTAATTCGCAAAACGTCCGGTTAAGCCTGCAACGATCCAAAGACTTGCAGGAAGTGCAGACAGTAAAAGCTTTGTATGGCATTGAATAAAAGAGCGGGTATGAAACGAGTGTTTATGACAATAATTGTATGTATGGCGATTGTTCCGGTTACACGAGCGCAGGGCATCAAAGAATGGTTCAGCCAGAAAAAGACGCAAACCGAATACCTCACGCAACAGATTGCAGCATTACAGGTATATATCGGGTATTTGCAAAAGGGCTATAAAATTGCGAAAACCGGGTTAAATACCATTGGCGATATTAAGGGCGGGCATTTCAAATTAGACCAGGTATTCTTTGACGGGCTGAAGACGATCAATCCCAATGTAAAAAATTACAGCCGGGTAGCGGATATTATCACGCTGAACATACAAATTGTAAAACTTTCAGGAAAGGCAATGAAAGCAGCACAGGCAAGCGAGCGTTTTAATCCTAATGAACTGGGCTATACAGAAAAGGTTTTTACTCATGTAACGAATGGTTGTAATGAGCTGATAGATGAACTGACACAAATCCTGAGCCCGGGTAAACTGCAACTAAGCGATGATGAACGGATCAAACGGATTGATGGCGTATATGCAGCAATGAAAGATCGTTACAGTTTTATCAATAGTTTTTGTAAGGACCTCGGCAAGCTGCAAATACAGCGTAGTCGGGAATTAAGAGATGTAAATACGCTACAAAAAATATACGGACAATGAAAAAGTGGTGGATGGTTATAGTGGTGATGTTTTTATGTTTAGCTGGATCGGTTCGGGTATCTGCGCAGGAAACAGAACTGGCGCAACTGGCTTTGAACATTGAAAAGCTGGCGCAGTTTAAACAGATACTTTCTGATCTCAAAAAGGGTTATGAAATTTTGACGGGTGGGTATAATACGATTAAGAACATCTCGGAAGGTAATTTCAAATTGCACCAGGTGTTTTTGGACGGGTTGATGGAAGTCAGCCCGGCTGTAAGAAAATACAAACGGGTCGGTGATATTATAGATTATCAGTTGCGACTGGTAAAGGAATATAAGTCAGCTTTTAGCCGATTCAAGCAAAGTGGACAATTCCTTGATGGCGAGATCAATTATATCGGCAAGGTATATGGAAAGCTGGTGAATGAAAGCCTGGAGAACCTGGATGATCTGCTGGTGGTTATTACGGCTAACAAGCTGCGCATGTCGGATGAAGAACGATTATCTGCTATTGATGATATTTATAAAGATATGGCAGACAAATTATCGTTCCTGCGCCGGTTTAATAATCAAACCCAGGTACTGGCTTTACAGCGGGCTAAAGAAAACAAAGACGTAAAAGTTATGAAGGAGTTGTACGACGAACCCTGATTACTTTAGGATTTGATGCGGATAGTGTGCGTTGGATTAGTGAGAGATTAAATCTTGAATAAAAATGAGGAGAGCTTGGAAAGCTGCGACGCTTATCGCAGTAGTGGGCATGTTATTGCCAATAACAACGCAGGCGCAGACAATCAGCGGATGGGCCGATGAAATACAAAGCCTGCATAGCGTCCTGGATCAGTTGCATGCGGAAATGCTGCCGATGTGCAGCGAATTGATCGGCGTGGGACGCGGCCTTGCAGGGTTTGCGGCGCTCTGGTATATCGCTGCGAGGGTGTGGGGACATATATCCAGGGCTGAATCTATTGATTTCTACCCTTTATTCAAACCGTTCGTTATCGGCGCGGCAGTGGCTTTTTTCCCGTCCGTGATCGCCCTGATTGAGGGCGTAATGCAGCCGGTGGTTAATGGTACCAAAGGTATGGTAGACAAATCGGACGCTGCTATTGCTGTTTTGCTGAAGCAAAAAGAGGAGGCGGTAAAAAATTCTGATGTCTACCAGATGTATGTAGGCCCTACCGGGGAAGGCGACCGGGACAAATGGTACAAGTACACGCATCCTGATGAAAACCCCGACGATGAGGGCTGGATGGAAAGTGTCGGCAATGATATTCGCTTCGCTGCCGCCAAATTTGGTTACAATTTCCGCAATGGTATTAAAGAAGTAATCGCTGAAGTGCTGCAGCTACTCTTTGCTGCGGCGTCCCTTGCCATCAACACGATGCGCACTTTTAATCTAATTATACTGGCCATCCTGGGGCCGTTGGTTTTCGGATTGAGCGTCTTTGATGGCTTCGGTCATACGCTCAAACATTGGCTGGCCCGGTATATCAATGTATTCTTATGGTTACCTATTGCGAATCTTTTCGGGGCAGTGATCGGCAAGATCCAGGAACAGATGTTACAAATTGACATCAGCCAGGTAGCAGAAACCGGCGATACCTTTTTCAGCCGTACCGATCTGGGCTACATGATATTTCTCATTATCGGCATCATGGGTTATTTCTCTGTACCCAATATTGCCAACCAGGTGCTTTGGGTTGGTGGCGGCGATTCCCTTACCGGCAAGGCTACCGGTGCAGCTATGGCAGCAGGTGGTGTTGCGGGTGCAATGGCAGGCCGTGCACTTGCCGGAGCCGGTAATATCATGAAAACGCCCTACAATATACATCAGGGGTATTCCGGTAAAGACGGAGGCTCAGGTACGGCGGCGGACATTGGCAGCAAAATAGGTGGTGCAGGCGCTTATATGTATGATAAACTTAAAGGCGGTAAAAAGGATAAGGAAAAAGAGTAGTGTATGTTCAGAAAAATGAAAAATATAGATACGGCGTTCCAGTATATGCGGATGTTTACTATCCTAATTGTAACAGGTAGTTTACTGCTCTGCGGTTATGTAGTCTATCGTACGAGCGCTACGCTGATTGCAGGCCGGGGTAAAGTCTATGTATTGATAAACGGAAAACTGGTTGAGGCGATTGCACAGGACCGGAACCTGCCCGTAGAATTAAGGGATCATATCCGAACCTTTCATACATTGTTTTTCACTTTATCTCCGGATGAAAAAGCAATCCAGTCGCAGATCACTAAAGCCCTGTACCTGGCTGACGGTTCAGCTCGCCGCATCTATCAGAACATGAAAGAAGCCGGGTACTACAATAATATGATATCGGGTAATATTTCACAGACTATAGAAATAGACAGTATTGAGCTGGACATGGAAAAAGCTCCGTATAAGTTCCGTTGTGTGGGCCGCCAATATATTACCCGCCCAACTTCCGTACTGACGCGCAGTATTGTTACAGCAGGATATATCAGGCCGGGTTTGGTGCAAAGTGATAACAATAATCACGGTTTTTTGATTGAACGATGGGAAATTATCAGTAACCAGGATATTAAAACAGAAAGCCGTTAAAACGATGAGTTATGTTTAAGCTATTCAGGAGAAGAAGGGACAAACCCTCGGTGATGCATGGGGTATTTCAAAAGTTAGGACAGTCAGTGGAACGCAGCCAGCGCCGTGCAGCGAACTACCTGAACCAAAAGACAGCTACGCTCTCGCGCAGGCAAACGATTGCCGGGCTGGTGCTGTTTTGTGTATTGTTTGGTGGCAGCTCTGCTTTTACGATCTGGCATTCGCTACGCTCTTCAGCCGGTAGTATTCGCATTCAGAATATGAAGGTTCCGGCCCATACGATCATTATCCCAAACAATGATAATAATGATTTGGAGCTGACCGGTCGTGAATTGTATCGTATAAAATCTTTTCGCCGCTACCTGGACAGCTTACAACAAACTAAAGAAGGCAAGGCTGTTTATGACAGTATCGCCAGGTATAGGCCGGGTTTGCTGGATAGCCTGGCTTTTATTGAACAAGCATATCAATTACAATTAAAAACAAATGAAGATGAAAGAGAAAAGTGAGGAAAGTACGCAGCATTCTGCTAAAGTGTTACGGCAACGAAAGTTTTTATTAATAGCGCCCGTACTCATTGTACCATTTTTGATCCTGCTGTTATGGACAACAGGGCTGGTGGGCAATGCAAAGCAGGCATCGCCGGTGGCAGCCTTACAGGGCCTCAATTTAAACCTGCCTTCAGCAGCTCCTGCCAAAGACAGCAACTGGGATAAGATGCGGTACTATGAGCAGGCTGATAAAGATTCCGCAAAATTAAAATCGCAACTGCGCAACGATCCTTTGTTCTGGTCTTTAGATGATGAAGATACCGAAGCATCCGGCATGAAAGGTGTATCAGAAGCAGATTTAGCCGAAATGCAGTATGGCCATGATCCTGTAACTACTCCTTATAAACCGGATCGCAATGAGCAAAAGGTATATCAAAAGTTATCCAGGCTGCAGCGCGAACTAAACACGGAACCGGGGAGAGCAGCCCCGGAACCGGCACAATCTTCCAACTCTGTAAATCCTGATATCGAACGGCTGGAAAATATGATGCAGCAAATGCAGGGTAATAAGGAGCCGGATGCGGAACTAACACAATTAAATGGAATGTTAGAGAAAATTATGGACATCCAAAACCCCGAACGGGTGCAGGAAAAACTTCGCCAACAATCGGAGCAGAATAAAAAGCAAGCATTTGCTTTGGAAGCGCCACCTGAAAATGTGATCTCCCGGCTGGAACCCCGTCAAGATTTTTCAGCAATGGTCAACCGGTACAAGGGCGATACTTTGCCGGACGCTTTCCAGTCTTACATGAACAGCAACCGGTTTTATTCTTTGGAGGAAGCAGGTGCGCAAACGCAGTCCCGTCCTGCGATACCCGCGGTAATACCCGAAACACAAACCATTGTAAGTGGCGCAACAGTGAAAATGCGGCTACTGGAAAACGTTTATATCGCTGGCGTCAAAGTACCCAAAAATCATTTTGTATATGGACAGGCCTCTTTGAATGGTGAGCGTTTACAAATCGCCATTTCTTCTATTGAGTATGATAACAGGATACTGCCGGTAGCGCTTACGGTCTATGATAAAAAGGATGGGCTTTCAGGGATCAATATTCCCGGAGCCATTACCCGTGATGTTGCAAAAAAATCTGCTGCCCAATCCATGCAGGGTTTGGGAACGATTGGTACGCTCGATCCTTCCTTTGGTGCGCAGATGGCAACCGCTGGTTTAAACATGGCGCAGAACCTGGTAGGCAGAAGCGCCAGGCTGGTACGGGTTACACTAGCAGCCGGTTATCCTGTATTGCTCAAAGACGATAATCAGAAAGATAAATAATTTTTAACCTTTTAAATTTTCCAAGTGATGAACAGATTATGTGTGTCCCGGTTAATGGGGATCTTTTTTCTCTTTGCAGTTAAAACCGTAATAGCGCAGGATACAGAGCTACCTGCAACAACGATTGCACCTTATGACATTTCCGTCAGTTATCATCAGACTACCAACCTGATTTTCCCTTACGCGGTTAAAAGTGTTGATATTGGCAGTAATACAGTGCTTGCCCAGAAAGCAAAAAATGTTGAAAACATCCTGCAACTAAAAGCAGGTACCGAACAGTTTACACCTACCAACATTTCTGTGGTAACGGACGATGATACATTCTACTCTTTTGTCCTTCATTATACCGACAACCCATCCAACCTGAACATCAGTTTTGCAAATGGCGGACCGGTGCAGTTGGCCGGTAACCTGCCTAATGCGCGGCTGCTGGAACAGGAAGCCTGGCAGGTAGCAGCGAAGCGCTCATTTATGCATTTGAAACAAAATGAACAGGCGCTCAACCTGAAATTAAACGGCATGTTCTATTCTGAAAAGAACCTGTGGCTGAAGCTGGGAATAACCAATCAATCCGAGGTGGATTTTCAACCGGCGTATCTGCGTTTCTTCCTGCGGGATAAAAAGCAGGTGAAACGTACTGCCCTTAATGAAACAGAAATACTTCCACTATTTAAGCCTTCACTGTACACGGTTAAAGGAAATGCATCATCCGTATGGCCTGTTGCTTTTAAACCTTTCACAGTGCCAAAACATCAGCGGTTAATCGTGCAGGCAAGTGACGAAAGCGGAGGCCGTATGATCGTGCTGCCTATTAAAAGCAGGTTTTTTCTCAAAGCACACCGGCTGCCTTAATTAAGGAAAACAGCAATGCTGTTGTTTTCAGCACAACCGGTAAACCATCTTTTTACAATTAATAAATCAAGAAAAATGAAAATATTCTTTCAATCTATTATAATCGCGTGCACAGCACTTATCATTTTTTCGACGGGCTGCAAAAAAAGCGAAAACGCAAAGTCAGCCCCAACAGTATCAGAGACCGAACCGGCTAACCTGCAGAATCCCTATGACAGCTTTGGGTATTGGCATAATGTTATCCTGGATTCTATCGAACAGCAGCGAAAGACTGGCAACTGCGCCGGGTTCAGCGCATCCTGTAATTATATCCGCAAGTTCTATCGCATGAAGAACTGGCCGGAGCTTGCTCAGGACCATTTTAATAAAATCCCGCAGGAAGTGATGGACGCTGCCACGGATGTTAACGGCTTTATTGACCGGTACAGATGGAGCGATTCTGTAAAAACAAGATTAGCCCATCTTGTTAAAATAATAGAAGACGTTTCAATGGATAGCTGCACTTACCCGGAATTTAAAAATACTGTCAGGTGCTTTGAAGAAAATGTACTGCAAAGCGGGCTGCCGGATGCGGATCAGGAAGTTATTTTAAAAGCTACTTCCATTGCCAGATATTCCGGGTACCGCTGGATACAAGACCCTGAACTAAAGGGAGAATATGACCCTAATGCGCTGTTCCGGCAATTTCAAACGGCTGGTCTTGCATCGGTTACAGCCAAAGAAGTCCGTCCATTAAGTCTTTTTACAAGGGTCGGAAAATGGATTGCCACTACGATGATTGATATCACCTGTGCTATCGGAGAACTTAGTGTTGCTACCGGATCAGAAGCGAGCGATTTTTTCCGGGAGCTTATGAAATTGTAGTAATAGTCATTATGGCCTTGTAGCAGTATCTATTTGGAAAGGGAAATTTGAAAATTTCATACCATGAAGATAGCAGGAGTTGATGCGGAATACTTTACCCAGGTATTTGACCGGGCATTGAAAGATGGCGACCGATATGTCTGTCTTAGCACGGGAGATGATAAGCAGCCTTTTCCCGCAGAAACCATTCGCTTTTTTAAAGATAAATCAGAAGCGCTGTATTACAGTTACTGTAAACGATCAGAAGAAAATGTGTATTTGGAAACACTTCCTATTTTATCTGTGCAGGAACAGCTATGCAGAAAAATAGAATTGCAGCAGTTAACCAGATCACCCGGACTGGAGCTAAAGGATATTATCATAGATACCGCCCATATTCATTACCTGGAAAGAGCACGCCGGGAAATATTCACTGAGGATCTTGTAAAACGGCTTCGTGACCAAAATATTAAAGTAGATCAAAAACAATTACAGGATTATATCAGCGCCGATTTTACAAAATTTCAGATTAAAGGTATGCGATGGGAACGGGATGCGGAAACGCCTTATATGATACAAATAAAGCAGAACGAAAGCAGGGCCTTTTTAATAAGCTCAATCAGGATTCATCAAACAATGGATCAGCAAAGAAAGCAGGAGTATATGAAAAATGCTGTATTGACAGGAAAGTTAACGGAGAAAGACGCAATAGAGCTTAAAAATGTATTAAAGGCTGAAAGGGATAAAGGAAATTTTTATGCTGTAATTCCTGCCGGTAAAGATCAATTAAAAAAAGAAGACTTTTCTTTCGTTCGGTCGGTCTTCGACGCTTGGGAACATATCGGGCGGCAAAGCTCCTCCATTGAAGGGAAGGTAATAATACGGTCTATCAGCCTGCTCAAAGATGAAGTGGAGCAGCAATTGGATAGCAAAAAGGAAAAGGAACAATCATTGGAACAGCAGCCGGAACAAAAACCCCCACGTGGAAATGATCTGTCAAGGGAAAAATGAATCTAAGATATGTCAGACGGAGGTGCATATAGTAATGATGCGTTAGAAATCAGGGATAAGTTACGCATCGAGATCGAAAACGGGAATCGTTTTGTGTCTTTCCCAATGGGTAAGCAGGGTTTGACAAAGGAAGATTTTGCAGTTTTCAAAACCGCTGTTGAAGCACATGAACATGCGTATAAATGTACGACAAATCGTGAAAGTTATGCGGTACGCTCCATTAATACCGTTGAAAAGGGAATGGACAGGCTGCTCCACGACAAAGAAAGGCTTTGGCTGGTCAATATGCAAAAAGAAATAAAACAATTACTTGATATCGTCGAGCATATGCAGCAAAAAAAGGTTGCTGAAAGTGGACAGGAAATAAAATCAAACGACCAACAGCTATCAAGATAAAATTAATTATCATGGATAAAGAAGTCAGAATGGTAAATGAACAGGATTTAAAAGAGGCATTTGTAAGTTTTCTTTCCCGCAAAATGGCTAAAGCGGATTGGTATTTTAAATATTCAGATAGCTCTTGGGAGTGGAATTTGGGTATTAATGAGGTTGAGGGAATAAAGCAAGAGCTTAAAGCATTATCGAGATTGAATGGTGGAGTTGAAGAAGCAATAAAGCTGTGGGAGCAGCATGTCCCTAAATATTCAGTTGCTAAACCTCCTTATTTCTACGATCCCAATATATTAAATCTTGAAGTGGGGGGATGTTTTATGAAAGACGACATACCTAAACTCCGGGAAGTTCTCGAAACAATGCAACGCGATGGGAGTAGGTTCGTTGTATTTGAAGGTAATCCTTTATTATCACCGGAAGAAAGGTTCATTGGATTTAAAGGGGTTCTGGATGCAGAAAATTTCGCTCGGCAAAACACTACGCCTGAATCAGGTCATATCGTCTATTCAGTTGAGGGTGTGCAGAAATATCTGCAAAAAATTACAGAACCTGATTTTTGGAAAGAGCATACTTTAAAGGAAGTGATGGATAAATTTCAAGACACAGGTAAATCACCTCGCGGTTCGGAATTATCCAGGTAATGCAATATTCGTTAACTATAAAAGCAGTGAGTATGTATTTGAAGCAGTTGATTGGCTTTTTTATCAGGGCAAGCCGGGATCACCGGATAGGGCCGCATCATGTGGCGTTATATGTGGCTATATTCCAGGAGTGGTGCATACAGAATGGAAAAAGCCCTGTATCTGTAACACAGGCCCGTTTGCGGGAGGTGGCAAAGATCGGGCGAACCACTTATCATAAATGTATGAAGGAACTGGAGGGGTATGGATATATAAAATACCTGCGATCATACAGCCCGATACTGGGGAGCCTGGTGTATTTGGTGGAACTGGACCGGTAATTAAATTACCGGAGATTTTGTGAGTAAGATAAAGCCCGAAAGGGCTTTGTTTGTTTTTAATTTTAAAAAATGTTTTGTGATAAGAAAGGACGATTTGATTATAATGAAGGGAGTTGCGTTATGTTTCAAGCCGTATTTAAAACCGGAGGAGGCCTACATTTATTGCAACCTGGGACATACACAATTTGCTAAGAAATGTGAGGAATTTGGAATCGTAAAAAATGACAGCGGTTATTACAGGCGGGAGGACCTGCATAAAATAATGAACGGAGCACCCTCTCTGCATAAAACCGCTGTGAAAACCTAATTACTGAATATGGGTGGCAACTGTTTCGGGAGAGGTAACAGATGTATAGTTGACGTCTGATCTTTGGGCCGGTGCCTTTTATAATTCTTGCTCACTTGTTTGGTAGTAGCATGTCCCATTAAATAGGCTACAGTAGCATCATCTACCCGCTGATCCTGTAGCAATATAGAAAAGCTTAACCGACCGCAGGACCAGGTAATATGCTTATTGATACCTGCAGTGCGCATCCATTCTGCGAGAATCTTATTACAGGCGTCCTGACCCGGAAGCGCAAATACTTTCTGGCCAGCATATTCTTCTTCAGTACCTGTGGGCCTCAGCACATTTAATATTGCCATAGCTACCGGGTGCAAGTACAGCATAACGGGAAGGCCTGTTTTATGTTGTATAATGCGTGTTGTAAGCTTGTTTCCGTTTAACTGATGCCAGCGCAGGTCTTCCACATCGCACCATCTTACCCCTGTATAGCAGGTGAACAGGAAACCAAATTGTACCTGCTGATTGGAACAGGGGGTCTTCAGCAAAGCGAAGTATTCTTCTACTTCTAATAGCTCTTTTAAATGTTTGCTTGGGTTAGCGCGTGCTGCTACTTTTTCAGTGGGCGCTTCACGAAAATAACCATCGCTGGTAGCTGCATTGACTACCCACTTAAAACGGGAAAAATAATTCATTGGCGTATCGCCGGTGAAATGATCTAATAAAAATCTTCTAAACCGTTTGGCGAGGTTCTCCGTAATTTCAATTGGAGCAACAAAACTCTTATTGATAAATATTTTAAACTGCGTGAAGCTATTTTGCAGGTGCCGGTTACCTTTACGTTTATTCTTTTCCACATAGTCAGCATAGTAATCAAGGAAATTCGCCTTAAACTTATGCTGGGGAATAAATCCTGTTCCCACTGACTGCTGATCCAAAATAGCCTGGCCTTTTTTTACATCAATTAAAGCCTTTGTTTCAATATTATGCTGCTTCTCTGCAGCGTTTTGAGGTTTTACGTAAAGAAATAAGCCCATGGAGGGGCGTTGGCCTTTACCCCTGCCGTTATCATAGTAATAAAGATACTTATCGCCTTTCGCGTTCTTTCTTCTCCCGATATTCATACCCTCTGCATTTTAAAGGTGATAAAATTCGTAGTCAATGAATGTGCCGGAATACCGGGATTATTGTATCCATTGATAATGGAGGAAGACTGTGGAAAGAATCGTGAAAAAGAAATTTTCTGCGTCACATTCGTTTGCGTGCAACAGTTGGCCGGTTTGGCAGTTGTGTGTGTCATTTCATGTGTCAAACCGTGTGTCAATCGGTCAAAAAAATCCTGAAAAGGGAGTTGATTTCGGCAGCATTGTGCCTGTTTTGTGCTGGTAAGAATCCAGTAATTTCCGTGTGTCATACCCGTGTGTCAAATATGTGTCATTAATGGTGGAAACAAGCGTAAAAAAGCGACACTTTTTTGACACACGCAAAATTAAAAAAGGTTGTAAGTCAATCACTTACAACCTTTTTTGTGTGCCCGGGACTGGATTCGAACCAGCACATCCTTTCGAACGCTGCCACCTGAAGACAGTGCGTCTACCAATTTCGCCACCCGGGCGGGAGCGCAAATATAGTTGAAAAAATGAAAAATCAAACAATTTGTTTTGAAATATACTTCAAATTCTGATCGCTATTTAAAAAGAAAAATAAAAGAGTGCTGTCGCTACGCCAGGCAGCCATTTTGTATGCAGATATTGTCGTTTTCACCTGGCCTGCTTTAAAGTCCAGTACATCAAATCTGAACAGGTTTTGCCTTTCCCGGCAATTGCTTCGATCTTATTTTTACCTTTTTTAAGGGTTACATCAAACAGCCAGTGCTTATCGTTAACACCGGCGCGTCCAGCTATTGTTTTACCATTCAGCTTTAAGACAACCGGTCCCATATTTGCAAAAACCTGGATGGTTGCTGCAGATCCTGTGCGTATACTGTCGCGCCTGTTAGCCAGGTATACCATCGGCTCCGGGCTCCAGTTGGCCTTATACCAGTAAAAAGCATCTTTTTTCCGCCGGCGATCGAAAGTAACAATCCCCTTAAGATTACGAGCGTTCACCCCGCCCCTGTTCCATAAAGGCGTGGCAAACTCAAACATGTTCCATAAATATGAGGCCAGTATGCAGGGATGCTTTTCAATAATGGCCCATTGATGTATGTGTGTTTCCGTCTGGTAATTTTCCGGGGAGAACTGGCCGGATACCGGATCAATGCTTTTACGGTCAGGCAAAGTGTCTGAGCCCTGATCTATATTGCCGTCGGCGCCGTACTCCGTAAGCATTACCTTATAGTCCGGGTATTGCTGCTCTATGGTGGTCGCCCATTTTTCCAGATCGTCAATGGCGCCTTCATACCAGCCATAATAGCGGTTCATGCCCTGCACATCGCCTGCAAGGTTCTCGGGCCGGTCCATCGTACCATATCCATTCACAGAAGCTGTATACCGGTAAGGGTCATTGGTCTTTGCAATATCATTCAGTTCCCGGGTCAGTACCGGCACATAATCATCTTTTGTTTTTGAATACACTTCATTATGCATGCCCCACATGTAAATAGATGGATGGTTCCTGTTCTGGCGTACCAGTTCCTCCATCTGCTGTTTAGCGTTGGCTCCTTCTTTGGTGGTTACCGCATTTACAAAAGGGATCTCTGCCCAGATTAAAAAGCCAATGGAATCTGCCAGTGAATAAATATGATCCGATTGCTGATAGTGGGCCAGCCTGATGGTTGTAGCCCCTATTTCCTTTATCAGCTGCATATCTTCTCTTTCCTGCCCGGGTGAAAGGGCGTTACCATATTGCCAGCGATCCTGGTGCCTGGTAACACCGTACATAGGGTATTTTACGCCATTCAGAAAAACACCTTTACCGGCTATAAGTTCAATGTTCCGGATGCCCAAAGGCTGCTCCACCCGGTCTATTTCCTGCCCATTCCGAAGCAATGATACGTCAACCCGGTACAAATAGGGATCTTTTATGCCATTCCACAGATGGGGGTTCTTCAAATACAGCGAATCATTGGCATAAGTAATTCCCTGGGGGCTTAAGGCTATCTTCTTTTGTGTTTCCACCACCAGGTTCCCTTTGCTATCCAGCAGGGCCGTTTTCATTATCACATCCCGGTAATGCATTTCCCTGTTTTCCAGCTTCGCATTTACGGTTATATGCGCTTTTTCTGGTGAAACCTCTTTCTGTATGATCTGAATGCCGGAAGAAGCATAATCAGTAACGGTAATATTTACCGGTGACGTTACGATCATGCTTACGGGGCGGTAAATGCCCCCGTAAACAGGGAACAGGAAATGATTAACAGGAATAATATCCGGGTGCGCCGCATTATTGGTCTTTACCAGCAACTCATTCAGGGCACCGTATTTTATAACATTTGTAATCTCAAATGCAAAAGCGGAATAGCCGCCCCTGTGCTCTGTTAAAAATTTACCGTTAACGTATACAGTAGCAATTTCGCCAACCCCCTCAAACCTTAAAAAAATCCTTTTTCCTTTAAGTTGGTCGCCTACTGAAAATTGTTTCCGGTAATAGGCATCTCCCGTATAAAAATTTTTACCCAGCTGCATATCGGTCTTATTGTAGGTATGGGGCAATGTAACCGCTTCCCACTTACCGGCAACTGTATCCTTTGTAAAATTCCATCCCGTATTGAAAGCAGTTATTTTACGACTGCCCTGAGCAGTCAGTTGGTTGCCACAAAGCAGGGCAAGAACAAAAAATAAAACCGATCTTATCATATCATCGTCATTAAAAATTCTGTCAATCAGGTAAATCAGGAGTTGAAGGGTTGTTTACCCGGGCTCTTCTGCACTGCTTTACACGAATTATAAAATGTTATCTCTCCCTGCCATTGCCCGATCCCGATCATTAACGGGTTCTTTGTACCGGGTCAATACAAGGTTTTCATTAACCATACGTTCAACCAGCAGCCTACTAAAATAAAAAAAATACTTTACCCTTTCCGGTTCAAACGTTTGCACAAAGCAGTACCCGTTATCCTTTTAGGAAAGTGGCATTTTAATCAGGCTAAAACGTTTTTGGAAAAGACGAACCAGCGGAAGAACAGGGGTACAGCGTTTGTTCCAGGTCTATAATGCATATCACTGTTGTATTAAGAAAAAGCCCGGATCTGTTCATAAATCCGGGCATATTACATTTTAAAGATAAAGCGTTTACTTTCATCCTACAGGCATTGGGATCCTGTGTATTGCCGCACCGGTATGTGCCGGATCCAGTTCCAATACTTTATTCAGGTATTGGTCTGCCTTTGCTGCATTGCCCAGTCCCAGATAACCCAGCCCCATCAGGTAGCAGCAATGAATCCTGTTGCGCATATCCAGATCATCATCAAAGATCATCAGGTCGGGCAGGGATACTGCAAAAAAATCAATCGCCACCGAGTCATTGAGGTGTGCTTCGCCGTACCGGATCAGGTTACGGAACCGTTGCTCCGCTTCTTCCTGCCTGCCTAATTTCTGTAATGCCATCCCCTGGTAAAAAATCTTATCCGGCTGCTGATCGTTGTAATAGATAGCGGGGGCTGGTTCTGAAAGCCCCACCGCGGCTTTCTCCCAGCAGCTCTTTGCAGCAGACCAGTTACCGCCGGCTTCCTCCACGCATCCCAGCCAGTAATAAATATCATTTTCCTGTGCGCCGTACAGTTTTCCTTCTCCCAGATTTGCAGGATATACCTGCGCCATATGCAACAACCTTCTGGCATTGTCCAGATCCTTCTTTGCGAGTGCCTGCTTGGCGCGCTCCACATGAATCAGCACGTGCTGCCCGGAGGTTTTACCCTCACCGCCTTCCCAGGGATGAAAATTACGGGCCTTCAGCAACCGGTCGGCTTCTTCAAACCGGCCCAGCAGCGAATGCAGCCCGATGTATTCAATGTACAGATCATCACGTTCCCGCACCTGTTCGGGATACTGGTTCAGGAAGGACAGCCGGAGCTCAGGAAGATTATTAAACCTCTTTTTTAACTGGTCCAGTTCAAATAAAACCCTTGCATCTGATGGGTCCGCGTCAAACGCTTTCCGAAACAGACGAAGCGCTTCTTCTTTTTTATTGAATTTATTGTAATAAGCAATCCCAAGGTTCCGGTTGGTTGTGGCAAAATCCGGGTTTATAGCAAGCGACTGCTCCCAGCAGGTGCGGGCAGGATCATATAACCGCTTTCCATAATAGTAATTACCCAAATAATAAAGGGCTTTATAATCCCCGGGATTCAATGCTACTGCCGTTCTTAGCACCGCAATGTCTTCAATACGGTTGGGGAAAACGCCATCCGGTCCCATGAGAAATGCTTTCAGGAACCATTCCTTTGCCGGGCCCTCATTGCCGGACAAATGTGCCCAATACCCCAGATAATAACAGACCATCGGATCTGTTGTATGGTCTGCCGTCAGTAATAAAAATGCTGTGGCATCTTCATATAAGCCTGCGGTGGCATATTGCAATGCCATTTCTATAAATGAATAGGAACGGTTGCGCATCTGCTGCCGGAGCTGTTGCAGTTCTTTTTCAGCAACAGCTGTGCTTTCCTGCTGCTGCAGGTGCCGGCATTCTTCAAACCGGGCGGCGAAATCAAACACATCAATGGTCAGGGTTTCTTTTAGTAAAGCAGCTGCTTCTTCCACACGTTGCAGCTTCCGCAGCGCTACCGCCTTTATATGACGTGCCTTCAGGCTGTTGTAGTTTCTTAAAACAGATTTTTCAGCAAATTGCGCACAGGCCTCCCAGTTGTTCTGAAGTGCACTAATGTATGCCAGCTGCAGGTAAGCATTGTCCTGCATGGCAGCATTCCAGGTACTTTTATACAGCCAGTCTGTTGCTTCTTCCAAACGATGCCGGTACCGCAGGCAAAGCCCCAGATTATATAAAGGCTCCCCGTCATAAGGATTAGGATTTTTAGCTGTAAGTTTTTCCACTGCTGCACGGAAATAAGGCTCCGCAGTTTCAAACTGCCCGCGGCGCAGGTACCAGAGGCCCATTGCATTATTGCACCGCACATCTGTTGCATCCCGCTTTAATGCCTCCGAATAATAATCCAGCGGGGAGTAAGTGGCGTGCCGGTATTGCTCCAGGTGCAGGCCGGCCAGGTAAAGTTCTTCGTTGGTGGAAAGCTCTTCCGGTTGCGGTACCGGCTTTGCCGGATCCGGTATGGCATCCGTATTCCGCTCTACCGGAGTATAGGCAATCAGCGCTTTCCCGTTTTCATCCAGCACTTCCACCCTCAGCTGCCGGGCGTCAAATGCGCCTGCAACGCAGATATGTTCTTCAAAACTTTTCCGGGGCGATAGTACCGCCGTTCCGGTAAAGAGCACCTTTTCTTCCTGCTTCAGCCGAACGGTTACTGTCCGCTCCTGTGTTACATATACCTGAACAATGGCAGTGTCCTGCGTGGTTTCCAGGTTTACCATGGCGTCTATTGACGCATTTTTTACATACCCGATGTTCTTATAGGGCATGAAGTATTGTTTGAAGGTTCTTACCTCATTGGGCATGATCCAGCTAAAATCCGGCTGGTTATCGGTATACACCCCACACATCAGCTCAAAATAAGGACCATCCTCGTCTGTAAGTTGCCGGTCCCAGGCTTTACCAAATTCACCACAGCCCCAGGTCCATTGTTTTTTACCCGGACTTATATGATGATCTGCCACATGCATAATACCTGCCTTTTTTTTATGATGATATCCTCCCACAAAATCAAAGGCACTGTTTACCGCCATATAAGAGGTAGGTACCGGTATATTTGTATAGATCGAAATATCAGTGCCCGGTGAATAATTTACCTTGTAGTAAGTGCCTGTTGCAACAGGAAAGGAACTCACATCCCGTTTACCATGATCAAAAACAGCATTTACATCCGGGGGAAATACGCTCTGGTAATGCTCATCTACTGCAACCGCCGGGTTAGCCCACCATAAAAAGGTTTGTGGAAAAGGGGTCCGGTTATACAACTTTGCTTCCAGCTCAATATAGGCCTTATCAGGATACAATGTAAAGCCCAGTGCGCACTTGGTACCAAATAGCTGCTCGTACTCATTTACCCATACGGTTTTGCTGCCGTTTTTATTTTCAACGATCTTAAAGTCGGTCGCATCAAAAGTAGTGGGCCGGTGGTGCTGGGGCCAGTTGAACTCAATACCACCGCTGATCCAGGGGCCCAAAAGACCTACCAGTGCCGGTTTAATGACCCTGTTGTGATAAACGAAATGATAGTCGTTCGTTTTATCATAGGCCATCTGTATACGACCACCCAGTTCGGGCAGGATCATCACTTTCAGGTATTCATTCTCCAGGAATAAGGCGATCCACTCCTTCTCTTCTTTTTCATCATATACTTTATCAATTACCTGATAAGGATATACCACGCCACTGCTTCCCTGGTACACGCGTTTTTCCAGAAACATCGGGTTCTTATCGGGTTGCCCGGTTTTATAGGTGGGAATCTTAACCACTTCCTGCCATGCATGCACTTCCATTGTCTTCTTTTTATGTATTGTAGAAAAATTTTTTGCTGTTATGATCAATGTCCCGAAAAAACAGCGTCCATTTCTTCGAGCGATTTTCCCTTGGTTTCCTTTACCCGGTACCTGATGAATAAAAAGCCTAAAATGCAGACACCTGCATAAATATAAAAGGGTGTGTAGGTGCCTAATTTTTTCGCCAGTATCGGAAATGTAAATGTCAGCACGGCATACGAAGCCCATAACGCCAGTACCGCAATGGAGGTTGCTGCACCTCTTACTTTATTGGGAAATATTTCCGAGATCAATACCCACGTAACAGGAGCCAGGGTCATTGCATAGAGCCCGATGGCAGCCAGCAACGGCCAGGAAGCCATAGCGGATCTTTGTTTCAGCAGGGTGGCACTTACTACATAGAGTACCGCCAACCCGATGGCGCCCAGCACCATCAGCGGTTTTCGTCCCAGCCGGTCTACCTGCCACATAGCCACCAGTGTACAGATCATATTGACCAGGCCGATAAATACGGTTTGCTTTAGCTGATTATCCTGGCTAAAGCCCACGCTTTCAAAAATAGTTGCAGTATAATTGAATACCACGTTGATGCCGCATAGCTGCTGGAATACCGCAAGGCCAATACCAACCAATACTACCGGAAAAACGGAGCGCTGAAATACGTCCTTATAACGTACTACGGTATCGCCTGCCACCGATTTCCGGATCGCCGCCAATGTGTGCACGGCATAGTCCCCGCCACCAATCTTTTTTAATATCTTTTCCGCAAGGGAAAGATGCCCCGCCTTGGCCAGCCAGCGCGGGCTTTCCGGCAGCCAGCAAACGCCCAGTAAAAAAAGCGCAGAAGGTACTGCACCCAGTCCTACCATCCAGCGCCAGGCATCAGCTCCTTCATTCCGCAAACTATAGTTCACCAGATTGGTCACAAAAATCCCGATCACAATGGTCAGCTGGTTGATGGCCACCATGCGTCCGCGCATATTGGTGGGCGCCACTTCTGCAATGTACATTGGCGACAAAACAGATGCCATTCCCACTCCGATCCCCGCAGCAAAACGGGCAGCAATGAACACCACGCTGTTGTGAGAAAATGCCATTGCCAGTGAAGAAATAAAAAACACCGCTGCGGCCAGCATCAATCCTTTACGACGTCCCCAGCGGTCGGAAATCCGGCCTGCCAGCAGACATCCTCCGATACATCCCAGCGCCAGCGAAGCGGTTGCAAAGCCTTCCTGCACCTCATTAAACCCAAACTGTTCTTTTAAGAAGGGTAGCGCTCCGGCGATCACCGCAAAATCAAACCCGAAAAGATAACCGCCCAGTGCCGAAATAAAGGAGATGCCGATAATATAGGATGTATTAAATGAATACTGACTTTTCATACTGAAGCGATTTTTGCAGCACAAAGATGCGCACATAAAAAGGTAAATAGAATGGATATCCTTATGAAAAGGAAGGATTATTTTATGAAGATAGCGCTAAGCATCCTTTAAGAAATTCCTAATCGGAACAAAACAGGCTAAGCGGAGTGCACTGGTGGGACATGTGGGACTTGGGAGACATGCAGATATCCATATAAATCATGCGGATAGCACTCCATGTTCTGCCAGTTGCCCCGATGACCCGCAAACTAAAAAAAACAGGCGGTTACTTTATTTTTTCAGCGATAGCAGTTGCTCTGTTGTGAGCACTGTTTCCGGCTTAAATTCTGCGCTCTTCATATATTGTAACAGGCTGTAACGCAGCTGGCGCGCTGCAGGCCGCTCTTCCAGCCGGTCGGCAATATTGATGGAGGTCATGAGCAGCTTTCCTTTTCCTACACGCGCCTCGAACACATTTGCCATTTTCCGGTTCTTAAAAAAATTATCGATCACACGGACCACGGGCGTCATGTCCGGCAAAGAATCAATGATCATTGTTTTTGAAGAAGTGATCAGCTCCCACCATTGCCAGTCGCTATGGAATGCCGTTGGGAACTGCTGTAACGCAGGGTGCTCCGGGTTGCACAGAATACCCATGGTACCCGGCTGATCAGGGAAATGTACAGGGCTCCAGAACACGGGAGCAAAGCGGCCGCTTACCCCTTTGAGGGCTGCCGTATCCGGATTGAATAACACATTCCTGCCTTCTTCCAATAACCGGCGGGCTTCCGTAAACGAACGGGTAAAGAATATATTCGCTGCTTTTTCCTCAACCGTTGCCGGATACACCCATATCCGCCATTTATTTTTATACTCAGTGCCTTTGAGTAACAGTTCTATTGTAAGCGTTTCGGCTGTCTTTATACTGTTTAATGCAAACCGCGCCTCCCCTATCCGGCTGCTATTTCCTAAGGGGAGGTCGGCTGCCTGCCACTCTTTTGTAAACAGGATCTTTCCGGAACGGTCCTTAATGATCAGCTGCGGCAACACCCGCTTCAATGCGCCCGCGCTGAAATTAGCTACCGCTGCAGTAACTTCAAACGCTTCATCATTTGTATAAACCGCTTTGCTGAAACGGAGCAATGGCACTACTGCTGAGCTGTACATCCGGTGCTCTTCAGGCCGCACCAGTTGTTTGCTGTCCCAGAAGGCATCCAGGATGCCCACCAGTGCCGTACCCTGCCCGGGAAAATCATGCAGGTCCAGCAACTGGTACCCGCTGATGCCATTTGTTTTTAATGCCCGCTCCATTTCTTCCTTGTACAATTGCGCTGCAAAAATGCCGCTGGCAAGCGTAAACGAATCTGCAAGCTGCAGGAGGTGCTTTTTCCGGAGATCATTCCGCACCGCTTTAAAATTCAGGGGGTCCAGCACGCCTGTATATTTATTAATTTCCCTGAGATTGGGATATACAGAATATTGTCCGATCTCATGCGTAATGAGGGGCACCGGCGCTCCTTCAACCGCTGCCGTATAATCGGTGGAGAAATCGGGCGCATGGTCATTAAAGACTCCCTGCCCTCTTACCCATCCTTTTTTGGTATACTGCGTAATAAAAAAATCATCTCCGGCTTCCGGCCAGCGGCCGTGGTCTTTCTGAAATGTAAACGTGGTAGTGGTATACAGATGCCGGTTATCTTTTTGCCTCAGCCGGGTCAGCAAGCCGTGCAGCCAGTTGAAATCGCCCTGCAATTCATTGCCCAATGACCAAAGGCAGAATGAGGGATGGTTACCATAAGTTTCGCTGATGCGCTTTGCCTCCTTCTCCAGGAACCGGTTGGTAGCAGTATCTTTCCCCGCATATTTGCTCCAGAAAGGCAGCTCTACCTGCAAATAAAAGCCTATGGAATCTGCCACCTCAAAAGCAGCTTCCGGCGGGCACCAGGAGTGAAACCGCAGGTGATTCAGGCCATAGCTTTTAGCAGTTCGGAATACTTTCAGCCAGCCCTCACGCGTCATGGGCGGATGCCCGGTTAAAGGAAATATATTACATTCCAGTGTACCTCTTAAAAACACCGGGCGGCCATTGATCCGCAGGGTTTGCTGATCGCTCGTCATTGTCCTTATCCCAAAACGGGTCTCTTTCCGGTCCAGCAACTTTCCACCGGCTGTCTGCAATGCAACCGCTACCCGGCATAACTGCGGGTCAAATTCATCCCACAATTTTGTATTGCTGTTAAGTGTTAATCCGATCTCCTTACCGGTTGTGCCCTGTGGCAGCGTAACGGGTACTTTGCGTGCGCCCACCCGTTTTGTACCCTGAAATACCGTTGCCTGCAATATAGCCTTTTGCACACCCGAAGTGAGATTTTCCAGCTTTATCTTTAACCCCACACTCTTTTGTGCGGCATCCGGATACGCCTGTACCGCAGCCACCCCCAGTTGGTTGCCGGCGCTTAATTCTATGGCACCGATAACGCCGTTCCATATGATCTGCGTTCCATCGGTATACGCATGTGCCATATCCTGGTAAGAGATATCATGCTGTTTCCTGTTGTCGATGCGGAGCGTTAACAGGTGTTTTCCGGGCGTAAGGTATTTACTTAATTCAAAAACATGCGGAGTGCTCAGGCTTTCATCTGTACCGGCCTCCCTGCCATCGATCCAAACCTGTGTATTCCAGATCACGCGTTCCAGGCACAGCCGGATCACTTTACCGTTCCACCCGGCGGGGATTACTATCTGCCTGCTGTACCAGGCTGGTCCGATATAAGTATGTTTACGGGTCAGCCGGATCATCACTTCCCTGTTCATCACATTCGTGTCCAGCTTTATTTGCTCACCAATACCGGCATCATCCAGTGTTCCGGGCAACTTTACAGGCTGACCTTCATCTTTGCTGAACCACTGTTCCGCTACACCCCGGTCTGCTTTATCCAGTCGCACCTTCCAGGTACCGGCCAGGGAAATCTCCTGCTGCGCCCGGATCTGTATAACACAAAAAAGAAAACAGCAAAATAAAAATTGTTTCATGATGGTTGGTAATAACATAACATTTTTTATAAGTGAACTGAAAAAAAATCTTCAATAAATGATACTGATCAACAATTAATTTGCTGGAAACGGAGTGGGATATAAAGCTCCCTGTTGTTTCAGCCAACCAAACAACTGTGATTTTAACGCGCTTACTTTTCGGGGATACCTGTCTGCCAGGTTTATTTTTTCAGAGATATCCTTTTCAAGATTATATAACTCATATTTATCACCAACATAGGAGTGAATCAGTTTCCATCCTTTTTCCTGCACGGCTGATGAAGGCGTTCCTCCCTGCGGACTAAAGTGAGGATAGTGCCAGAACAAGGATCTGGGCGCTATTATTCCACCTTTAAATAAGGGCAGAATACTTATCCCGCCTGTATGTTGCTGTGGCATTAACGACAGGTTGGCCGCTTGCAATAGGGTTGGGTAAAAATCAGTACTCATGACCGGTGTTGTATTAATTGTATTGGGTTTGATGATGCCCGGCCACTTTACGATAAGAGGCTCCCTGATACCTCCTTCATACAACCATCCTTTGCCGGTACGTAACGGTGCATTTGATGTAGGATGGCCTTCTGATGTGGACAAACCGCCATTATCAGAAAAGAAAATAATCAATGTATTTTTATCCAATTTTAGCTCCGTGAGCTTATCTAAAACACGCCCGATAGCCTGATCCATAGCATCCACCATTCCTGCATAAATAACATTAGATTGATTGGCTCTTACCTTTAATTCTCCTTGATTTTCGAACCGGTCATCCAGTTTAAGTTTTTCTTTTTTATCTGTATATTTTCTTTCCAGTTCCTTAGTGGTTTGTAAAGGGGTATGCACCGAATAGAATGACAGATAAACGAAAAAAGGCTGCTCCTTATTGGCTTCAATAAACCGGGTTGTTTCCTCTGCCAGTCTAAGGGGCAGGTATTCCCCGTCAGGACCATCATCCAAACGTGGATTACCATAAGGAGAAAAATATCCATTATATCTCTTTTTTGCATTAAGATTAGGGTGTCCCATGGAATTACCACCTTTATTGATATCAAACCCCTGATGCTCCGGCCAGTATGCAGCGCTATCTCCCAAATGCCACTTACCGGCAATAAAAGTTGTATAGTTCGCTTTTTTTAAGGCCTCTGCAATAGTTATTTCGCCTAGCGGCATCTTTGAAACAGAAGGTGCAGGCAAAAAAGGATAACGTGCTCTCAACTTAGGATTATCTAAAATCTTCTGAGGATCAGGTGCACCTATATAATCTGTAAGCCCCATGCTTACCGGGTGTTTTCCTGTCATAATACTGGCCCTGGTAGGGGAACAAACCGGCGAAGCAGCATAAGCATTTGTAAACCGCATTCCTTCTTTAGCCAACCTGGACAAATTAGGGGTTTCGTAAAAAGTACTTCCATATGGCGTGATATCCATCCATCCCAAATCGTCAGCCAGAATAAAAACTATATTTGGCCGGTGCCGGTGCAAAGTTTGCACTACTCCCTGCGCAAAAGCCATGCAAGTCAACGCCTGGCATAGAATAGCAATTTTCCATTTTAATAAACTACGCACCTTCTTTTGTTTTCTTTCTATGTTTTCAACAGTCTTCATTTTGTAATAATTTTTACCAAAAAGAATCATACTGCAAGGCTCTTCCCTCAACAGCATATAAAAAAATTTCGGCAGCTTCCATCGCTCCTGGTTTCACTTTTCGTTATAAATGAAACAATGTTTGTTTCGCGCCCTGTCTAAAGGTTATGTGGCATAGAACAATAATTTTACATCCTTTTATTTTCATATACTCTTTGATCTTATTATCAAACTACAAAATTTCTTTTAGTTGTTCAAAGCTCAACATCGTGGATGGACGGAACCGGTCTGAATCCATATAACGCAGGATGCTGTAATACAATTGCCTTGCAGCCGGGTCTTCCTTTAACTGATCCAACGGGCACATGCAAACCAGCAATTTTCCTTTACCCGCGCTGCATTCAAAGATCAGTCCCAGCTTATGGTTCCGGTCAATATTATCGATCACCTGTACCAGCGGCCTGTAACCAGACGGCAATGCATCAAGGATCAGCGGCCGTGCCTGCTTTACAATGGTCCACCATTGCCAGCTGGTATAAAACTCCGTTGGAAAATGACTGAACAAGGGTAACTCCGGCCGTGTGAAAATACCCAATGTACCAGCTGACTGCGGTCGCTGTTGTTTTTCCGCCGCATCCTTAAACACCTTCCAGTTCCAGAATTCACTGATAAACTGTCCTCCTACTGACCGCTTCTTTATGCTTTCCTGTTCCGGGAACAACAATACTTTTGCCCCTGCTTTTAATTGTGTGATGGTTTTATCATCCAGTTTCTCTGAAATGATCACTCCGGTGGGAATGGTCAGTTGCAGTCTGGACGGATATACCCAGATGGGGCAGCTATTGTGGTAAGCCGTACCTTCTATCTCCAATTGCACCATTAGTTTTGTGGCTGCAGCAATATTATATAAAGGAAAAAGAATCGTTCCAACAGGTATTATAGCCTCGTTTCCTTTTGCGATCTGCAGCTTCCCGCTTTTCAGCAGCCGGTGCCCCGGGCCGGTTATTGTCCAGCGGATGGTCTTCCCGGAAAGATCCTGCGGACTGTAGTTCACCAACCGGATATCCGCGGAGAACTGTTCATCGTTTGTCCAGGTATATTTGTCCATCAGCACCTGCAATGTACGGTCATTACAAAACTGCCGGAAAGCCTCCGGGCCAACCAATCCTTTGCTGCGCATAAAAGCATTCAGCAATCCCACCAGTGCTGTACCCTGACCAGGGAAATCCTGCAGGTCCAGTAACTGAAAGCCCCCGAAGCCAGGTGTTCCCAGGGCCATTTCAATTTCCCGCTGGTACAATTGCACTGCCAGCATGCCCGATGCCTTAAAGAAATCAGCAGCCTGATCACCCATTCCTGCTTGCTGTAAACGCCTGCGAAAGATCTCCAGGTTTACCGGCTGAAGTACGCCGGTATATTGCGGTATCTCCGTATAATCCGGATAGATCTGGTACTGCCCCGCTTCATGCCCCACCACCGGCAACCGGTAAGACCGGATGGCTTCGCTGTAGTTGCGCCGGGTACCGGGGCGCATGGTATTTAAAATTCCGCTTCCGATATCTTCTGTTGTAGCAAAACCACCCCGCACATCAAACCAGCCATCGGCGGTTTCTTTACCGGTACGCATCGTTACCCAGAAATCATCTGAAGTACCCGGGTGCGGATCGTTATAAAAAGCATTGGAGCCAATGGCATAAAGCCGCCGGTTGCCATCATATGCCCGCAGTTCCTTTATCATTCTGCCTGCAACAGCTTCATCTCCTGCCAGCTCATTTCCCAGCGACAACATTACAAAAGAAGGATGGTTCCCGTAGGCATCCAGGATGGCTTTACCTTCCTTATACTGGAACCGGTTCCGGAAACTGTCCTTACTGCTGAAGTTTGACCAGTTGGGCAACTCTGCCTGGATATAAATGCCTTCAATATCTGCGGCTTCAAAAGCCGCTTCCGGTGGTGTATAGGAATGAAAACGGTAATGATTGATGCCGTACTGTTTTGCGATCCGGTACAGCCGCTGCCACTCCGCAGTAGTTGCGGGCGGAAATCCTGTTAAGGGGAATACACAGCTTTCCGTTTTTCCCCTCAGAAAAGTGACCCGGTTATTAATACTGAATTGTGTGCCTTTTGGCCGGAACGTACGCAGGCCGGCATTCAGCGTCAGACTGTCTGCAATACCCTTCTGATCGTACAGCGTTACCGTAATGCAGTAAAGTGCCGGATGGTATTCGTCCCAAAACAATGCTTGCTGCCCCAGCTTATAATCCAGCAGCAGAGCGCTATCCGCCTTATAAGAAGCCAGGTTGTACCACTGCGTTTTTGCCCTATGCCGTTTGGTGGTATTCCATGCAGTAGCCTGTATTCTTACCCGGGCCGTTTTATAATTGGCGTAACGACCGCTTAAACGGATCCTGAATTGAAACAGCCGTTTCTCCGCATCCGGTTGCACCCTGACCTGTTCCAACCGAAAACGGTTACGGCACTCAATGAATATATTTCCAATAATGCCGTTCCAGTTGGTTTGCGTATGTACGCTTAATGCATGTGAACCACCCACAGCAAAAAGCGAAGGGGTATTATCTACGCAGATCGTTAACAGATGCCATCCGGGTTCCGCGTTATTGAGTTCAAAGACCTGAGCGGCAGACAACAGCCTGCTTTTACCTGCCGGCACTCCATCCAGCCACAAAGTCGTTGCTTTGGTACGCTCCAGATGCAGCGTTACCTGCTTACCCTTCCAGGCTGCCGGTATGCGCACCCGTTTCTGATACCAGGCTTTGCCGGTATAAGACCACAGTTCATTCAAATGTTGCGTAGTGGGTTGAGTATTCCTGATACCCTTATGCCATAACGCCATAGAACCGGGCAGAGGTATTGTTTCGGTAAACAGACTGTCCATCCAGTGCCGGGCAATTCCAACGCCTTCCTGATCCATACGGAAGCCCCAGCTACCATTCAGGAAAATGCGTTCCCCGATGGGTGACTGTGCATTGCCATACGTGCACAACAACGTGCACCAAACAATAACGGCTATCCGTATTCTTAAAAAGTCTGTCCTCATAAAAACGGCCGGCAATCCGGCAAGCATCCTCCGTATTTCATGTTCAAACATAGCATCAACCTGTTGTAATTTCAATGGCTAATCTTCGGAAAAAGATAGATTTTCTGATGTTGAGTTCAATAGGGCTTCTGTGGGACATGAGCGACTTGTGGGAAAGATCGACTTTTATTAATTATAAAAAGTAAGTATACTGGCAAAGCGTCCAGTAATAGAACACCAAAAATTGTTGCTCAAAACCTATACACCAAATGAGCCATTTAAAGGATATTTACGAGTTGCAACATGACAAGTCGGCCCGGGATCTTAAGTTCTTTTTTATAAGCAAAGGTCAGCAAGATGTTGTAAAAGTGATTCAATATGCGTTTGTACAAAAATTAAATGGCAGAAATGTATATAACCTTGGCTTTGGTGATTATGATTTAGATAATGATGCCATTCTTCATCATGTAAATACTATTTTAAGTACTATTCCTGTTTTCTTTAAAAATTTTGGAGGCAGCATCTTAATGGTACAGGGCAATGACGGAAGACCGGAGTTTGTTGAGCACTGTAAATCAACATGCAGAAAAAATGCCTGAACGAATGCAAAAATTATAACAGAAGAATTACTATATGCCGTGGATACATTAATAAGCATTATGACGAATTAATAGCTGATTATCATTTTCTTGGTGGCATTAAAGATCAAACACAGCATATTCTGTTAGGACCTTATGAATGTTATAAAGCATATGATTCTGTATTTCTTTTTCAAAAAAATATATAATTTTGTTGCATGGAAACTAAAAAGACAAAATCAAAAAAGTTGGTAAAGGTAACTGAAGCCGGGCTTTTGTCTTTAATTGCCGCTAAACTTAAAGGCAAGGTTTTATTTCCCCAAAAAGTTGAAGATGCAAAAAGCCATTTGCAGAAAGTAAAAATTACATCTGCATAAAGTAAACGTATAAAATAAATTTTAAGGCGTCAGCAACTGACGCTTTTTTTATTGCAGCCAAGTAAAATTGGAATAACGGTTTTGGCTCCAGTCATTCCAGATCCAACAACATATTCAGCCCCGGCTACGTTTGTTACCGCTTCATTCCCAGTTTCCGGTACCGTTGTAATGCTTCAGTATAATAATAATCGGCATAGATCAACGGCACATCAATGTCTGCTTTCCTGGGATAGTTGCCCACCCCATGTTTCAGGAGAAAACCGCCGTTCCCGCCGATAGTGGCACGATATGCCGGTGAACAAAGGCTTTGCAGCATCTTCTCCGCCGCTTTCATATAACCTTTACTTTCTTTTAAAGGCGTATACGTAGCCAGCTCCAGCAGGGCTGAACAGATAACGGCACCGGCCGAAACATCCCTGGGCGCATCGGGGATGCCGGGGGCATCAAAATCCCAGTAGGGTATTTTATCTGCCGGCAGGCGCAGATGCTGCAGCAGGAAGCGCGCAATATGCCGGGCCTGCTCCAGGTACTTAGGGTCACGGGTCTCACGATAAGCCATGGTGTACCCATAAAGGCCCCAGGCCTGTCCCCGCGCCCATGCAGAGCTGTCTGCAGCGCCCTGCACTGTTTGCTTTTTTAACACGCTGCCATTTGCCGGGTTATAGATCACCAGGTGATACGAACTGTAGTCCGGGCGGAAATGATGCCTCATAGTTGTATTGGCATGCGCTACCGCAATGCGGTAGAAGGAGGAATCACCGGTCATCCGGGTAGCTTCAAACAGCAGTTCCAGGTTCATCATATTATCGATGATCACCATGAACCTGCCGGGATCTGAATCCCAGGAACGGATACAACCAACCTTTTCATTGAACCGGCTTGCCAGCGACCGCGCGCTGTTGATCAGGATCGTTTTGTATTCCGGCTTCGGCGCCAGCCTGTTGGCATTGCCAAAAGAGCAATACATCATAAAGCCCAGATCATGCGTTGTTTTATTGTATTGTTCCTTTGCCAGGACGTTTAATTTTTGTAAAGCTTCCTTGTACAAAGCGCTATCCTTTGTATACTCAAAAAGGTACAGTAGAGCCCCGGGATAAAAACCACCTACCCAGGGTTCGGAGCCACTGGTTACCAGTTTGTCTTCTTTGGCATACCAGGTAACCGGGAAACGGGCTGCATCCAGCCGCTGCATCATTACTTTATATTGCTGTGCCGATTCATTGATGCACCGTATGACTTCCCGCTGCAGTTCTTTCCGGGTCTTTACCTGATGTTGTCCGTTTAACCCATTCAACAAAAAGCAACATAAAAGTAACCCACCAATCTTACGCACCCCGATTTTATTCATAATATGCTATTTAGCTTCAACAATCTTGTTTTTAAGGCAAATGTATTTGAACCATTAAACAATTAAGATCACTAATCAATACGGGGAACTATCTTTTCAACCTAAAACCATTTCATAATCCGTTCTGCGATCAGCCGGTGCCCCTTTCCGTTAGGATGGTTGCTTTGCGCCATATAATCACGAAGCTGTTTTCCGCTCCGGGCCTGTTCATAAAAAGCGTCATAGCTGTCTGCAAGGCCGATCTTATATTTTGCGGCAAGCTGTATCAACTGCCGGCGGAACTGATCCAGGATGTTACCCGGCTTCAGGATATCCACGGTCAGATCCGGGGATGGCGTCAGCAGGATGATCTTTATTTTCTTTTTCAGCGCCCGCCGGATCATTTTCTCCATAGCGATCCGCGATGCTTCCGGCCCAATGGCCCGGTCGTTCAGGGCGTAGTCGATGAACAATACATCCGGGCGATGCGGCAGCACCTCTTTCTTAAACCGCTTCTGCCCCTGTACAGAGTTTTCTCCCCCAATGGAAGTAGTGATCACATTGATCACGGCATCGGGGTATTGCTCCTTTAATTGCTGCAACACCTGATGCGGATAGGCTTCCAGCGTGTGCACCGCGGGGGTTTGAAAATACCCGCTGGGCACAGAATGCCCGTGAAACACCAGGTTGATGGTGCGGTTAGCCGGCCATTTCTTTTTTAATTCGGTCTTTATATCGTCCAGATAGGTTTGCGGATCTGCCTGCGCTATTCCGGCCGCAGCCATATGCAATGCAAAAAAGAGTAATAATAAACGAGCGATTCTTTTTTTCATTCTTATTTTTTTAAATTTCATTAATGCCGGCAGCTATCGTAGTGCCATCCTCCGGCAGCTGCAACTTCCATTCCTGTCCGGCTATCTGTACTATCACCATCCCGCCCCTGTGCAACGGATCGCTGACATATAATTTTCCTTTGTTGAGAAGGATCATGCAGGGCCGGTCCGTTTGCAGGTAATGCTGCTGATCCAGCATCAGTTTGCCCGGTGCATAAAAAGCGGCCATCACCACACCATCTGAAAACCGTATTGCCTGTATGGATTTGTCATTCTGCAATACGTTCCAGTCCGGTTTTGAAGCCAGCTTTGCTGCCTGTGCTGCAGTTTTAGCGGCACTTAAAACATAGCCGCAGGATTGCAGCTGCGGGTGCCACATTACCGGCATGAAAACGGCTTCACGTACCGTATCCCGGGATTCTGCATTATTGATGGCGTACCAGGTTCCGGAAACGTTCTCCGCATGCAGCTCCACAACAGCCGGCTGAAGCGGTATATACGCAAAGCCCGCATGATGGATCCAGCGCACATTAGTAAGCCGCCTGACGCCATTCCATACTACCTGTTGCTGACTGTTGATCGTAACAGGGCCGCGCAAACGGCATTGATCCAATGCAGTGTAAACAGTACCAGGCAACTGCCTGGTTTTCAGATCCGCTATCAGGCAGATGACCTTATCCTGATAGCAGGCCCAGAGCTTACGGGCTTCCAGTGTTTGTTTTCCGGTAGTATCTGTAACAATGTAGTGCATGGCCGTTACCCCATACATTGAATCCCCAACACTGCCCGCAAAAGCCTGCCGGTTCGCCTGATAAGCGCCTTTAAAAGCAGTAATCCCGGGCAGGTGCGCCCAATCCCATACCGGCATCAGATCCGTATATTCCTTACCATCCCTGATGAGATAGGCATCGCCACTGTTGAGCAACCGTCCTTTAAGATTTTCATGGTTGATGGACTCGGTGGCCAGTGTACGGGTGGAGATGGTTTTCAGAAAAAAACTAAAGCTGTTCCGGTGGTATGCAGTAAAATCAGAATAGGGATAATAGCGGAAACCCAGCAGGCTTTCCCTGCCATTCTGGATATTGCTCAGTCGGTCCCACTCCGCCGCTCCGGAGGGCTGCAGCTCTTTCATAAAAGGTATTAATGCACGCACGTCTGCACTTTCCAGCTCTCCTTTTCTTGAGGCCGAGCGATCCATGGTTCCGGGCACCGTGTAAATGCCCCGGGCCATCCATTGCCATCCGTTCAGCATCATTCCGGTGAGCAACGCTACCTTTTCCTCCGGAAAGGCCAGCGTTGTACCTTTTAACTGCCATGCAATGCGGAGGCTTTCCCATAAAAAAGCTTTCCCGTACTGGTACATCTGCAACCGGTGGCCATGCTGCTGAAAACTGTAATCCGGCTGAATGCCCTCTGTTGTTCCTGTTTTAATTTCCCGAAGGATGAGGTCTCTGCATCGCTGCACCAGCTTTTCATCACCGGTAAGGGCTCCGTAATGCATCCCCAGGTCGGCGCACCATACCAGGTTGCCCGCAAGATAATCCTCGTGCACCCGCAACTGGTTCAGCACTTCCAGTGCCTGCTTCATACGTTGCGGGCTCAATTGTTTCCGGAGCAGGATGAGGATATCCCGCATATAACGGGGAATGCCTATTTCATTGTGCCACCAGTTAGTGCTCTGGTACCGTTTCAGCAGCCAGTGGTCGAGCGCTTTTTCTATTGCGGCCAGCAGCAGGGCGCTGTTCCGGTCCGGTGATGCCGGAGCTGCCCAGCACAGTGCCATATCGCGTATGCGCTTCAGGTGGTCCGGCACTTTCCATGCCGCTGGCTCCTTATCATTATAATCAATATCCGGCCAGCGGCCATCCGGCTCCAGGGTACGGATCCAGCCGGTAATACTTTTTACGGGCAATATACCGGTACGGAACAGGTACTGGCTGTACCGGTTCAGCAGGGTGTCCGCCTGTGCCTGTGCACCTGCCACTAACAAAAAGATAAAAACAATATTTAAACCGATCCTGCGCATATACTATTTTTGTGATCTTCAAAAACCAGTGCCCCCTTATTTTCCCAGGGCCCGGTAACGCATCAGCGCCTCAATATAATAATAGTCTGCATAAATCAGCGGTACATCTACCTCAACATTTCCCGGCACTCCGCCTGATGCATGTTTCAGGATAAACCCGCCGTTCTCACCGGTTGCAGCGCGGTAAGCCGGTGAGGATAACGACCGGAGCATCCATTCCGCCGCATGCAGATAACGACCACCCGTTCCGGGATCAACATATCCTGCCAGCTCCAGCAGCGCAGCAGCCGTAATGGCCGCCGCCGATGCATCGCGGGGAACCGTTTTATATTTTGAAGGATCATAATTCCAGGGCGGATCAAATCCTTTCTGGCCCACATTAAAATCCCAGTAAGGGATCTTATCTTCCGGCAGATTCGGATGACTAAGGAAAAAATCGGTCATGCCTTTTGCCGTTTGTAAAAAACGCGGATCCTTTGTTTCCCGGTATACCATGGTAAACCCATAGATGCCCCAGGCCTGTCCGCGCGACCAGGCCGAATTATCCGAAAATCCCTGCTGTGTTTCCCGGCTCTTCACCGCTCCTGTTTCCACATCATAGTCTACTACATGATAGCAACTGAAATCGGGACGCACATGGTTCTTCATGGTCATCTCCGCATGTTTTACTGCAATGTCTTTGTAGAAGGACTCTCCTGTTGCCTTTGATGCAAAGAACAACAACTCCAGGTTCATCATATTATCAATGATTACCGGAAATTTCAGGATCCGCTTTCCATCAAGAGATTTTACCTGGTCCCAGGACTGGATACATCCCACTCTCGGATCAAACCGGCGGGCCAGTGACTGTGCCGAGCGTACCAGGATGGCTTTATCTGCCGGGTCACCAAACAACCGGTAGGCATTGCCAAAACTGCAATACATCATAAAGCCCAGATCATGATTAGCCGTTACCGTTTTCAACGGCTCCATCTTTTCCAGTTTTGCCTTTGCTTCTTTTAATAAACTGTTATCATGCGAAAACTCATACAGATACAATAGTCCGCCGGGATAAAAACCACTGGTCCACGCATAAGGCGTTGCCGTTTGTAATTTTCCGTTCTCAAAGGTCCTGGGCCATTGATCCGGCTGCAGCCGCTGTTTTAAATAAGCGTACTGGCGCACAGAAGCCTGTAAACTTTCCGTTACTACTGCCTGCAGCCCCGGATCGGGTTGCAGCCGGTTTTGTTCCTGGGCATCTACCAGGGATGGCATTACACCCCAAAACAACAGGCTGCTTCCAAGTAAGATCTTCTTTAAACCATTCTTTATATCGTGCTCAAAATTCATCCCATTATTTTTTAAATAGCTGCTGCAACAAAGCCGGGGGCACTTCTTCCGTGGGAGCAAACGCATTGCTGCTGACATACCGTTTCAGACTGTACAGTAATTGCCGGGCCACAGGGCGTTGTTCCATCTGGTGTTTCAGATCGATGGCCGTAACCAGCAGTTTGCCTTTACCCACGCGTGCTTCAAACACCAGGCTGATCTTACGGGGATTGTTCCAGTCCGGGATCATTTGCACCAGCGGTTTAAACCCGAACGGAAAATGATCCAGCACCACAGGCTTTGAATGCGCCACAAGATCCCACCACTGCCAGTCGGAATGAAATGCCGTAGGAAAAAACTGCAATGCCGGATGCTCCGGGTCACAAAGTATGCCCAAAAGATTGGGGGGCATGCCGGACCATACGGTGTTCCAGGAAATGCCGGAGAACCCCGGTGCCACATCGGAGCGCAGTTTTGCAGTATCTGCCAGCAACAGCACGCTGCCGCCTTTCTCCAAAACCGTTGCCACCCGCTTATTCCAGCTATCGGCCACCAGTACCTTACCCGGGTCTGCTTCCGCCTCCTGTTTTTGCGGGTATACCCATAGGTTCCAGTCATTACTGTAAGAAGTACTACGGATATTAATCGTAAGCTTCAGCTGTGTGGCGGTCTCAATTTTATCCAGTGGCACGGAGATCTCCCCTAATGTAAACGGGCTTCCTACCGGAATATCAGCCGGGGCAAAACTCCCCGAAGCATATACTTTTCCATCCGGGAAACAAAGCCGCCATTCCCCAACAGTGCCTTTCAATACCGCGCTGTCAAAATTAGCAAACTGCGCCGTAGCTGTAAAGGTCTGCGCATTCGTCCACGTAAAAGATGCGGTACGTAATAAAGGTACCCGTGTGTTTTGAAATTTGTGGAAGGCTGCCGCAGTTACATAGGGCTTGGGGTCCCAGAAAATATCCACCACGCCCACGGGGGCTGTGCCCTGGCCGGGAAAATCATTCAGCTGTAACATATGATAACCGCCCAGTCCGGGTGTACGCAGATAAGACTCCACTTCTTCCTTCTTCAGGATGACCTGGAACTTCCCGGAAGCCATCATGAAATCTTCTGCCTGGTCCAGCATATTGCGTTCGCGCAGCAGTTCCCGGAACAGTTCATAATTATAGGGTTTTAATACACCGGTATACTTCGGAATCTCATTAAAGTCCGGATATACGCACCACTGGCCGACCTCATGCGTGATCATCGGCACCTTGTTTTTGATCACATAATCTGAATAATCATACCAGGTATCCAGCGCTTTTACATTGAACCGGCTTTTCAGCCCTTCCTTCCAGCGGTGCGGACGGGCACCATACAGCACGTGGTAATCGTTTGCATCGATCAGGGGATATGCTGCGCTTCCCGTATAGAGCCTCCGCGGGTCCATTTGTTTCCAGTGGGTGACCTGTGCCGTAAGGAATTCCTTTACTGTTGGCCCTACCAGCTCATTGCCTTCGCAGAACATAATAAAGGACGGATGATTGCCATAGGCATTTAAAATCCGCTCCCCTTCCCTGCGTAAAAAACCGTTCACAGCGCTGTCTTTTCCAACAGTAAACCGCCAGTCGGGATTTTCCACCTGCAGGTAAAAGCCCAGTTCATCGGCCGCCTCAAAAGCTGCTTCCGGCGGGCACCAGGTATGAAAGCGCATGGCGTTCAAACCATAATCCTTACAGGTGGTGAAGATCCGGATCCACTCCTTTTTATCTGTGGGCGGATAGCCCGTAAGCGGGAATTCTGAAGAGTTCACGGTACCTCTTATAAATGCGGGCCTTCCATTAAAAACAAAACGGGTGCCCTGTGTGGTCAGCTCACGCACACCAAATGTCACTGTGGTAGCATCGTTATACCGGTGGTCTTTACCCGTTGCATTCAATGTCAGCTGTAACCGGTAAAGCGCGGGATCAAATTCATCCCATAACTGTACAGGTGTTCCCAGCGGAATCTCCGTTGTAACGGTGATCAGGAAATCTGCTCCGGAAAAACGGATCTCCTTTTCCGGCACTGACTGTGGCTTTGCTGTATGTACAACTGCACCATTGCACTGTATGCTTCCCTGCACTGATTTACCGGTGGTGTTGCAAATGCTGACAAGCAGCCGTACTGTTCCTTTCGCGGCATCCGGGTAAGCCTGTACATCTGCGATATGTACTCGGTCAAAGGCCCGCAGTTCTATCTTTCCAATGATGCCGTTCCAGTTGGTTTGCGTTTCTGCACTGATGGCATGCGCATATTCAATATCGTAGATCTTATCATTGTTGACCCTGATCCGTATTTTATTTTTCTTACCGGGCCGTAACAATGACGTGATCATATAGCGGTGGGGTACGGAAAGACTTTCCCGTTTGCCCGCCGGCTTATCATTGATCCATACATCTGTTTGCCAGTGCGCCCTTTCAAGGAAGAGCTCTACTTCCTTATCTTTCCACTGCTCCGGCACTTCGATCTCTTTCTCATACCAGGCAATGCCCTTGTATTCAAAGGCGCGTGTTAAACGCAGTGAGGTCATGCCCTGGGTCTTGTACCCCTTGCCCGCCTGATCGGTGGAACCAGGCAGTGTGATCGTTTCTGCCAGCGGTGGCAGTAACTGCACCCCATTGCTGTTTACGCCGGTTTCAAAGGGGTCCAGCTTAAACTTCCACACCCCTTCCAATCCTAATGTGTTACGGAAGGATAATTTATTTTGCTGCGCCTGTATTGTAAACACACTGCCCAGCAGTATTGCTGTTATCCAGTAAACAGGAATTCGTTTCATCATCTGCTCAAAATTGTTACTGTTATTGCCGGCACATTCCGGTTACGGTTACTACTGATTTAGGAGGCAGCCGCATTTCATTTGGCTGTACCACTGAATGCTTCAGGTTCTGTATACGGTCTGTAGTATACACCCCAAGCGGCTGATGTTCTATACCCTTCAATTGTACGGACTGTTCCCGGTCCTCCGGGTTGATCAGCACCACAACCGTCTTCTTTGTATCCTTCTCCTTATACGCCGATACCAGAACGTTCCCGGCTGCTGCCTTGCCGGAGACCGTTACTGTAATCCGTTTCATTCCCGGCCGTATAAAACGGGCAAAGTTCCCAAGCGCCCAAAGCTGTTTTGAATCTGAAACGATCCCATCTGTTTTGCAGGCTGAGGCGTCTATTTTACCGGAAGGCGTGTTGATGTATACCAGCGCATCGCTGTAGTTATAAGGGCTCATGGCCAGCCACCACTGCCAGGAAGTGGCATTGGCAACGGTCAGATCATAATGGATGACTTTAGCAACATACAATCCGTAGTCAATACCGGTATTGCGTGGTGCGCCCCTGTATTGATTACAGATATTGCCAAGAATACCGAACTCCGTTTGCCATACCTGTAAGGGTGCAAGCTGCTGTGCCACTGAACGCACCTGCTGCCGGATGCTAACGGCTGCTGCATCCGGACAGGTTGTAAAATAACTGTGCGCAGAAATAATGCCTGCTACCTGCGGCAGGCCGCCGATGTAGGTGGCGGCGCCCGGCGTAAAAAACCGGCGGGCCTGATCGCCACAGCCTTTTTCATTTTTGCCAAAGACATAATCCCACTGGCCCGCCTCGCCCACCACGATCTTTGCAGGAACATTTTTCATTTTGAGCGCAATCGCCTTCACCAACGCAGCAATCTCCGTGTTCAGGGCCTGTGTGCCTTCCTGGCCGGCACCATCGGCCTTGCCCCATTTCCATTGGGGCTCATTTACCGGGCTCAGGAAATCAAATTTAAAATGAGCAGTTACTTTTGCCAGAAAAGCAGCATAAGCCCCCATCATTCCCTCCCGGATATTCATTCGCGTTCCTCCTGAAGCATTATAGGCTTTTCCGTTCTGCGTCATAAACACAGGAGGCGTTAATGAAAAGCCCAATGTGTACGCCACCCCCCGTTTCCGCGCCGCCTGCAAAAACCATTGCTGACCTTTTTGCTTTTTCCAGTTGTAGGAGCCATCTGCATTTATAAAACATTCTTCCCGCCGCCATTCATCTTTTATATTGCTTGCAGTGCCCTGCTCAAAACTTCCGCCACCGATGTTAAACCGCCATAACGAAAGTCCAATGCCTTCCGGGCTTCCATCCCTTAATGTATCCATGCTGAAAAGCAGGTCTGCAATCCGGTTCTTTTTCTGTTCATCCGGCCAGTTGCCCACAAATTTTGCGGTCCAGCAATCCGAAGCACCAAAGCTGTGTATGGTCTGCTGTTCCTTTGATGGGTATAGTGTCACTACTATTTTATCCGGTGGTTCAACGGTGCCGGCCCTATTGTCCGCCGGCTTTTTATCACAGGCCCAGGGGAGCGACAACACATGCAACAGCACAAAGACACATCCTGCCTTTTTTACTGCTTCTTTTATTTTTTTCCGTTTGCTTTCCGATCTGTTTTTAAAAAATTCCATCCGATTGTTTATTCACGTTTAAAGTCCTTTTGGATATATTGCACAGGGACATGTACCACGGCAACCTTCCCCGCTATCTGTACGAACCATAAAAACGTTATGCGCCAGATCCTTCCCTCCTTATTATCGCTATTCCTTTTCTTAATTTCCTATCCTCACAATCCGGAACCGTTGTAACACCAGGTCATAAGAGGCTTTATAAGTACCTGCCGGACTGGTTGAAAAGCCCCAGTTGGCGCCACCGGAGCTGGCACCCACAGCCCCTACAATAGTGATCAGATCCCCATAATCATCTTTCATGACTGCCCTGGCTGCCGACAGGCGGAACCATCCCTTGCCCCATACATCCCCGCCCAAAACGGCCAAAGGCGCATTCAGGCTCATATTTGACGATCCCCCGGTGGTTTGGAAGGTGCCGGCAAATAAATATTTATTATCCGGGTCACGCATCAGTTTGGGTGAAGTGGCCGCTTCGGTCCACCCGCCTGCACTGCCGGTAACGGTAGGCCCTGTTACGGAAAGATACTCCCAGGGACTGGCATCGGACCATCCCGGATATTTCAGGGCATCTGCCGGTAATGTGGGCGTGTAAGGTGTAGCACTTATTGTACGCCTGGTCATATCTACAGTAATGTGGTAATATCCTTTCTGTGATACCGGCAGCTTAAAGCCCGCCTGTTGCAGGTCTACAGTAAGTGTTCCTGGTGAAGCCGCGCTTGAACCTATGACATTTTCACCATCCAGTGTATAATTGATCCCGGCCTGTGTGCCACCGGTGTTGTTAAAGGGTTTGTCATTACCCAGGAACGCAATAAACCGGATATTTTCCGTTCCTGCAGCGGGGTAATAGTAATCGATCAGAAACGTATTAGCCCCCTGTTTTTTCATGGAGTAGATCGTACCGATCCCCCGGCAGCCTCCTGCCTGGTCGTATCCCTGCCCGGTCACTTCTGCGGCATTCTGTGCATCGGACAGATAAAGACGATCCACATATCCTACGCTTACCTCTCCGCCCATCGTCTTTTTATTGCCGCTTGCATCCGTAGCCCGTATAATATACTGGTACAATCCCGGTTTTCCGGCAGGCAGTTCCAGGCTTTTTGTCAATGTGTATTGTTTTTTAGCAGCGCTGTCTTCCGGTGTAATCATTTCGTAATGCTCTACCGGCTGGCCATCCGCAGTCTCTCCCCACAGCTTGATCTCGATGTTATCAATTTCCCTATCACTGATTTTAGCTTCAAAATCAACTTTAACAGGCACTGCCGAAAATCCCAGGAATTTGGTCACCGCAGGTTTCACCACCTCTATATCCGGCGGCAGCTCATCAGGATCATACCCGGGGATAAGGTTTTCAGCCGAAAGATCCTCTACTGTTACATATTTCTTGATCAGACCACCCTGTGTATTGGTGATCAGGAACTCCAGCTTATGCTCCGTGGGATTCACATCCTTTGGCACCGGGAAGCTGTCCTTTATAGAAAACGTCTGTTGATCGTTGACATTAAAAAGCGTATCCAGTTGCCACTCGCTGTTCCGCATCTGCACCTTTTTTATTCCCTGCTCATCCTTTATAGTTGCCTGTACGGCCACTTTGTAACGGGGCCCGATCCAATGCAGGCGGGCAGTAGCACCCTCCAGCACCGGCAACGGGGTGGTGCTGCCTTCAGGAAAGGTGAGCGCCTTGTTGCAGGCAGCAAACAGCCATAATAGGGCTAAACCCGTCAATAAGCTGCTATATATTCTTTTCATAACCGGACTATTTTAAAATTCAATAAAGTTGATTACCTGTAAAAACCATTAAGAATACACGGAATATTAAGACGTAACTATTCTTAGTGGTTCCTGCACACAACGTAACAACATAACGATCAAAACCCTGATCCGCTTTGCCACTACCAACCGGGACTTTGTGTAAGATTTCCTTCACTTTTTAACACTTCCGGTTCAGGAATGGGATACCAGTACATCTTTGGCTGAAAAACCCGGTCCTCCGCTTTGCGCACCAGGTATTTGAACGTACCCTCCGGTGTTTTGGTGATCTGCATGGCCATCAGCGGCAGGTTTTCGGTCTGCTCTGCAATCTTCCATCTCCGCACATCAAAAAACCGGTGCTCTTCAAAAGCCAGTTCTACCCGGCGTTCATTACGGATATGCTCCCGCATCTCTTCCTTTGAAAGACCCGGAGGCAGCAGGGGCATGTTTACGCCCGGCCGTTGCCGCACCTGATCTACTGCTGCTTTCGCCGTCATAGAATAACCGCTGGCCGTTTCAGGGCCATATGCTTCATTCATGGCTTCGGCATAGTCCAGCAATATTTCTGCATACCGGAAAAGCACCCAGGTATGTACACTGCTGGTATTTTTTTCAAGATCCAGGCCCTCGTCTACAAACTTGCGTAAATAATATCCGGTGGTTGTAGCATTCAGTTTCCCCAATCCGTCCAGACCACCTACCCAGCTTTCTACCGGGCGACCTTTGAAGCTTGTATTATTGGTAAGGATCGACATACCCAAACGCGGGTCTCTACCCGCATAAGGATTGGCAGGATCATAGCCGGAGCCTGGTTCGCCGATCGCCATACCGGTGGCTTTCATCTCATAAGCATCCACCAGGTTTTGAGAGGGGCAGGTACTCCCCTGTCCGCCCTGGCTGTACCCCACCGGGTAGTTCATCCGTTCAAAATCATTACGGGCCCAGCCCTGTATGGCAAAGATTACTTCCGTATTGCCATCAGCACCATTGCCCAGGCGGAACAAACCGCTGTAACTATTATGCAGCCCGTATTTACCTAATGCGATCACGTCATGTGCTGCTTTGGCGGCAGCGATCCATTTTGCAACATCGTTGGAAGGATTGTTCAGCGGACTGGCAGCATACAACAGCAGGCGGGCTTTCAGCGCCAGCGCTACCGCCTGTGTAATGCGCCCCCTCCATTTCTCAGATGAAAAACCCACCCAGGTGTCCTTTAACTGCGGATAGACACTGTCACATTCGGCTTTTATAAATTCGGTGCACTCATCAAATGTTTTGCGTTTGAATTGTTTCAGTTCATCATCCGTGTAAGTGGACTTATCGACCAACGGTACACCACCATACCGTTTGATAAGCTCAAAATAATACAGGGCCCGCAACAGCCGTACTTCTGCCCGCAACCAGGCAATGTCTTTTACATTGGCCTCGTAACTGCTTTTGTTGGCAGGGTCCAGGGTATCGCGGTAGATGATCTGCTTATAGTTCTCAGAGTTTTCCAGGAACAGGTTGGCCCTGCGGATGCCCTGGTAAAAAAAGCTCCAGCAGTCTTCCGGGTTAGACGTTGCCGTCCAGGTACCGGTATTGTATTTCTGGATGGCAGATGAGGGGATGGCATGATCCGCTTCATCACAGGCGGAAGCCAGCATGGCATTATCAATCCGCTGAAAGCCAAAACGGTTATACAGGAAGGCATACACGCCGAAGCCTGCCTGCTGCATACGGTCGTAGTTCACAAACACTTCATCTTCCTTGTAATTGGATTCCACCTCGCGGTCTAAAAATTTCCTGCAGCTGCTGTTTGCCATAATCACCAGGAGCACCAGACAACTGATCCAGACCGGTTTTATATTTGTTGACCTCATCTGTATATTTTTTATTGATTTCAGCCAGATGGAATTCCGCATAAAAATTTTTATACTATATTTCATTCGCTGCCTGTTTTAAAATTTGACCATAATTCCTGCCGACCATGATTTCAGCACAGGATATCCCTGCCCCAGCATTTCAGGGTCCACATCTACTGCCAGGTCATCCCAGGTAACCAGGTTCAAACCGCTCACAAATATTTTTGCCTGTTCCATCCCGATCTTCTTTACCAGGTTTACGGGGAACCTGTAGCCCAGCTCCACATTTCTCAGCCGGATAAAATCGGCATTGCGCACCCAGAAGGCAGATGGCTGATAGTTATTGGGATTGGCCTGTGTGGTCAGCCGCGGATAAGTGGCGGTAGCCTGTGTTTCCGGTGTCCAGTGCCCGTTCACCGCCCAGTCCAGAATATTGGCATTGTTGATGAACGGCTGGAATAAATAACCGTTCAGGTAAACGCTCTTATCGGCCACGCCCTGGAAGAATACATCCAGGTAAACATTTTTGTAGGATACCCCTGCCTGTATGCCGTAGTTGATCTCCGGGTAGTTTTGTTTACCGATCGCGACCTGATCATTCTCATCTATTATGCCGTCATTGTTCTGGTCCTTATATTTCAGATCGCCGGGAGCAACAATAGAAAACGTTTGCACCGGGCTGGAAGCAATATCACTTTCATCCTTAAAATAACCAATGGCTTCCAGGCCAAAGTATTGTTCTACCGGGTGCCCCTGCCGGTAACTGTATGCTTCCTTTCTGGGGGTTTCCCAGCTTTCTTTAATAGTATTGTGCGCGTAGGAGAACTGCCCGCCAAAATAATAATTCACGGCACCGGCATCCTTGCGGTACGTTGCAGCTACTTCAGCACCGGCATTATTCACCTTACCCAAATTGGCCATTGTTCCCGAAGTATAACCTGCCAGCGCAGAAGTAGTGGCAGACAGGTCTACCAGTATATCCTTCCGGTATTCTTTAAATACATCTGCCGTAAGGCTTAACCGGTTATTGAACAATGTTGCATCCGCACCCAGGTTATAGATCATTGAACGCTCCCAGGTAATATCAGGATTAGCCATTGCCAGTTGTACCAGCCCATTGTACCAGCTTTGCCCCGTTCCGAAATAATAGCCCTGGCTGCTGGCCACTCCCCAGTACTGATTGTAATTAAACCGCGGAGCGCCTTTGTCATTGCCCACACTGCCGGCAGAAGCCCTTAATTTCAGGTAGTTGATCCATTCAGTGTTTTGCAGGAAAGGTTCTTTATGCAGCAACCATCCTGCGGACAATGCCGGGAAAAAACCAAAGCGCTTACCGGGTGCATAATTTTCAAGACCACTGTAGGAAAAGACTCCCTCAGCAAAGTATTTATCCCTGTAGCTATAGGTCAGCCGCCCGGCCAGGTTCTGCATGGCAAAAGGAGAAGCATTGCCAAGCACCGTATATTTATCCTGCTGGAAGAACACCATACCGCCCAGTTCGTGCGCTCCAAACCGGCGCCCGTAGTCCAGCCCGCCCTGAAAGATGATCCGGTTATTTTCATAGTCGCCGCCGGTCACTACGGTCAGGTCCGTATCCAGGCTCCGTTGCAGGTAATATACCGAGTCCTGGCCGCCGGCCCCTTTTGTCCATATGGGCTCATAGTAGGCGTAAGTGCGGGTTTTGTCATAGCGGTTCTGTAACAAATTATCAAACAGCACCGCGCCAAATACTTTCAGCCCCCCGGTAATAAAATCCAGTTGTTGGGTCAGGCGCACATTCATCTGGATGTTCCGGTCGTGCCGCGACTGGTAGCCCCTTTTTAAAAGATCGCCCAGCGGATTGGAGGGAAATGCAGCGGTTCCCGTGATGTTCCCGTCCGGCGTCATTGCCGGGTACAGGTTGGGTGCATAGGTAAGCATGTTCTGCCAGAAAGTGGCCGTTGCTACCGGTGGAAATTTGCGGTCCTGTATATTACCGCCAAGCCCTACCTGTGCCGAAAGTGTTTTTGTGAGGTTCACATCCAGATTGGCGCGCAGGTTGAGCTGGTTGTACCCGATGTTGGCATTATGCTCCTGGTCCGTATGCGCATACAATCCCTGGTTGTTCAGGAACCCAAGCATCACAAAATATTTTGCTGTTTGGTTACCGCCGTTAAAGCTTACCGTGTAATCCTGTATGGGCGCCTGTTTCCGCAACAGTTCATCCATCCAGTTCACATCCGGGTACAGGTAAGGATCTTTTTTCTGGCGATAGCCTTCCAGTTGTGCATCGGTATACAATGCCGGCAGGCCATCATTTTGCAGCGCCTCATTGTACAGGCGGGCAAAATCATAGGAAGACGCCATTTTGGGCAATTGTGTGGGAGACTGCATTCCATACCGCATATTTAAATCAATATGGGGTTTATCAGAAATAGTTCCTCTTTTTGTAGTAACCAGCAGCACTCCGTTCCCTCCCCTTGCCCCGTACATAGCCAGTGCTGCGGCATCCTTTAATACGGATACGCTTTCAATCTCATCCGGCGATAAAAAACTGATGCTGTTTACCTGTATGCCATCAACAATCAGCAGGATGCCATTATTCAGCGTGGTATGCTGACCGCGGATCAGGACAGCAGGGTCATCAAATCCCGGTGCTGTGCCGGTATTGGTAATGGTAACGCCCGGAAGTTTTCCTGCCAGTGCGTTTGTTAAGGTGGCGACCTGCGTTTTTTTAAGCTCTGACCCGGTAACGCTTGAAACAGCGGCATTGCTCTGGTCTTTGGAAAGTGTGCCATAAGCTACCCTTACCGATGAATCGGGGTTTACATTGTACTGAACCGATTGTGCATGAACAACATTCCAGAAGAAACCGCAGCACAACAGCAACCCTATTCTGAGGCAGGGCGTTGCCATAAAGCTCTCTGCCTGATATATTCCTGATTTCATTTTCATTACATTCCTTTTGTGCGTGTACTTTTTTAATACCGTTTCCGGATCACCAGCCGGGGTTTTGCTGGATATAGCCCAGGTTCACTTCACTGATCCGGAACGGATACAGGTACATCTTATCATTCCATACCCGGTCTTCAAATTTTTCCAGGTGATAGGTAGGATTGGCACCGCCCACTAAGCGCAACCCGTACATGCCTCCTTTCATTACTCCTTCATTCCCTGCAATCCTCCACCGCCGCACATCAAAATAGCGGTGCTCCTCAAAGGCCAGTTCCACGCCCCGCTCCCGGTGGATCTTCGCACGCATATCGTCCTGGTTCGTATAGGTATAATCCGGCATGTTCACCCTTCTGCGCACTTCATTCAATGCCCAAACGATCTGGCCCGCATCCCCGTTCATCTCATTCAGCGCTTCGGCGTAGTTCAGGTAGAACTCCGCAAGGCGGAAAGTGATCCATTTTGGCGGTGGATTGGAGCCATTGCTTACCCCCTTTACAAATTTTCTGAGAAAGCCCACACCATTATAGGCATCCAGCAGTTTGCCATGCTGTTCATAAAAATGGTAGACGGTTCCGGTACCTCTTGTCCACTCTTCACCGGAATAAAATACAGATGCCTGAAAACGCGGATCCAGCTCTTTTAATTTCCTGCGGTACTGCTCATAGGGATAATCCACCCCTTCCTGTTCATCCCAGGTCTGATCCGTGCCGTCTGTTTTTTGATAGAACTTTGTAAAATTCAGTGTAACCCCGATATTGATGGGATCTGAGCCGGTATAGACAACGGTTCCGGGCGTCATAAACCGGACGAAATAATTATTGGTGCTGGTGCCCATAAGGCCCGCATCCAGAATAGTCTCATTCACGCTGGGGTTGATAAAGATCTCCTCATAGCGGTCTACGGGATTGCTTTTTCCTTTATACAGTTCGCACCAGCCACTTTCGTTGGCCGCCCAGTCCAGCACCGCTTTGCTGGCATCGGCCGCAAGTTTCCACCGGTTGGGGTCATAGCTGGTGTAACCGATCAGCTCCCGCAGCCGGGCATCGCCTACCGGCACATAGGGCTGGGCAGTGTTGAACAGCGGACTGGCCGCATACAACAGCACCCGGGCTTTTAATGCCAGTGCCGCACCTTTTACAATACGGCCCCTGTATTTGCTTTCATAACTGTTGGGTAGGTTTTTAGCCGCTTCGTCACAACTGCTCACAATAAAATTTACTGTTTCCTCATAAGTGCTCCTGGGTATGCGCACTTCAGGTATGTCGTCAGCACTCCTTACTTTTAATACTTTATCAACAATAGCAATGCCGCCCAGGCGCTGCATCAGGTCAAAATGCATGAGTGCCCGCAGGAATATCGCCTCTGCCTTCATGGAGGCTTTTTCCTCATCTGAGAAAGGCGATTTGTCAATATTTTCAATAAAAATATTGGCATTGCGTATGCCCTTATAGCAAAACTCACTACGGAACTCGTACCAGTATATATCGCTGGAGCTCCAGTTGCCTTTATTGAATGCTTCTGCGCCGGTAATATTGGAATAAGCATCCGCCTCATCATCCGCTGCGGCAACAATGGTATAGGTTGCACCATAATGATAAAAGCCGTTCTCTCCGGAAGCCCAGTAGTAGGGAAATTCAAAAATGGAACAGGTACGGTATACGCTCCACAGGAATTCTTCAGTGCGCTCCTTCGAGGCAAAAACATCTTCCAGTTTAATATCGCTGCTCTCCGGCTTTTCCAGGTACTTGTTACAGGAGCTGATGAGCAGGCATACAATGCTCCATACAATCAGTTTATTTATTATGCTTCTTTTCATATGAAAACTGTTTCATTAGAATGAAAGATTGATACCGCCGTTAAACACCCGCATGGGAGGATAGGTACGGCCCCATAGCTCACGCGCATCCGGGTCTTTGCTGTATTTGAGATGATCCCGTGTAATCAGGTTGTTGCCGCTTACATAAACGCGCAGACTGCTCATGCCCATCCGTTTTAATGCTTTTGATGTAAAGCGGTAGCCCAGCTCTACGTTTTTCAGACGGATGTACGAAGCATCCTGTATCCAGAAACTGGAAGGCTGATAGTTGTGCTGTTTGTCCGGTGATAATTCCACCCGGGGAAAAGAAATCGGGTCCCCGTTTGCATAGCGCTCCGGTGTCCAGCGCTCCAGGTGCCACTTCTGGGCACTTCCCCAGGAAGATACAAAGGGATAGGCAGCCGCAGAAGAAAAGCTGGCCGACACATGATCCGTTCCCTGTACCAGCACGCTCAGGTCAAACCCTTTCCATGAAAAACCACCGGACATGCTATAGGTGATCTCCGGCCAGTCGGAATAGCCAACAGGTCCCATATCGTCTTCATCAATGATCCCATTACCATCCAGGTCTTTGTATTTCATATCTCCCGGTTGCAGTCCGGCTCCTTCCCATTTTGATTTTGGCCGGTTGGGATCGTTGATCTCTTCCCAGGTATTATAAAACCCTTCAAAGGTCAGCCCAAAGTATTGCTCAAGGGGTTTACCCGTACGTTTCAGGTAATCATATTTGCGGTCCGGTTCATCCTGGAAAATGATCTCGTTACGGGCAAAGGAATAACCGGCTTTTACCCAGTATTGCACCTTGGCCGTTTGCCCGGTATAACCCAGTTCCAGTTCATAACCGTGATTATTTACCTTACCGATATTGGCCGGCGGCAGCGTGGCCGCTACCAGTTCCGGAACGGTAGAAAGGTACCAGAGGATATTGTCTCTTTTTTCTTCAAAATAGTCGCCGTTAAAAGAAAGATGATCATCAAGGAACTTCAGTTCCGCGCCAATGTCCATCTTCTTTGATTTTTCCCAGGTTACATCCGGGTTGCCAATAGCCCCTTCATTGTATACATTGTAACGGGCAAAGTCTACACCGGGGTTTCCGAACACCACAGCCTGGTATCCCCCGTTATTGAGGCTGTATGGCGGGTCCAGATACAGGTAGCGCTGCCCCCCTATTTCATCGTTCCCGACAATCCCGTATGAGCCGCGGAATTTTACAAAGCTGAGCCATCTGTTCTTTGGGAAGAAGGGCTCATTGGAAAGCACCCACCCAAAAGATACAGAAGGAAAGAAACCAAAGCGTTTTCCGTCAGGAAAATTTTCCGATCCATTGTATCCCATGTTCAGCTCAGTAAGGTAGCGGTTCTTATAGTCGTAAGTAACTCTTGACACCATGCCCAGGTATACATGCGGCAGTTTGTACAGCAGGCTGGGCCGCACTTCACGGGAGAAGTTTCCCAGCACCAGGCCGGAAACATTATGCCCGTTAAAGCCGCGTTTGTATTCGATGGCAGCTTCGGTATACACTTTCCGCCACTTGTTGTTATCGCCCACCGCTTCAGAGATGCCGGTAAACGGGCCGTCATCAGCGCTTTGATACAAACGGTATCCTTCCGGAGCAGAAGGATCTTTCATAACGGTCCATTTGGGAAAGTTTTTGCTTTCTGTTTTGTTTTTCAGGTAATAGCTGTCATAGGCACCCATTGCCCGTACGCTCAACCCTTTTGTGATCCGGTCCAGCTTATAAGTGAGCTGAAGGTTGGTATTGAGCGTGCTGGAATATTGTTCTGTTAAAAACGCACCGGAAGCACTTGTAGGCCCTGCATCGCCCCAGGGATTAAAGTTGGGAACGGTACCCGGTAAGCCGATCACCCGTTCTATATACTTCCCATCTATGAACACGGGGCTTGTCATTGGCGGGCGGTTGGCCGCTTTGTCAAAGGCCGCCCAGGCGCCACCATTGGGGGTGGTATTATCCGTGATCTGGTTACCCAGCTTTACCTGGATCAGCAGGTCCTGGCTCAGCTTAAAATCAAAATTCATCCGTACATTATACTTGTCATAATTCTGCTTATAAGGAAAGCCCAGGCTTTGTTCGGGCTGCTGATAGCCTCCGCTCTGGTTAAAATAACCAAGAGAGGTATAATAGCGCACTTTTTCTGTTCCACCGGAAACATTGGCATTATAGGATTGCTGGAAGGAAAGGGGTTTGATCAGCTCATCAATCCAGTTGTTGCTGGGATGAAAAACAGGATCCGCGCCCGACTTGTAGAGCTCCAGGTCTTCAGGTGTAAAGGTTACTTTATCCGCGGCAATGCCCCCGTTACGTTCCGCTTCGTTCCGCAACACGGCATAATCGTAAGAGTTCAGGTATTCGGGCAGGATGGTGGGTTGTATTGCCGCAGCATTGGCGGTAACATTTACCTGCGGCCGGCCCGTCTTGCCCTGTTTGGTGGTGATCAGTATTACACCGTTTGCGCCCCGTACCCCGTAAACGGCGGTGGAGGAGGCATCTTTTAATATACTGATGGATTCGATCTCGTTCGGGTCAAGGTTATTATAGGTATCCCGCTGTACACCGTCAATGAGGATCAGCGGGCTTCTTCCATCTGCATTCAGGGTAGCCATGCCCCGGATCAAAATAGTAGCCTTGTCATTACCAAACTCGCCCGATGTCTGGATGGCCTGTAATCCCGGTGCCATCCCGATCAGCGCATTACTGATACCGGCAACAGGGGCTTTTACCAGGTCGCTGCCCGATACCGTGGCTATGGCACCAGTAACCGTGAGCTTTTTTTGTTCACCATAACCAACCACCACTACTTCGTCCATCTCCTTTTGTTCGGCGATCAGCATTACATTGATCTGAGACTGCTGGCCCACCGGCTGTTCCAGTGTTTTATATCCCACCAGTGAAAAAATAAGCACTGCATTGCTGACATCATGTGGCACTACCAGAGAATAGCGTCCTTCCTGGTCTGTAAAGGCACCGGTTCCGGTTCCTTTAACGGTAATGCTTACACCCGCCAGCGGCGCGCCGGTTTTCTGATCGGTTACAATACCTGAAACAGGTTGCTGTTCTCTATGCAAGGTGCCGGTAAAAGTACTACCGGTAGCGGCAGTCCGGGCACCCGATGCAACAACCAGGAACATGGCAAAAAACAATCTTAATAACATAATAGCCGTTTTAATATAATATACAGGTATTGTTATCCTCACCTGTTTTACCTGCCTGCGGGAGCATACGTTTTATCCGGATTAAAGACCAACCGTTATCTAAAAGCAAGCTGAATTTTTATTTCTGAGATCTATACTTACTATTACTACCCGACTTTATTTTCTTATTAAAAACATTGTATGGTATGATTTAATAAGAAGACAAAAATGAAACTCCGTCTTAAAAACCGGTTTAAGCAACTTCGTTAGTAACTACACAGCAGTAGCGTTGCGGACGACCCGTTTTTCCACTCATCATTCTCTTTCATCCATGGATGTAAAATTCCTATAAAATGAAGGCCAAGGAAATAGACATTCCGGGGAAAATAATGGATTTTTTTATGCTTTGACAACAGCACGTTTCTATGCGCCCTTACCATCGCTAACCTGCAATCCCCCCAAACAGGCTATGGGAAAGCGTTTTGACGGTCCGTTATTCCGCCATCACTTATTTTATCCGGTGTGGTGATTTAAAAAACGGGGAATTTATCTGCTGCCCCGCAGGGCATACCGGCCTTTTTTCATCCGGCAAAAACTCTATTAAAAAAACAGCAGGCACCCGGTTTTATTTTTTAGGCGGATCCTGCAGGCTGTACAAAAAATATGGATATTTTTACAACTCTTTCAGGGAACGGATATTTCCGCAATAAAAAACGGTTCTTCCATGCAATCAATCAATTCAGAAAACATTCAGAAAAAAATGGAAGGCTTTGCAGGCCAGTTGACCAGTATACTGCCGCAGGCCAAAATAAAATTCTGTGCACAGCATATCTTTTGTAAAAATCTTTACATTACTGACATCGGGTACTACCCCAACGCGGCTCATCATGAACGTGAGCGGCCCAAGGGCTGTGCCCAATATATTTTAATTTATTGTGTAAAAGGGAGAGGCTGGTTTTCCATAGAGAATAAATCCTACGAGGTAAAGCCTAACGAATTCTTTATTATTCCTGCCGGTGCGGCGCATCATTACGGAGCACATGAAAAAGATCCCTGGAGCATTTACTGGTTGCATTTTGCAGGTAACGATGCTGACTTCTATTACCGGCTGCTTACAAAAACACAGGGGAAAGCACCTGTCAGTGCAGTCGTCAGCACATCGCGGCAGCTTATCTTTTATGATATCATTCAGCACCTGGAGCTGATGAACAACACTGATAATATTATTTACAGTTGCAGCTGTGCACATGCTTATCTTTCCTCTTTTCAGAATACACAAATAAAGCTGTCTGCCAATGAAAACAGCATCATCCAGCAGTGCATTACCTTTATGAAACAAAACCTGGATAAGCCCCTTCGTTTGGATGAGATCAGTGCAGAGGTAGGGCTTTCTTCCTCTCATCTCTCCTCTTTATTTAAAAAGCAGGTAAAGTCCAGCCCCATTCATTTGTTCACCTCCCTTAAAATACAGAAGGCCTGCCAGATGCTGATGGACAATTCCCATAACATAAAAACCATTTCATACAGCCTGGGTTATGAAGACCAGTATCATTTTTCCAGGGTATTCAAAAAGATCATGGGAATATCGCCCAAACATTTCAAAAATAAATAAGCGTAAAAAATACGTAATTGCCCCCATCAGGGTCCATATTATTGTATGATCCGGCTACCTTCCTCCAAAAGTACGCTTCCCTGCTGAACAGTTATTTTTTATGTGCATTGGCAATTTCTTCGTAGTCCGTTTTCCTGATATAAGGGCTATTATAAACCATTTGAAAAAAATTGCTTTCCATAATTGTTATCATTACCACAATCCCGTTTACAGATACTAACAAATTTGCACAAATTTCCAAAGGTGCTGTCCGATAAGCATATTCGGGCAAAAGGGCAAGTTCAAATGTTTGGAAAACTTATGCCCGGGAACTCACAAGATAAATGCAAGGTAATATAGAGCAGTTTTTGAATAAAAGCAGTCCACCGGCAAAAATTTGCCGTATTCAGGTAATACAATGAAATTACGCGCTTATAGTTATATACAGGTGCGCGCTGCAGCGATTATGGAAATCAGTTGTTTTAGTAAGGAATACAGCAACAGTTTTAATAAAAAAGTTGGCTATTTTTTTGGCGTAATAAAATGAGACCCCTATTTTTGCACTCCCAATTACGGGAACAGGTTTGATTCCGTAGCTCAGTTGGTAGAGCAATACACTTTTAATGTATGGGCCCTGGGTTCGAGTCCCAGCGGGATCACTTGATGGGACAGGTCTAAAAGAAAGACCTGTCCTGTTTTTTTCCTGTAGTTTGCTGGTATTCTGACAGATAAGACTTCTGAACTTTTACAACGATTATATATTTTGTTTTTTTAATTCCGCAACAGCAAAAGCACAGGCACGTGCCGTGAGCGCCATATACGTTAAAGACGGGTTCTGAGAGCCTGATGAAGTCATACAGCTTCCATCCGTGACAAACACATTTTTTACGGCATGCACCTGATTGAATTGATTCAACACTGAAGTTTCAGGATCATGTCCCATACGTGCGGTACCCATTTCGTGAATTGCCGATCCACCGGGCCGGTTGTATTTAAAGGAATCGATATCCTTAAACCCTGCCTGGGTTAACATTTCGGCAGATGTTTTCCTGATATCGTCAATCATTTTGCTTTCATTATCCCCGTAACTGAAATGGATCTTTACCAATGGTAACCCCCATTGATCCTTTTTGTCATCGCTTAACGATATCCTGTTGGTATAATAAGGCAAACACTCGCCCCATCCCTGCATCCACACGGTCCATGGGCCGGGAGTTGTCAATTTAGCTTTAAAATCTTTACCAAATTCATTAACCATATAACGGGATCTATCGCCCCACTCCTGCCGCTCGCCATGCCCCTGAAAGTTATAACCCCGCTTAAAGCCCAGGTTCTCGCCATCTTTCAGATTTCTGAACCTCGGAATAAAAAAACCTTCGGGCCGGCGGCCTTTATAATATTTATCAGAATACAGATCATAGAGAATACCATACGCGCCTGCTGCCGCAGTATGATCCATTAAATTATGACCAAGCTGCCCGCTGTCATTACCCAGCCCATCAGGAAATCTTGAGGATACTGACTGAAGCAGGATGGACGTTGTGGCAATAGTGGACGCATTCACAAACACGATCTTTGAAAAGAACTCAAGCCGCTCTTTGCTTATAGCATCAATAACACTTACCCCTGCAGCCCGCTGCTGCTGCTCGTCATACAGGATCTCAGCCACTATTGAAAACGGTCTTAAAGTAAGATTGCCGGTTGCCAGGGCGGCCGGAATAGTAGCGCTGTTACTGCTAAAGTAACCGCCAAACGGACAACCTCTGCTGCACAGGTTCCTTTCCTGGCAGGGGCCGCGGCCCTCCAACGTTTTTGTAAGATTGGCAAGGCGGGCGTTTGTCAGTACCCGTACAGGATCATGTTTTTTAATAGAATCCCTCAGATGCTCTTCAACACAGTTCAGGTTCCATGGCGGTAAAAACTCGCCATCAGGAAGATGAGGCAGGTTTTCTCTTCTACCGCTTATACCGATGTAGGTTTCTACATAAGAATACCATTGCTCAAGGTCCTTATACCTGATGGGCCAGTCAATAGCGATCCCATCTTTGGCATTTGCTTCAAAATCAAGATCGCTTAGCCGGTAACAATGTCTTCCCCAGGTGAGGGACTTCCCACCTACCTGGTAACCCCGGATCCAGTTGAATGGCTTTTCCTGTATATACGGGTGCTCTTTATCCCTCACATAAAAATGTTTATCAGCAGGCGTATATGACTGGCTTTGTATGGGGTCGTCTTCCCTGTCCTTTGCCGTGTTGTTAAAGCCCAGCTTAAAATCCCATGGATTCAGCATGGCTGTAGGGTAATCCACAATATGCTTTACATCGCGCCCTCTTTCAAGCAGCAATACCTTTAAGCCCTTTTTACACAACTCCATAGCAGCCCAGCCACCGCTGATGCCTGAACCTATTACAATTGCATCGTAAGTAATTGCCTGTTTGATTTTTTCACTTATATACATAACTATTTAGTGGCCCAGGATTTTTGATGAGGTTGAAGGGGAATACAGGCTTCATAAGACCCGGGGATATAATCGTATGCCAATGCTTTGGTAGCTCCCTGTTCAGACAGGCAAAAACCTTCTACCACCAGACCTTTTAATTTAGGATAGAACGGCATACCTAAAAACTTATCATTGATCTTATTGAATATCGGATATGAAAACCGGGCATGCCCCGCCACATACTTCAATGCCGCGCTTTTTTCAGCTGGTGTGCATTTCAGAAAATCTTTACCAAATTTACCGGATGTATAGTCTTCAATTTCCCGGATACCCGAAAGGAACCTGTTTTTTTCTTTAACACTGGCACAATGGATCATTACATTAACAATATAATCTGGAACGCCGGCATCCTTTGCTCCAGGCGTATCCGTTCTGGGTATGATCATTTCTGCAAGTTCGGCAATGACCGGCCGCTTGTCAGCAATTTGTTTCACATCAACATGCCTGCTGATCTCAAACCATTTATAAACAGAAACAGATGTTAGACTTAAACCACCTAAAACAAAAATACTTTTTAAATAGTCCCTTCTCTTCATTGAAATAAGCGAGTTTGGTTTTAAATACAGTTAAAGCTTTCCTGTTATTTTATTACAATTATAATCATTTCAACCCATATGCTGTTTAAATTTCGTTCAATACAATTTTTACAGCAGTGAGTTATTCTGTTTTCAGTAACCGCGGCTAAACGCCATACTTGTTGCAGTAATTCCGGCTCTTAATTAAAGTAGTATTTTCTTATTTACCGCTCCTGCGACCGGCTTTTATAATCAATCTTCTAAACAAGCCTTAAAATAAAACAATGTAATGATAACTAAATTAATATATATTAAAAAATATTTACATAATTTTTCTTCCCGGTGACTATTTCCCGGTCTTTATCCTTTTGCTGACTACCCGTATTTTTTATTCTTTTTTACCGTTCTAAACGGAGCCGGGGCTGGTATAAATAAATACCAGGAAGCGCCGGATCAAAAAGAGAACCTGCAGCTTCTGTCCGTTTCTTTAAACCGGTATATGCCGGCAATCTCTAAAACTTTAAAAGCTGCTTTTTAATATTTTATAAGTAGGTTTGTTGAAAATATTTTTAGTAGCAGATGAACGGATATTATAAAGATAAGGTGGTGGTGGTTACGGGCGGCACTGATGGCATCGGCCGCGGATTGGTGAGTGCCCTGCTTGGCTTTGGGGCAAAAGTAGCTACCTGTGGGCGCAACCATGATAAGCTCTATTCCCTTCAGGCAACGCATCCTTCTGCGTTTTTGCATACGATGGTAGCCGACGTAAGCCAGGAAGCCGAATGCCAGCGTTTTATTGAGTCTACTGTAGCAGCCTATGGCCGTATTGACATACTGATCAACAATGCAGGTATCAGCATGCGGGGCCTCTTTAAAGACCTGGATGTAACCGTTATCAGAAAGGTCATGGACATTAACTTTTATGGAGCTGTTTACTGTACCAAATTTGCACTGCCCTACCTGATAAAAAGCAAAGGAACTATTGTAGGCATTTCCTCAATTGCAGGCTACAGAGGACTGCCCGGCAGAACCGGCTATTCCGCCAGTAAATTTGCCTTGCAGGGATTTCTGGAATGCCTGATGACAGAGCTACGGGATGACCAGGTGCATGTAATGTGGGTAAGCCCAGGCTTTACTGCATCCAGCATCCGTGATAATGCCCTCAATGATAAAGGTGAAAAACAAAAGGAGAACCCTATGGATGAAGGGAAGATGATGACGGCAGAAGCCGCATCCCTTCTTATTTTACAAGCTATAAAAAACAGGAAAAGGACATTGGTCATAACAGGCACAGGAAAGGAAACTGTTTTTTTGAACAAGTTCTTTCCATCACTGGCAGACAAACTGGTGCATAAGTTTTATTTTAAAAACAAAGAGTTGATAAAATAATAAATGGTTAGTTATTTTGCAGGATATACACATCACTAAAAAATAAATGAATCTACCAGGCAGGAAATGAACTTTGTAACACTGACATCCGATATTGGTTACCAGGACTATCTGGTGGGCGCTGTTAAAGCCCAGTTGTTACAAATAGATGCTGATATTCATCTGGTAGATATTTCGCACAATATTACCCCGTTTAATTTTCCCCAGGCATCCTATGTTTGCAGGGGAGCCTTTAAAAATTTCCCGGAATTCACATTCCACCTTATACTGGTCAACCTGTTTGGTACAAAACCGGAGCATTTACTGGTAGCCTTTCATAAAAACCAGTACATCATTTGTGCCGATAACGGCTTGCTGAACATGATCCTTGAAGAGCGCCCGGATATTATTATTGGCATACCGCTTGATAAAAAGGCCGTAAAGAATACGCTCTATATCACCGGTATCATTGCAAAAACAGTGGAACGGCTGGTAAATGGTGAATCGATCCAGAAGATCGGGATCGCCGATTTTAACTTCATCGATAAAAATCCTTTACAACCACTGGTAGATACCAGCTATATAGAGGGGCAGATCATTTTTATTGACAATTTTGAAAATGTTATTGTAAACATTACCCGCAAACAATTTGAGGAACAGCGGCGCGGTCGCAATTTTAAGATCGTTTTTAAACGGGACGAGGTCATTGATAAGATCAGTGAATCTTACGCAGATGTGCGGGAAGGCGATAAACTGGCACTATTTAACAGCGCCGATTATCTGGAAATAGCCATTAATAAAGGGAATGCCGCCGGGCTCTTTGGCCTGAAAGGCTTTTCTGATAAGGCCAGCCAGTCATCTAACATTATGCAGAATCAACTGCTCTACCAGACAGTACGTGTTTACTTTGGGTAAGTTATCATTATTAAAATGTATATACCGGCGCATCTTAATAACTGAGCGTATGATAAAACCCGCTGTCATGATCCTGTGCACTACATTATATAACAAAAAATAACACCATTTAGATTAAATTGCGCCAAGATGAAGGTATGTCAGGCTAAAGAAACCATAAAAGCGTTGCTTTTATGCTTATTGAGACGACGATCTTGTATATTATTGGCTTTCAAAACAATAATATACTTGTCATGAACAGGCAACCATAAAAGCGTTGCATTTAAGTTCATCCGGATGACAAGTTTTTTTAATCGTCATCCCGGGCGTGGCCGGGGGATCTCTAATATTATAGAGATTTCTCCACTCTGCTTCGCTACGATATGACGAAACTATATATTATTAATCTTCAAAATAATACAACACTTGTCATTAACAGCCTGGCGGAGCCTGATCACCCTTCATAGAAATCCGGGTAACAGTGTTCTTTTAAATCTAAATAAATGGTATGAGCTTACAAAAAAGAAAAAGCAGGCCATTGCCCGGCCTGCTTTTTTCATTAACATGCATAAAGAAGGTTACCGCCCCAGGCCGATATTGTAAGCGACACCAATACCGATGCTCCCTGCATTGTATTTCTGGCTGCTGTTCCCTACGTTGATTTTCCCATCATCACCTGTAAATACTTTGGCGTAATGCGCAAACACATTCCAGTTACGGTTATGCCATCCGATTTCCGGTTTTAAATAAAAACCACCATCAGGACGGTCAACATTGCTGTTTGTTGCTACCTTTTCATCACCGGTAATAAAACTATAGCCCAGGTCTGTTCCTACATAAATACCTTTGGCCCGCGGGTAATAATGGATCAGCGCGGCTACAGGAACCACCCCAAAGTTATTGTTGTTAAGAGTGCTTCCACCAACCTTGTTGTCCTTTCCAAAAAACTGGTTATACCCTGTAGCAATACCAATGCCTACATGCGGGGTCACCAGGTTTTGATAAGCCACATCAACCCCAACATTTCCACCTGCATTTTCATTAGGCACTGCCACACCGCCCAATACACCTACCTTCAGTGTATTCTTCATACTTTGTGCTTGCACAAAACTGATGGATAAAACGCCCATCGCCGCTGCTAAAATTACCTTTTTCATATTTATAAAGTTTAAAAACACAATAGTAACAAGTAAAGCTTCAATAAGTTTACAGCTACTGTATCCGAAAAGATCTGTTTCTTGTTTTTTTGATCTTTCCAACTGCCTATAAGAAAAAACAATACCAATCTTTTTTATACTACTTCCACAACCGGTAAAAGTGACAAAGTTGCATTGAATCATCAGGTCAGTATGCACGGATATTGCGCTCAATCAATATTTTAAAATTTCAATAAGACTTTATGTCAAAACGGATAGGAATTTTCATCAGGCCCTTTATTACGGGTTTCCTCTTTTTATTTATCTTGTAGAATAAATTAATAATGAATGATCGTTGAAAATACTGCAACACCCCCGCCTGTTAAGAAAAAGAAACTATACCAGGTACTGTACTTCCAGGTTATTGTTGCCATTATTCTGGGAATATTACTGGGGCACTTTTTTCCGGAAACAGGTAAAAAAATGAAGCCCCTTGGTGATGGCTTTATCCTGCTGGTAAAAATGATCATTGCCCCTGTAATTTTTCTTACGATCAGCACAGGCATTGCAGGCATGAATGATCTTAAGAAAGTAGGGAGGGTGGCCGGAAAAGCATTTATCTATTTCCTTACCTTTTCCACACTGGCACTAATTATCGGGCTGATCATCGGCAAAATCGTACAGCCAGGCGCGGGGATGAACGTAGATCCGCAAAAGCTGGACACCAGCTCCATTGCAAAATATGTATCGCAGGCAAAAGAACAAACCCTCGTTCATTTTATTTTTGATATTATTCCGCAAACGCTGGTGAGCCCGATCACAGGCAATAACATCCTGCAGGTATTATTTGTAGCCATTTTATTTGGAGCGGGGCTTGCATTAACTGCCGAAAAAAGCAAAATGGTGGTCAGCTTCCTGCATGCGCTTACCTACCCAGTTTTCAAAATTGTTACTTTGCTGATGAAACTGGCGCCCATAGGTGCTTTCGGGGCAATGGCATTTACCATTGGTGAAAACGGTATCCGTTCAGTGATCAACCTCGGTTTGCTTGTTGCCACATTTTACACTACCTCTCTCTTGTTTGTGCTTATTGTTTTAGGAGCCGTTGCGCGCTACAACGGGTTTTCCATTTTTAAATTACTGCGCTATATAAAAGACGAGCTGTTGCTGGTGCTGGGTACCAGCTCCTCAGAGGCTGCCCTGCCCACATTGATGCAAAAACTGGAAAGAGCGGGATGTTCAAAATCAGTGGTGGGCCTGGTGATCCCTACAGGCTACTCTTTTAACCTGGATGGCACAAACATTTACATGACGCTGGCCTCCCTGTTTATTGCCCAGGCCTGTAACATTCATCTTACTTTAGAACATGAGATCCTGTTATTATTGGTTGCCATGCTAAGCTCAAAAGGAGCTGCAGGCGTTTCGGGGGCAGGTTTTATTACACTGGCAGCTACCCTTGCTATAGTGCCCGAAGTGCCTATTGCCCGCATGACATTGATCCTGGGTGTTGACCGTTTTATGTCGGAGTGCCGCGCCCTCACCAACCTTGTAGGAAACGGCGTTGCGACTATTGTGGTGGCCAACTGGGAAAAACAACTGGATAAGAAGCAGCTGCAAAACTGCCTGGATCATTCCTGATTTTTTTCTTTTTCATCAAATCTTCATAATCGGGTGCTATGTTTGTGTTGTAGTAATTAGTAATCAGGATAATATAGTGTAGTAAAACCACACCATTAATCCGATATTATTTTTAATCCGTATCTTTATTCCGGGTATCCTTTATGAGGGTGCCCGGTTTTTGTGTTATGAGGATCTTCTGCCTTGTTATATTAATCACCTGTACCCTTAACTTAAACGCCGGTTTCTGTAAGCAGGGTATTGTTAACACACAGGAGGTGAGATTACGGCAAAAGAAAAACAGGCAAAAACAAAAAGAACAGCAGCAGCAAAAACAGGATAAGCAAACTGAACCTAAACAGAAGCCCATCAAAGAAGTGCCCAAGGCAAAAAACCATCAGAAACCGAAAACAGTTTCACCGCCCCCAAAAGAAAAACCGGCTAAAAAAGCTCCACCCAAAACAGACGGCAAGAGGTAAGGCAGGTGAACAAACCGGGGCATTACCGCAGGATGCTGTTTTTATAATTAAACACCCTTCTCTTCTTATAAGGAAACAGGAAACTGCTTTGCTCCCCCTATTTAGCGTTTATTGTTTAACTATCTGTCTATATAAATGCCGCAACCTCACTGTCGGAAAAGGCTGCACCAATCCCATAAAGCAGAAGTTTTTTTAAATTCGGAAAATTATATTCACAAGCAGTAAAACAGAAATTGGGCTCAAACGCTACACGTTCTTTTAAATAATCCATAAAGTCCCTGCAGCAACCACACTGCCGGGATTGTTTACACATTTCCTCAAATATTCCTGCCTGCCCGAATCTTCGGGCGGTACAGGGGCATTAGTGGTATCTTTTTCGCGAACAATAACGCCTTTTAATAAGCGACATTTCAATTCTTTTTTTAACTTGAGCATCATTACCGGTTCTAAAATTCAGGCATGCGTGTATTGATTGTAGAAGATGAAAAATCATTAGCGGCAGAAATAAAATCTGCCCTGGAAAAAAATCATTTCAATTGTGAAATAGCCGGCACATCCAAAGACGCCCTGCAGGAGCTGGATAATGGCAGCTTTGACTTTATCCTGCTGGACATTGGCCTACCTGATAAAGACGGATTCTGGCTGCTGGAAGAGCTGCGCAAAGACTATACGGATGTTGCCGTGATTATTCTTACTGCCCGTGGCCAGGTGGAAGACCGGGTAAGAGGATTGGATGCCGGTGCGGACGATTACCTGGCAAAACCATTTTCCTTACTGGAGCTGCAATCCCGGATGCAGGCCATCATCCGCAGGAAATTCAAATTAAACGACACGCTGGTGACACTGGGCAGCTTTACCATCAACATTAAGAACAGGACAGTCCATTACCAGGATAAAGAGATCAACCTTTCCAGAAAAGAATTTGATCTGCTCAGCTACCTGATCCTTCATAAAAACCGCCCGCTGTCAAGAATGCAGCTCAGCGATCACTTATGGGGAGATAATGCAGATGATGAGTCCGACTCCAATTATATTGATGTGCACATTAAGAACATCCGTAAAAAAATGAATGCCTATGCGCCTACTGACTGGCTGGAGACTGTAAGGGGCATCGGCTATAAGATAAAAATAACTTCATGAAGCTGCAGACAAAACTAAGCCTATTTGCGGCAGCAGTAACGATCGGCTTTCTGGCGTTATTTGTAGGGCTGCTCCCCTACCTGATGCAGCGCATTGCTTTTCAGAACACCAATAAAACATTAATACAGCAAAGGAATAAAGTGCTGTCCGCTATTAAAAAAAACGGCATTGACTTTTACCTAGAAGGCGATACAGCCTACGGCAGCTACTCTATGTTGAAAGATGAGTATATTTCATTAGAGCCTTTCAACGATCAGTCCGTTTCCGGAAGGCTCCAGACGGCCCAGCGGATCATAGACAGGGATACGATCAGTTACCGGATCCTTACGGATACATTTACAGTCAATCAGCAGCCCTATCTTCTTGAAATTGGCAAAAAAGTAACTACAATTACCGAGGATGGTATAGCACTGCAAAAAAACACTTCCTATATCCTGGTAATGCTGGCTGTTTTTATAATCGTCGTTCAGTTATTTTATACCCGCTATTTACTAAAGCCCCTCGATTATATTATACGGACAAGGCTAATAAAAAGAACATTTCCTTTTAAGGACCCCAAACATCCTCTTAAGACAACCACTTATGACTTCAGTTATCTTGATGCTTCCATTCGGGCACTCATGCAGCAGGTAAATGACGCTTTTGAAAAAGAAAAAGAATTTACATCCAACGCCTCCCACGAGCTGATGACGCCCATCAGCATCCTGCAGAGCAAGCTGGAGAATATGCTGATGGATCCCGGTCTGCCGGACGATACCGTACCCAAACTGGAAGATATGATGCGTATTGTGAACCGCCTGAAAAAAATAGTGAACTCCTTATTACTGATCTCCAGGATCGAAAGTGAACAATACACATTCAACGACCAGGTTTCTGTAAAAAGAATGGTCCGCGAAGTGCTGGAAGAGCTGCAGCACCGGATCATTGAAAAAGGATTGATCATTAACGAAGCACTTTCTAACACGGTTACCCTACATCATGTAAATAAGGATCTGCTCTTTCAGTTATTTTACAACCTCATCCATAATGCCATTAAGTTCAGCAAATCAAAGGGCGCTATTACAATAAAAGACCAGACCGAAAATGGGGTTTATTCTATTTTTATTATTGACACAGGCGTTGGGATGAATAAAAACCAGCTGGAAAGAATCTTTGACCGCTTTAAGAAGGACCAGTATCAGCGGGAAGGCTTTGGCCTTGGATTGTCAATAGTAAAATCGATCGCAGATTATCTTGGAATAAAAATAACCGTCACTTCACAGCCCAACCAGGGCACTGCCTTTGATCTGCAGTTCTCAAGAGCACACCTGGAACAATAAAGTATATATACAGCTAACGGGCAACCACAATTTCTTTTGTATCTTTACGCTATCAATTGTTAAAATTTATGATAGCCTCTCTGTTTAAGAAAACCGATTTATGAAGAAAATTCTCCTGGCAGCAGCACTGGTGACAGCAATTACAGCAACCGCTCAAACCAAACATATTTTTAACGACCCCCCCGAACAAAAAGCACAGCGGATGCAATGGTGGACGAATGCCCGTTTTGGCATGTTCATTCACTGGGGGCTTTATTCCCTGGCAGCAAGGCATGAATGGGTGAAGCAGCATGAGCGGATGACCAGTGAGCAGTATCAGAAATATTTTGACCATTTTAACCCGGATGAATTTGATCCCAAAAAATGGGCGAAAGAAGCAAAAGCAGCAGGCATGAAGTATGCCGTACTTACCACCAAGCATCATGAAGGCTTTTGTTTGTTCGATTCAAAATACACGGATTACAAAGCGACCAATACCCAGGCAAAACGCGACCTGGTAAAGGAATTTGTAGAGGCATTCCGCGCAGAGGGGATCCGGATCGGGTTTTATTATTCTTTGATCGACTGGCACCATCCTGATTTTACGATAGACCGTGTGCATCCCCAGCGGCTTGGAGAAAATGCTACAGGAGCTGATTATGCAAAGCTGAATAAAGGAAAGAACTGGGAGCGTTACCGGCAATACCTGTATAACCAGGTAAAAGAATTAATGACCAATTACGGGAAGATCGATATCCTCTGGCTCGATTTTTCTTATCCCGGCAAAAACGGCAAAGGGCGTGAGGATTGGGGATCAATAGAGCTCTTAAAGATGGTAAAGCAGCTACAGCCGGGAATCATTATTGACAACCGCGCCGATCTGAATGACTATACTGATGGCTATGACTTTGAAACACCAGAGCAGGTAAAGCCTTCCGAGCTTTTAAAATATAAAGGAAAATACTGGGAAACCTGCCAGACCTTTTCCGGCAGCTGGGGGTATTACCGGGACGAGCATACCTGGAAAACGCACCGGCAGCTGCTGGACCTGCTGGTTACTTCTGTTGCTAACGGAGGCAATTTGATTCTGAATGTGGGCCCTACTGCCCGCGGCGAATTTGATTATCGCGCCCTGCATGCGCTGGACAGTCTTTCATACTGGATGCATGCAAATAATCCCTCAATTTATAACTGCACATTTGCACCTGACGAATATAAATTACCCGGTAATCCTGATATTAAACAAACATACGATCCCGTAAAGAAGCATTTGTACCTGCATCTGTTCACCTATCCCATCGATGGAAAACTGGTGCTACCGGGTTATGCAGACAAGATCAGCTACGCACAGTTCCTGAACGATGCCTCCGAATTATTATATAAAAAAGAAGACAGTAATATAGTGCTGCAACTGCCCGCGCAGCCGCCACCTTATGAAGTACCGGTAATAGAATTGTTTTTGAGGTAGGGTGACGATACAAACAACCTTTTCTTAGCCGGAGCTCCTATTATAATAAGGCGGGATCAAAAATAGTATTATAAATCCAGCTCTGTTGTAATAAACGATTTTGTTCCCTGCGGACCTGTAATACGTAACAGGGCCCGGGAAGCATCGCCCTTCACCGAAAGATCAAAATCAAAAAAATCGCAGCAAAGCCGCTCGGTTTTTATAAAAGCGGCAAGTTCATCAATGATGCGGTCTGTTCCCGGGAACTGATAATAAAATCCATTCTCTAATTCCTTTCTTTCAATCACCTGTTTTTTTAAGCTGGCTATAACGGTAGCTTTCCGTTTGCGCATTTCAGCATCAGTAAGTTTACAGGAAATTTTCTTTTCCCGGGCGGTTTGGTCATTACTGTTCATAATGTTGCTTTAGAAAAGTTCTGAATAAATACAGGAATATTTCAAAAAATGATACTTTAACCCTTGCTTCCCGGCTTCAACTTGTTGTTCTTGGTGCATATAAAATGATACACACTCCTAACAGGGCAACCAATGCTCCGATTATATCATAACGGTCCGGCTTGAATCCATCTACCTTCCAGGCCCATATCAAAGAAAGCGCAATAAACAGGCCGCCATAAGTGGCATACACCCTGCCAAAAGCAGCGGTTTGCCAGGTTGCCACAATTCCGTAAAAGGCCAGGATCACAGCTCCTGATATACCGTACCAGAGCGGTTTATCCTCTTTAAGCCATAGCCAGATAAGATAACCGCCCCCAATTTCACAGAGACCGGCAAGCAGAAAGATGAAAAAGGATTTCAGTATTGCCATTGGGCCATTTTTAAGCACACGCTTTTACAAATATAGACAATGGCATATCATCTATGATCATACAATGATCAGGATTGCGGCCTGTTCAATAAACGATACCTGGGCGGGATTGATCCGGCGTTTTGCCTCTTCATACCCAAACCACTCCCACCGGTCTACTTCCGGCGCCTGAATGATCTTGCCGGAACCCGGCGGCCACTGAAGGTTAAACGTGTTACTGCTTAAGGCGGTTGTGTCTATATCCCCTTCTACAGCCCATGCAAATACCAGCTTTCCCGCTTTTTGCTTTACAGGAGTTAAGGGCACAAACCGGCCAGTTACAGGATGCCCGGTCTCCTCTTCAAATTCCAGTTTGGCGCGTTCCAGCGGATCTTCATCTGCAGCTAGCTCTCCTTTGGGTATCGACCAGGCACCGGCATCCTTATTTTTCCAGAAAGGTCCGCCGGGGTGCACCAGGAAAAAATGGATACCGGTCGACTGCTTCCTATATAAAAGAATACCTGCGCTTGCTTTCATAAATAGTATAAATTTTAAGGCACAACATTCAAGGCGTCACCTAATCACCGGCCCGTCTCCTGCAATCTTTAACCGCTGTTGCAAATAAAGACAGGGCCCATAAAAGATAAAGGTACGCTTAACTTCTGAGGATCACATCACCACGGTCATAGGGAGCATGCAACGCTTTAAGCACTTCTTTGCTATATATAACTTTTTTGAGGTACATAACATTCACCTATTTCATCTTTGGTATCAGCGTACCTCAATTGAATTTAAAAACGCTAAGTACATAAATAATGATAAACAGCACCAGTTGAACAACCTGTACCGCAGTAAAGCTCCATTTAACGCTGTTCCATCGTTTATCATTTATTTTAACAGGAGTATCCTTTTCTATTATTTTTTTCAATGCAGCACCTGCTCTCCTGCGCAGTACGAATCCGTTAATAATAATAAGCAACAAAACGGCCATCTTTATCCTGAACCAAAGCTGTGCACCCCATACCTGGTGCAATTTTATCATCATTGTCACACCGGAAGCCAGGATAAGCAGCATCCCCATTCCCAAAAAGCGTTGCAGTTTATACAAATAATCTTCCAATACAACTGTTTTTACGGCATCAGTTGTACGGGCACTGCATAAAGCACGGAAAGTTATAAGATCAATAAAGGCAGTGCCTGCCATGATGGTGATGCCAATAATATGGATTACCAAAGCGATATGATACAATGTCATATTCATAGCTGTATTATTTAGACAATTTATGTTCAGATAAATCTTTTCCCGACACATAGCTTATACTGATAAGCACAAGCAGTAAATCAACCGATACAAAAATGATCTTTGAAAGCGGGTCTCCGCTGCATATGTGTGCGATCAGCCCCGAAACCATCGAAATAATAAAGCCCGCATATACCCACTCTTTTACCCTGACGGTTGTAAAGGGAAGCAAAAGCACTATGGCACCGATCACTTTGGCAATTACCAGTTCTATCCTGAAATAATCGGGGAAGCCTAATTTTCTTATGCCTTCGGGCTGAGAGTAGGTCAGGCAGGCACTTAAGAGGATAAAGAAGCTGATAAAGCCTTTTGCGATCCGGTACAGGATTTTATGCTGCTGTTTCATTTTTTATATTTAATACGTTATCGAAATTAATTTCATCAAATATATTACGTTTTAGAAATAAAATACACTATTTCGTATTATTTTTTTTATTTTTGTTACGTAAACGAAATAATTTATATGAATAAGACGGTTAAATTGGTAAACCAATGGGGTGAATTTGAGCAAAAGCATCCCGGGGGCGACATTGATGAGTTTTGCAGGTACTACCTGGCACACCATAAAGAAAAACCCGTTAAAGGTGCATTGGTAGGCGGTGTAGTGCCCGCGTTAATTGATGGATTGTTGCTGAAGATAATCGGCAGGATAAGCAAGCTGAACATGGCCTATGCCAACATCGCCCTCAAAGGAACCGGTTTACACCAGATTGAAGAATTTGGGATCTTACAAACGATCAAAAAAGAAAAGAGCCCCAAAAAAACAGAGGTCATTTATGCCAATCTGTTTGAGTTGTCCAGCGGGACTGATATGCTGAATCGTTTGAAAAAACGGGGGTTGATAAAAGAATATGCTGATAGCGAGGATAAGCGCTCCAAAAGAATTGAACTCACTGCCAAAGGTGAAAAAGTAATTACTGTATGCACAGAAAGGATTGAAAAAAACGCGGTGATGCTGATGAATGATTTACCGGCTGACGATAAAGAATTATGTATTCAGTTATTGAAAAATATCGAAATTAAATTCTCTGCCTTATGGCAAAAGCAAAAAGGAAAAGCCTTTGAGGATATTTATAAAGAAGTGATGACAGCTCCAAAAGAAGGTAAAATGGACAAAATATAAAAGGAACAAAGAGGCATAAAATTCGCCTCTTTTTATCAGGTAGTCCTGCCTGTAAAAATATTAAGCATATTTCTGCATGATTTAAGGAGGTCGGCCGCTTTGATGAATGGTTAGTCATTGATTATCAATCGTTTTTAAGTAGCGCCTTTTGAACCGATTGTTTGCTCTTAAAGCCAATCAAATTATGATTTTCCGAATGCTTTGATTCCAGGATTTCCCAAATAATCGACACATTGATATGAGAATAAACTATATTTCAAATCAATCAAATCATTATTGATTACTGCAAAAAGTTAAACAATTCATTTTGAGATCGACATTATAGCAATATGTCCGAAATAAACAATTTATCTCCATTATACAACACGCCCTACAAAGCTCTTAGAGCGTTACAAAAATTTATTTCTGATCATAAAGATTATTTCAGACATCATGTTGTTACAGCATTTGCCTTCTATAAAAGAGATCAGGTAGACCTATGGCAAGCTATTCGTCATTTAGGAGGCATTAAACATTTTAACAAAGCGTACAAACTGCAATTAAAGATTCAACATATTGGTTGGACAGAACAAAGGCTGATAAAAGCCCTTTGGGAATTACATGCCAAGGGATATACTATTAGTTTAATGGGATTGAAAGCTATTGAAAGAACAGACCTTGTGACAATCGCCAAACGACTCAGTTCCCTTGGAGATATTAAGATAAAAATGGGTCTCGCCAAAAAGAGAAATAAATGGACGAAACAAAAAATACTTAATGAATATCAGGTACTCTACGAGAAATGGAAGAAGGCTCCAACCCACACTGAACTGAATAGGAAAGGTTATGGACCGCTTGTACAAGCCATCCGTAAATATTTTAAAACCTTCAAAAACATAAGAAGTAAACTAAATATAACCGTTTCCCGAAAAGAGCCAAAGTATTGGTCAAAGCGGCGGACTATTAGAGAACTCAAGAATTTTTGCAATGCTAATAAATCACTTATCGAAAATACTTCTATATGTAGTGCTATACAAACTCAAAAAAACCATTCTTTAATGAACGCAGTAAGGGCACATGGCGGGTTTAAAGCACTAAATAAGCAACTGAAGTTGGGGCTACTTTTGCATGGCGAAAGGTGGAATGAGAAAAAGGTCTTGCAAGTCTTAAGGCGACTATATAAAGAGGGAATTGAGTTTACTAAAAATAATATTACAGAATTTGGAAGTCATGGATTAATTGGAGCTATTTATAGATTTGGAAATCTTAATTATTTTAGAGAAGCGTTGGGTGTATCAATAAGCAGGCATCACAATTGGACAGAGGAAAATGTAACTGAACAACTAAAACCTATAATCGACTATTACCGTTTTATGCCTACGGGAAGTATTCTCAAGGCTATCGGACGAAACGATCTGGCAAGTGCCATATCAAGACTTGGCGGGTGGTTCTATTTTTCCAATATTTGCTACCTGTTATGCTACACAATAATTTTGTAGCACAATTTAGGCGTATGCAAAAGAAAGGTACTATAAGGCTATGGCACCGCACCGACAAGGCAATAAAAGCGGCGCATTCCCCGTGCATATTATTTATTTGGTGAGTGGCAAACGGGAATACTTTACCACGGGGGCTATTGTGTTCCCTGAACAGTATGACAACGGCGAAATAACCGCTCTCGCTACTTCCATAGGCAGAAAGAAATATGGCCTAAAGATTTACGAGATACCTAGCCGGGAGGATGCTAAAAGGGATAACGATGCAATAATGGCCGTTATAAAGGAAATACGGCGCATTGAAGACCGTTACCGCTTGGATGGTAAACAATAAACAATATACCAGAGGGATGGTAAAGGCCGAATATGACAAGCTACGCTACCCAGAAAGGCATAATAAACCCTCATTAACCTTTGCGCAGTGGGCTAATCAGTTAGTAACATAAGCCCAGGCGGGGGAACTGGTAAATAAAAAGGGGCGCACCATCAGCAACGGAACTGCGAAAGAATATAATACAACAGCCATAAGGATAAATGAATATGCCCCGTCCGCTTTGCTGGTGGATGTAGGGGGAGACTGACTGGCAGGATTTTACAGCTACCTGACCACAACAGGTATGAATAATATCACAGCTGCTAAACTGCTAAGTACAGCAAAGACATTGATTACCTATGCTGATTTTAAAGAAATTACCGTTAATCAGCATTATAAAAAATTTACACCTGAAAGGGATAGCGATCTGGAAGTTATCAGCCTGACAAGAAAGGAGTTTACACAGTTAATTAATTTCGATTTAAAGGGCAATACGAGGCTTGAAAATATCCGGGATGTGTTTCTGTTTAGTTGCGCCACCGGTTTGCGATATAGCGACCTTGCGCAGCTTGCATGGCATCAGATTGAGGAAGATAGCATAAGGCAGCGCAGCGTTAAAAGAAAAAGGCTTGTTGATATACCTTTGAACCATATCAGCCTGAGGATATTAGCGAAGTATGCCGGTCTGCCAAAGCCGTTGCCTGTTATCAGTAATCAAAAGAGTAACAACGCCCTGCATGATCTGTTTAGAGAAACGAAGCTGAATACTAACATTGAAATAATACGGTACAAAGGAGCTGAACGGATTGCAGCAGTATTTCCGAAACATGAGCTGATAAGTATGTACAGCGGACGGAAGACTTTCGCTACCCTGTCAATTGGGGAAGGTAAAACGATTCCTGAGGTTATGGCCTGGGGTGGATGGACAGATTACCGGAGCTTTAAACGCTATGTAAATGTCCAGGGTGCGCAAATGGGGAACAATCTTACAAATATTTGGAGTTAAGTACAGATGCCTTGCGGGAATAGCCACGCTGCAAGATTGAAAGCCGGGGATTGATGATTTCATTTTTTTAAACAATTTCATTTTATTAAATTTGCCTTAATGGTAATAATTACAAAAACGACCATTGAGAAATACGCCCGCAGGCATACTGTTGCGGCTGAACCGTTGAATACCTGGTATGCGACGGCAAAGGCTGCGGACTGGGGTCATTTCCCAGATGTACGGAATACCTTTAAGAGTGCGGATTATGTGGGCAATAACAGGATTGTGTTTAATATCAAAGGCAATGATTTCAGGCTGATCGCTTTGGTATTATTCAGCACAAGAACAATGTTTATATTATGGTTCGGCACACATGCTGAATACGATAAGATTAACAAATTAGTTGGCGCAAAAAATATAGAATATGAAGATTAAAAGCAACAAAGAATACAAGGAAACCCTGCACAAGGTTTACAAGCTCATGAATAAAGGTGAAAAAAAACTGACAGCTGCTGAAAAAGAACGGTTAGAGCAAATGGCAAAGGCGGCTGAATATTACGAGGATCATGTATTGAAAATAATGCCTCTGCCTGTAACCGTTGTATCTGTGGTTCAAGAGAAAATAGAGGAACTGGACATTCCCCAGGTGAAGTTGTCCAAGATGCTAAACATTGGCACATCCAAGTTGTCGCAGATACTCAACGGCAAGCGCAAACCGGATGTTCCGTTCCTGAAGGCCGTGCATGAAAAACTAAATATTGACGGAAACCTGTTGCTGGAGAAGGTATGAACTGGAAAGTATTAAATAGCGAAAATGATTATAATAAGGCTAATAAACGTTTAATGGAAATTTTCCATGCGGAGCCAAACAGCCCCGAATATGATGAGCTGGGCGTTTTGATTCTTTTGATAAAAGACTATGACGAAAGACATTACTCCCTGCCCGCGGTAGACATATTGGAAGTGATCAAAGAGAAAATGAAGGAAAAAGGACTGAGGAATAAAGACCTTGAACCTATTATCGGTAGCAAAGGTTATGTATCCTCCATCCTTTCAGAGCGCCGTAAAATAACGCTGAAAATAGCAGGAAGGCTAAAAGACTATTTTAAGTTACCGGCTGAAATATTTTTACCGGCTTCGTAAATGGTAGGCGTGAGATTAAAAGAAACGGGTATGTCAAACGAATTAAAGGAGGAGGTTATAAGAGAGGGCGCGTTCAAACAACTTCCTCGGGCAATACTTGAAGGAGGCAGCTTTCATGGCTTCAAAGGCTATGGGAGCTTGTAAAAAGAAATAGAATTGGACGATCTTTTAAACTCCCTTATTCCCGGCCACTCCAAATAATAAAAAAGCCTCCCAATATTGCTATTGGAAGGCTTTTTGTCGGGACGACTAGATTCGAACTAGCGACCCCTTGCACCCCATGCAAGTGCGCTACCGGGCTGCGCTACGTCCCGATCCGAAAATCGGACGGCAAATATAGGACAATTTCTTCTTATTGCGAATAAGATTCTTCTTTAAAACCCTGATGGTTCATTTTAAGATTTTACCAACAGAATTTACCAGTCAAAAAATTTCAAATTCTTCCTATCTTCGCCCCTTAATGAATATTCTCATTAAGCAATCCAGGATCATCGACCCCACCTCTTCTTTTAATGGTCGTACCGCCGACATTCTTATTGTAAATGGTATTATTCAATCCATCGGCAAAACTATTTCCCATAAAGGAGCTAAGATCGTAGATGGCAAAACGCTGCACGTGAGCCCCGGTTGGGTGGATCTTTTTGCGGATTTTGCAGATCCGGGTTATGAATACCGGGAAACGCTTTCCTCCGGTGCCAAAGCGGCGGCAGCCGGTGGGTTTACAGATGTATGCATCGTTCCCAATACCCGGCCGGCGCTGGATCAGAAGTCGGCTATAGAATACATACTGGCAAAAGCAGCCGCTCTTCCGGTAACCATTCATCCTTTGGGAGCCGTTACCAAAAATACAGAGGGTAAAGAACTGGCGGAGATCTATGATATGCGCCACTCAGGAGCCATGGCATTTACAGACGGTACCAATGCCATCCAGTCGTCAGATATTATGGTAAAAGCACTGCAATACATTAAACCATTTAAGGGGGTATTGATACAGGTGCCGGATAATAAAGACATACAACCCCAAGGACTGGTCAATGAGGGTATAACCGCCACCCGTTTAGGCCTGCAGGCCAAACCTGCCATTGCTGAAGAATTGTTAATAGCACGCGATATAAAACTGGCACAATATGCAGACTCCCGCCTGCATATTACCGGCATCACCACTGCCGCATCTGTGAAGCTGGTAAAGGAGGCCCGGCAAAAAAAAACCGATGTAACCGTTTCTGTAACACCGGCTCATTTGTTTTTCAGCGAGGAAGACCTGGTTACCTACGATACCCATCTGAAGCTGAACCCGCCCTTACGTACGATTAACGACCGGAAGGCGCTTCAAAAAGGTATTGCTGATGGCACCATCGACTGTATAGCCACGCACCATATTCCTTATGATACGGATCACAAAACAGTAGAGTTTGAATATGCAAAATACGGGATGATCGGCTTGCAGACGGCCTATGCGGTTTTAAGAACCGCCCTGCCGGAAATTTCGCAGGAACGCTGGGTAGAACTGCTGGCTATTAACCCGCGGAAAATTCTCGGGCTGCCCGTTCCTTCTATCAAAGAAGGCGCCCCCGCTTCTCTTACGGTTTTTGCACCCGAACAAAAATGGGAGCTGCATGCTGATGCCATATTATCCAAAAGTAAAAATTCAGCTTTCATGGGCAAACAATTAATTGGCAAGCCTTTAGGAATTATTCATAATAATCGGTCTCATCTTTTACTTTAGACAAACATATGACGATCAACGCAACCAGGAAAGGGTTTATTACAGGCGTGCTGATGGTACTGCTGGGTCTGCTGCTCATCTGGCAGAAGGTGCCCAATACATCAGGCCTCCAGTACCTGGTATTCTTATTATATGGTGCCGGCATCGTTTGGGCCATTTACCCGGCAGCGCAAAGCGGCAGTTGGATGTTCAAAGGTTTATTTAACCAGGGGTTCCGCTGTTTTGTTATCGTTACCCTTATTATGGCGGTTTATACCTTTATTTTTTTCCAGTTTAATAAAGCCCGGATCGAAAAAGATATTGAGGTAGCCAAACAGGAGCGCCTGAAAACAGCTAAAGACCGCACACCTGCTGAAATAGAGCAGGAAGCGCAAACTACCCGCAAATTTTATATACCGCTGATGGTATCCCAAACCATTTTCCAGTACCTGCTGATCGGCGTGGTTGTTTCCACCGTCACAGCAGGAACCTTATCTTTGTCCCGGAAAAAATAAAAATGGATATTTCTGTAGCTATACCTTTATTGAACGAGGAAGAATCGTTGCCTGAATTAACCGAATGGATCGAAAGGGTGATGCGGGAAAACCATTATACCTATGAGATCATCTTTGTTGATGACGGCAGTACGGATCATTCCTGGGAGGTGATCTGCGCGCTCAGGGATAAAAATGAGCACATCAAGGGCATCAAGTTCCAGCGCAATTATGGTAAATCAGCTGCGCTGTACGAAGCTTTCCGGGCTGCGCAGGGAGACGTGGTCATTACCATGGATGCGGATCTGCAGGATAGCCCCGACGAGATCCCGGAATTGTACCGCATGATCATTGAGGAAAAATACGACCTGGTAAGCGGATGGAAAAAGAAACGGTATGACAATACCCTGACCAAGAATATTCCTTCCAAAATCTACAACGCGGCTACGCGGCGTATGAGCGGCATCAAGCTGCACGATATGAACTGCGGCCTGAAGTCCTACAATAAAAAGGTTGTCAAAAGTATTGAAGTGTATGGGGAGATGCACCGTTACATTCCTGTCCTGGCCAAATGGGCCGGTTTTAAAAAGATCGGCGAAAAAGTAGTAGAGCACCGCAAGCGGAAATATGGGGTCAGCAAATTTGGATGGGACCGCTTTATCAACGGGTTCCTGGATCTGCTTTCCATCACTTTTGTGGGCAAGTTCTCCAAACGCCCGATGCATTTTTTTGGTGTTTGGGGCATCGTCTTCTTCCTGATCGGTTGTTTGGCATCGCTCTATCTTGTGCTGTCAAAGATATTCAACGCTGATTTTTCCATTACCAATCGTCCCGGTTTTTATATCGCCCTGGCCGCCCTTATCATAGGTATGCAGTTATTCCTTTCAGGATTCATAGCCGAGCTGATTTCCCGTAACGCCCCGGGCCGCAATGCTTATCTGATAGAAGAAAAAAGAGGCATAAACTAACGCTGAGCATTGAACCCTCTTATCTTTGCGGCAATAGCATGGCAAAAGTTATTATCATAGGACCGGCGCATCCCTTACGCGGGGGCCTTGCCACGTTTGATCACCGGCTTGCAAAAGCTTTTCAGGAAACGGGGCATGAATGCGCCATCTGGTCATTTGCATTGCAATACCCGGCTTTCCTGTTTCCCGGTAAATCGCAATTTACGGAGGAACCGGCGCCGGAAGGCATTACCATACATACAAGGATCAATTCCATTAACCCGCTCAACTGGATAAAAACGGGCAACGCAATCGCCAAGGAATCTCCGGATATTGTGGTGGTCCGCTACTGGCTGCCTTTTATGGGGCCTGCGCTGGGCACCATTCTACGCCGTATCCGTAAAAACAAAAAGACCCGGATCATTTGCATTGCAGATAACATCACCCCGCATGAGAAGCGCCCGGGCGACAAACCATTTACCCGGTATTTTATAAAAGCCTGCGACGGGTTCATCACCATGAGCGAAAAAGTAATGACAGACCTCAGAACGCTTACCGGTAAGCCTGCGCAACTGGTGCCGCACCCTTTATATGACAATTTCGGGCCACCCGTTTCCATGAAAGACGCAAGAGCGCACCTGGGGCTGCCTCCGGATGATCCCATTATCCTGTTCTTTGGATTTATCAGGAAATATAAAGGGCTGGATCTGTTGTTAAGAGCGGTCTCAGATCTAAGATCTCATCCCGATCCCGATAGCTATCAGGGCAATCTTAAATTACTGGTTGCCGGTGAATTTTATGAAGACGAAACGGCATATCAAAACCTGATTGATGAACTGGGCATCCGGGAGATGGTCATTTTAAGAACGAATTTCATCCCGGACAGCGAAGTGCGCTATTATTTATGTGCCGCCAACCTGCTGGTACAGCCTTACCGCAATGCCACACAAAGCGGTGTTACCCCGCTGGCTTATTATTTTGAAAAGCCTATGGTTGTTACCAATGTCGGGGGATTGCCCTCGCTGGTGCCTCACGGCAAAAGCGGCCTTATAGCTGCGCCGGACGCAGCGGCAATAGCCAGCGCGGTTGCTGAATTTTTCAAATTAGGAGAAAACCATTTTATTCCACATCTTCGTGCCGGAAAGGAAAAATACAGTTGGGGCAACCTGGTAAATGCAATCATGGACCTTGCCCGAAAAACAATAAAAGATGATACACAGAAGTAAAGCGCCTTTAAGGATTGGGTTAGCCGGCGGAGGCACTGACGTAAGCCCCTATTGCGATGAATTTGGTGGTGCCATTTTAAATGCGACCATTTCACTGAACGCCAGCGCTACCATTGAAACCACCGATGATGGAAAAATCTCACTGGAAGCAATGGACCGGAATGAGTCGGAACAATATGAATGGACGCAATCCTTACCGTTAAACGGCCGGCTGGATCTGCTGAAAGGTGTTTATAACAGGATACAAAAGGACTATCCTTTTCAAAACGAAGGATTTAAGCTAACCACTTATGTAGATGCGCCGGCAGGCTCCGGTCTTGGTACTTCTTCTACCCTTGTGGTAGCCATTGTTGGGGCTTTTGTAGAACTGCTGCAATTACCGTTGGGAGAATATGACATTGCGCACTATGCCTATGAAATAGAACGGAACGACCTGCAGCTGGCCGGGGGGCGCCAGGACCAGTATGCGGCTACCTTTGGCGGTGTTAATTACATGGAGTTTTATGCACATGATAAAGTTATTGTAAATCCGCTGCGCATCCGGCAGCGATACCTGGATGAACTGGAAAATAATTTGTTACTTTATTACACCTCCACCAGCAGGGAGTCGGCCAAGATCATTATGGAGCAAAGTAAAAATGTTACCCAGAAAAAAGGCCAGTCTATTGAAGCCATGCACCAGCTAAAGCAGCAGGCCCAGATGATGAAAGAGGCATTGCTCAAAGGCCAGCTGGATGAGATCGGGAAGATCCTGGATATCGGCTTTGAGCAGAAACGGCGCATGGCAGCCGGTATCAATAATGAATTAATTGATACTATCTATGAAACCGCAAAAAAAAACGGGGCTTCCGGCGGAAAGATCAGCGGTGCAGGCGGCGGTGGCTTTATGATCTTTTATTGCCCCGGCAATACCAAATACAGGGTAAGGGAGCGCCTCCTGCAATTTGGCGGCACCTCCCGCACCTATCAATTTGTAAAACACGGATTAAAAACCTGGACAGTATAAACTATGAATGATCAGATAAAATCCCTGGTACAGGCATCCATTGATGTAAAAAAACAGGTACTGGATAACGAAGCGCTTTTACAAACAGTAGAGCAGGTGGTTAACCTTATTGTTGACGCTTTTAAGAATGGAAACAGTGTGTACTTTTGTGGCAATGGCGGCAGCGCAGCTGATGCGCAGCACCTGGCTGCAGAGTTCAGCGGCCGCTTTTATAAGGACCGCAAAGCCCTGCCGGCAGAAGCATTGCACTGCAATACCTCCTATCTTACTGCGGTAGCCAACGATTACAGTTTTGAGCTCATCTATTCCCGCATCATTGATGGCATTGGCAAAAAGGGTGATATATTGATTGGCCTGAGCACTTCCGGTAATTCAGCCAATATTGTTAAAGCCTTTGAGCAGGCCAAGACCAAAGGGCTCATCACTATTGGTTTTACTGGTACCACCGGCGGCATTCTGAAAACCACCAGTGATTATCTTATTAATGTACCCTCATCAGATACGCCCCGCATACAGGAATGCCATATGTTACTGGGTCATAGTATTTGCCAACTCGTGGAAGAAAGATATTTTAACGAAGCGGTCACTGGTTAACTGTTATTGAATGTATCGGCACAAACCATCGACTATGGACAATGAACTATCGACCAGTAGTCAGTTATCAGTTATCAGCCATAAACCATGAACTATTAACAAATTCAGATGCTTCAGAAACGCCTGGAAGGGAACTGGAAAAATGCACAGGAAGCAATTATTCTTGCAGGAGGGCTGGGCACCCGCTTAAGAGAAGCTGTGCCGGACCTGCCCAAATGCATGGCGCCCGTTGCCGGGCAGCCTTTTCTCTATTATGTGATCAATTACCTGCGCAGGCAGGGCATACAACGCTTCATTTTCAGCCTCGGTTACCGGCATGAGGTCATAGAGGCCTATCTGCAAAAAGAGTTTTCAGCTTTGCAATATCAATGCTGTGTGGAAGAGGAACCGCTGGGAACAGGAGGCGCCATTCACCTGGCATTAACAAAAGCCGATGGGGAGCATATTTTTGTGATGAACGGAGATAGCTTTTTTGCTTTTGATGCGGAGAAAATGCACCAACTGCATACAACAGCAAAAGCCGCATGTACACTGGCGCTGAAGCCAATGCAGGATTTTGACCGGTATGGCGTGGTAACGCTGGATGCCTCCGGCCACATTACCAGTTTTAAAGAAAAACAGTATTATGAAAAGGGCCTGATCAATGCCGGTGTTTACCTCGTAAGTAAACCGCAGCTCTTTGCAAAACAGTTCCCATCAAAATTCTCCTTTGAGAAGGATTATCTGGAACAGTACGTTAGCGAAGGAAAATTCTGCGGCTCAGTTGAAGAAGGCTATTTTATAGACATCGGCATTCCCGCAGATTACACCAAGGCCGGGAAAGACTTTCAACCGAAACCCTTTGAGCTGTCCGGGATCACAAAAGACTGGACCCTGTTCCTGGACCGGGACGGGGTGATCAATGAAGAACGCCCGGGCAACTATGTATTGCATAAAGGAGAATTTGAATTCTACAAAGGCGTGCCCGAAGCCATTGGAAAATTCACCCATTATTTCAAGCACGTCATTATTATTACCAATCAGCGGGGAATCGGCCGCGGGCTGATGGATGAACAGGCATTGTATGGCATTCATGAGCTGCTGAGCGGAGCTATAAAAGATTCCGGCGGGCATATTCCTGCCATCTATTATGCCACTGCAGTTGATCCAAAGGATTTTTTCCGCAAACCCAATCCCGGCATGGCCTTACAGGCAACTGAAGACTTCAGCGATATTGATCTTTCAAAATCGATAATGGTAGGTAATAACCTGTCTGATATGAAACTTGGGAAGAACGCGGGGATGCGCACCATCTACCTTACCACCACCAATGAACCGGAAACATTACCGCATGCCTTTATTGACCTGCAGCTTCCGGATCTTAAATCCCTGGCAGACCGCCTGCCCTGATCACATATGCAGATAATAAGGTTTTAAAAGCGCTGTAAATTCCGGTGAATATTCCTTCCCGCTGCGTATGAGTATCCTTTGTTTTACTGCCGGTACCTTCGTGAAAGAACCTTTTACCATGATCCTGAAAGGAGAATGAGCGGCCGTTTGCTGTACAAAGCAGATCCTGTTTATAAAAAGACCGCATTGGCCCAGTTCGTCTGCCAGCTCCGCTTCTCTTTTTGCAGGGAACAATAAGAAAAACAAGCCACCGAATTGTAACTGTTTTTTCAGTGCCCCTGCCAGATCATGCAGGGATAGCCCTTCATCATGATGCGCAATATTCCTGCCGGCACTTGTTCCCTTCAGGTCAGCCTCATAAAATGGCGGATTGCTGACAATAACATCATAGCGCGTATCAAAACCGTACTCCAGCACATCGCCGTAAAGCACTTTTATCTGCTGGCTCCACGGGCTTGCTTTTACATTGGCAAGTGCCCGGGTAAAATCGGTTTTCTGTATCTCAATAGCGTCTATAGGTGCGGTATTGCTTTGGGCCATCATCAGGCTCAACAGGCCTGTGCCCGTGCCAATATCAAGGATCCGCTCATACTTGCCGGTCAGCTGACGGGCAGTCCAGGCTCCGAACAGGCAGGCATCTGTTGTTACCTTCATGGAGCAGCCTTCCTGGTGCACAACAAATTGCTTAAACTGAAAATAAGAATTTGGCATAAGCAAAGATGCAGAAAAGTTCATTTCCTGCATAAGAAGAAAAGCCGGTCAGCAGGGTGAGCAAAATATTTTTTTTTGTAACCATGCTGACAGGGAACACAAAAAAGTAAACAGCCCCTGTTTTACCACTCCTTCTTCAAAAACAAACTGCTTTTCGGGAGGCTGAAATAAGGATATCCGGCCCCACCAGGGCACAATACCAGTAGCAGCATGTTATAAAATTTATGTTAAGCCCCTTTAGGGGCGATCTTTTAATGGTTAATAAATGCCCCCCGGGGATTCCGGCCTGTGCATCCTGAAAACCAGTACGGTACTGAGCTTCAGCCGGAATTTTTATGATGATGCCAGGGGAATACATTTGTTTTGCAATAAACGGGAACCCAATCATTAACAGCAAAAGCATTCACAATGACTTACTGACCCTTTAAATTTTCATATAAAAAATTTGGCGCTTTCAGACAATAGTCTATAAATTTGCAAGAGTTCTTGAAAAGATTCTTATCCAGAAAGACCGAGGGACTTGACCCGATGACGTCTTGGCAACCTCCGCTTAGCGGGAAGGTGCCACCTTCAACCATTCACCTGTGGCGAATGGAAAGATAAGTTAGTAGTACAGCATCCATTTATGATAAAATAATTTGAATGCGCTTCTGGCTTGTCAGGAGCGCATTTTTTTGGCTCCCGGCTGGTCACCATCGTTTGCTCTGGACGAATCTTCAGGAAAATTATTCATCGTTAAAAAGTAAAAAATGAAAGAGCAAACAAAGATCCTGCACAGTATTCCCGCAGACGCATTAACCGGGGCCATCTCTACCCCTATTTACCAGACATCCACTTATGTTCAGGAAGCACCGGGCATTAACAAAGGTTATGACTATTCCCGCACCAACAATCCTACAAGGGCTGCCCTGGAGCAGCTTATTGCGGAACTGGAAGGCGGCAGCAACGGTTTTGCCTTTGCCAGCGGGCTGGCTGCAATAGACGCGGTAATAAAACTGCTGAGCGCCGGCGATGAGATCGTAGCTGTTAACGATATTTATGGCGGCGCGTTCCGGCTGTTCACACATATTTACCGGAAGCTGGGCATTACTGTACATTATGCAGACACAACAGATGCAACGAATGTAGCAGCAGCGATTACTCCGAAAACAAAGCTCATCTGGATTGAAACGCCCACCAATCCTACTTTAAAGATATCAGACATCCGGGCCATTGCAAAAACGGCAAAAGCTGCCAGCTGCCTGGTTTGCGTAGACAATACCTTTGCTTCCCCTGCTGCGCAGAAACCCATAGAACTGGGAGCAGACCTTGTAGTGCACAGCGCTACCAAATACCTGGCAGGGCACAGCGATGTGATTGCAGGGCTGGTAGTAACCCGTACAAAAGAGCTTGGAGAAAAAATAAAATTTATCCAGAATGCAAGCGGTGCCATATTAGGGCCCTTTGACAGCTGGCTCACCATCCGGGGCATTGAAACACTCCCGCTGCGGGTGGCGCAGCATTCCCGCAACTCGCAGGCAATTGCCGACTTTCTGACCACGCAGGGCTTTGTCAATAATGTGTACTACCCGGGACTGGCCACACATCCCAACCATGCAATAGCCCGGCAGCAACAAAAATATTTTGGAGGCGTTGTCAGCTTTGATCTCCGGATTGATGAAACAGCAGTTGCCACGCAACTGGTGCAATCAACCCGGTATTTTAAACTCGCAGAAAGCCTGGGAGGTGTAAAGAGCCTGCTTTGCCTGCCCTGTGAAATGACGCATAAATCCATTCCTGCTGCTATCCGCCGCCAATCGGGCGTTTCAGACAGTCTCATCCGGTTATCTGTTGGGCTGGAAGATGCAGACGATCTCATCGAAGACCTGAGCACCGCCATCAAAAAAACGGCCAGGAATTTTGCCATACTGGTATAGTGAACAATAAGAGAACCGTTCCCCGTAGCTCACAGGTTTGTTCATCAGGAGGAACGGTTCTTTTTGCCTTAATAAGCGCTTGCTTCATCTAATTCCCGGCTGGAAGATTCCGGCAATTGCAGCTGCACCGCATCTGTAAAGCTTTTCATTTGTTCCAGGCTGGTAGCGCTCACTATAGGCGCCGTAACAGATGGCCGGCTCAGCAGCCATGCCAGGGCTACAGCCGCAGGTGTTGAGCGGAGCTCTCCGGACACATGATCCAAAGCCGCCAGGATCTTTTTCCCCCTTTCATCAAACATTTTCTGAACACCCCCTCCTCTTACACTTTTTCCCATATCTGCTTCCGTACGGTATTTCCCGGTCAGGAATCCGCTGGCCAGCGAATAATAAGTAATCACACCCAGCTGATGCTTTACAGCAACAGGCTCGTAGGCTGTTTCGTACTGCTCCCGTGCATACAGATTATATTCCGGCTGCAGGGTCTGGTAAGCCGGCAATCCTTTTTCAGCACTTAGGTTCAACGAATCCTCCAAACGCCGGGGCGACAAATTGGAAGCGCCGATCCAGCGCACCTTACCCTGTTTGATCAGCTGGTCATAGGCTTCCAGTGTTTCTTCAACCGGTACTGATTCGTCATCAAAATGGGTCTGGTACAGGTCGATCACGTCTACCTGCAAACGTTGCAGTGACAGTTCCACCTGCTCCAGGATATACGCTTTTGCCGTATTAGGCTTGGGTTGCCCCGCCAGGGCGCCTCCTACCTTTGTGGCGATCAGCACTTCATCCCTTTTACCGGTTTTCTTCAGCCAGTTACCAATAACCGTTTCTGATTCTCCGCCTTTATTACCCGGTGCCCAGTAAGCATACTGGTTCGCAGTATCAATCATATTAAACCCCGCGCCTACAAAATGATCCAGGATCTCAAAAGATTGCTGTTCATCGATGGTCCATCCAAAAACATTTCCTCCAAAAACGATTGGTGCGATCTGTAAATCTGTTTTGCCTAATGTTCTTTGTTCCATGTTCAGTTTTTATAATTTTTTAATGGTTGGCATTTTTTAAAAATAGGCTTCGTTAAAAACAGTTCTTAACATTTGACAGTATACCATTAGTTTAAAAACAATGCAGCAGTATATTTGTTCGGCCATATGGTACCGGCTGCGGAATAATACCCGGCATCCCTGCCAGCCTGTCTGTCAGGCATGTCACTCACCCGGTAGCCACCAGGTGCATCGTCCCCGTCATTCACCGGCAATTTCATCGTACATTAGCAATTGTTTAAAAAATAAAACAGGAATCATCCCTATCACCAGCATAAAAAACAGGTAAATGGAACAGGTAGGTATTTTATTATTTAACGATTTTGAAACACTGGACGTCTACGGCCCTGTTGAGGTCTTTGGCCGGTTTCCGGAGCATTACTATCTGAGCTTTTACTCATTGGCAGGCGCCGTTATTTCCAACCGGCATAATGTTTCAGTGAACACATTGCCTGTAAATGAACGTACCCGTCCTATAGACATCCTGCTCATTCCGGGTGGTATAGGCACAAGAACAGCTATCAATGATGAAGCGCTGATCAATGCCATCAGAACAACAGGGACCAATGCCACGTTTATACTTACCGTTTGTACGGGTGCCGCGTTACTGGCTAAATCGGGTTTACTCGATAACCGGCGGGCAACCTCAAACAAACGCGCATTTGATTGGGCAAGGAGCAGCAGCTACAAAGTAAACTGGATCAGCAAAGCAAGATGGATGCAGGATGGCAGGTTTTATACTTCCTCCGGGGTATCTGCCGGTATTGATATGACTCTGGGATTCATAGCAGATCGGCACGGAACAGCAGCCGCCGAAGCTGCAGCAGCACAGATCGAATACCTTTGGAACCCCGATAGGACAAACGATCCCTTTGCAGACTGAAACAAACGGTTGCAGCAGATCCGTACGCATCACGAGCCGTTTTAACGCGCATAGCAGCCAGCCGTATATTGATTCGTGAATTCAGGCCTGACGATTCGCAGATATCTCCGCAGTTTGCCGTTCAATCCATTTCATCAGTTATATTTGTATCAGTGTTTAATAAATCAAGCCAAATAAAATGAACAAATCAGCAATCGATCCAATGCCGGTATACTTTGACCGTTACATTAACCAGGTTCCTGATGATCTGGAAATTGTGCCTGCCATTCAAAAAAGTATCCTGGAAATTTACCAGTTGGATAAAGACAAAGTGGACGAACTGGGCAGCAGGGTTTACGAGCCCGGCAAATGGACGATCAAACAGATCTTACTGCATATTGCAGACACCGAACGCGTTTTTATTTACCGGGCAATGCGTTTTGCACGGAAAGACAGCACTGTGCTGCAACCCTTTGATGAAAACCTGTTTGCAGAAAATTCTGGCGCAGATGAGCGCACGCTGGAATCATTGCTGGAAGAGCTGGTTGCTGTAAGACAGGGAACACTGGCCTTTTATAAAAATCTCAATAATGAACAGTTATTGCAGGTGGGTAATACTTACAATACCCAAATATCTGTTCTGGGTGTTGGCTTTACCCTGGTAGGGCATCAGATCCATCACTTCAAAATTATTGAAGAGCGTTATTTCCCCTTACTGAACGCATAGGAATGCAGCATTATTTTCAACTGCGGATCAGGCTGCTCAACCGGCAGTTCAAAGATTTTGGCCTGCCGCCTGCATGGGGGTGGTTCTTAAGCGGGGTTCTCTTTACCGGAGCCTCATGGCTGCTTTTTTCAAAAACCAGCTACGCCCCTTACCTGTATTCCCTTTTTGCCCTTGCATACCTGTTACAGTTAAGCGAAAGAAAACGTACCGGCTTTCTGAAGATCACTTTTCCCCGGAACAGCTACCGGAAGATCCGTCTGTTAGAAAATGGTATTGTTGCGCTGCCGTTTATCCTGTTCCTGTTGGTAAAGCAAAATTATGCAGCAGCGTTCACAGTACTCGTGCTGGGGTTAACAGTCAGCTTTTTTGATCATTCAATCGCTTTTAACAAAACCATTCCTACTCCTTTTGGCAAAAAACCTTTTGAGTTCCTTGTCGGGTTCAGGACATATATCCTGTTAATATCGGGCTTATATTTGTTAACAGGTATCGCCATAGCCGTTCATAATTTTAATCTCGGGCTGGTTACATTTGCAGCTTTCCTGTTATTACAGGTTACTTTCTGCTCCCAGCCGGAAAAGCTCTTTTATTTGTGGAACGATGCCCGGCCGCCAAAGGTATTCCTTGCAGAAAAAATCAAAACAAGCGCCCTGCACAGTATCTGTTTATCTGTACTGCCGTTACTGGCCCTGCTCATTGCCAACCCTCAAAAATGGTGGTTGTTACTGGCGCTACAGTTGCTTGCCTGTTTTTACAACGCCCTGCTGATCTTCATAAAATACAGTACTTATCCGCATGAAATTGATCTGGTGCAGTTCTTAACATTCATTGCCTGCATCGGTTTTCCCCCGCTCCTGCTGGGGGGCATTCCTTTTTACTATTCAAGATCTGTCAACAACCTTAGCCGTTATCTTTCATGATCCGTATTACTTCTCTATCAAAAAGTTTTGGCAGCCTCAATGTGTTAAAGAACCTGAATCTTGAGCTAAACGCCGGCAACGTTTACGGCATTGTAGGCGAGAACGGGGCGGGCAAAACAACTTTATTCAACTGCATTGCCGGAATTGAGCAGTATGAGGGCACCATTGAATCAGCAAAAGCACCGCTTAAAAACCATTTAGGCTTTTTACAGACCGAGCCCTTTTTCTTTTCAAAAATAACCGGCAGAGAATACCTGCAGTTGCTTTGTACTGCACGGGGAAAACAGCTCATAAACCCAGATCTGAGAAATATATTTCATTTGCCTTTGGATCAATACGCAGCTACCTACTCTACCGGCATGAAAAAAAAGCTGGCGCTCCTGGCGGTGTTGTTCCAGGAAAACGACTACTATATCCTGGATGAACCTTTTAACGGGGTCGACATTCAAAGTAACCTGATGATCACCGAGATCATCCATCAGCTAAAAAAACTGGGTAAGACAGTACTGATCTCTTCCCATATCTTTTCAACATTGCGCGATACCTGCGATGCCATTTATTTATTACAACAGGGGCTTTTTACCAAAAGCGTGCTGCGGGATGAGTTTCATTCACTGGAAGAAGAAATGAAACAAGCCTCCGTTGGTAACAAAATTGAACAGTTGGGCCTAAAATAAAGCCCGTTTCAAGATCAGCCAGGCTGAACGGGCAGAGACATTTCCGCAAATATTTTATTTTTTGAAAAGAGATCTGTAACATTTTTATGAATACAGGCTCTAAAAGGATGCAGTGCAAAGAAAAGAGCTCCTGTAAAGAATGCTCTGCAACTTTTTCCGGCCGTTTCTATTCATTCAATTTTAAAAAATGAAAAAAATATTTATCCTTACAGCTATTGCAGCGCTCTTGATCGCTAATAAATCCTTTACCCAAAACCCCTACCCGTTTACAGTTCAAACAACCGGCAACGGTGCCCAAAGTCTTCTTTTTATACCCGGTTTTACCTGTCCTGCTTCAGTATGGAACGAAACCGTGGCTTTATTTAATAAGCAGTATACCTGCTATACATTAACAATGGCCGGCTTTGCAGGTACACCTGCACAAACCACTCCTTCTTTTAAAAAATGGGAAGAGGGCATCGCTCAATTCATAAAGGATCAGAAGATCACCCCGGTCATCATAGGCCATAGCATGGGGGGCGGCCTGGCCCTGGCGCTTGCTGCAGACCATCCTGATCTGGTGAAAAAGATCGTTATAGTAGATGCACTGCCCTGCCTGGCTGGCGTGCAGAACCCGGACGCAAAACCATTGCCGGATAGTGCGCGCGCTGCAATGATCAGCCAGATCAAATCCATGCCCAATGACCAGTTCCGCCAGATGCAGATAGCCTCTGCAAAAGGCCTGGTAGCAGATACTTCCAAATACGATTCACTTGTTCAATGGAGCATGAGCAGCGACCGTAATACTTTTGCCGTACTTTTTTCGGACTTTATAAATACAGATCTCCGGCCTGCCCTTTCCAGGATAACATGCCCAACACTCATCCTGCTGGAAGCGCCTTTTAAAAACAGGGGCACTGTCATAGAAAAGCAATACAGTAACCTGAAAGGTGCAAGAATCGTCTATGCGGAAAAAGGATTGCATTTTATCATGTATGATAACTTTGACTGGTATCAGCAGCAATTAGCTACATTCATACCCCTAAAATAACCCCGTGAAATTCGAAAGTATTTATAAACAATACTGGCAACCAATATTCCGGCTCTGTATGGGCTATATAAATGACAGTGCCCGGGCACAGGACCTGACGCAGGAAACATTTATAATTGTATGGAAAAGTTTGCCGAAATTCCGGCAGGAGGCTTCCCTCAGTACCTGGATCTTCCGGATAGCGGTAAACCTTTGCCTGCGCCAGCTAAAAATAGAAAAAAGGATTCCTCAGGGCCAATTACCTGAGCAGGTCAAAGATGAAGATACCGTAAACCGGGAACCACAGGTGGCCTTTCTTTATCAATGCATTGCGGAACTTCCGGAAACAGACCGCATTATTATCTCCCTGGAGCTGGAAAATGTAAAACAGGCTGAAATAGCTGTTATAACAGGGCTTTCAGAAGGAAACGTACGAATAAGGATCCACCGGATCAAAGAACGATTATCAAAAAAATTCAAGGGTTATGAGCACTGAGTTTGACCTCAAAAAGATATGGGACAGCCAGAACGTTCCAATGCCTGATGTAAAAACCTTTTATAAAGCTGCAGGCATGTACCGGAAAAAAGAGATCCGGAAGCTGATGGCAGCAAACCTTATATTGACAGCGACCATTGTCTTTATCCTATGGGTGGCCTTGCATTCCCGCCCGGTAAAGGCTACTACTTCAATCGGCATCAGCATCATCATTATCACCATCGCCGGTTACCTGATCTTTAATAACCAGCTGTACCCTTCCTTTAAAAAATTAAGCCTTTTACAGAACAACAAAGAATTTCTTGATCAGCTATTAGTCATAAAAAAGCGACAACACCTTATTCAGACAACCGCCATTCATTTATATATGCTCTTTCTGCTTGCAGGACTGGCGCTGTTCCTGTATGAACCCGCCAGTTATATGACTGTACCCTGGCGCATTATCACCTATGGCTGCACCATCGGCTGGTTTCTCTTTGCATGGCTAATCCTGCGCCCACGAACTGTAAGAAAGCAGAATGCCCGCATTGATCCATTGATCCGGCAGTGTGAAAAACTCTCCCGGCAATTGGATGAGTAAAATAGAGCAAGATTCGTACTTCATATACTGTAAATTGTTTCCATCTTTGTATAACAAAATACAGGTATAATGAATACACAGGATCATATCAATTTTAACAGGGTAGCCCAGGCCATTGAATATATACGCAGCAATTTTAAAGAACAGCCCGACCTGGAAAAAATTGCAAAAGCCGCACATACCAGCCCCTATCATTTTCATCGGATCTTTTCTGACTGGGCGGGCACCAGCCCCAAAAAATTTTTGCAGTACATTAGTGTGGAACATGCGAAAAGCGTTCTCAGAAACGGCAATGCTTCTGTAGCAGATGCTGCATATGCTACCGGCCTTTCCGGCACCAGCCGGCTGCATGACCTTTTTGTAACTATAGAAGGGATGACCCCTGCTGAATACCGGAACGGAGGCAAAGACCTGGATATTAACTACAGCTTTGCAGAAAGCCCGTTTGGCAATATACTGGTAGCTTCTACAACAAAAGGCATTTGTTACATGGCTTTTTATAAAAGCGAGGCAACAGCTCTGGCCCATCTGAAACAGCGGTTTCCCAATGCGCATTTCCGGCGCAAGCTGGATCTGTTGCAGCAGAATGCGCTCTTTATTTTTCAAAACAATTGGGAACAGTTAAAAGAAATAAAGCTGCATTTAAAAGGTACCGGTTTCCAGCTAAAAGTATGGGAAGCTTTATTAAAAATTCCAATGGGGCAGTTGACCACTTACGGCTCACTGGCGGCCGAAATCGGCCAACCTTCCGCCTCACGCGCCGTAGGTACGGCAATCGGCAGCAACCCTGTAGCTTACCTGATCCCCTGTCATCGCGTTATACAGTCTACCGGCAGAACCGGCGGCTATATGTGGGGACCTGGCCGCAAAATGGCTATCATCGGATGGGAGCAGGCCCGGGTGATAAAGAATAAAGAATAGGAAATAAGAAATTTAAAATGCAAAATAGTAAGTACTGTTCCCTAACTGGTGCTCTCTTTTACATTTTACATTCATAATTCTATATTCATCATTTTACATTTAATATTTTACATTTCACATGCACAATCTTTTACCCTACGATGGTATTGTATATTATTACGGGAAACTGTTTGATACAAAAATTGCCAATGTTTATTTTCAAAATTTGTTGGAGCATATCAGCTGGCGCAACGATGCCGCCGTCATTTTTGGTAAAAAGATCATTACCAAAAGAAAAGTGGCCTGGTATGGAGATGCCCCATTTGAATATACCTATTCCAGCACCACCAAGAGGGCGCTGCCCTGGACAAAGGAATTGTTACAACTGAAAAAGATATGTGAAGAGCAAACCGGGGAAACATTTAACTCCTGCCTGCTGAACCGTTACCACACTGGAGAAGAAGGTATGGCCTGGCATTGCGATGAAGAGCGAGAGTTAAAAAAGAACGGGGCCATTGCTTCGTTAAGCTTTGGCGCAGAACGGAAATTCCTGTTCAAACATAAGGTTACCGGCGAAAAGGCTGACTGTTTTCTGGAGCAGGGCAGTTTACTGGTAATGAAGGGCCCCACACAAACCTACTGGCTGCATCGCCTGCCTCCAACAAAAAAAGTGCATACGGAACGCATCAATCTTACGTTCCGAACCATTGTCAGATAGTGCCAGTTTGATATATGGCTACTGTTATGTCAACTATACAGTATAGGGCAATATTTTTCACATAAAAGCACAGAAGGGTTTAATTGTTTGCGTAATTCCACGCTGTCTGCGGGAGATTTCAAATAAAGATTTAAGGCTGCCAATGACAGATTACATGATACGTTGAAAACCAATCCTACTTTAGTCGTGCTGAATTCCCGCCTGGATGACCCTGGTCGGACGGGCATTTCAGCATCTATGTATAGCATCACTCAACAGACCCTGGAACATGTTGTAAATGACAGATGTGTTATTGTTTTGAAAATCAATCTTTCTTTTGTCATGCCGGGTTTTTATTTTTGGTGCAAAAACGATGAGGTGATGACAAAAAGTGTCGTCACCTAGCGCAGCCTGCCCGAATGGTACAGGCGGGCGTAGCGATCCCGAACGTTCAGGACGAAAGGTCTCAGAGTTGAAGAGATGCTTCGGCTACGCTCAGCATGACGAAATTATAATTGATCCCTCAACGCATAATTCCATCTGTTATTGGCAACTTGTTTCGGCATCTATTTATTGCTCACCTGGACCCTGAAACTGGAGTAGACCCTGAAATACCCCGAACATTCGGGGCAGGGTGACCCGTAAGAAGGATTGTCATCACCTCATCCGAACTTTCGGATGATTTTGTTTTTACAAATGGAAAACTCGATACGTCACTACTTACTATTACATAGAACACAGGAAACACAGGTTTCATAGCATTTACATTCAAAGAACACTGTCACCCAGCTTGACGAAGGGTGATTAAGCTTCGTCGGACTCTGCCTGACATACCTTCACTTGGTGCAATTTAAATCTAAATGATATCACATAGTTTTTTATGCACCCTTAAATAAAAGCCGCCCTGGCTGAACCGGGACGGCTTGCTGATACAAAATAAACAAAAACAAATTACCAGATCTTTGCCCTTTCGTTTTCAGGTTTGTACATTTTATCACCCGGCTGAACATTAAATGCTTTATACCAGGGATCAAAATTTGTCAAGGGCCCGTTGGCTCTCCATTCAACGGGCGAGTGCGGGTCTATTTTTATCAGCTGGCGGGCACGCTCCGGAGTTCTTTTTCCTCTCCATACCTGCGCCCAGCTCAGGAAAAAACGCTGATCCGGCGTAAATCCGTCAATCAGTTCATTGCCCTGGCCCTGTTTGGTTTTCTTAAATGCATCATAGGCAATAGTAATCCCCCCCAGATCTGCAATATTTTCACCAAGTGTCAATAATCCGTTTACGTGTATAGAATCAAGTACCGTATAACCATTAAACTGATCTTCTACCATTTTTGTCTTTGCCTTAAATTTCTTCTCATCTTCCGGTGTCCACCAGTTTTTCAGGTTGCCATCTGCCGCGTATTGCGCTCCCTGGTCATCAAAGCCATGCGTCATTTCATGACCGATCACCGCCCCGATGCCTCCGTAATTCACCGCATCATCTGCACCAAAATCAAAGAAAGGGAACTGGAGAATAGCTGCAGGGAAAACGATCTCATTAAAGGTAGGGTTATAATAAGCATTCACTGTATTGGGCGTCATGCCCCATTCTGTACGGTCTACCGGCTTGCCCAGCTTTGCCAGATCCCGTTTATATTCAAAAGCGGATGCATTCAATACATTCTGCGCATAATTATCCGGTGTTATTTCCAACCCTGTATAATCCTTCCATTTATCCGGGTATCCGATCTTCTTTATGAATGCCGCCAGTTTGGCCTCTGCCTTCTGTTTGGTGGCATCACTCATCCAGTCAAGATTTTTAATGCGGTTGCCAAATGCTTCCTGCAGGTTCTGTACAAGATCCACCATTTTTGCCTTTGCCTCCGGCTTAAAATATTTGTCTACATACAGCTTTCCCAGCTGTTCTCCTATAGCGCCATCAATTACACGCATCACCCGCTCCCAGCGCGGTTTCTGCGCCTTCTGCCCGCTTAATGTACGGGCATAAAACTCAAACCGTGCATTTTCAAAACCGGAGCCCAGATAAGGGGCCATATCAGAAAGTGTATTATAGGTCAGGTACGCTTTCCACACTTCAACGGGAACTGACTTTAACAATCCGGACAATGCCCTGTAATATTGGGGAACGGATACCAGCATACTATCTTTTCCGGTAATGCCCATTTTTGCAAAAACATCCTTCCAGTTAATATTGGGCGTTTGTTTGGAGAAAGCTTCCACGCTGAATTTGTTATACATTTTCTGCGGATCGCGCATTTCTTTCGGGTATAGGGAAACGGCTGCCAGTTTATTCTCCACATCAAAAATAGCCTGGGCGTTTGTTACCGCAGCAGCGCTATCCTCCCCACCAAGACTTAATATTTTTGCTATATAGGCTCTGTAGGCTTCCCGGTTCTTTTCCGCGGTTGTATCCTTATCCGTATAGTAATCCTTGGACGGCAGCCCCAAACCGCCCTGTCCGAACTGTATAATATTTTCAGTAACGTTCCTGTCATCCGGGCCTATATAGAAAGGCAGAACCGATTGCAGCCCCTGTTTGTTATTTTCAATAACAATATCCAGCACCTGCTCAGGAGTGGTAACAGCCTTAATAGCATCCAGTTTCTTTTTGATAGCATTGATGCCCGCTTTATCTATGGCGCCGGTATCCATACCGCTTTTGTAAAAAGCCGCCACATTGTATTGAGCCGATCCGGGCGTTGCTTTTTCTTTTACCACATCTTCCAGCAGGGTATGAACCGATTTATTGGTATTGTCTGCCAGCTCATCAAAACTGCCCCAGCCGGTTTTATCAGCCGGAATGGATGCCTTTTTTAACCATGCCCCATTTGCGTAAAGAAAAAAATCATCGCCGGGCTTTACCGTTGTATCCATATTTGCCCGGTCTATATAAGTAGTGCTGTCTTTTGCTGCTTCATTGGGAGCCTGATTGGTACCAGGGCCACATCCCAACACTCCCGTAGCTATAACTGCTGTAGCCGTCAGCATTCTTTTGTAAATCATTCCGTTTATTATTTAGGCTCAAATATAATTTGAAAGAGCTGTATTCATTCCATAATTACACAAACGGCAATCCTCCCGTTAGCCGGCCTTTTATTATTGTACTTTTTGAAATAGCCCAACTATATGATTACCAATATCATAAAAAATCTATTAAATCAATACCGGGGCATAAAAACCGGCTTTCAGAGAAGCGCTGTATACAAGCATTCCTTTCTTTCTGAAGCAACAGGGTTACAGCCGGTATGATAACAGGCCTGAAAATAATTTTCAACAAATCTGCAGGTCTTTTTTTTATGCCTTCTTTTATTTTAATAAATATTTATTTGAAAACGAAGACATTCGATAAAGCGTTATTTTTTTGATGACCAAACACTGGCCCGCATCAGATCAACAAATGTTTAAGCCCGCATAAAAACAGCAATTTTACGTTTTATTGGTATAAACTTTGTGTCAATTCAAAAGGTTTTCTTATTCTATAAAACATACTGATTTTATTTAATAAGAAATGCAACTATGGTTTTCAACTATTTTCAGGATCTAACCTTTAGCCCGTTAAAAATAGCACAAGTTCTTTCATTTTGTACTACAGATATTTCCATAACAGACAAAAAACTTTTTTATGGCACAGCTTACACAGCCTGTATTCAGCATTAATGGTAAACCATTAGCCCAGTTCACCTCTTTCTCATTAAGCCAGAATATATTTGACCACCATCGCTTCATGCTTGTTTGTCCGGCCCAGGCTATAGACGGCAAGAGTGGCATTTTTACTTCTTCAAAAGATATGATCGGCGCTACTTTTGGTGCAAGGATCACAGGCATGGGGGTAAAAGACAACATGCTTTTTAACGGTATTATCACAGGTATTGAAACCTCCCGCTTTACAGGGCATCACGGGGATGTGATCATTACGGGCTACAGCCCCACTATTGTTTTAGACAGCGGGCCACATTGTAAAAGCTGGGAGAAAAAAGCCATAAAGAATATTGCCCAGGATGTGCTCAAATTCTTTCCCCAGAACCTGCTTGAACCAAAAGTGCAGCCCCAATACGGTGAAACACTGGCCTATACGGTACAGTATAAGGAAACCGCATGGCGGTTCTTACAACGCCTGACCAGCACCTATGGTGAATGGTTATACTGGGACGGCAGGAACCTTATTGTTGGCCAGCCCAATAGCAGTAAAAGCGTTCCCCTCACCTATGGAAGCAATCTGAGCCGCTTCAACATTTCATTACAGGCGAGGCCTACCCAGATGCAAATGATGGCCTGGGATTATATGAACAGCCAGGTATATACCAGCCAGCCCAGCGGTATAGAGCAGAAAGCCGGTCTAAACCCCTGGGGCGAACAGGTATACAAAGCCGGCCAGGCCGTTTATGGAACACAGCCAAAGATCTGGAACAACCAGTTCCTTACCAATAAAAAACAGCAGGATGATATTATCAATATGCGCAGCGCAATGGAAAGCAGCCGCATGGTAAGTTTTAATGGTCAAAGCGGGCATCCGGGCGTTGCCATTGGTGGCAAAATAGAAGTAAAAGGCAATAATGTCTTCAGCAGCCAGTCTGAAGGCTATGGGGATTATACCATTATTGCAGTGAACCATCATGTAGACGCACAGGGGCATTATGAAAACGATTTCTCAGCGGTGCCATCCACTATTAAAGTTCCGCCTGTTGAGCCCTTCAGCGATCCCAACTGCGAAACGCAAAGCGCTATTGTAACCGATAATAATGATTTTAACGGCCTTGGACGGGTACGTGTAAAATTTCACTGGATGAACGGTGCTGAAAAAACCCCATGGATCCGTGTTACGACCCCTCACGCCGGAGGGGGTAAAGGTATGTTCCTGATGCCGGAGGTTGGCGAAGAGGTTATTGTAGGCTTTGAAGGAGACAGCGCTACCAAGCCGTATGTCATTGGTGCCGTTTACCACAGCCAGGCAAAGAACAGCTTCGGCAATGCCGGTAATGACGTAAAAGCATTACAAAGCCGCAGCGGCAATAAATTAATCCTGGACGACAATGCAGGCAGCGTGCTCTTGTCCGATAAAGGAGGCAACAGCACTACTATGGACGGAGCAGGAAATATCATTACCAGCAGCCAGCAAAGTATTGAATTGAAATGCGGAGCCGCCAGTATCAAGCTTCATCAGGACGGTACCATTGCCATTAACGGAAAAGATATTAACACCGTTGCCACCAACAATATAGCTCATACAGCAACGAATAATATTTCTCATAATGCCATAAACATCGGTCTTACTGCAACCAGCGATTTTAGCAGTTCCGGACAAACCGTTAATGTGACCGGCGCACAGATGATGAACCTGCTGGCAGCTGCACTTACGGCGCATGGCGCCAGTGAAAGCAACTTCACCGGCGGAAAAGTAAATATGTCGTCTGAAGCAGGAGACGTCAGTGTTTCCAGCTCCAGCCTTTTAAAGTTAAACGCATAACCCGGCAATATCTTTTATGAGCACTTCCACAACCTCTATTGCCCAGGAATTTTACAAGCTGAGAGAAGAATGGGCGCGCATTGATCCACTAAAAAGCTGGAAGCTGGCGATCTGGGTAGCCCAGTATACCGATATTGAGCTCATCAACCATTTCATGGAAACAGAGCGGTTGGCTATTGGTGTGTTTGAAGACATTTTTTTCCGTTTTGACACGCCTTTTACCGGCGACCAGGAATTGTATGAACGGGAGCTATGGCTGGAATATCAGGAATGGTTTGCCCCCAGCCCGGACCCTAAGTTTGATATATACGGCGCTTTAAAACAGGACGGTATTCTGCCAAAAGATTTTAAGCCTGATATTCAGCCGCTTTCGGGGTTTGAAAATTTACTGAAAGAACTGCTTCGTTTCAGAGCCCATTTAAAAGGATACGAAAACAAAAACTTCCTTCTGTATTTCCCGTCCGGCAATCCTGATGCCATCAGCGCCAAAAGCTGGTTTGTTAATAAATTAAAGAAAGGCATTCCCGATGGCATTCGCCTGGCCACCATGGATTACGGGCCTGCCCGGAAAATTTATATTCCCAACCCGGAACTGCGGCCGCTGGTGGCAGAGCTGATCCCCCGGCTGCATATGCGGGAGGCGATCAATAATGATATGGATAAAGCTGATGGCACCAGTGATACGGTTAGTATTGAGAATCGTTTGCGCAAGCAGATCCGGGTGGTGATGGAAACCACCACACAGTATTCTTCATCGCTGACAGGCAGGGAAGTAAAAAAAATGCTCTCACTGGCAAAGGCGTCAAAAGACAATACGGCCTATATCACGTCTCTGCTGATCGCATCACAGGCATATTATACCATAAAAGATACAGCAGCCAGTGAAGCCTATGCGGTAGAAGCCATTGCCCGATCCAGAAAAGCGATGGATGACAATGATCCTGCCGGTTATCCTGTATGGCGCTCCTGCATGATGTTAAGAGGCGGACTGTTTGCCTCTAAAAGAAAATGGGAAGAAGGTATTAAGATCTATGATGAAATGGCTGAAGAAGCCACCCAACGCGGTGACGCGTTCTTTATAATGGAGGGGCACCGCATCAGCGCGCACCTGCATTACCTGCGGGGAAGGCGCCAGACCGCTTTTGAAAAATCGTTACTGGCATTGGTAGGCGGAAGCTACCTTGATAAAACAGCCCTGCGGCAGTCGACCTTTGTACACGCCGCCTTTATGGCCGTGCATTTAGGTAAGCAGCTAAAAGCGCCTGATGAGATGAAGGCTTTATACCACTCTTTAAGTGAATGGCTGGGGAAAGACTGGCAGGAACTGCTGGAAGGCATGAGCATTCATGATATCCTGGTAAAGCCTAAAGCCCGGTTTTCCATACCGATCGGTTAAATTTTTATTATGCAACCTGTTACTTCAAAATACGTGCAATGAGTAATGCAATGAACAGCGCCGCCCATGGTCTTGAACAGACGTTTGGAGAAGTGTCAAACGGCATACAGCATATTCAGGGTGCCATGGCCAGCATATTACCCTCTTTTCCGGGGGTCTCTGCCGGAAAGATCTTGGACCTCGCCATCGGGCTTGATTTTGAGCCCACCGTTATGCCGCCCTGCCCGGTATTTCCGGTGCCCCATTGCGGTTTGGTGTTCGACCCGTTTGCGCTGATCATGGGCGCTATTGCTTCCGCAATGCCGGCAAAGCCTACATCGCTCCTTGGAAAAATAGCGGCTGCCATCCTTGATTTTTTAAGGCCTTCTGTACAGGCCAATAATTTATGGATCTGTAACGCGGGCACTTCCGTATATCATTTACCGGCATTCCTGATCCACCTCATCCCGTTGGCCAAACCCTTCTCCTCATCCGAATTATGGATGGGCAGCAGTACGGTTCTGGCCAACGGAGGGCCTTTCTCTACTCAGTTCCACCCCACCCTTTCCTGTAACCTGGTAGGGTCTCCTTCCCTGCCAAGAAAAAACAAGCCTCCGAAACTGAAGTACCCGTTAATGTTGCCTACTTCCATTCTCATTTGTATATTTTCAGGAAGCGGTAAAATACTGGCTGGCGGGCCACCCACCATTGACCTGTTTGCCCTGGCAATGCACCTGGGATTGAAAGGGCTGGGTAAAGCAACGCAAAAAGGCATTGATAAGATCCCCTCCAAATACTCCAAGCTGGCCGATAAGCTGCAGGCCGTGCAGTGCAAGGTGTTCGGGGAGCCGGTAGACGCGGTCACCGGCAGCGTTATAGCCACCAATACTGATTTTGAACTGCCCGGTCCCCTGCCCCTGCAATGGACCCGTTATTATTACAGTGATGCAGAGGTAGAAGGCCCTCTGGGTTTTAACTGGCATCATCATTACAACATGGGGCTGTATGATATGGACAACGGTTATATAACACTGCGGCTGGCTGACGGACGGGAAGCCACTTTCCCTAAAGTGCATATCAGCGAAGTATTTTACAACCGTGAAGAACAGCTTTTTTTCCGGCAGGATGAAAAAGGGTTTTTTGTTACTGACGCCGAGAAGCTCGTATACCGTTTTGAAGGAGCAAAGAACAAAGACGGGTATGCAATGCTTTCTTCCGTTACCAATGCGGCCGGGTTCAGCATCCGCTTCAGCTACAATCTAAAAGGACAGTTAAAGCGTATCATTGACAGCTGCCGGCGGATATTGCAGGTTGAGAATGACCAACTGGGCCGTATTACCAGGATCTATACCGTATTGGAAGACCGGGAGGTCAATTTTATCCAATACAGTTATGACGCCGCCGGCAACATGGTAAAAACCCTGGACGTTATTGGCGCTGAAAAACATTTTTATTACGAGGGGCATCTGCTGGCACAGCTGACCAATCAGTCGGGCATGAATTTTTACTGGGAATATGAAGGAAAAGGAGATGATGCCCGCTGCATCCATACCTGGGGAGACGAAGGGGTACTGGAATACTGGGCAGAGTATAAAGACGGGGTCACCGTTACCCGCAACAGCCTTGGTCATACAGCTGAATACTACTATCATCCCAACCGGCTGATCTATAAGATCGTTGATGAAAACGGGGGCATCACCCGGCAATCATGGAATAAGTTCAGAGAGCTGGAAATAACCATAAACCCGGAAGGCGGCGTTGTGAAATATGATTACAATGAATACGGGAAACTGGTAGCCGTTACCAATGAGAACCGGCAAAATAATAATTACCAGTACGACGATCGTCAGAATCTGAAATACACCAGCAGTTTTGGCAACCATTCAGCGTTTTATTTTTATGACGAGCAGAACCGCCTTACCTGCAGAAGGAGTTCAGAGGGCCGGGCCATCCATTACCATTATGAAGGGCCCTACCTTACGCAGATAAAAGATCACGGCGGCCGTACGGTTAACTTCACCTATGATGAGCACAACAATATTACAAAAGCCACCTATTATAACGGGCTGGAAGAGCACTGGAGCTATGACGGGCTGGGATATATAACCCGCTATACGGATGTAAGAGGGAATAGTACAGAATGCAAAAACGATGATGCGGGTAACGTCATTTATTTAAAAGAAGCAGATGGCAACGAGCACCATTTTAAATATGATACCAGTTACAACCTTGTGGATGCAAAAGACCGGTTCCATCATGTGCAGTTTGAATACGGGCCGCTGGGTGTGCTGAGAAAAAGGATACAGAACAACCGGACCGTACAATTCAATTATGATACCGAGCTGCAGCTAAGAAGCATTGCCAATGAAGGCGGTGAGCTTTATAAGTTCGGGCTGGATGGCATGGGAAATGTGGTTAATGAATGGGGCTTTGACGGCCTGCACCGCCGTTATCTGAGGGATGGCAATGGTCGTGTAACAAAAGTATTACGACCCGGTGAACGGTGGACGCAGTACAGTTATGACGGAGTGGGAAATATTGTACAGGAAGAGCACAGCGATGGATCAATGGCTGCCTATAAATACAATGCCGACAGCTTATTGATTGAAGCCTTCAATAACGACAGCCATATACGGCTGACCAGGGAGCGCAACGGGCGCATTGTTAAAGAAACACAGGGAGCTTACGCGGTTACCCGGAAGTATGATGTTGACGGCAATTGTTTGCATATCGGGAGTAACCTGGGAGCAGACATACAGATGCAGTACGACCGGCAGAACGGTTTAACAGGCATAACAGCCATTACGGCACCTGATCAGGGAACACCCGGGGAAGCCAGCTGGGCCGCAGCCATCCACCGCGATGCCACCGGCCTGGAGCTACACCGCCAGCTGTCCGGGAATGTGGGAGTGAAAACAGAGCGTGACCGGCTGGGCCGCGTTACCCGCCGCAGCATTGGTGCGCATAATGCAGAGCAAAGCCGTACCCGGTATGACTGGGGCATGGGCAACAAGCTGAACCGCATTGTAAACGAGCTGGACAAAACCAGTACGCTGTTTGAATATGATGCTTTTGATAACCTCATCAGCGGTACTTATGAAAATAAGAATGGCGTTACTGAAACCATTTACCGCGTACCGGACAAGATTGGTAATCTTTTTAAGACCCGTGACCGGAGCGACCGGAAATATAGCAAAGGCGGGCGTTTGCAGGAGGATGACAAATATGTTTACCATTATGATGGCGAAGGCAATATCATTTTCAAGGAATTTAAATCCAACCCTAACACTGCCGCCATTGTACATACTGAATATGCCAGAAAACATAGCCTTGACTTCAAACGCTCCGGCACCGGCTGGATCTATGAATGGGCAGGAAATGGACTGTTGAGAAAAGTGATCAACCCGGGAGGAAAAGAGATCGAATTCTTTTATGATCCCCTGGGAAGAAGAATTGCCAAAATTGCTTATGACAAAAACGCGCGGTTTTATGAAGAAAATACCGGCGTTGTTACAAGATGGGTGTGGGATGGCAATGTGCCGCTGCATGAATGGAAATATGAAGGAACTTATCCGCCCAAAAAATCAGTAGATGAAGAAGGCATCAAAGAAGAACAAGAACCGGTTGAAAATACGATAACCTGGCTGTACGAAGCCAATAGTTTTGTACCTTGCGCCAAGCTCATTGATAATGAACAGTACAGTATTGTTACTGATTATTTAGGTACCCCAACCCATGCTTACAATGGTAGTGGTGAAAAAGTTTGGGAGCGGGAACTGGATATTTACGGGGCGGTAAAAAAAGAAACCGGCAAAAAAGGATTGGTACCTCAGCTATACCAGGGGCAGTATGTGGATGAAGATACAGGATTGGCGTATAACCGGTTCCGGTATTATGACAATGAAAGTGGGAATTATATCAGCCAGGACCCGATTGGATTAGGTGGAGGTAATAAGTTTTATGCTTATGTACATGATGTTAATAGTTGGACGGATAGCTTAGGACTAGATCCAATAAAAAATAAAGTGGACGGGGATGCTCGAGAAAAAATTGCCAGGGAGCAACTACAAAAAGAGCATCCGAATGCTAAAATCGTTAAGGAAAGATACTTGAGGGATGCTAATGGTAAAAGTGTAAAAGACTCCCTTACAGGTGAACGACGGAGGATCGACTTAGTTGTAATTGAAGATGGGAAAGTTACAAAAGTAGTCGAAGTCACTAGTCATACTGCAGATAAAACAGCTCAGCGTGAAAAAGAAATGAGGATAAGAAATGAGGGAGGAACTTATATACGAGAGCCTGGAAAACGGGGAAAAAACGGTTTACACGACATCTCTGGAATAGAAACAGAGAGAATGAATATTGATTTAGAGGGTCATCATCATCATTAATTATTTATTATGGAAACTAAAGATAAAATAATTGAAAAAGTTGGATGGGTTACAAAAATGAAATCAACCCCACCTTTAACACAGGAATACATAAATAGTAAATATTTGCAATTCAAGAATATGGTTAACTTTTTGCAATCAAAAAATTTAACAACAAGAATCATTCTAGCTGAAGATGACACAGTTAGCGATGAATCTGAGCTTAAGTTTGGTGACTTAACAGAGGAAGGTTTAGAATTTTATAAAAGAGCAATTATTCCTTGGAAAAAGAAGATAGATAAAAGTTCGGATAAATTAAAAGAGATAAACAATGTCTCCTTTTTGGAAAAAAAATATAGCGGGTTTATAAAAGAATAAACTAAATTGCAAAAGTGGAAAATACTTTGATTGCCTATGATTTCCACCGCAATTTTTCCAAGGGTAATATAGAAATGAACTCTATAGGCGAGATTATAACTACATGGCATGTGGCAATATCATTGCGCAGATTTTGATAAATTTATTGAAGGCTTAAATCAAATTAATTACAAACCTAAACAGTTATAATGGGTAATGAGTTATTGAACAAATATAATAGTGGTCAGGAAAAGAGTGTTTGGCAAGAAATAGGTAAATTAACATTTATTGAATTAGATGATAATAAACAAACAGAGATTAAAGAAATCCTAAGCCAAACAATTTCTTTAACCCGTATTAACATTGAGTTGATCATTCAGAAAATTCAGACTGATAACAGATTTACATTAAGGAATGCCAGCGACCTTACACCATCAACTGACATTAAAAAATTAGTCAATATAGTAAAACCGTTTGGTTTCTTACCACTTTCCTTTTTAGAACTTTACAAGTATATAAAAAATGTAAGCCTTATACTTGATACCGGTTTTCAAAAAAAATACCCGTATTCAGACCCCATATACATTGAATCAATCAGCAATATTTTAGAAATATGTGGGGATGGCAGCTGGCAGGAAGATATGGAGGAAAATGAAGAAGAAGCCCTTCCGGTCTATTTATACTTCTCTCCCGATTATTATCACAAGGATGGTGTTAGTGGAGGCGAGCCCTATGGTATTGAAATATCCAAAACCCAAAAAGTTGATGGTACCGTTTTTAATACTCCCTATGGTGAAATTCCATTCATAGAATATTTAAGAATTTGTTTTGACCATGTTGGGTTCCCTGGAATTGATAAAACTGAAAACCCATTTAAAGATGTTGCAGCAGAACTAAATCATATATAAGTTATTCCTGAAGCTGACCATAAAACAGAAGAAAGCATCAAAGAAAACAGGAACTGTTTAAAAATAGAATCACCTGGTTGTACAAAGCCAACAGTTTCGTACCTTTCACCTAAAGTCTATTAAATAATTACACAATACTATTGTATATTTGGCAATAAATACCAATTGATGGCCAAACCAGTATTAAAGATTCAAGGATATCAACCTGAAGATATTAAAGCTTTATTGAGAAAAGACGAGCGTTATACAATTGGACTACGTTTGTACGCGATCTACCAGGTTTCATTAGGCCAACCCAGCCGGAAGTTAGAAGAGCTGTACAATACCAGTTTTAAACAAATTACAAATTGGGTGCATCGTTTCGAACAGGAAGGGATAGAAGGTTTGAAAGATAAAAGAGGTCGGGGCCGCAAGTCAAAGCTTGATGAGGAGCAATTAGAAAGGATAAAGCAACTACTTTTAAATGAATCACCGATTGATTTTGGCTTCAATACAGCTACATGGACCGGCCCCCTGGTAATAGATTGGATCAGAAAGTATTTTGGATTGGAGTATAAGAAGGCCCAGATCTACAACATCCTAAAATCGCTGGGCTTCAGTTATCAAAAGGAAAGGGAATATTCCCGGAAGCAGGCCAAGAGAAGCAGGAAGCCTTTAAAAAAGGGTTAAAAAAAACTGTTCGAAGAAAAGGCTGATGCAGTTTTGCTTTATGAAGATGAGTTTTCATTGTCCAATACAGCAACAGTTGGTTATCAATGGTCGGCGAAAGGCAAACAACCACATATATCCTGCAAACAAAGTAAAAGAGAGCGTCAAACAGCCTTTGGCTACCTGAATTATAATACAGGACAAATGACAGTAGTTTTGCCGACCGAGGCAATAGTAAACATTCAAAAAGTTTCTGCATAAGGTGCTGTCTGAATATAGGGATGTATCGAAAATTATTAGGGTATTGGACAATGTAGCCTATCATCATGCCAATAAAATCAAAGACCCGTGCAAGCCCATCCCAAATTGGAATTGTATTTTTTACCTCCATACAACCCTGAACTGAATGCTGTAGAAAGAGCCTGGTGGTATATGAGAAAGAAAACAACACACAACCGGCTTGTTAAAAACCTAAAAGAACGAAAAATAGCATTTTGAAAAATGTTCTCACATTATCAAAAACCAAACAAGGAAATCAAAACTATTTGTGAAGTCAATTATTAGACTCTATATAAAACTGATTCCGGCGTAATAGTATACCAGCCTGGTCTTCATTCTGCACAAAAAAACGCGAAGCCGTACGCTTCGCGTTAAAAGAAATTTACCCGGATGCAACTGATCCATCCCGGAAGCAACTGCTATACCTGAAAGTCCCACCATTTTTGCTCAGACTGCGCTGAAGCCACCACATTATCAATAAAGGCCATTCCACGTACCCCATCTTCTACAGTAGGAAAATCGAGGCTTTCTTTTGAAGGAACCTCGTTGTTCAGTTTAGCCTGTAATGTCTGTGCAAAATTTTTATAGTGATTGGCAAAAGCTTCAAGGTACCCCTCGGGATGCCCGGCAGGTGTACGGGTATTATGTTTCGCATAATCGCCCATATATCCGCTGCCGGTACGATACATTTGTGTAGGTGCATCCAGCCATTTTACCAGCATGGTATTGGGTTCCTGCTGGTGCCATTCCAGCCCGCCTTTTTCTCCATACACCTTTATCTTTAAAGCATTCTCCTCACCGGCAGCCACCTGGCTGGCAATCAGCACCCCCGATGCCCCGTTGTCAAACTTTAACAGCAGGGCCCCGTCATCATCCAGCCTGCGGCCTTCCACAACCGTGTTCAGGTCTGCGCAGATCTTAGAGATCTTTAAACCCGTAATATATTCAGCAAGATTTGCGGCATGGGTGCCTATATCGCCCATACAACCGCTCTTACCGCTTTTACTGGGATCAGTGCGCCAGGCAGCCTGCGCATTGCCTTCCCGCTCCGTAAGCCGGCTCAGCCAGCCCTGCGGGTATTCCACATACACTTTTCTTATTTTTCCAAAAGCGCCCTCAGCCACCATCTGGCGCGCCTGTTTTACCATTGGGTAGCCCGTATACGTATGGGTTAAGCAAAGCAGCAGTCCGGTTTCGTTTACTTTTTGCTGCAATTGTTTTGCTTCGTCAAGACTAAATACCATTGGTTTTTCAATTACCACATGAAAGCCGTGCTCCAGGGCCATCATAGCCGGCGCAAAGTGCACAAAATTGGGAGTTACAATGGATACAAAATGCATGCGCCTGTCTTCCGGCAGTTCCCGTTCTTTTTTAATCATTTCTTCATAGCTGGTATAAATACGGTCTTCGGGCAGGTACAGCATCCTGCCGGATTCCCTGGCAACATCAGGATGCTCGCTCAATGCACCGCAGCACAATTCAATTTGTCCGTCCATATTTAAACCGAGGCGGTGCACAGCACCAATAAAAGCATCTTTACCACCGCCAATCATACCCACACGCAATTTCTCTCTTTTCATATAGTAATTTTTAGTTAAAAGGAATGGTTACGAATATACATATTTCTGCCTAAAACAAAGGGCTCCGGCAAACAGCTCCCGGGATGAACGCATACATCTGTAAACAATTATGCCACAGATGCACGAATCAATAAAATACATTTTTCCCTTCTAAAATGGGCACCAATAGCGCCAAATGGCAACCTTTTGTGGCGATTGACAAAAGGTTGAAAAGAAAATAGATGAGTTGATGGTCTGGTATTGTATCAATACTCCGCAACTCATCCGAAAGTTCGGATAAGACAATAAATCACAATTACTGCACGAACCCCCTGCTAATAGGAGAAAAAGTTGTGTATGCAGCATAGCCGTCCGGTCAGGTGGGCATTCGCGGCATTGTGAATTACCTTTATTCATAGCCCATTTCAGTAAAAAATAAAGTGATGCGCCTGGCCTGAGACAGATTCCACTTTTTCTGAGCTATTATTTAGCAGGGGCTCTCAACGGCACTGCATCTGGCAGCACCGGTTCCCCGCCCGGCTCCTATACTGCCGTTCCGGCAGGGATATCCGCCTAAGCGGGGCAGCCCCTCTGCTCTGGTGCCAATGGCATCTGTTGCCGACTCCTGTTATGAACCGGTGCTGCAAATCTTTTTTCTACCACTAAAAAAAGAACGATATTGCGGCGGAATTGTTAAATGATGAAGACCTTTATAGCTACTGCTCTTATATGCATTTTATTGATAGCATGTCAGCAGCCCCATAAAAAAAGCACCAATACCCCACCGGTAGCCGTGGATACCGCCGCTGAAAAGCTACCCCCGGCACAACCGGAGCTTCCCCGGCTTACCTACTCTTTTATAAAAAAGAAAGTATGGCAATCCATGAAAGACAGTTTTCCGGGAGCCGCGCATCTTGATATCCTGACGGCAATTAACAGAACGGATTCTGCTCATATACGTAACCTGGACAGCATTCTGGTACCAAGCGATTATTCATTGCCGCTAACAGCCTATCTGCCTTTCCCAACGGAGGCCGGTTTTTTAAGCGATGTTCATAAAATCATTGTATTTTCTATACCCGCACAGGCCTTTGCTGCCTATGAGAACGGGAAACTGGTGTGGACAGGGCAAACCAATAGCGGGCGTAAAACAAAGCCCACCCCACCCCGTTTGTATTTTACCAACTGGAAGGCCAGGCAAACCATCAGCACGGTCAGTGACGAGTGGAAGCTGAAATGGAATTTTAATATACACAACACCTGGGGCATCGGGTTTCATGAATACGGGCTGCCAGGCTATCCTGCTTCTCACAGTTGTATGCGTTTACAGGAAAAAGATGCAAAATTCCTGTATTACTGGGCCGATCAGTGGATCCTTAAAGGCAATCAGTTACTTGCCTGCGGAACACCTGTAGTGGTTTATGGCACTTATCCCTTCAGTCAGCCCCGCCCCTGGTTCCGGCTGGCCGATGATCCGTCTGCATTAACCATTTCCGCCGGCCTTCTCAAAAATCAGGTAGCACCTTATATTCCGGAAATAATAAAGAGACAGCAGCAAAGGGATTCTGTAATAACAGGCATCTGAGTATGCGGTCCGCTTTGCCATTTTGCGGCGCACTTTGTTTTCAGATCAAAAAAAAGGGATACGGATTAAAAAAGAAATGCTCCAAGCAGCAGGTTTTGGTCGCATTCATTTTAGAAATAGTCAACCTTCTCTATAAGCAATTACAATTGCTAAATTATAATGAATCCTCACGCTGTTATGTTTTTTTCGGTAGAATAAGCCGTTACCGCTGCGAATACGGCAGTTTTTTCGCCGGGAGCTGTTAAATGCCCTTCTTTGTATGCTCAGAATACCACCTCAGCCCCCCCAACGGGGTAGCCCTGGCAGGCCAGTACCCTGCCTGCCGCCACTTCTTTATCAGCAAGCACTTCATTGTAAGCCATCCATATGTTTCCCTTTGTACAGGTAGCCACGGCAGCTTCCGCACCGGCCGGATACACAACTATAAGGCACCATAATACGAACTGATTTGCCGCCTCAGTTGGCGTTCCGGTACTTCCAGCCGGTTACTGAACATAAAATGAATGTTCAGCCGGTCTTTATTATTTTCCTGCAGTTGCTTCAGCGCATGATAAAAGATCGTATCCTTTTCTGACCGGTTGCTGTAAAGCAGAATGATCTTTGCCTGCGGGGCACCCAGGAGGGTCCTGATCAATGAATAGCAGGGCGTAATGCCGCTGCCGGCAGCAAGAAAACAACGTTTTTCTTTCTGTCTGTCAGGGTAAAACAAAATAACCGCTAATGCCGGTTGTTTCCAGAACAGCCCCTTCAGCAGTTTTATAGATCAGCTGCCTGCTGAATTCCCCGTTATCCGGCTTCTTAACCGTAAATGATAAAAAGTCGTCTGTATACGGGCTTGGCGAAAGAGAAAAGGACCGGCGCTGCTCGCCCAGGTAGTTATAGAACACCAGTGTGATGAACTGCCCCGACCGGTAAACAGACTTCCATCCTTCCAAAGGCGCCACAACAAAGGTTTTGGCATCAGCAGTTTCAGCTTTTTTAATATTGTGCCATTCATCCGGCTAAAAATACTAAACAGATCCGGCATGTTACAGGTTGTATAAAACACATTGGCGCGGTAAAACCACGCCAATTTTTATACCACGAAAAAAACACCTGATGTATTGTTGTTTTATATACTGGACCTGTTCAGACCTTTAGAGTTCATCATAAACAGACTGCTTCTTTTCTTTGCATCAGTACCAATAAAAAAAGCTGCAAAAGATCAGCAAACAGCCTGACAATATAAAGATAATGCTTATTAAAGCCCGGACAGAACAGGAATTGTCCAAAAGGCTATAACGATCGTCCAACAAGGCAATTGTGAGGCTGAAACAATCAGCCCCTGAAGCAGATACAACCGCCCCATTTCTGACCCTACGCCGGGATATGCTCACAAAGCAACCGCTTTGTGCCTGAGCACAGCAACAGGATCGCCTTCTGTAAAACAACGTATAATTGACCCTGAAATACGTAAGTTTGCAGGAACAGCAAAACCAAAATAACCCAACGCCGCCACATGAAAAGAATAATTTTTCTTCTAAGCCTGATAATGTTCCTGCTTTCAACAGGATGCCATACAGGATCTTTCAGAAATTATTCAAATGCTGCCAGTGAAGAATATTATGATACAACCGTAGCACCTCCCTATGTTTCAAAGCAGGACGCTGCTATTCAACCGGACAATTGCACCCGTGGCACTCCTACACCTGTTGTTAAAAAATCGGTTTATTCCAATGCCCGTTTTATCCTGAAGAAGGATAGCCTTACAGGTATTGAAACCGTATCCTTAAAAAATAATGACCGGCTTACCATTACCAATACCGGATGCGAGTATTATACCCTTATTTTTCGCTTTGAAACTTCAGCATTCAGCCAGGATTCTGTTTCAAAGGCATATTGGTTCAAAGCGGGAAGCATGCTGATGAAAAGCATACTGAAAGGGTTGGATGCGCCTATTAACCTGAAAAAAGGCATTGACAAACTGGATCATATTATTAAAAAAGACTCCGTCACCCATTACCAGAATCTTTCCTATGAAAAAGAGATCGATTTCGGAGCCGGCGATATAAGAAGCATTATAGTAGTAGAGCCGGTGCAGTGGCTGGATAATGGCATCAGCGCTGTTACCATTTCTTTCTCTGTTGGCCCGTTATAGTTTTGCGGCATTTTTTGCATCTGATTGCCAATGCCCTTCTCAGCAGTATCTCTCATTTCCGGGCAGTACAGCAAAATTCACCGGTTGGTCATTCAATGCGGCTCAGGCTGTATATTTGTATAATCAGTTATATAATTAATTATGGAAAAAATATTCTATGCGCGTACCGGAAAAATGGCATTGGGCAGCCGGTTGCGGACGTTGTCTTCCCTGTTTACAGAGGAAGCTGAAAAGATTTACACGCAGAATCATATCCCGCTCAAACCAAAATGGTTCCCTGTTTTTTACATGCTTTCACAGAACGGGGAACAGACCATCACCCAAATAGCCATTGCCATCGGTCATTCCCAGCCATCAGTAAGCAGGATCGTACGGGAAATGACCGCAAAAGGGCTCTTAACGGAAAATAAAAAACCGGGCGATAAACGCCAGACCCGTATAGCGCTCTCCCCCAAAGGCAGGGCGCTTGTTCCGCTCATAACGGACCAGTGCACAGACGTTACTAATGCTGTTGAAGAACTGACCCGTGAAGCCGTACACAACTTATGGGAAGCCATTGATGAATGGGAGTTTTTACTGGAACAAAAATCACTATCGCGCAGGGTGCTGGAACAGCAAAGGCAGCGGGAAAGCAGTTACATACGCATTGCAGACTATACCCCGGAGTATCAGTCAGCGTTCCGTTCCTTAAATGAAGCTTGGATCTCCCGTTATTTTGAAATGGAAGCTGCTGATAAACGGGCCCTGACCAACCCCCGCAAATACATTCTTGACAAGGGAGGCTGTATACTGGTAGCCCTGTATAAAGACGCGCCCGTTGGCGTATGCGCGCTCATAAAAATGAACGACCCCGAATATGATTACGAAATGGCAAAGATGGCCGTTGCTCCGGCCGCACAGGGCAAGAATATCGGTAAGCTGCTGGCCGGTGCAATTATTAACAGGGCCAAAAAAATGGGCGCCTCAAGACTTTATCTGGAAAGCAATACGCGCTTAAAACCGGCAATCAGCCTGTATTACAAGCTGGGTTTTAAAAAGATCAACAACCGCCCAAGCCCCTATAAGCGGGCCAATATACAGATGGCACTGGAACTGGAATGATAACTGTGCTGCCAGCTAAACCGTTTCCGGCAGTTCCTTCAGCTCTTCCAGCAGGTACTTGGTTATGTTACCGGGTTTGGTTGATTTGCAGGTAAGGTAGTAGGGATAGGCAATTGTTTTTTTCCGGACAATCACCTGGAACCTCCTGCCCTCAACAGCAGCGATCAGTTTTATCAGATCTCCCTCTTCCTCCTGTTCCCCAACCACCAATGGGAAGCGGATGGCAAAATGATCCAGGTGCTCCCGCAGGAAACATTCCACAGACTGGTGCAGGAAAGATCTGATCGAAAGCCCCCGGTAATTGGAATAATAGATAGCTCCCTGATCTGTCGCAGCCAGGATCGGGTCCACATCTTCAACCATCACACGTCCGTAATACAGGCCAAACGGCATACAGACGGCATTGGCAGCAAACCGGTCGCCCCCCACATGCGTGCTTTCAAATACGGGCATTTGCCGGTCATGATTTTCGATAAATTTAAAGACCGGGAACCCGAATTTAGAGCAGCATTTATCTTTTTTACCATTGGTGCATACTACAAAAAAGGGAGTGGTCTCCCAGATGGATTCGGGGTTGTCAATATAATATTCCAGCCGTATTGCAGCCAGGTCTTCCGGAACAGAATACAGTGTAAAATACCGTTGCTGTAAACAATCTACATAAATCAGTTTAACGATCCTGAAATTCGTTTTTTTATTCCGGATCAGTAAAAGCTTTGCTCTTTTGCGCTTTGCCAGCTCTTCCAGGGCGGCTATAAATTGCTGATCAAAATGTGCCTGGCTGATCTTTTCCGGAAACGGATCGCTGTGCTCTAATAAAATAAAGCCATTGTAATTAGCCGCGGACCCATGAATATCTTCTTTGAAGTACCGGGATGCAGCGCTGCAAAAGAATACGTTTTGTGTTTTTGTTTTGCTCAAAAAAAATCATTAATTGGATGAACTGTCTGCTTCTATATAAACAACACCTTCCCTGATAAGTTTAGCAATTGCTGCTTTTTTCACATCCTCGTCTGCTGCGCCCGGCAAGTCCCGCAAAGTAAAGGATTGGGTATCAAATATAAAATCGATCAGCGGTTTCAGTGTCTGCGGGAACTGGATGGTTTTACCAAAACACTTTATAAAGCAATTTCCTTCCTGCCCGCCCCGTTCAAAAAAAACGGTACTGTTCAGGCTGATCACCGAACTGCTGCTGAGGTCATCCAGGTTCAGCAGGCTTTCAAAATAACGGTTCAGCAACTGGGGCTGCAATTTCTCATATTGCACAGTGAGCTTTCTGATCCCATCTTCAACATTCAGTTTATCAATAGTGCCCTTTAGCAAGGCCGTTTTTTCTTTTATTTTATCCGGCAGATCATCCCGCCAGAAGGGGACCGCTTCCCTGAAGGCTTTTTCATTTTCCAGCTGTGTAAATAACTCGGCAAAATACCTTATCCATGTAAAGGACAGGATGCCGATAGTGATATGGGATGAAATACCATCATCGGCCACCGCATCATGCACATACCCGCGGGGCACATATAAGAAGTCTCCGGGGCTTAGCCGGATCGTCTGGATGGGCTCTTTAGAATATCCTTTACTTATAAAACCCTGGTTCTTGGTGGGCAGCTCTTTCTCAAACCCGTACAGATGCCAGGTTTTTGTTCCCGAAATCTGCAGCACAAATACATCGTGCGTATCCCAATGCGGATTAAACCCCTGCGAACGGTTGGGCGTAATATATAAATTTGCCTGGACCGGCGCATTAAATTTCCGGGACAACTCCATACAGCAGGCTGACAAATGATCAAAATAACGCTGGCCGGCCTGAATCACAAATGTGCCCCCATCATTGAACAGGGCAAATGCTTTTTCCGTATTTATGATCCCGTCTCTTTTATGATGGCCAATAGGCACGCCCTTGAGGGTATATTCCCCAGAGGGAATTTCCTTACCATTCTTTACGATGCGCAACGAGGGATAGAATACATCCTGCCGGTCCAGGAAATCAGATATTTCCAAAGAGGTAAGAATATCGCTGTAGTGCTCTTTATCATTCCGCTGCACATGCAGGATATCTTTTTCATGATAGGCATTAAAAAAGTCTTCAACAGTATATGGAGTTACTATTTTGCAAAAAAAAGAATTCATCATCTGTTATTTTTTACCTGCCAAGATAATAAAAAAGCTGCAGCAAAGATGCCGCAGCTTTTCAGCTAATACGATTTTTTTTTGAGAATGAATCAGGCATTATCAGATCCGTCAGCATCACTTCCGTCGCCATCTGCGCCACCATCACCATCGGCACCGCCATCACCGTCGGAAGCGTCTGAACCATCGCCATCACTTCCATCACCATCAGCACCATCACCATCCATTTCAGCATAACTGCCCTCCTCACTGCGCGTTACCTGTAATTCATCCTCATTAAATAATGTTTCATTCAATTCCATAATCAAAGTTTAAGAGTTTCGAAATAGTTTACATTAGTAAGATAGTTCTTTTTTTTTCAAATAAAAATTTTTTAAGTCAAATTTAATATTCTTATAACGCGGAAAGCGATGAGCCTTTAGTTATCAGTTTTTGGTTTTCAGTTATCAGTATTATTGGCTGCCGGGGAAAATGAATGGTCTGAAACTGCTGCAGTATACCTGACTGATTTTTTAACTATCTTTCTGATCATTTTTATTTTAATATGAAACAGGACAACCAGAAATCACAGCATATATTAAACGCGGCTTCAAACCTCGTGGGCATTTGTTTTATCCTGATCACTTCTTTAAGGCTTTTCAGCAACAAGGGCAGCAAAACCATTATGGATGAAGTGGCTGCTATTGCCATTTTATTTTTTATGGCCAGTTGCATCCTTTCTTTTCTTTCCCTGCGGTCTGCCGGTGCACAAAGCCGCCGGCTGGAGAATATAGCGGATTACATTTTTCTCACCGGGCTGGCGCTCCTGTTTATCACTACCCTTTTGTTTGTGTTCAATATTATTCCGTAAAAGATTGTCAGTTTTCAGTTATCAGTTTTTAGCACTCAGCTTTTACCGCTAATGATCAAAACTGCAACTCAATAAATCCACCGTTCGCGCAACTCATTTCCCTGCCTTTGCCCAGCTGTCCTTTAAAGTAACGGTACGGTTAAAGATGAAATGAGCCGGTGTGCTGTCCGGGTCCAGAGTAAAATAACCTTTACGTAAAAACTGAAAACGGTCATGAACGACAGCATTCTTTAAAGCCGGTTCTGCCAGGGCTCCTTCTATGATTTTTAAGGATTCTTTGTTGATGTAGCCGGTAAAATCTCCTTCTTCACCGGAAGGATCTTCAACGGTAAACAGGCGGTCATATTCATTGATCTGAACAGGAAAGCAATCCTTTGCATTTACCCAGTGCAGCGTGCCTTTTACATGTATGCCGGAGCTGTCCTCCCCGCTTTTGCTGTTAGGGAAATAGGAACAGTTCAGCTGCAGGATGTTGCCTTCGTCATCTTTGATTACCTCATCGCACCGGATGATATAGGCACTTTTTAAACGCACCTGCTTTCCCGGTGCCAGGCGAAAATATTTTTTGGGAGCCTCCTCCATAAAATCCTCCCGCTCTATATATAATTCCCTGCTGAAAGTCATTTCCCTTGTGCCGGCCCCGGGATCTTCCGGATTGTTTTCCGAATGTAAAATTTCCTCCACGCCTTCATAATTGGTAATGACTACTTTTAAAGGATTAAAAACCACCATCCTGCGCAGGGCAATTTTATTCAGGTGTTCGCGGGCACAAAATTCGAGCAACCCTAATTCAACAACGTTTTCTCTTTTTCCAACGCCAATGCGCTCTGCAAAATCGCGGATGCTTTCAGGAGTATAGCCTCTCCTTCTAAGCCCGGAAATGGTAGGCATCCGGGGATCATCCCATCCACTTACATATTTTTCATTTACCAGTTGCAGCAGCTTCCGCTTGCTCATGACCGTATGGCTCAGGTTACGGCGGGCAAACTCATACTGTCTGGAAGGAAATATTTCCAGCTTTTCGATCAGCCAGTCATATACTTCGCGGTGCGGCACAAACTCCATCGTGCAGATGGAATGTGTTACATGTTCAATGGAATCGCTTTGCCCGTGCGCAAAATCATACATCGGATAAATATTCCATTTGCTGCCGGTACGGTGATGGTGAGCGTGCTTGATCCGGTATAAAATGGGGTCACGCATGATCATGTTCGGGGACGTCATGTCAATTTTTGCGCGCAGCACTTTTTCTCCGTCCTGATATTTCCCGTCCCGCATCTCCTCAAACAACCTCAGGTTTTCCTCAACAGATCGTTCTGCATATTGATTTCTGCGACCGGGTTGTGTGGGCGTGCCTTTTTGTGCGGCTATTTCTTCGCTGGTGCTGTCATCAACATAAGCAAGGCCTTTTTGAATTAACCGGACAGCGTATTCATACAACTGATCAAAGTAGTCGGATGCATAAAACTCATTTGCCCATTCAAAGCCCAGCCATTTTATATCCTCCCGGATACTGTCTACATATTCCGTTTCCTCTGTTACAGGATTGGTGTCATCAAAACGCAGGTTGGTATATCCGCCGTATTTCTGCGCCAGGCCAAAATTCAGGCAGATGCTGCTGGCGTGGCCAATATGCAGGTAGCCGTTAGGCTCCGGCGGAAATCTTGTGACAATGGATTTATATTTTCCTGACGCCAGGTCCGTTTCCACAATCTCCTCCAGGAAATTCAGGCTTTTTTTCTCTTCTGTTTTACTTGCTTCCGTCATAAAATTCTTCAATACTGTCTGCAAAGGTACTTAATTGTCCGTAAACGAATTATCTCCATCTATTAATCGGGTGTATAACATTTTGGAGAAAGGCATGTGCCAGGCGAAAAATCCCGGTTCATGCCCACGAGCCGGGAAAATGCCATACGCGCCTGTTCATTTCTGTGCGTTCCATAAAAGCCCTGAGGAGTCCCCCGTTTCCTATTCGGTTTCCCGTTTCAGATCCGCCTTCATCAGAAAGACATTGTAATCTTTCCATACCGACATCAGAAAATAAAGCGTTGTGTCATTTTCAGGCGGATAAATAAAGGATCCGTATAAACCGGGATAGTCCGAAGAGCGGACCAATATTTTCGGGGAGCTCCATACTCCCTGGGGGTCAATAGCATCGCGCAGCACGATCGCTTTCCGGCTCACGTCCAGATACAGCATGATCCACCGTTGCAGCCGTTTATTATAGATCACCGACATTTCGCCGGCCGGTGCTTCAACAACGGGATCTGCCGAGCTTTCGGCCTGCTTTACCCAACCCTTCCTGCGGGCCCAGTATTCATATTCATTCTGAAAAGCAAGTTTGTTTTCCGGCACCCTTAAAAGATAGATAGCACCCTGCCGGCCGGCCGGCGTTCCATACAGGTATACATACCCGTCTTTTTTTGCCAGTGCGGCCTGAGCAAATTTACTATCCGCTGCAAAGCATACGCCGGAGCGGTTCCACGTATTTCCGTTGTCCTCAGAAAAAAAGAGTGCCGAATAATTGGTACGCCATTTTCCCGGCACCCCCCAGCAGTTGATATTCATGCAATGAACAATATCCCTGTTTCCGGCATGAATGGCTGCAGTAGGTATCATGGTATGATCACCCCTGCAATCCGGATCATGACGGCTTGGAATGATCTCCCGGGCTTCTGTTCTTCCTGTAACCGTGCGCATGCTATCGAACGTGATCCCGTCAGACAGTTCCTTATCCGCAGAAAAGGCCAGCACATTGGAGCGCCAGTCACCGGCATCCCCCGGACCGCCCGGTCCTGGTTCGAAATCACGGCCATAAGTATCCCCGAAAAAAAGCCCTACAGTGCCATTGCCCATTTCCCAGGCAATGCCCAAATCAGTGCCTCCTACATTATAAAAATGATCCGTCCGGTTCGGACCGGGAATCGTGTCCGTTGAGCGGGCAGCACCGGTTACCCGGGCCACCCTTTTTACATTACTGGGAACGATCGTTCCCTGCAGGGCACCTGACTGCCCGCATACCCCCAGAATGCCGCTCACCGTGACCCCCAGCAAAATACATTTCAATGATCGCATCACAGATAATTGTAAGGGTAATAACCCTAACCGGTAATAGCAATACCTCTCACATCAATGCTGCCATGTACCGCCCGTACACTGGCTTTTTTATTTTTATAGGACACCGTACCAAACCCTGTTGCTGTTGCAATAAAACAGGTAAAATCACCAATCTTTGAATCCACATACAGTTTTTTTTCCACAGCATCGTACCGCAACCCTGTTAAAGCCTGTAACAGGCCGTAGCTGGACATTGCCCTTGCATACCAGTGCCCGCATTCATATTCATTAAAAGGATTACGGACACGGCCGTCATACCTTCTGCGGCATGCCCTTACAATATCAAGTCCTTTTTCCACCTCCCCCATCAACATCAAATGCGCGGCCACCTGGTATTCAATACCCGTCCATACTTCATTGCTGTAAACAAAAGGTAAAGACAGTTTTCCGCCTTTAGGCCAGGTGCATAACAATAAACCGCCTTCATTGCCCAGGGCATAAGCCGGCCGCTGCGGATTAACATGACCTTTAAGAGTGGCCTTTAAATTATATTTATGCACGGAAAGCAGGTGGCTGGTTATTTTACTTTTGTCAACAGGATCTTCCAGTCCGCATACCGTTGCAATCCAGCTTCCCAGTACCCCATCAGACAAACAACCTTTGCCATACTGGTACTTCGGCCCTTCCCTTTTCAATATTTCTATGGCTTCCTTTGAATAATTTCCGCCAAAAGATTGCGCCTGGGCAGGGTTCTGTGCTTTGAGGCCCTCCCACTGTATCTGCTGGAAGAAAAACTCGCCATTGAACAACCGGGTTTCCAGGAACGCTTTCCCTTTCTTTAACAATGAGCTGTAAGCACTAACATCCTCATTCAGGAATTGCCCCATTGCTATGATGGATTGCAAAGCCCCCAGGTAAAAAGTGGTACACATAGGATCAGGGCCCCAGAATTCAATATCATAAGTATTATGATGTGGCTCCTCCAGTACGCCTTTTCCCATAGGGTCCCAGGTTGCTATACAAAAATCAAGGCTCCGCTTTACAAGCGGATAGATCTTTCTCAGCCAGGTAGGGTTTCCGCTAATGCGCCATTCCCTGTATACTTTCATAATACCTCCCAATTGTCCGTCTGCCGCTGCATGG